>CAZTDD010000101.1:0-27120 GCA_964612675.1 uncultured bacterium
GGAGAGATTTGGAAATGTTGGCAGGAGGAGTCAGTTTTGCAACGTTAGGGTAAACGTATCGAACAAATTCCAATTCCGATCGATTGCCTGGAACAGTAGGTGGTTTTCGTGAATATTCACCAAGCAAAAATGATGGTCGCGATGTACCTTCTTTGTAAACCACGAGCGGGTCGGGGCGTAATTCTCCAGACTACCCCCACAGCCGCCTGTTTGAATATAAACAACACCATTCTCGTGGTCAATTTTGTTGTCCCTTAACGGCCACGTCCGTTCATAATCATGAATATGGCCGTAGAAGACAAGATCCACATCATGCTTCTCATACAACGGGATCAACGGCTGTACATCGGGATCGCCCAGAAGAGACAACTCTTCATACGTATCGCCATAATCATTCTCGTCGGACGTATAGGGAGGATGATGATGGACCACGAATTTCCACGCGCTGCGTGACTTCGCAAGGGCCTGCGCAAGCCAGTCATAGATCTCGCTGTTCTGAGACAGATCACGACAACTATCCAGCATAAAAAATTGTGCGTTACCATACGTGAATGTGTAGTAATATTCCGGGTCGGGGTTGGACACATACTGATAATAATAATCCGCATTATTCTCGTGGTTGCCGAGTATTAAATACACAGGGATACGGCTCATAAACACATGGCCGGGATTGAGAAAATGCTCGACCCATTGCGTTTTATTGCCCCCGGTTCCGACAATATCTCCGGCATGGACGGCGAAATTGGGACGTTCCTCCCAAGCAAGTTGAGCGATCTTTCCCCACACATCGGGGTTGGTTTGCGAGTCGCTGAACACGGCGAAAGAAAACGCGCTGTCATCCTTGACGTTCGTCTTAAATGAAAGCGTATTGCTTTCAATATTCTTACCGCCCTTGCCGTTGGCGACAACTTTGTAGAAGTAGTTCGTTTCGGTGTTCAAGTTGTCGAGAGTAATCTCATGCATGGTAGTAAACGTCTCTCCAGCCGCGCTTTCCGACAGGTTCGGTTCTTCCGCATTCAATGTGGCTTCACCATACTTCACCTCAACCCGGGCGGGGATCGTCGTTTCACACATCACTGTAATTCCGTCCTTGTGCGCTTGCTGAAGGTAGGGTTTCACGACGAACTCGAGTCGTGGTGGAAGATGTTGACTCCATATTGAGCGAAGGCCCTGCGCGATCGCCGTGTTATCGACATAAGAGCCATGTCGTTCATCCACACCAACGATTGAATTCAGGATGATACCCAAGCCGGGTCCCTTTGCGAAAAAAGGAACCAGTTGATTGGTGTGGCCGCCGCTATGCCATTCGAGGCCCGGCTCGACGCCTGCGCCGCGATTGGTCAATGGAAGCAGCAGGGGGTCGGAGCCGATTCCGGTCAAATACCCGCATTCATGGTCTGCTGTTACGATCAACAGCGTTTCGTCCCAGCTGCTATTCTCTTCGATCCAGGAGAGTGTGTATTCCACCGCACGGTCAAAATCGATCTGTTCCTCAATCAGTCGACCTCCGTGGTTGCTGTGCGACGCCCAGTCGATCGCACCTCCTTCGGCCATGAGGACAAAACCATCGGGATCACCACTCAGCGTGTTAAGCGCAACCTTCATCAACTCGGTCATCGTAGGCGATGATTCGATGAAAGGAACCGCAAAGGGTTCAGTGTCTCCGCCGCCGCTGCGGTTGGCTTGCAAAGTGCTGTATACAGGGAGAACGCCCAACACACGACCCGGATTCTCCCCCTCAGCAAGTTCGCGAATTTTTTCTCTTGTTGTAACGAGTCTCCACGTATCCGGAGTACCGTCTCCGTCGGCATCCGCGGCGGGCTTTCCTTCCAGCAGATCCTTCCAGCTCTCCAGCCCACCAACACGGTCGTATTTCAGAGATGTTTCAAACCGATCAGGCGGGAAACCGCCAACCTGTTTTCCGTCGTCGTCATACCAGGGATGCCCTGCCCCGATGATCAGATCGGTGGCACTATCCCAAATCATTTCATGTGCGATCTCTTCGTAGTTATTCCGGGACTCATTGTGTGCAACAAAAGCGGCCGGCGTCGCATGGGCAAACGGCACCGTGGATACAACCCCCGTCGACTTTCCCAGAGTTTCTGCGTCATCCAAAATATGGGGCAATTGCGTGCCGTCACCGCGCATCGCGATCATGCCGTTGTAGGTTTTGTACCCTGTTGACAACGCAGTGCCCGCCGCTGCGGAATCAGTCGGAGAATCCTTGACATAGTCAAAATCGGAACGCGCCTTTTCGGGATCATATCCATCCGGATTGTCCAACGAAAACGTCTGCATCGCGAGCGAAGTCATTGCCCAGTACTCCTGCCCTTTTGACCGGCCGTAACGGTACAAACTGCCCGCATCGACATGTTGGAATCCCATGCCGTCGCCAATCAGGATTATGACGTTCTTGGGTTGAACAACTTCCGCCGATGTGGGGACGCCAAGACCGATCACTAAAACGAAAACAGGATAAACGAGATATCTCATAGCACCTTCTCCTCGATTGGTTCTCGTCATTTGCATGCTCTGTTCTTTTCACATCCGACCATGAGTTATGAACTCAACGTATCAAGTCAATGTAAACGCTTGATGAACGTGTCATTATTGATATAAGCCTACGCAGCGACGGTGATGGAAGCAATCCTAGAGCGACACTTGTCGGCACGTGTCCTCGCCCTCCGCAGCGCCCATTCCAGGGGTCGCAAGAGACTGCGTCCGCAGATGCTTGCTTCAAGTCTCGCCCTGTGGGTCACAACTGTGACGAGGAGCAAATTCGATTTGATCAATAAAGATAACGATTCGAGTGATTCACAAAGCAGGTGTGGGACATCATCCGCACAGCCTGAAAGATCCTGCGCCAATTGTAAATTTGATCGTAAGGCATACCC
This sequence comes from uncultured bacterium, assembly GCA_964612675.1. Lineage (GTDB taxonomy): Bacteria > Hinthialibacterota > Hinthialibacteria > Hinthialibacterales > JAKPRU01 > CAZTDD01. The sequence continues at coordinate 2,895 of CAZTDD010000101.1, forward strand.
TCACAGAATGTGATGACTAGATCTCGTTCCTAACGATTCTTGGCGACGCGTTCGACCTGCTCCAAATACTCTTGGATGTTGTCGCGAGGATCAATCTGCTGAGCGCGCCGGAGGAGCGGCAACGCTTCGTCGTATTTCCCGTTTCTGACTAGCAGCTGCGCATGACGGACCTTCGCCTCCGCTTCAAATCCCTCGATTGCGGCCGCGCGTTCATAATAGAAGAGTGCTTTCTCGGTGTCCCCTTTGCGCTCGTGATGTTGTCCAAGAAGGATCAAAGCTTCGCCATCCAAAGGATCCAATTCGACAATCTCTTCGAGGACACGTACTTCCTCCTCTGCAGCCCCTTCCGCGACAGCAAGCCGGGCACGCAGCTTGAGCAGTTCTTTTCTCTCATCGGGTTCCAACTGATCCTTGTAGATCTCCTCAATCTGTCCGATCAATTGTTGGGTCTCGTGGTGTGCACCTCGGGCCACGAGTACTTTTGCCGCCCGGATCGCGCGGTCCGTATTCCCGGCTTCATCCTCTTTCATTGCCCGGATGTACGATTCGACCGCCGTTTCATAGAGTCCTTCATTCACATAGATGTCTCCGAGCATATTGAGGCTCTCGACCGTTGACTCACCCAGTTTATCGACCAGTTCGTAATTCTCGGCGGCTTTGAGCGGCTCGTTGAGGCCGATATAGGCATTCGCTTGCAACAGCCAGAGACTCGCCCGATCGGGATTATCTTTTATGAGCTGTCCGCACAGCGCCGCCGCTTCGGCAAAACGTTCCTGTTTGAAAAAACTACGTGCGAGTCCCATTTTCCAATCCAATGTCTTCGGATCGAGCAGGATCGCCATGCGGTAAGCCGACTCGGCGGGAAGATATTTCTCAACGTTGGAATATGCGTACCCTAGAAGGCCGTACGTAATCGCATCGCCACCACCGAGTTCAACGACGCGCGTCAGCGGGGGCAGTGCCTGTTCGAATTTTCCCTGCCGGATATAAATCAGGCCCAGGTTTTTCCAGGCGCGACGGAATTTCGGATATTTTTTGACCGCAACGAGATAAACGGAGGCGGCCTGATCGAGTTTCTCCTGCTGGAAATAGATATTGGCGAGCGTGAAATCAAATACGGCGCTGGCCGCCGGATTGCGCGATTCTTTCAGCATTTCAGCGGCTTTGTCCATTTGATCGGACGATATCAGTTCGAGTACGTGTTGCATCTGTTCCCGTTCGTTGAGGGTAACGCGAGGTTCAATTTCCGTCTCGGCGATATAGCTCTCGGCAAACTGTCTCTTGAACGCCGGATCGTTCCATATTCTCAGTTCCTGCCGGCTCAAACGAGAGCGTGTGGAAATCGGTACATCCTCTTGCGATGCGGCGCCGCATACTACTGTGGAAAACAACAATAACGCCGGACCGAGAATGCCAAACAGGATTCTTCCTTGCGTATGAACACAAAAAACGCCTGTCAAACGGATTCGTCTATAGAATGAAGAATCCGAAAAAAGAGTGACGCTGTAATTTGCAGCCTGTATTCCTGTAGTTCTCATTGTTAGCTACCCTTTAGGGAAAGTGATGGGGACGCGCATCCTGAATCGCACGGGCTGACCGTTCCGTTTCCCCGGTTCGAATTTCCATTGCTTAATAGCCGCCAGCGCGGGCTTTTCGAAAACCGGATCGGTCGATTTCTGCACTTTCGGTTTTTCAACCCCACCCTGCTTATCGACGATGAAAATGATATAAACGGTGCCGGGAGCCCTTTGACGAACTTCCGGCGTAAATCTCGGACTCGGTCGATGAATGGGCCGGGGCTTTTGGTCGAGTTCCGCGATAGAAAACAGCGCATCGACATTGTTGCTATCGGAAACGACCGTATTGAGTTTTACGGCGAAATCGCCTCCCAACCAGCCTTCGCTCACACCCGGATTCAGCGCCAGCTCGAGCTGCGAAAGGTCCAGTGGCGGTGCTTCGTCCATCAACTCCGGTGGCTCTTCCTCGGGTTCCGGTTCCTCTTCGGGCTCCGGTTCGGGCGGTGGGTCGGGCGCTTCGAGTTTGGCTGTATCCACGGACTGGACAATGGTATCGGTTGCCGGAGGTTTATTCAGAGTCTGCATCAACGGCAGGACAAGAAAGAACGCCAGGGTCAATGCGGCAGCACCGACGATGACTGACAGACGATGAAATACCTCTCGAATTATCCAAAATAATCTACGCTTTCTTGCCATACGGGAACTCAACCAGTGGGTTTACGGGCGGCAACGCTGACCTTTACAGCTCCGGCCAATTTGGCTTCGTCAATAATCCGAACGAGGAGCCCGGATTGTGCGGCGCCGTCCGCTTGAATAATGACGGGAACCTCTTCTTTCTGAAGCATACGTTTCACAAGCGGTTGAACGCCACTCACTCCGATTTCGCGTCCGCCGTACACCACCTCGCCCTTTTCTGTGAGTGCGATCAGAATGCTGGTCTTTTCCAGCTGAACGGAGGAGGCGGCCTGTGGTTTATCCACCTCCACACCGGTCTCCTCCACGAACGTTGTGGTCACGATAAAGAAGATAAGCAGAATGAAAACACAGTCCATTAACGGGGAGATATCGATCCCCGTGTCACCCGTGTCATCGGCCGTCATTTGTCGAAAACGTCCCATGGGTCCCTCTCAGTGTTAATCTCGTTTCGTAACGACTGCAAGATCCTGTCCGGACATCAAACGGTGAAGACATCTCTTACTTTTCCAGGGTTTCCGATCCACCCCGAGAGCATAGGATAAGGTTCACTCATGATTGACTACGCAGAGGATAGGCGGTATCTGCAACACCTTCTTGAGGTTCTTTCTTCTCTAAGCTAACCACCGTCCTGTCTGATTGACGCTGGCTGGTCATCATGTCTTCCAGCATCCGACGAAAATCCCAGTCATACGATTCCAATATCTCCCGTCGGGCATTTCTCACCTCGGAGACAATAGGATCATCAGTCATTCTCTTGTCCTCCAAATAGCTCGTCCGGCGTACAATCTCGGCATTTGCAATATGGGTGCAATTCCAGGTCATTAAATAGTCTACTCCATGACGAGAAGCCACCGCGATAATCAGGTTGTTCGAAGGTCTCGCAGTCAAGAAACTGGGAATGGTGGTTTCAAGATAGACTGTCTGTCTTTCGTCCATAATTCTGTATGTTCTTGCCGGGCTTCCTAGATCACTTCTTATCTCACGCTTGGCAATTGCTCTCAAGAAGATGCAACGAGGACTCCATCCTCTTCGACAACATGCGGTTCGTCGTATTGTACATCACACACAGTTTCCGGGATAGAATGAATCTCGGGCTTTCTCCGATGCAGTTTTCTGTACAGGTTCTGATTGCAGACCGTCTCGAGATGGGCCAGGAAGGCTTTGTAGCGTTCCAGTTTTCGGGCCAATTGATACTGGAAGAACAGACCCGGCAAAGCGATGACCAGCCCGGTTTCCGTAGTCACCAAGGCCTCGGAAATGCCCGCAGCGACAAGCGCCATTGTCTTGTCGCCTCCCGAACCGGAAGCGAGCGCCCCGAACGTGGCCAGCATACCGGTCACCGTCCCAAGCAATCCCAGCAGCGGCGCAGCGCTCACGCATCGTTTCATCACACGCAGGTCGCGCTCGAACGGGGCGATTTCCGTCGCGCGTAACTCCTCAAAAAACGTGGCAGTGCCCTTCAGCGAATTCCCACCGGTAACAAAACCAAGGAGTTCGCCGATGGGGCCTCGGCGTTCTTCGGGATTATCGATCCAACGGCGCCATGTCTTTTCACGTACCTTGGCAAATCCCTTCCCGGAGAGCCTGAGATGGACATGCGTACCGAGGCCGAACATGACAAACGCAATCGCTGCGATTGCAATCATGGCCCATCCACCTGAAAGCCAGATCGTAAGGGCTTGATCCCATAGTGTCATGACCTGTTCCGTCATCGCTCCGTTTTCCCCTTCCCGTTCCCGTTACGCTTGACTCTTCCGACTAATTGGCCGTCTCGATCGATTACCGGCATGCAAACAAGGTCATGCTTGCTGAAAAGGTCCTTAATCTCATCCTCGTGCGTATCGACACGAACAACGAACTGCGAGTCCTTTCGTGCTAAAGACTCGATGCAAGTTTGTTCGGAATTGTTTAGAAGATGATGAACAAGGACATATCCTTGGTAGCGACCTTGTTCGTCCACGATGAACACAGCGTTGTTTTCTTCCTCGAGTTCAGCAGTTCGGACTTTGTGAAGCGCGTCGGCGACGGTGGCGTTTTCGCTTACGCGAATCGTGTGCCGGTCCATAAGGTTACTTGCCGAGAAATCCGTATATCGATCGGTGGCTTCGCCGCTCCCTTTTTCTGTCCAGCTGTCGCTCCGGGGCAGTCGGTTCTCGGTCTCGGGAGGATTCAGCTTGGCAGCGACATCCGTCGGATCGGTATGTCGATACTGGGTTTTGCCTACCTGGTTCACAAAGGTGACAGCGGCTTTCTCCATCTGGTTTATCACTCCGCGTGCTTTCCGTGAGAGAAACGCGTGCAACAGGAGCGAAGGGATCGCCACAATCAGACCGAATTCGGTAGTAATGAGCGCCTCCGAAATACCACCGGAGAGGGTTTTGACATCGCCGGAGCCGAAAACAGTAATCAATTTGAAAGTATTGATAATGCCGGTAACCGTTCCGAGAAGCCCCAGAAGTGGCGCGGATGCGGCGCTGATCGCGATGAAGGGCAGGAAACGTTCGAGTTTCAGACGCGTGGAAAGAACCTTCTCGTACATCACCTCTTCAATCAACTCGACCGGTTCGTTGAGGTGTTCGGCGCCCGCCTGAAGCATTTTCCCGACCGGTCCACCAATCGCGTTGGCCTTTTGTTTGGCTTCCCGGCGGTCGTGCCGGGCAACTGCAGTAAGTAATTCCCGAATCCGTTTCTGCGAAGGTTTTCGTATAAAAAGCATCGCCAGCCATTTGTAGAGCGCCACAAGAAGAGCGGCACCCGCCAGGCCGAAGATCGGGTACATTACCGGCCCGCCTTTTTGAACATGTTCCAAGAAGGTTTCTTCGGTCTCTTCGATTTTGTGGGCGTTTCCGAGGGTGGGGTCGAATGGAAATCGCCCGGCGGACTCCGTCGCAATAACTTGTGCGGCGGCATTTACGTCGGCTGGGTTCTTGAAAGGAATAATTGTCGGTTCAAGGGACCCGAGGCGTTGTTCCGCCGTTCCGATTTCTTCTCCACCCTCCGAGCGGAAAATCGCGGACGGCCCGATGAGAACAAAAGTCCCCTGCTTCACCAGACCGTTTGAATCCACGGCGGTTCCTTCGAATCGAGTTCCCCCCAGGGCGTCGTGTAGGCGTTCCAGCGATACCCCAAGCAGCCCGGCTTGTGCTTCGTAGACTTCCTGCTCGGAGAGATTGCTGTTTTCAGGTGCCAATTTGGCCGCTTCGAGGGATTCGCGGTACCGTTGAAGCTCCGCAATATGCAAGCGCGATTCGAAATTGCGCACATATTCGCCAAGAAGGTTGGAAAGATAGGTGGCTTCTTCTTCGCGCGACTTGATTTCGGAGCGTAGGTTGGTCAGGTCGAGCGTACGGCTGTCGAGTTTACGGGTTGTTTCCTGGTATTCGAGACGGACTTCACTCAGCTTACTTTCCAGTTCGCTGAGTTTGCGGCTGAGCGGGATCTTCTCCTCTGCGGCTTGCTGACGAAGTCTGTTGAGTTCGGCGACACTCTCCTCCAGCTGCTTCTGAATCGATTTCGCAGCCTCTCCGAAGGGACTTTCGGACGGTTCCACCGAAGTTGTCTCGGAGCGTTGTTGTGGGAACGGCGGCGCCTCCGTCGCTTCTCCGATCCGGGTTTCAGCTTTCTCTTTCTCGGCCTCCGCACAGAGAACGGACGGAGCAGCTATAAGCAAAACAACAAAAAGAACAAAAGCATTCCGTATTTCGGTCATGATGGACTCATCCGACTATTCGATATCGACAGGTACTTGTGCGAAAGACGCCACTTGCTCGTTTTTCAGAATTGCAATGGCCTTGGCAATCTCCGGAGCGGCTTCGTTGACCGGCTTCCACACCCATCCTTCGTCCGAGAGAGTGCCCATGCCTGCAATGGTGCCGTTGGCGCCCGTGTAATAGGCATGGCCGATCCCCATATAAAGCGTGGTCACCTCCGCCGAAGTTCCATCAGGTAGTGTCCGTACCTCGCTCGTAACGGTAATATCGCGATTGAATTTATTGACTTCATTGAGAATACCGACCACGTTCTGAAACCGTTCCGCCACCGAGAGTTTTGTCTCCTGTTCCTTATCCGGTAGTCGCTGGCTCAATGGTTTGACACGCTCTCGTATCGGGTCGGGCAACCGCTTCAAGAGCTCCTTCGTGCGGTCTTCGAGAGAAACCAGAGTATTGGTGAGCGCCGCGGAAGCTCCTGCGAGTTTCTCCTTCTCCTCCATCATTGCAGCCCGCTTCTTGTCCGCTTCGGCGATACTCTCCTCGGCCTCACTGATTTTGCCTCGCAGGGTCTCGATTTCACGCTGTACCAGTTCGATTCTCTGGTTCAGCGTTTCCTTCGCGAGAGCCAGGTCGCGCTTCTCCTGCGATATGACACGCTGCGTCTCGACCCACTTCTCAAGCGCCGCTCGAGTATCATCGACATCCACCGAAGGCCTATCGGCCGACAGGACAGCGGAGGACGAAAATAAAACAACACCGACTAGTACCAGCAGCACTGTCGCCAACGGATATCCCGTCATTTCCGTTCTTCGTCTCGCAAGTTTCAAACCGCGATTCGGACTTATTCTAAACCTTCTCATATCCAAACAATCCCTGTTCCGACATTCCGTTCAGTTCCAACATTCCGTTGAAGTGACGTTCGTTCTGCTTTTCTTAAGGCCGGAGTCGTCTCCCGGGCTCCCGATCGCCATGTTGATCGCAGTTCTCCAGGAAACAAATTCATCCAGAGTAGACCTTAAGTCAGAACTGTTAGCGTTTAATGAATCGAATGTTGCAATATTGTTAGGGAATGGCTAACGCATTTTGAACGAGTATTTCTCCGGATTTGCTGTGGCCAATCTGCAGCCACCTGTTCAGAGTTCAACGCTCAGGCTTACGGTGAACTCCATGCCTTTACGATAGGAGGTTTTTGTCACGTCATCCTCAATGTACTCCGATCGATAGACTGTTTCGATGTCCGGGTCGAGCAGGTTTTTCGCCTGGAATTTCATCTTCCCCCGCTCACCGATGTCCCGCGCCACACTCATGTTGAGCGTACCGTATTCTTTTTCATAGACGCTGGGTACAAATTTCCCTTTCGATTGACCGGCTCCCGCGACGAGTGTATCTCCCCTCACGTTATAAAAGACACCAAGGCGCGTTCCAGTGAGATCCAGGCTGCCCATTTTGCCGAGATCCTGGAGAACGAAGAAGTTATAGAGATGCTCCGGGGCATTATGCATGTCTCGTTTCGACATTGGGGCCATAATGTTTGGCGCACTGAACGACTCGGACTCTTCCTTAGGCAGTGTCACTTCTGAATCGATAAATGTCGCATTGGCCCCAATCGAAAGCCCCTCAAACCGGTCCCAGAAGCGGTCCATCTTTTGACGGACCTCGATTTCGTAACCGCTCAGTTCGCCTTCGGGGTAGTTTCTCGGCGTCGTATACGTGAAATCGCCATATCGCTGAACGTATTCGATAGGATCTTGGATCTCTTTGTGAAAATACGAGAGCGAAATCAATCCCCCTTCGTAAGGGGTATAGTCGCACCGAAGGTCGTAATTCTTCAGTGCGCTCATCTTCAGGCCGGGATATCCGACAAATACATCGCCGCCAAGATAGTCCATTTGCTGAATTGGCGTCAGTTCCTTGAACGTCTGGCGGGCAACAGTCTCACTATACGAGGCCCGCATTTTGAGCTTTTCGAGCGGAGTATACTCGAGGGCGATCGCGGGAAGGACGTCGTCCTGTTCGAATTGCGCATCGGCACCATCCGGATAGAAGCCGGGTGTCACTTCCGTCGAACCTCGGCCTGGAGGATTCCAAAATGCATGCCTGTCGGCATCGTTTACAATGACAAGTTCTGTTTTTTCGAAACGATATCCCCCAATGATATTCAAGTAAGAACAGAGAGGAACATCCAGCATGTAGTACCAGGCGGATATGTCTTGGTCGCCGTCGTAATCAACATCCGTATCGGATGGAAATATCGGATGATCCTCAGAGAGATAGGTACGGCTCCAGAAGTCTTCCCAGGGAGCCGGTTCCACTCTATCGCTGTTATCGCCGAAATTGCTGAAGGAATCCTGGCGATATTCACGGCTAACCGTATCGTCAAAAACTCCAAGTTTCAGAAATCCCTCGTCATGACTCCACTGTTCGAATGGGAATTTGACATTCAAAGAGTATTGATCGCTGTCTTCGGAGATGTCCTTCCAAATACGCTGGAAATTGCCGATGTAATGGCTGGCTGCCGGTTTGAACGGTCGATGAACCTCAGGGGACGTGAATGGAGGAACATGAGGTGGATACCCTGGATTGTACGACTCGCCCCACCACAGAGAACCGAATTGCCGTTTGTCGGGTTGATACAGACCGGCGGCGCTGCGTGAGAGCCGCCAGTCGATTTCGGGGTTGAGCGAAGTAAAAACGCTATTCACCTGCATTCCAGGATCGGGGAGCTCGTGCGTTCCGTTCAGCTGGTGCGTTCGTGTTGTCCGTTCGGTGTACTCGAGTGTCTCCGTCCTAAGAAAAGGAGCCGCTTCGCGTTCCTGGTTGCCCGGATGATTCGGATCATTGGGATCGTAATCCTCGAAGTCCGTTCCGTACCACTGCGGCCAAAACTTATGGAGAGATTTCTTACCCCGGGTATCTTCCGCAAGAGTCGCAACGTCTTCGGCCGTACGGGTATACAAGTTGACCAGGGTGAGCGTATGGTTGTCGGTTTCCACACCCAATGTGACCAGAGTACCCCACTGGACCTGTTCACTGCCCTGCGTCACATCAAAAAGCGACGTTTTGAAATTGGCCTGATTGGGTCGTTCATTACTACCGTACTGAGGCGTCATCGGGTCGCCCGGGTCCTCAACCCAGTATTTGTCATCAATCCCGTTGTCAAAGAAGGAACTATCCTGTTCATAGAAGAAGCTGCCAAACCCGCCAACCCTGAACAGCTTGCTGATCGCGTGTTTCCCTCCGGTAGCAAAAGACCATTTGTAATCCCCGGGAGCATCGTGACGGGAAACCCCCACAGCACCGGTCCAGTTTTCTCCGATTCTATTGGTTTGGGGATCCCGGGTTTCGTTGCCCCAGAATCCCACCCCACCGCCATCGTAGCTGAGATAATCGTCATTCCCCGTAACGTCGGGCCTATAACCGAGTTGGCCGCTCAGCTTGAAGAACCTTTCCTCCGGAATCCCTTTGAGGATCACATTGACCGCACCGCCGGACGCGTCGCCTTGCTGATCCGGTGTAAATGTTTTGCTGACTTGAATACTCTCTATTGCCGCGGAGGGAAACTGATCCAGCTGCACGGCGCGTTTGTCGGCGTCCGCCGTGGGCAGGCGCACACCGTTCATTTGTGAGTTGACATACCGGTCGGGCAGTCCGCGAATGACTGCGTATTTCCCATCCTGTATCGAAGCTCCGGGCACCAGTTTCAGGGCGCTCGCCGCATCGCCCGCCCCCGCTTGACTCATCAGATCGAAACTGATCGAGTCCATGAGCGCCGGGCTTTCCATGCGTATTTGCAGGAGTTCGGCTTCCGTTCCGCCATCGAACTGAACATCCTGGACGATGAACTCCTCCATTTCCGTAAATTCGCCGGACATCCAAACATCGACCTCGGTCATCTGCCCCGCGGCGACAACCACATCGGACTTGATTTGACGGGCAAAGCCCTCTTTATGGAAGACCAACGTGTACGTTCCAGGTGCGACCTCCCGGAAGACGTAGTTTCCCTCGTCTGTTGTAGTAACAGTCTCCCCTGTTTCAGCAATCGAGACTTGAGCGCCCGGCAAAGGCGCTTCGAAGTCCTTGTCATAGACCATTCCGCGGATACCGCCGACCTGCTGTGCCGAAACAGCCGTGGCGGAAACAAGTAGCGTGAAGATAAAGCCGCACCGCGAGGGATTCGGTCTTACCATGGTTCGCTCAATCCCTCGTGAATCTGATGGATGCGCTCCCACAGAGCGGAATCAGGTTCTACAGCATAGAAAGCCATTGAACTGCACGTGGCGGATAAGTCCTCGGCGCGGGGTCTGGAATTGGGATTTTCGATGCCCTCTTCGATGGCAAGTTTATACACGTGAAGCGCTGTTTCGGTGTCGCCCATGATTTGATACGTCTCTGCAAGGGGGCGAAGCGCTCCCGCCCGCCAGATGTTCACAATTCGTTCGCCCTGCTCTTCAAAAAGAGCCAGCGTAGCATCGGCACTCGCGCGAGCGTTTCGTCTTTTACCCGATTGGAAACGGAGGGCGGCTAATTTCGCCGCGATCGCGATATGGTGACGTAACGGCCATTCGTAGGTATCCAAAAACGCCTGCGCTTCGTTCACCAATGCCAGCGCCTTGCTGCGGTCGGAATGATCCAGGGCCGACTCGCAGAGTTCCGTCAGCAGTTCAATCCGCACGAAAATCGGCACAGCGCGCCAGGCTGTCTTAATTCTTTCTTCCACTTGGGAGCGCCGCTCTTCACTGGTGTAAAAGCGGTCGTAGAGCGTAGCGTATGATTCCAGTGAGTTCTTGATTATGTCGAAGTTCCCAGTTGCAACATAGCCGTCGATGGTCGCCATCAATTCGTCAAAAGAATCCTCATCGGAAAGCATCGCCTTGACGGTGGCGGTTTTGCCTGTCTCGGAATCCACGACGCCGGTTTGGAATCTCTGTGCGAGGTCGGTTTCTCCCAGCCATGTGTAGGTCTGGGCGATCTTCACCCGGATTCGATCTCTGCGCCAGTCTTCGGTTCTCTGCACGGTCTCTTCCGCCAGTTGAAGATAGCGCCGGGCTTTATCGCTGTTCTTGTTCTGCGCCCAGTAAAAACCGAGTTCGGCATAACACAACCCTCGGCGCCAGTTATCGATTTCCTCAATGTACCGGGCCGCTCTTTCTGGCTGATCGAGCCCCAGACACGTTTCGACAACCCGGGCCTGTGCCCTTGATCGATCTTTGATATGCGGTTCGACAGGGATCACGGTAGCAGTCTGAAAGGCCTGCTCCAGTAACTTGTCTTGAAAAGGAGCAAGCGGTTCATTTGAAACGACTTCGCTGCCTTTCGTTTCGGCGATGTTTTTTGTGGAGGTACCGGTGCAGCTGCAGGTCCATAGAAGTGGTGCAAAGATCGCGAATAGCACAACAAAGTATTTCGTTTTTTCCACCATTGGGGTATTCAGGCTTTCTTCCGGCTATTTGAACAGTCCTGTTTTGATCGAAATTACTGAAACCGAAGTATCCTCGGGTAAAGATGCCGTCAGCACCTATTGCGTCACCGCCTTCAGCAGTCCCGATATTTCATAGATACGGAAATTAGCGATTCCGACGCGGAGGAGCCGACACATTGTGTTGCTGCGTGCCCCCTCCCGCTTCTCAGGCAGAACATCTCAGAAAGGGAAAGTTCCACGCAAATGTTTGCATATGATTAGCGCTATGTTCCGTTACTGTTAGAGCGTTGTTAACAGCTCCAGTACAGTAGGCAGCGTGGGAAATCCGACATACAAAGAACAAAAAGCCGATGGCAGAGCAGAACGCCCTGCCATCAGCTCATCCTTTGAATCCCAGCATACAAGAGTGAAATCAGATTGCTCTATCTGTACAACAGCACCTTATTTGTACAGTGTGAAATCTGAAACGCTCGATTCCGAAACGCCTTTTGTCATCCCGTAGGCGTCCACAGCCGTCCAACCGGCGAGCCAGTTGTCGTGGGCATTGAATCCACCACGGAAGTCCGCCGGTACGAAGAAGCCATCATCCGGGGCTGTACCAACGTTGTTGAGAGCATCGTTGGCCGCCAGGGGATTGATGAACGTGACAGGAAGCACATTCTTGCCACCTTTGACGACCAGTTCACCGCGGTCGATCCCTTGGATGGGGCTGCTGTCGGCGGTGACGTTGTTGTTCGCTGCATCGCGTACTCCTCGTGCATCCGCCTCTGTGTATGCGTCTTTGTGGGGGTTGTTGTAAAACACGCTGTCAGTGATCTCACACAGATTGCCGGATGTTTGGACCCAGTAGAGGTCGCTGGGATCGGCCGCCCCCGCGTTCACCGGAGACGTATAGGTGTAAGGCGTCGTCCACGCGTCTTCCCAGGAAAGGGTGCCGTTGTAGCCATAACCGTTCGCACCGTCGCCATCATCGCCGTCAAAGCGAACGAGTTTCTCACCGAGGTCCATGAAGATGCAGTTGCGATACTGTACGTGAGCGTTGTCACGCCAGGCGGTGCCGCCATCGCCATCGATCGGCTGACCGACGACCGTGACATTGTAGATGGCCGATGTGGTAATCGGCTGTGCGTCGGAATCCTCAGCACCATCCGTCTCGAAGCAGTTGTCGCCAACACCGGACCCTTGATCCGCGTCCGTGCTGTAGCCCTGAACGATGAGGCCAAACTGGAGCTTACCGCGCCAGCCTTGGTCCACGTCAAAGCTGTCGTCGCCGATATTCCAGATATTGACGTATTTGAGGCACACCGTACCGCCCCAAATCTCGATACCGTCATCGACGTTGTTCATAATTTCAACGTGATCGATATCCGTTTCGCGGCCGATTGCGCCCAATGAGAGACCATTGAGCTCATTGGCAAGACCGACGACTTTGCCGCCGTAGCGCAGCGAAAGGTAGCTGATCGAGCCGCTGTCGTCGTCATCATTGTCTCCACCGTACATAACTTTCGGGTCACCTGCAAAATCAGCGGTGAGACCTTCCATTTGCTTTTCATTGAGACCAGTGGGCTCTTTTGTGTTGTCGCCAACCTGCTCGCCGCCGTAATGGGACGCGGAAATCAGACCGTTCCCCATGAGGGTCAAATTGCCCCACTCGTTGGCGCCTTCATGCCAGGAAGTCAGGTTGTCTTCCGAGGAGGTCATGATGACCGGAGCGTTTTGCGTACCGTTCACGTAAATTTTGGCTCCCCGCGTGACAGCCAAGCTGCCACCGACACCGGCGGTGCTCTGAACCAGAGTTCCCGGTTCAATGGTCAATGTTGCGCCCGGCATCACATAAATCTGCTTCTGCAGGTTATACACATTGTCCGCGGTCCACGTTGTCGATGTCGTGATGTTGTCGGTGACCATCACTTCAGCGGCTGTAGCGGTACCGACAGAGGCAAAACTCAATACTGCAACCAAAAGCAAAATCGCTTTTGAACTTCTCATAATCCAATTCCTTTCTTTTTCTTTTTGACTAAGTACATTCTCGTTCACGGGGATGTTGATCGCATTACTGTTCTTTCCAACCAACGAGTCCTCCTTTTTTATGCTCTCAACCAACTGAATCGCACATTTACAAATTTACTTCATGCATTCCTCCTCGGTTTTTGATCTAATAGCCAATTCGGCTACGCACAGTTATTTTTAGAGCCGTTATGTTAAGGGCAAATTAGGTTATTGTTAGAATGAAATCAGCGGTTTATTGTGAGGTTTCAGCTAATGGACAATTAACATTCCGTTAACGCCGTACAGCATCCCCCGCCGCTCTTTGCTGAACAAGTTTGAGTATTCCCTAGCAATCCGGGAAAACAAAATAATCCCCGGTTCTTTGGATCCAATTCCGTAGTTCCCTCCGATGTTCACGAACCTCGGTCTTCAACGAACCCGAACCAATGAGATTGCGTGTTTCTCCGGGATCTTCCTGCAAATCGAAAAACATCTCCGGATTTTCGCCTTTCGAAAAAACAATATACTTGAATCGATCGGTTCGGATCATCCGCCCAAGCATTTCGTGGTTGTACTTATCGGACGCCAACTCGGTGACGATAGAGTCACGCCAAGCTGCCTGCGGTTCCTCGATAATCGGTCGGAGACTTCTTCCCTCGACCGGTTTCGGCGGCGTTATCCCGGCGTAATCGCAAAGCGTCGGAAGCACATCCATCCCGGAGACAAAGTGCGACCGATCAAGTGTACGCTTGGGAATATGCCCCTTCCATTGAAGGGCAAACGGAACGGAGATCGGCTCCTCGTAGAGCATCAACTTAACCACCCATTCATGCGCAGCCATTCCCTCCCCGTGGTCGGTTGTGAAGAGGATCAGCGTGTTCTCTTCCTGGCCTGAACCTCGCAACGCCTCCAGGATTCGCCCGATGATGGCGTCTACGCGCTCAGTCATTCGATAATACTCGTAGAGATAAATCCGCCAGCGGGTTTCGTCCCAGTCGACCGTATACGTATTCTCCGGCCCGTATTTTTCACGTGTTCGACAAAGAGAAATAAATTCCGGCTCGTTTGGGTCGCGGGCGAAATTCGTTGGAAGCGGAGGATAATCGCTGTAATCCTTTGGTTCCTTTTGACGAAAACTTGGGTGATATTCCGGAATTTTCCCCATAACCTGATAACAAACATCGTGCGGGTTATGCAATGAAACACCGAGCAAAAACGGTTTGTCCCGCTTTCGTTTCATGAATTCTATGGCACTGTCGGCGACCGGATCGTCCGCAAAATCGCCGAAGGGATACATCTTCTTGCTATCGCCTCGAATAGGAAGCATCTCAAAACCGGGGATGGATCCTAGTTTCTTGTCGTCTCTCCAAGGTTTCGGGATTGCCGGGTAAGACTCCGGCAGGTGCCATTTGCCACTCCAACCGGTGTCATATCCCGCTTCCCGGAAAATGAACCCCATGGTCGGGATACCCTCTCCGATGCTGTCTCCGTTGTAATTTACGCCGGTCTGATGTGGATGAAGCCCTGTCATCCAGCTGCTGCGCGAGGGACCACAAACGGGCGTTGTACAGTAAGAACGTGCGAAAGAGACGCCGCCGTTCGCGATGGAGTCCATGTGAGGTGTATTCAAGTACGGGTTTCCTGCCGCGCTCATCGCCATGCGGCTTTGCTGATCCGTGACTATTAGAAGGATATTGGGCCGCTGTGAGGGCGCGTGTGCAGACGATGCAGGCGCTGGCTCGCCAATATCCATCGATGTCAAAGCAGCGCCGCAAAGGCCGGCTCGGCAGAATGTACGACGGTTAATTTCTTTTCTGCTCATGGGTTGCTCCTTCCGCGGTTTCAGAGCGCATTATGTTCCGTCATCGGACGCCAACTTGTCAACCATAAGGCCACACACGTAATCGCCGCGTTGACCACCAGAATCTCAAATCCGAACTCGTATCCCCAAAACCACGCCTCTGAGTTCCGGTAAAGGATATAGGACAACACAGGCGACATCAGGCAGATAAACGGAACCCAACTGTCCTTCACTCGATACCGCGTGAACAGACCGAATAAAAACAGGCCCAACAACGGACCATAGGTGTAACCGGAATATTGAATGAACGCCTTGATCACGCTTTGGTTGTTAACAGCCTTAAAACCGATGATCAAAACATATAAGAAAATCGCCACGCCGAAATGCACGGCGAAGCGAAGCGATTTCGAATCCGTTTCCTCGTTCTTATGCAGCTGAAGAAAATCGACACAGATAGAAGTTGTGAGACCGGTAATCGCAGAGTCGGCACTGGAGTAAGCCGCCGCAGAAATACCCAAAAGAAAGAAGATGCCAACGAGGACGCTGAAGTGCTTTACGGCCAGCAATGGATACAGATCGTCTGTATTTGCCGGGATCTCGATACCCTGCTGTGCCGCGAATACGATCAATAGCAGCCCCAATACAAGAATCAGCGCGTTGGCCGCGAGAAGCATCACACTGAACCAGAACATGTTCTTTTGCGCGGCCCTTAGATTCGGACAGGTCAAATGTTTCTGCATCACACTCTGATCGAGACCGTTTGTGACGATTGTCAGAAACGCCCCGGTCAAAAACAACTTGAAAAAGTTGCTTTTCGATCCCCACTCCCAGACAAAAATGTCCGCACTCGGATGATGGGAGACGAGATTCGAGAATCCCTTCCAGGCGATATCGAGTTCTTGAAGGATGATATGGATGCTCAAGGCAACCGCCAACAGGAGGAAGATCGTCTGGAAGATGTCCGTATAGACAATTGTTTTGATTCCCGAGCGGCAGGTGTACGACCAGATCAGAATCAACGTAACAAATACAGTGATTTCAAACGGAATTCCATAGGCATTGAAGAACGCCAGTTGCAGCACACCCGCCATCAAGTACAGTTTAAAGGCAGCGGTTGCGCTTTGAGCGAAAAAAAAAGCGTGGCGCCGGATTTGTACGACCAGAATCCGAAGCGTTCATCGAGGTACTCATAGATGGAATAGACTTTGAACCGGTAATACAAAGGCAACAGCACAACCGCAATGATCCCGATTCCAAAAACGTAACCGATGACCATTTGAAAATAAGTGAACTGAGAATTCGCAACCTCTCCCGGCACGGAAATGAACGTGATTCCTGAAAGAGACGCCCCGATCATCCCAAAGGCGACCAGGAACCAATTCGACTCCCTGTTCGCGATGAAAAACGTACGCGAGCTCGAATCTTTCGACGTTAGGAAAGAAATCCCGACTAGAAAGACGAAATACCCCAACACAATGCCGATTGCCAACAAGGGACTCATAAGAAACTCCGCTCACTGGTTTGTTGTTTCTTCGAATCGGTTACGATCACAGCCTCAATCCTCAAATATCGCGCGATCTTCTCAATCGTCTGAGCGTGATGTCCTATCCCTAACGCAAAATGGTGCGTAGGGCCTTCGGACACCCATCGTTTCAAGAATGTCTTTACATCCGGCTCGAAATAGCCTCTTGTATTGGTATTTCCGGTCGGAGGGATCGGCCCCTGTTCGGAAATCCCTTCCGCCAAAACAAATTTGAACTTCCCTTCCGCCGTCGACGTAATCCCAAGCATGGTAATCGGTCCCTCTTTGATTTTGAATTCCACACTGGCCCCTGAGCCGGGTTTTCCGTGATACTTCAGTAGACTTCGGAGGACCGGTTTTCCTTCGGCAATGTTGATATGGTGCGGTCCGTCATGCCCAACCAGGACAAATCCATCGTTGAAATCGATTGGATGGAACTCGGCAAAGCTGCCGCCGATATCGAGGCGATCCATGATGAGCATGGCGATACATGTCTTGAGATCCAATTCGCCACACATCGGGAACCCCGCCGCGATCAGCATGGAATTCCCCACGATGAAATTCGTCACCATTTTTCGCAGTTCTGAATCCGGTTCCCCTTCGTAATAGTACGCCAATCCATCAAGTGCTTTCTCGTCGATAAACCGATTCAATGCTACCGAGACGCGGGCGGCGGTATGAAGATCTTCTTCCGTTAATTTGCGAGTAATTGGATCGGAAACCGGGTCCGGCGTATCGAAGAAACCAAGGATCTTTTTCGCTTCTTCCTTGATCTCTTCTTCCGGCACATCGCGGTAATGGCGAAAGACGTCGTGCGGTTCTGTTTGAACGATGTGACATCCAAATGCGGCGGTGAACGCGGTCGGGTCGCTATGCATGTCGAGCATCGATTCCAGAACGTGTCCCATTAATCCGATACGAGACCGCTTCAAGTCGTGAAGTACCTGCGCGATCCGACAATATTCGGCAATCTCTTCGTCGGCCTCGTCATCGTCCTCAAGTGTCCCGATGACAACGTCAGGAACCCGTTTCCCCATTCGTACCGCCACACCCGTAAACTCCGGCAGCGAGCAAATGTCGTCGTTACAGAGCTGCATATAGGTCGACCCCCGCGAATAATCCATCGCTTTCAGTGGTTGTAGCGCCACAAGGACAATCGGAATGTCCGTTTCACGCACAATGGCTCCGAATGTGCTCGAGGTCGCGTACGTGAGCATGTCGCAAAAAAGAAGATCCAAATCCGCTGCTTTCAGCTGCGGTAGCAAAGCGTAAGCGCTTTTCGCGTCATCGACGATTCCGAAATCGGTTGCATGAATGTCATGGACTCGTAACTTTTGAATGAACACATCCTGTTTCTTTCGAAGTTCGTCCAACAAACCATCGAATTGTGCCCAATAGGTATAATGTCCAACGCCAAATACACCGATATTGGCCTGGAGTGGTTTTTTGCGTGGGATGATCGGATTGGACATGGGTTTGGAGCCTCTCAATTATCGACAACAATGTCCTCAGAAATCCCCCATTTCATCGCAGGACCTTCTGCCGGTTCAATGGTGACGTTTTGCAAACGGATGTGTTTGACACGGTCTGCATACAACCCCTTTTGGCCTGTTATCGACACGTCCTCGCAGACGACGTTTTCAATAGGAGAATCGTCCAAGCCTTCGATTGCGATCGCCTCACGACCCGTGCCATCGCACTGAATCGTTCGGAAGTGGATATTACGGAACGTAGGCGCTTTTCCACCATTCGAAGCGAACCAGGCGCGGTAATTCGTTCGAATACGAATTGCCTGAGTCTCAATCTCCTTCATGGTAATATCTTCGAACCATAGATTCTCGACAACGCCGCCACGGCCGCGTGTCGACTTCAAACGAATACCGATTAGAGTGTTATTGAAGACGTTATCGTGACCGTACACGTTGCGGATTCCCCCGCTTGTGTCGCTTCCGAATACAATGCCACCGTGGCCGCGTTTTGTACGATTGTACCGAACAACGACGTTCTCGGTCGATTTACCCACCCGCCACCCGTCTTCGTTAATTCCGGATTTCATGCAGATGCAGTCGTCGCCTGTGTCGAAGAAACAATACTCAATGAGCGCATTCTTCGATGAATCGACATTCAATCCGTCCGTGTTCGGTCCTCCCGTAGTCAGAATCCGAAGGTCTCGCGCGATGACACGGTCGCAATAAACGAAATGAATTGTCCAGAACGGTCCGGGCTCGATAATGGAAAAACCCTCCAACAAAACGTTTTCGCAGTTGATCGGCGAAATCAGTTGCGGGCGAAATCCGGCCTCTGGAGTACCGTACACACGCTCCTCGACCGGTACGTCCTTCAAAACTTGTTCTTCATACATCTTGTAGGCGGATGGTTGTTGCCGTTCTTCCCATGACCACCATTTTCTCCCGTTCCCGTCGATCTCACCAGGTCCCGTAATGCCGATGTTCTTACAATCCCGTGCATATATCAGGGGTGAATAGTTGTAACATTCGAAACCCGCCCATCGCGTATATACCACGGGAAGATAGTCTTTCGGATCGTCCGAAAATCTCAGAACAGCACCGTCGGCAAGGAATAACTGAACGTTGCTTTTTAGATGAATCGCGCCCGTCAGCCAGGTGCCTTTCGGAATCACCACCGTTCCGCCTCCGTTTTTCACGCAGGCATCGATAGCGGCGGCAATCGCCTCGGTGTTCCTTGTTGTTCCGTCGGGTACCGCGCCATAATCGCTTATCTTGAATCGTGCTTCAGGGAAAACCGGTCGCGATAATTGAGGCATGGGAAAAGGGGCCTGGATGGGAGCAATTTCCTTGGGTACGGTATCGATTGGTCGATTCTCGGTTGCTTGTGTGGGCATACCCAAAATCAGCAACGAACAGAAAGCAATCATATCTTTCGTCATGTTGTCTTGAACCTCTGCGTAATTTGTATCTCCATTTGCCCCAAGCGTGGAAGCAGGTTAATTCCCTACAACAAATTCTTTCCACACAACCGACGTCCGACCTGCAAGATCCGCAGTCGCCGCTCGGAGACGATACTCTCCCGGTTGTCCGATCGGGAAATTGATTTCTACCGTGATCTCGTTATCTTCCTGGTAAATCGTGGGTTTTCCAATTTCTTGGAGCAAAAAACGATAGTCTTCTTCCTCCGGTCCAAACAATTCCCAACAGACCATCACATTGTTATAGACGCCCTTCGAGTCCGCTCCCCGTGTATAGTAAACGGGTGCGGAGGTTTCGATCAGACGAGCGCAGGTCTCGATACTTGCGGGAAGCGCATCACCGGGTCGAGAAATCTCGACCTCCAGTTTGGGCGGAACGCCTTCAGGCCGAATAGGTGTACGCGGCCCGCTCCGAAGGACGCGACGTCCTCCGGATTCGATTTCCACTTGCCCGTCTTCTCGCACGCGAACAATTTCGCGGTAGCCGGCGAGCTGCAACTCACTGAGATCCCACAAGAGATCGAATGAAACGCCGAGCCGAAGACATCGTTCGATCTCCGTGAAAAAGTTGCTCATAACGGTTCGATACGTAATCCCATACTCGTTTTCTCGTTCTAGATTCAACTCATTGAGTCCCCAGAGATTCCCTCGTCCCATGTGTACATGCCCGAGATTGTATCCGGGGGGAAGCAGGATCGCGACTTCGGCGGCGTGACGCAGCTTGTCCATGTCGCGGTGCGGGTGGTTCTCAATGTGCCCCTTGAGGTTTCGCGCGAGCGCCAGGCATTCATGAAAGGGTACACACGCAAGTTGGTAGCTGTCCCAAAAGAAAAAGCCTCGCGCCCCCAAATCATAGGCGTGTGTCAAAAACCAAAATGCATCCGTACGGTCGACGGCTCCATAGATACTGGTTCCCCATCCTTTTCCCGTATAGCGAGCGGCTCCACGCAAGAATCCGTAGATAATGCTGATGAAATTGCTCGGATTGTCGACGGGAATCTGACAGCCGTATGCCATATTCATTTCAGGCAAAACCCGGCGTGTGCCAAAGCGACCGGGCGGTTCAAAAACGATGTACGCGGGCGGCCCGTTCTTTTCAACACTCAGCTGATGAGCTGCTGAAGCGACCATTGTCTCCCAGGTGTACATATTCCGCTGCAGGAATTTCATGTCGCCGATATCCACATCGGACCGTGCGACCAAACCTTCCAGGAGATTCGCCGGATGTCCCTCATAGAGTTCTTCGTGGAAGTAGTCTTTGAATTCATCAAGGACGACCTGATGGGTTATCCTCTCGCGAAACTCCTCGTCTTTCGCCAGGCGGGGCCGGATTCGTCCATCTCTCGTTCGTACAGCCGGTTCATCAAGAAAGAGCGACGGCCCTAAATAGTTGCTTCGATAGAGGCATTCCGGATAGAGAATTTGCTCCCCGCCGACTCCCCAATAAAAAACATTGCGGCGCTGAATCCAGGTTGCCTGTTCCGGATCGACTCGAAGGCAATTCATTCCCGCTTCGATCATTTCGTCATAATCGCTCCGCGTAAGACCAATCAGTTCATAGTCGGACTCATCGTACCGTCGCGTTTCGTCTTTTTGTTTTGTATTGTGCGGTACACCGATCAACACATCGGGCAGAAGGTCAATGACATCGGCATCCCTTGGGGGAATCGCGGGATCGACGTTGTGCTGACTTTCCAACAAATAACGGTGCCCCAGGTAGCGGACATTTCTAGGAAATTCATTAGCGCGAGCTGCACGAATAGACGGATATGGAAAAAGATGCGCCCATCCACCGAGACTGGGCAGAACGGCTTCTCCCGTAAACCGACTACGAAACTCCAAAGGCCTTGCTTCATCTACCTGTACTATGTAGCGAACCGTAGTCTTTTGCGCCTCGTCGAGTGCGGAGGGAGGATAGCACTCGGAGAGAAGCCAAACACGGAATTCTTGCTCGTTCGCTTTGGTCCCATGTAGAGAGAGCCATTGATACTCTTTTCCATTGCGCTCTTCTACTTCGCCAAAAATGATTCGGAGATCCCGAACAACCGATTCGGGTATTGTCTCTCTATTCTCGTGACGGTAAGTGGCCGCGAGGCCGGGCGTTCCAATAGGCGCTCGGCGCTGGGACTCCGACCGGATATTGAGCCGATCTGCATTCTCCGGACGGGATGCTTCACACCGGTCTATTCCAGAAACAAACAGGAGTCCAACGATCACCGGAAGAATTCTCTGGTTCATATATCACGTCTCCTCGTATAATCCTTCTTGGTCGGCGCTTCCCCGAATTATCACACGCCATCACCGATACGGAAGAGGAGGAGTGTAGCCTCACCACTCAAGGGAAGATCCCGGGAATGTGGAGATAGGCAATCCCGTTCACTGTAACACGCGAGCTATGTTATTGTGGGCTATTCTATTTGGGTTTAGAAGGATTAGGGAAGGTTGTAGAAATCGATGGCGAATCCGTTACGTAGAAATCGACGCCGGCCGGCGTTTACGCTCATCGAACTACTAATCGTCGTTGCGATCATTGGTATTCTGGCCGCGATCGCAGTGCCCAATTTTCTGAATGCGCAGATGCGCGCCAAAATCGCCCGGGTCGAAGCGGAATTCCAATCCATCGCAACGGCCTTGGAGAGTTATCATCTCGACAATAATTTCTATCCCGTGTGGGTGTCGTTCGAAGGGAACAGTATCTGGCCGGTAGGACGTCGCCTCAACCCACTCACGACCCCGGTCGCGTATATGGCTTCCGTTCCCCAAGTCGATCCCTTCGTCAAAGCACCGAGCGGTCTCTTGATTCGAGAACAAACACACGATGCGTACACAGTGGGTTACAATTACGGAGACGCATGGACCTCCTACAACACGTTGGGTGAGACGGTGTTGAGTAAAGACTGGCGCTGCAGCGAATGGCGGATCGAAAGCGCCGGACCGGACGGGCTGCAGGAAGCGGCCTTTGTGCCGAGTTATCAGTCCTCGAACGGGCTAACGAGCAGCGGAGATATCCAGCGTCTCGGACCTCCGGTCAGCAAACCGTGCGATGAGTCGCTTGTGGGACGCTAGCGAAAACGCGGCTATTTGTACTCTTGGCCTTTCACAAACATGCCGGAACCTGGTTTCATCCGGTTGACATTACAGCGATCGCAGAGCTTGATCCGGCGGAATTGGCCGCTTTGATGCAGCTCACGGATTTTGGATAGCCGTTGACCGGTCCAGATCTCCTCGACCGTCATGTCGTTCACATTACCGAGATTGATTTCGCCCTCATAGTCGCCGCAGCAGAGGTGAACCGAACCGTCCCACCAAATGAACAAACGCTGCCAGAGCTGAGAGCACGCAAAAAACGTGTCTTCGACCTCGCTCGATGTGCGATCGGTTTTATCGTGCCCCAGCGGGTTTTGATAGTCGACCAGCGATACCAGATCTACCTTGTCTTTCCAGAACTCGACGAAATTCTCAACGTCATGCAGATTGTCCTTCATCCGAACCATCGAGACGCGGGTCACCGGGAAAAGCCGCCCCATCTCGTCACGAATCTGTTGGAATCGCAGGATATTCTCGACGACCTCGTCGTATTTCGCGCCGACGCGCAGCTTCTCATACAGGTCTTTGTCGTGGGCGTCGAATGAATAGATGATCTTGTCGAGACCCGCCTCGATCAGCGCGCGGGCGTGTTTCTCGTCGAGAAGGGTCGCATTGGTGTTCATCATCGTTTCCAGCACGCCTTTGTCTTTGGCATACCGGACCATCTCGGCGTATTTGGGATGAAGCAACGGTTCACCGAGATAGTTGTATTTGACCGAGCAGAGGCCCTTCTCCGCACCCTCGTCGATGACCTTCTTGAACAAGTCAAAGTCCATGTGGCCCATACGGCCGAGTCTGCCTTCTTCAAGCGCTTGTGTCCGGAAACAATGCGGACAGCGGAGGTTGCAAACTCGCGTCGTTTCGATATCGAGATGAATCGGGAACCTTTCAACGATGAATTGCTTGGGGTGTTCCGCCCATTTCCGGCGGTACTCCCAGTAGGCGTCGTCATAGGCCGCCTCCCACGGATACATTCCACCGTCTTGGGGGCGGATTTCGTGATACGACGGATTGATCTTCACGTCGGGTTGTTTTTGGGCTGGTGGTGTCATGGGTGCCTTTTCCATTGTTGGTTGAGTCATAGCTATTCTATCTCCAATTGGGATCATACGAGAACGGTCATTATCCGTTTTCGACGGTTCGAATCGTGAACTTAACTGACACTGTCAACTTTGTTGTTCCGGCAAAAAGTGTGGGATATAGATCTCAACCCCCTCCTAACCTCCCCCGATCTTCGGGGGAGGAATAGAAACGAGCATGTCCGCAGCATTGAGCGACCGGGCACATGGGTAACATCTTCTCCCCCAAGCCTGGGGGAGATACAGAGGGGGTTGATACGTCACTACTCGCACTTCGTTGACTTTTTGCGGCATCTTCAAAGACTGACGGGTTCGCAAAAAGTCCGAAATTGGCGGCGGAAGTCCCCTCTCCCCCCGGGAGAGGGTTAGGGTGAGGGGAGATCATTGCATTGGATTCGCGTATGATGATTATCTTGTGTATTCGCCAGAGACAGCAAATGAATCAACGGCAAAGGGTGT
>CAZTDD010000102.1:0-26755 GCA_964612675.1 uncultured bacterium
CCGGGGGGAGAGGGAACTTACACCGCCAATTTCGGACTTTTTGCGACGGCGTCAAGATTAGGGGAGATTCAGAGGGGGTTGACACCTCACTTCCTACATCCCGACGACTTTTTGCGACGGCATCAATCTTGGGGAGGGAAACAGAAGTGAGTTATGACACAGCCTGTCCGCTTGGGGGTGGGAACAGCGCGCAGTTTTTACTTCAACCCCCACGCTGGACGCTTCGACGTTATATGGGAGAATAGTAAAAGAAGACAAAACGCCGCAAAGTGCGTTCAGGCCGCCATGGAGGTACCGTTGATGCCAATCCGTTTTTGTCTGTTGTTGTTTGTATTTCAAGTCATAACCCTGGGATACTCGCCAGCCGCCGAGCCGGAGAATCCGATTCGCATGATGAGCTACAATATTCGATATAACACACCCAACGATGGTGTAAATGCGTGGCCCAATCGAAAGGACCATGTGGCCGAAATGATCGGGGAGCGATATAAAGCCGATTTGGCCGGTTTGCAGGAGGTTCTCAAAGGACAGGTCGAAGATCTAGAGTCTCGGTTGCCTGATTATGGGTGGTTTGGTGTGGGACGGGATGACGGTAAAGAGGAAGGTGAGTTCTGCCCGATCTTCTATCGGAAGGATCGGATGGAGCTTCTGGATCATGGGACCTTTTGGCTATCAGAGACGCCTCAAATTCCGGGATCCCGGGGATGGGATGCCGCGTGTAACCGAGTCGTGACGTGGGGGAAGTTCAAAGACCGTGAGGCCAATCGCATTATTTACCATTTCAACACACATTTCGATCACCGAGGAAAGACCGCCCGTTTGGAGAGTGCGAAACTCCTCTGGAGAAAGGTGAAACAGATTGCGGGCGAACTGCCGACGGTGGTCACCGGCGATTTCAATATGCGCGAATCCTCGGATCCGTACGGTATCATCACTGGAGAAGAGATGTTCGATGATACACGGTCGGACCTGAAAGACGCTCGCTATGCCTCCAAGACGGATCATCAGGGGCCCACATCCACATTTACAAACTGGAAGGAAATGGGACCCCCCGAAACGAAGATTGATTACATTTTTGTTCGTAACGGAGTCGACGTATTGACGCACGAAGTCCTCAAAGATCGTTTCAACGGTTACTATCCTTCCGATCATTTGCCTGTCTTTGCGAAGGTCGGTTTGGACTGATCCGTACAGTTCCACGCCAGGCATCTCACGAGACTCCACCGTTCATCGGGTCGTTGTTACCATAATGGGCTGCTCTATTCATGATGGCGATCGGAACTGAGTGATGGATTCGTCTCGCAAACGAGGTATACCGAAGGGGCCGCTGCACAAGTTTCTGTTGGCGGATTTTCTGGTCGCTGTCATCGCCTTGGTCCTGGCGTTCCTTATCAAATTCATCCGCGACCCGGACTGGGTCGATCCGTTCCCCGCCGAGAATTTCCTGTTCATCGTTTACCTGTTTCCGGTCCTTTTTGCGGTCCGGTTTTTCATTCTGCTGAAATTCCGTCTCTATGATTTTCGGGTTCGGCATACGGTGTTCGACATCGTCTATTTGAGTTTGGGAGCTATTCTGCTGTCGCGTGTGATCGAGGGCTTCGTTGTTTACTATGTTACGCTGTACTGGTCTCCGCAGCAGTTGGACCTTCAACCGTCGCGTGAGATTCTATTTGTTTGGGATCCGGCCATTCTCTGGCTCGGGTGTTGCAGCTGGCGGCTTCTGTATCTGCAGAGGCGGCATCGGTGGGCGTATGACAGGACGCGGGTGTTAATCGTCGGGGCGGGCCTGCAAGGCGCTAGCATACGAAGAGATATATCCGAATACTCGGCTCTCGGCCACGAGGTCATCGGTTTGGTGGATGATGGGATCGACCAGGCACAAGATCCCGACGTGCTGGGGACGTTGGACGATGTCGCGTCTCTGGTCGACCAACACGATGTCGACGAGATCATTGTGGCGACAGAACGCGGCGGCAGGGACGATATTCTAAGAATCCTCTCGAAGTGTTTTGAAAGCGAGGTGCAGGTTCGGCTGTTGCCCGCGCTGTATGAAGTGGCCATCGGACGAGTCGAGATCGGAGAGGTTGCGGGCATTCCACTCATTGCAGCCAGCCGCGAGCCTCTTACGGATTGGGGGCGATTCTTCAAACGGGCTGAAGATCTTTTTATCGCGGTCTTCGGCGTTCTGTTGATGCTTCCGTTCTATCCAGTGATTGCGATTTTGATCAAGAGGAGCAGCCCGGGGCCGGTCTTTTATCGTCAACGGCGCGTGGGAAGGAATGAGGTACCATTTACGCTACTGAAATTCCGAACAATGTACTGGGATGCGGAAGCCCGCTCCGGGCCTGTGCTTTCTTGGCTGGAAGATCCGCGTGTGACCCCCATCGGAAGAATTCTGCGGAGACTTCACCTTGACGAACTGCCACAGCTCTTAAACGTTTTGATGGGGCAGATGAGCGTTGTCGGCCCTCGTCCGGAACGTCCGGAATTTGCACAGGAATTCAGCGAACGTATTCCCTCCTATCGCCTTCGGTTCTCGGTCCGTCCGGGAATGACCGGACTGGCGCAGATTCACGGTTACTACGACTCGCCGGTCGAACACAAACTTCGCTATGATTTAGCCTATATCAGTAACATGTCGGTGCTCTTGGATCTGAAGATTCTGCTGCGCACTTTGAACGTCACATTAGGCGGCCGAGAATTGGTTAGGGAGAAGAACGGTGAATTATCCGATGAAGAGACTACTCGACGCGAACTTGAATCGGGCGGCGGAAGGGCTGAGGGTCCTTGGCGAGTTGGCGAGATTCGTAATAAATAGCCCGCATCTCGCGGAAACAGCCAGAGACATCCGTCAATCCCTGAACCGGCTTCTGCTTGAACGCCCCGGTGCGTTTCAGCATGCAATTGCCGATCGGGACAGTGAGACCGATGTGGGCCGGAAATTCGAAGCCGGGCGTCATCAGAGTCTGGTGGATGTCTGTCGGGCCAATGCGCGTCGGGCTGAGGAATCGGTCCGGGTTCTTGAAGAGTACCTCCGTTCTGTCAGTGTGAGCGGTGCCGCGTATTTGTCGGATGTGCGATATCGGATTTATAGCCTCGAGAAAGATCTCACGGATGCGTTGGCCCCCTATGAGATCGAACGAAAGATGGATTTCTCGCTTTACGTTGTGTTGGGACGCGAGCAATCCCGCGGCCGCGATTTCATGGAGGTTACTCAGTCGGCCATTGAAGGAGGAGCGGGGGCGATACAGCTCCGTGACAAGGACATGGGAAAACGCGATCTACTGAACTGGGCCTACCGGCTTCGCGAATTGACCCAAAAACACGGCGTGACATTCATCGTCAACGACCACATCGATATTGCTTTGGCCACCGCTGCGGACGGTGTCCATCTGGGGCAGGACGATTTTCCGATTCCACAGGCTCGGGAGATCCTGGGACCGACGATGATCGTCGGAGCCAGCACGCATAGCGTGGATCAGGCACTGAAAGCAGAAGAGGAAGGCGCCTCGTATATCAACGTCGGACCCATCTTTCCCACGGGTACCAAAAAAGGCGGCCATCCGCCGGTCGGACCGGAACTTCTTCGTGCCGTTCTCGACAAGGTTTCCATTCCCGTGACGACAATGGGGGGAATCGGTCCGTCCAATATCGACCTTGTTCTCGCCCAGGGGGCTCAGCGGGTCGCTGTGGTCTCGGCTGTTGTCGGGGCAGAGAATATCCGTGAAGCGGCGGAAGAGCTGAGGAGCAAGATCGATACGGCGAAGGCGACGTGATTTCCATCATGAACGTGTCGGCATCGTTCAAATAGGCGACGGGTTCCGATATACTGCCGGGGCGCCTTGGAGACGCCGGCGAAGTCTGATTTACTCTTTTGCTTGTGAAGTTGAGGTGCGATTCCTTAGTACAGGATGGAAGGCGTTCCACCATGCCCGAAACGGCACGGATTCTGATCGTTGATGACGAACAGGAGACCATTCACCTCTTGCAGACGCTTCTCTCGTCGCTCGATGCTGAAATCGATGAGGCCGGCAGCGCCGAAGAGGCACTGCCCATGATTCATCCGGATCGCTATGATCTGCTCCTTACCGATTTGAAGATGGATGAAATGGACGGGATTGATCTGATGCGGGAGTCGTTACGGATCGATCCGGACCTAACCATCATCATGATGACCGGTCACGCAACGATCGCTACTGCTGTAGAAGCAATGCGTGAGGGCGCCTACCACTTTCTTACGAAGCCATTCAATCCCCGGGAAGTCCAGATTTTCGTCGAAAAAGCGCTCGGACAAAGCCGTCTTCTTTCAGAAAACCGGGCGATGCGGAAACAACTCAGCGAAGCGTACGGCCTGGACCGAATCATCGGGGAAAGCAAAGCGATGCAGGATCTGTTCGCGTTGATCCGCCGGGTGGCGGACAGCGATAGCACGGTGTTGATTCAGGGCGAGAGTGGAACGGGGAAGGAACTTGTCGCGCAGGCGATCCATTCTCTATCGCCCCGTTCGCATGAAAACCTGGTCAAAGTGAATTGCCACACCTTGGCGGGCAACATTCTCGAAAGCGAATTGTTCGGCCACACAAAAGGCGCTTTCACCGGTGCCACCCAGGAACGCCGTGGTCTTTTTGCCGCCGCTCACCGCGGAACCATCCTTTTGGACGAAATCGGGAGCATTTCTCAAGAACTCCAGGCGAAACTTCTGCGCGTTCTGGAAACCGGCGAAATCCGTCCGGTCGGCGGCGATGAGACGTACACCATTGACACCCGGGTCTTAGCGGCGACCAACCAGGATCTGCGCAACGAGGTGTCCGAAGGCCGGTTCCGCGAAGACCTATACTATCGATTGAATGTGATTACTCTGCGGGTTCCTCCTCTCCGGGAACATAAAGAGGACATTCCATTTCTCGTACGGCATTTTCTCGGAGAACTTACGAAAGGGAAGAACCTCCCGAAGTTCGAACCGGGATTCCTGGAAGCACTGTCGGCCTATGCATGGCCCGGTAATGTTCGCCAACTGCGCAGTGCAGTCGAACGGGCCTATCTGCTGAAGGAACGCAATGTGCTCCTCCGAAAGAGTCTCCCGCCCGAGGTACTGGTGCCGGAGCGCATGGAAACCGGCCAAACGCTGGGAGAGGTCCTGCCGCTTTCACTCGAGGACGGTGAACGGCTGCAGATCGAGAAAGCACTTATGAATACTCAGGGACATCTGACTCGTGCAGCCGATATTCTCGGAATCTCCAGGCGAACGCTTTACAGCAAAATCCGAAAATACGACATCGACCCGAGAAGCTTGAAGAATAATTCCTGACATTCTGTTGCCAGCGTATCATTTTCTGGTCCGCTCCACTTTCCTGGGGGCCCTGTTGAATGGCAGGATCTATCCTCTGCGGTTTCCCTGGTTCTCCGAGATGCCTAAGCTGATCCAAGGCGGGAAGAAAGTCTGAAACTTCGCAGTTTCGTTCTCCTACGGTTTAAAAATCCATGGTTGACAGCTCTTTATCCACGTTATTGTCGTATATGCCGTTTGTTGTACATTTCTGTTTGGCCGTAGCGATTCATGAGTTTGCTCATGCGTTGGTGGCCTCTCGTCGAGGAGACTCGACTGCGAAAGACCAGGGGCGGCTCACGCTGAATCCTTTCGCCCATTTGGATCCGATGGGGACGCTTTTCCTTCTTTTCGCGGGGGTAGGATGGGGGCGGCCCGTCCCGATCAATCCATCGAGACTACCAAACCCGAAGCAGGATCAATTGTGGATTTCGTTGGCCGGCCCGTTATCGAATATCCTGTTGGCGACAGTCTGGGGGATTATCCTGTGGAGTTTGGCGTCAGTCGATCTCTCCGTGTGGCTTGGGGAGTCGGCCCCGTTGGTGGTATCGTGGGCGCTGGGAACTGGAATCCTGCTGAATATAGCGTTGGCATTATTCAATCTGCTGCCGATCTTTCCTCTGGATGGGGAGAAGGTGGTGGTTGGTCTGCTTCCGGATCGATGGGAGCGGAGGGTTGTTCAGTTTCGCAATTACGGCGTCATTGTCCTGATTCTTTTCCTGGTCGGCGGCCCAGCCCTCGGTTTCTCTCCGTTCGGCTGGTTTGCAGATCATGTAATTGATCCGTTTTTTCGCTTTTTGATGCCGGGCGGATTTGAGGTGTACTGGTGACTGTCGAATCGAACGAGTCTGCGGAAGCGCAACCGCCGGAGGATGGGAATTCGGATCACGAGTCCTCCCTGCGGCTGCCTGTTGAGGTGAGTGGATTCAGCGGACCCTTGGATTTGCTTGTCCACTTGATCGCCAAGAAAGAAATGGATATTTTCTCCGTTTCTTTGGCGGAGATTACAGACTCCTTTCTTGCAGTGATTCACGACTCGCAGAATCGGGATTTGGACTTGGCCGGTGAGTATCTTGTATTGGCGGCCACGCTGATTCGGTATAAATCGCGCAGCCTCGTACCCCGCGAGGATGAAGAAGAGGAAGAAGAAGACGAGATCAGCGATGAGCTGTTGCGTCAGCGTCAACGCGAGTACGAGCGATTCCGGGAAGCCGCTCAGCACTTGCGGGAACGGGAGCAGAAGGTTTCCTCGTTGTTCCCCAGGCTTGGGCCGACCGCCGAACAGCCCGAAGAGGTTATCGAGTTCGCCGAGGTCAGTGTTTACGATCTCTATTCGACTTTCAAGCGGATTCTCGAAGAAATCGGGACGTCGGAGGCACCGGCCATCGCTCCCGAGGAATACTCGGTGGATGAGAAAATGATGGAGATCGAATCTCTCATCCAACACGAGGCGAATCTGTTATTGACGGCGTATTTGCGAACCTTGACGTGTCGGCTTGAGGTCATTGTGGTGTTCTTGGCCCTCCTCGAGTTGATACGGCTCAAAATCGTACGGGCTCGGCAAGAAGCTCAACACGGAGAGATTTGGCTTGAGCGGGGGCCCGGTCAGTCGGAGATGTCCGATCGGGAGATTCATGAGATGATAGACGATGATGAGACTGTAGCGGAGCATTCCGTGCCCGGCGAGGAGGACGATTCCAAATCGGAGAGTGAGAACGATGGAAACAGCGGCTCTTAAGCCGATTATTGAGGCGTTACTGTTTGTATCCGGCGATCCGCTACCATTTCGGCGATTGGTCGAGGTGTTGGAGGAAGAGCCGGACGCAATCAAACTGGCTGTAGATGAACTCGCGGTGGATTATGCTGAAAGGCCCGGTGGGCTTCAACTTCTGGAAGTGGCCGGAGGGTACCAGTTGCGGACGCGTCAGGAGCACGCCGTTTATGTGCGCCGCATGTTGGAAAAGAAGAAAAAAGTCTCGATCAGCGGACCGGCCCTCGAGACATTAGCCATTATCGCGTACCGTCAGCCGCTTACGCGGGCGGAGATCGAGGCGATTCGGGGCGTCTCGGTCGATGGAGTCTTGCGTTCGTTGCTCGACAAGCGTTTGATAAAAGTGGCTGGAGTCAAGGATTTACCGGGAAAGCCGAACCTTTATAGAACGACGAAGGTATTCCTTGAGTTCTTTGGCCTGAATTCTTTATCGGATCTACCGCCCATTGAAAACCTCGAAGAAACGTTCAGCTCGCAAATCGCCGAACAGCCGCCGCCGGAAGGCGAGGTCCGAGAGCCCGACGAGGCCGGCGAAGTCCAGCTCGAGTCCTCTGGGACCGACGACAGTGCGGGACAAGACTCCCCTGATCCGACTCAATAAATACCTGGCCCAATGCGGGGTTGCCTCCCGGCGCGGGGCGGAAGAGTTGATTCGCTCCGGACGGGTAACGATCGATGGAATCCCCGTTAGGACCCCGGATCAGGATGTTCCTTTGGGAAGCGTTGTCGAGGTGGACGGGAAACCGGCGGAGCCAACCGGCAAACGGATCGTGATCGCGCTCAACAAACCGCCGAATGTGGTTACAACGGTGCGCGATCCACAGGGACGGACGACGGTGATGGATTTGCTGCCTTCCGAGTATGCTCAGCGAGGCATCGTTCCTATCGGACGTTTGGATCGCGATTCATGCGGTCTTCTTCTTTTGACCAACGATGGGGAACTCGTCCAGGCGCTGCTTCAACCAGCCAGTAAGGTCTGGAAAAAATACCAGGTGGCGGTTTCCGGAGAGGTTACCCCGTCGAAGCGGAAACAACTGGAATCAGGCGTCTCGATTGACGGTCGAGAGACAAAGCCCGCTCAGGTTCGAGTGCTTGGGGGAAAAGGATCGGCCACGACAAGAATGGAAATTTCTATCTCGGAAGGACGGAAGCGACAGATTCGCCGTATGTGCAAAAAAGTTGGACTCCAAGTGAAGCATCTTCAACGGATTGCGTTCGGTCCGGTCCGTTTGGGTAAGCTACAGGAAGGTGAGTGTCGTGTCCTGTCAAACCGGGAACTGACAGCACTTTGTGAAGCGGGCGGACTTTGAATTCCGAGCCGTTTTACGTTAAAGGAGTAGAGAGCCTTTGTATGTGGGCATGCGACTAGGGAGGTACATGTGACCAAATCACTCGTTATTGTTGAGTCTCCGGCGAAAGCCAAAACGATAAATAAGTTCCTCGGCAGCCGATATCAGGTCGAGGCATCGATGGGGCACGTGCGCGATCTTCCCGAGAGGGAACTGGGCGTCGATGTCAAAAACGACTTTCAGCCAACCTACGTGGTGAACTCGGGCAGTCAGAAAACGATTAAACGGCTGAAGAAAGTTGCAGAGGAAAGCGACGCTGTCTATCTCGCGCCCGACCCGGACCGGGAAGGTGAAGCGATCTCCTGGCACCTGGCGGAATTGTTGAAAGCGAATGGAAAACCCGTCTACCGCGTCACCTTCAATGAGATCACCGGGCGCGCCATTCAGAAGGCGATCAAACATCCCGGGACAGTCGATATGCAACTGGTGAACGCGCAGCAGGCGCGGCGCATTCTCGATCGGCTTGTCGGTTATAAGATTAGCCCTCTTCTGACCAAGTGTCTCACCCGGAAAGACAAATCTCTCTCGGCGGGTCGTGTTCAATCGGTAGCCCTCCGTCTGATTTGCGAGCGTGAAGACGAGATCCGCAAATTCGTCCCGGTCGAATACTGGACCATTGACGCTTTATTCGCTCATGAAGACATGACGTTGACCGCCTCGCTCTACTCGATGGGCGGCGAACGGATCAGTCGAGGGGACGAGGAGAAAGACGAAGAAAAGAGCGACGCCTCCATCCACCGGATCGAAAACGAACAAGAGGCGAAGGCCATTGTCGAGAGCATTCGACAGGAGACCTATCGGGTCGAAGATGTCAAGACCCGCAAAAAGACCCGAAAACCCCTTCCACCTTACATTACAAGCACTCTGCAACAGGATGCCTCGAGGATTTTCGGTTTTACAGGAGACCGGACAATGCGGGCCGCGCAGGCCCTGTACGAAGGGGTCGAATTGGGAGATGAAACGGTCGGTTTGATCACCTATATGCGTACGGACTCGGTGCGTGTGGCCGATGAAGCCATTGTGCACGCACGCGACCTGATTCGTGAAACGTACGGCAGGAAATATCTTCCGGACAAAGCGAATCGGTATCGGTCGAAGAAGGGTGCTCAGGATGCTCACGAGGCGATTCGTCCGACTCAGTTGAATGCGGACCATTCGCCCGAGAAAGTCAAAAAGTATCTGAATACCGATCAGACGAAAATCTACGATCTGATCTGGAAGCGTTTTGTGGCATCGCAGATGCCGCCCGCGGAGTATTTGTCAACCACAATCGAGATCACCGGTGGGCGTTTTGTGTTCCGGGCGCAGGGCTCTGTTCTGACGTTTGATGGGTACACCAAAGTCTACCGCGATGAAAACACTGCCGCGGATCAGGAACTCCCGCATGTCGAGAAAGGGATCGACATGGACCTCCGAGAGGTCACACCGGATCAGCACTTCACTCGTCCGCCCGCCCGTTACAATGACGCCTCGTTGATCAAAACATTGGAAGCAGAGGGCATCGGCAGACCGAGTACCTACGCGTCAATCATCAAAACGCTCGTGGACCGCGATTATGTCGAGCGACGTGAACGGCGGTTCTATACGACGGAGTTGGGCGAGGTAGTCAACGCCGTCCTGGTCAACACATTCCCCGATATTTTCGAGGTCGGATTCACGGCGGGAGTCGAAGAACGGCTGGACGAAATCGAGGAAGGAAATGCCGACTGGGTTCAGCTTCTACGCGATTTCTATCAGCCTTTTTCCAAAGACTTGACGGATGCGCCGAAGAACTTTGGCCAGGTTCTCAAGAATCTCCAGCAAGAGACCGGCGAAGCATGCCCGGAATGCGGCAAAGCGCTTGTTCGGAAATGGGGACGTACGCGGTGGTTCGTCGCCTGTTCCGGATACCCGGATTGTACGTACACCAAGCCGAATGAGGACATAGAAACGGTCGAGACCGACGAGGTCTGTGAGAAGTGCGGGGCGAAGATGGTGATCAAGGAGGGCCGGTACGGGCCGTTCATGGCGTGCTCGGCCTATCCGAAGTGTAAGAACGCCAAACCGTTGCCGACCGGGATCAAATGTCCGCTGCCGGATTGTGACGGCGATGTGGTACAGCGTCGTTCAAAACGGGGGAAAGTTTTCTATGGATGCAGCAAGTATCCGGACTGTAACTTCGTTGCGTGGGACACACCGGTACCCGAACAGTGCCCGGACTGCGGCTCGCCTTTCCTGGTCCGCAAGGACTACAAGCGCAAGGGGCCGACCCTGAAATGTCCGAATAAGGAATGTAAGTACTCGCGAAAAGATGAAGAAGCGGCGTAAGGGAAGGTTCCTCTCACGTCTGCGAGTCGCCATCTGCTCATCAACCGCGGATTGACACCCCAGCAGGCAAATAGGTCCTCGGGTTCGAGGATGTTGCTGGATCTATCCTGTATTATGCAGGTAGGATAGAGGCATTACGATTATTCTTGATTTCTGAGGAAGAACCCCATGCACCATCTCGCACATCGGTTTCTATCGATCTCGTATATCGTTTTGCTCCTCTTTGTCGTCAGTAATACCGTACTTGCCGCGTCGGGCGAGCAGATTTGGCATGACTATCTCGCGGGGGGCGATCCGGGAGAGATACGAAAGCAATTCGCTGAAGCGCTTGACGAGAATCCGAACGACGCATATGCGGCCGCCGGGATTGGTTTCGTGGAAGATTCCCGGTGTCGCCCAGAGGAGGCGCTCGGTTATTGGATTCGTGCGACAGAGAACTTCGCTGGGGATCCGGTTGCGGAGTTGTTCCTCCATTGGGCTTACGATTCGGCGAACGAAATCGCCCAATGGAAAGAACTGATGGATCTTTGCGAACGGCTCGGAGAATCCTCTTCGGCTTTCGCTTCTTTGGAATCTCGGGCGCGGTTCTATCGAGCGCTCGCTTATCGACGTCAGGGAAAGGTCCGGGAATCCCTAGAACTAATGGGGTCGTTCGACTTCATTACGGATTACCTTGCCTGCGGTCCATTCGATAACGCTGAAAAACGCGGCCATGATCGTACGTATGGCCCGGAGGAATCGTTTGCCCCTTCCGAGAACTACGATGGTCGGAACCGGCAGGTTTCCTGGGAACCGATACCGGTTCGTTCGGAGTGGGGATATGTGGATCTGAAGTCGTACGTTCGACCCTGGTCGGAAAGTACGACGTATTTGGCTGCAGTCATCGAGTCGGATCGTCAGGCCCGAGCCCGTTTGCGTGTCGGGCACGCGGGTGCTCTAAAAGCCTGGATCAACGGTACTCCCGCGATCAATTCCAACCGATACCATGGTCCGTTTCCCGATCAGGTGGCCAGTCAGATTGAACTCCGAGAAGGCAAGAATCTTCTGTTGCTGAAAGTCAGTTCGGGTGAGCAGGGTAAATACGGGATATGGGCGCGTTTGGAACCACTCGACGGAAGCGAAGCGACATGGAAAGTTCTTCCGGCGGGGCAGAGCCGTGTTCCGGATTCGGTACGCTCCGTCGCCGGATCGGATTTCCCGGCGTTTGATGAGGAGCCTTTGGCGGTCGCGGCGATGATGGAGAAGGGGCCGGAACTGGATGCCGACTCGCCGCATCATCTGTTCTTTGCCTTGTTGATCAGTCGTCTCGATATTGTCGATGAGGCGGATCATAGCGAGATCCTTACGTTGACACGCCTGCTGGAAGAGTATCCGGAGAGCGCCGTCGTCCGGTTTTATGCAGCACGCGCCGACCGAGAATTGAATCGCCAGCGTCGTTTTTTACGTGGTTGTCTCGACCGCGATCCGGAGTTTCTGCGCGCTCACCTGGCCCTGATCGATAGTTTCCGCTCGACACCGTTTCTGGAACGACGCAGACGGCTTATCGACGAGGCCCTCGAGGTTGCGCCGGAGGAAGCCCGTTTTGTCGTTCAAGAGGCACGCTTGATGGCGGACGATGGACTGCCCGACGCGGCGGTCGGAAGAGCGCGATATGCCGTCGAATTGAATCCCGGCATTCGAGAAACGTGGTGGTGTCTGGCCGATTTCGGCAGCAGGATTCCTCGAAAGGAACAGCGCGATATCTATGATCGACTAGTGCGCCGTGAAGCTTCCGACCTGGATGCGGCCGAGCGGTTGGCGCGAATGGCGTTCGCCGACGGAGACGAAAAGGAGGCGTTGGAATGGACCGAGACAATCCGCGAAATGGATCCTTGGCATTTCGAACTGTACCGGGTTGCCGCCGAATACAATCTGGGAGAAGGAGAAGCGGACGCTGCCTATGAAGCCGCGCGGCAGGGACTTTCGGTATCCCCTCACGATCCCGGTCTTCACCGGGTTGCCGCGATGGCGCTTCAACAGAGCGGGAAAAGCGCCGAAGCCGCCGAGCATGTGAACGCGGTACTCGCCGCCGTGCCGTCCGATCCGTGGGCGCTCGATTACAGGGAACATATCTCGCCTGAAACCAGTGACTATTACGCTCCGTATCGCCGCGCCATGGACACGTTGCCGGAGCCCGACCCGGAGCTGATCGAACGAGCCAACTATGTCACCTTGCTTCATCAAGACATCAAACAGGTCCACCCGAACGGTCATTCCAGCCAGACGGTGCATGATGTAATCAAGGTGTTGACAGATACGGGACTTCAATCGTTGCAGACGCGGGGGATTTTTTATGAACCGGCGACGGACGAGGTGCGGATTCTGCGAGCGCGGGTCTGGAAGAAAGACGGTACGTTTATCGATTCGCCGGCGCCTCGTCACCAAAGTGTCGCCGATGCAGGAGACGCCGCGGCGAAACTCTATGGCGATTACAACGTTGCCGTTGTCGCTTTTCCAGGTCTGGAAAAGGACGCTGTCATCGAATTGGAATATCAGATCGAGCAGAAGGGCGAGAACATTTATGCGGATTACTTCGGCGATATTTTCATGTGCGGCGATTATGAACCGACGATGATCAGCGAATATGTTCTTATCACGCCGGTTGCGCGCGATTTTTACAACACATTCATCCCGCCGAACTATCCGCCTTCCGTATCGACCGATCGGGTTGTTTTGAACGCACAGCCGGAAGAGCAGTTCGAGGGACGTCAGAGAATCCAGCAATGGCAATTCCGCAACCTGCCGCTCATTCCGCGTGAACCCTACATGCCGGCGCACTCCGAGATTCTGCCCTACCTGAAAGTCTCGACATTCCAGACCTGGGATGACATGACCCATTGGTGGTGGAACTTGAGCAAAGAACAGCTCATCCCCGGCCCGACCGTAAAACAGAAAGTCCGGGAGATCGTCGCACGCTACCGCAATGAGGAAGGGCTGGGGCCGGAAGATCCGATCGGCGAACTCGAGAAAGTACGAATCGTCAACTCGTTTGTGAATACCGAAGTTCGATATTTAGGTCTTGAGTTCGGGATTCACGGATACAAACCCCATCGCGTCGATGAGATCTGCCACGCGCAATACGGCGACTGCAAAGACAAGGCGGCGTTAGCGGTTGCGATGCTGGATGAACTCGGCATCGAGGCGTGGATGGTGATCATTCGAACTACACAGCTCGGCGAGATCGACTACGAACTGCCGTCGCTCGGGCTTTTCAATCATTGCATCTATTATCTTCCCGACGTCGAGGGCAAAGAGTATTGGATCGATGGCACCGCGCAGTTTTTCGACGCCACGGAACTGCCGCCCTCGGACGAAGGTGCGAATACGCTGATTGTGAGATCGGATGGCAGTTCGTTTTTCAAGCGGGTTCCCACGAGTTCCGCCGACGAGAACGGCGGCGAGTATCGCACTGAGATTACCTTGGCCGACGACGGCTCTGCGCAGGGGAGACGTGTTGCCGATTATCGCGGGCTTTACAATCCGATCGTCCGAAACATGTATGAGAACCGTGCCAAAGCGAAGGATCACATCGAAAGCCAGCTGGTCAGTCGCTACCCGGGTGGACGCTGCACATCTGTTGAAATTTCCAAGTTGGAGGATTTCTCTACGCCCGAGCAACTGACTTATGGATTCGAGATTCCCAATTTCGGAACGCCGGCGGGATCGCGGCTGAGTGTACCGTCTGTGTTTTACCCGAACGTGATGTCGCTTCGATATGCGCAGCTTTCAAAACGCGAATACGATCTGGTTCTTCCGTACCGTTGGTTCCGCACGATGGATACGAAGATCGCTCTTCCCGAGGGATGGGAGGTGGCGGAGATGCCGCCGGCGGTCGAGGAAGACAGTCCGTTTGGTACGTATCGCTGGTCGGCCTCGGTTGTCGGTGGAGAGATTCATATCACCGGCGAGATTCAATTGGGTGTGTTGCGTGTGGCTCCAGACGAGTATCAAGCGTTCCGCGAATTCTGCCAGCTGATCGACAATCACGAAGAACGGCGGATACATCTGCGGAAAGCGCAGTGATGGAACTCGCATGATCTTCAAATTCGACGAGAAATACCCAGATCTCGCGTCCACCTGCTATATCGCTCCCGATGCCTCGGTTATTGGCGACGTTGAAATCGGCCAAGAAAGCAGCGTCTGGTTTGGTGCGGTTCTGCGCGGCGACATCAACTCGATTCGAATCGGAGAGCGGACAAATATCCAAGACCGTGCCGTTTTGCATGTTGATCGGGATGCTGCATGTGAAATTGGCGATGGGGTCACGATAGGCCATAGTGCGGTTGTACACGGTTCCGTTATTGAGAACGGTTGCCTGATTGGGATTGGTGCCGTCGTTTTGTCTCGTTGCCGGATTAGTGAAGGAAGCATCGTTGGAGCGGGAGCAGTCGTTCCGGAAGGGGCTGTCATCCCACCCCGCTCGTTGGTTCTTGGAATCCCTGGTAAAGTAGTCCGCACACTCGAATCCGGTGAGAATCCGGGACCGAGAATCGCCGAATCGTACGTCGATCTGGCGGCAAAGTATCGGGAGAGGGGAATATCAACCCCCTCCTAACCTCCGCCAATCCTAGGGCAGGCAAGAAGTCATCGGGGCGGAACAAGGGAAGCATTCAACCCCCTCTGAATCTCCCCCAGGCTTGGGGGAGAAAACGTTGCAGACACGGTCGTTTTTTTCCTCCCCCGAAGATCGGGGGAGGTTAGGAGGGGGTTGAAATCCGTATTCCCGACTTTTTGCGACGCCATCAAGATTGGCGAGGGTTCGGGTGGGGTTGACATCGAAGAACCACTTTTTCCCGTTCTCCCAGTCCTAGGGCGGGCGGGAGACAATCGTGCTCGACTCGTGTGTGCGTGTTGTTGACTATGAATTCTTACGGACTCTTATGAAATGGAAACGGATACAGGTCAAGTCGCGGCGTTGGTGAAACGATATGTCGAGCAATTCGGACGTCTCGGCGTGCGAGAACTCTATATTCCACGGGAAGCATTGATTGTGGCAACAAACTCAAAGGCGGAACAGCTGAAAGCAATGGAAGATAGACTGAAGAACTGCGAACGGTGTTCCCTATGCGATGGGCGTACGCAGGTAATCTTCGGCGACGGTAACCCGGAGGCGGATCTGGTCTTTGTAGGCGAAGCGCCGGGACGCGACGAGGATATCCAGGGAAAGCCGTTTGTCGGACGCGCAGGCCAGCTGCTTACCAGGATGATCAACGCGATGCACCTGAAACGGGAAGACGTTTATATCTGCAACGTGATCAAGTGCCGACCGCCCAACAACCGCGATCCCCTTCCGGACGAAGTGGCCGCCTGCGAGCCCTTTCTGATCGAACAATTGGATATTATTCAGCCGAAAGTGATTGTGGCTCTCGGCCGGTTTGCGGTTCAATCGTTGCTTCGTGAGAGTACCCCGATCTCCCGATTGCGAGGGCGGTGGTGCGATTACCATGGGATCGCGTTGATGCCCACGTTTCATCCTTCGTATCTGCTTCGGAATCCGGCCGGAAAGCGCCCGGTTTGGCAGGATCTGCAGGAAGTGATGAAGAAACTCGGCATCCCGGTGCCGAGCGGAAATGACAAATCATCGCCGGGGTCGTGAACCACAATACAATGGGTTCTTCACTTTATGCGGAAGTCGCGTTTCCCATACCTGTCCGCCGTACCTTCGCTTACCGTGTCCCATCGAATTGTGCCGACGGAATCGCCCCCGGTTGCCGTGTATACGCCCCGTTCGGCCCCCGACGGCTTCTCGGCTTTGTCGCTGAGGTGACGGACCGAATTCCCGAAGGCATCGATGATGTTAAGGATCTGGAGGAGCTGATCGATGAGGAACCTCTGTTCGACGATCGACTCCTGGGGCTCTTACAGTGGGTCGCGGATTACTATATGTGCTCGTTGGGTGAAGCGATGTCTACCGCGTACCCGTTCTCGCCCAAAACCGGCCCGAAATTCGTTACGGCAGTGACACTTTCTTCCATAGTCAGGCAGAGCCGAGATATCCCCGATACGATCACAGGCAATCAGCAGCGGCGCGTCCTGGAATTCCTTCTGGCTAACGATGAACCGGTTCCGTTGAGGAATCTCACCCGTGATCTGGAGATCTCCGAGTCGCCGGTAAGAAGCCTGCAAAAGGAAGGGCTTGTTTCTCTGACGAAAACAACGCAGACACGTGAGCCGCACTTCGCATCGAGCGATGAATCTGCAGAAGCGCCTCCCGCTACCGGCGATCAAGAACAAGTTTTGATTCCTATCTTGGAGGCGCTGGACAAACGCCGAAAGAAACCGTTTCTACTGTTTGGTGTGACCGGCAGCGGAAAGACTGAAGTGTATCTGCAAGCGATATCGCGTGTTTTGGAGCAGAACCGGACCGCCCTGGTTTTAATTCCCGAAATCTCTCTCACTCCGCAAACCATGAATCGGTTTCGGGCACGGTTTGGCGACAAGGTCGGCATTCTTCATAGCGGTCTCGGACAAGGCGAACGGTTCGATGAATGGCAGCTTGCACGAAGCGGGAAACGCCGCGTGGTTGTCGGTACACGATCCGCGGTATTCGCGCCGCTCCGCGATCTGGGGCTTGTTGTGGTTGATGAGGAACACGAGCATTCTTACAAGCAGAGCGACCCCGCACCTCGATACAACGGTCGCGATGTTGCCGTGATGCGGGCTCACCGTAGCAATGCGGCTGTTGTGCTTGGCTCCGCGACACCCGCCGTTGAATCGTTCTACAACGCCCGGACTGGAAAATACCGTCTTTTGAGTCTTCCCTCGCGTGTCGCAAATCGTTCCATGCCCGAGGTACGTCTGATTGACATGCGTGGACGCGTCGAGGGCGAACAGGTCCTCTCAAGCGAATTGCGCGAAGCTCTGATAAAGCGGCGGGAGCGGAACGAACAGAGTATCCTGTTTCTGAATCGCCGTGGATTCGCCACATCGATGGCCTGTCGAAACTGCGGCCATGTCATCGCTTGTCCCCATTGCAGCGTGGCGTTGGTTTATCACCAGTCGCGCGGCGGGATGCTCTGTCATCATTGCGAGCACCGCGAGCCGCCACCTCAGCTATGCCCTTCCTGCCAGGAGAACTTCGTTCGTCAGCAGGGATTTGGCACGGAACGGGTTGTCGAAGCAGTCGAACAACTGATGCCCGGCGTGGTTATCGCACGTCTGGACCGCGATGCAACCCGTATGAAAGGGGAGCATGACCGATTGCTTGCCCCTTTCAAAAAGGGAGACGTTGATGTGCTTGTCGGAACCCAAATGATTGCAAAAGGACTTGATTTTCCAGGTGTTACATTGGTTGGCGTCATTAATGCCGATTACGCACTGTCGCTGCCCGATTTCCGCGCCGGTGAGAGGACGTTTTGCCTTCTCACGCAGGTCGCAGGTCGGTCGGGACGAGGCGATATCTCCGGAGAGGTCCTGGTTCAAACGTGTTGTCCGGACCATTATGCGATATCTTTGGCATTAGGCCAGGATTACGAGTCCTTTTTCGAACGTGAACTACGGTTTCGAAGAGTTGCCTCGTTTCCACCGTTCAGCCGGCTGGTACTGTGGCGGCTGGAGGCAACGACCGAATCGTTGGCCCGGGGCACTGCCTGGGAATTGTACCGTTTGCTCGGGACCATTATCCGGGGAGAGAACAAGAGAGACGTTGCCCTGTTTCCACCGGTGGAAGCGCCGCTGTACCGGTTGCGCGATCATTACCGATGGCAGGTTTCGATGCGCGCTGCCGATCATCGTGCATTTCGACCGATCCTAGACATGGAGGAAGTCCAGAGAATCGTTTCAAAGCGTCGCAAAGGATTACGAGTTGTCCAGGATGTCGATCCAATTGATATGCTGTGACCTGAATTGTCTTTTTTTCAACGCGATAACTAAACCAAAACTTTTGAACCTGAATTCGGCAGTTGGATAGGAAGCGCGGTTCCTGAGCCCGTCGAAGGGCCGCGCCGGCGTTGGTGATCGGCCTTTCGACAAGCTCAAGAACCGATCACCATTTGGGTGAAAGCTGAGAATGAACGCTACTATCAAAAAATCAGCGGCTTACCCTCGCAACCACACCTTCAACTGCCGAATTTAGGTTGAATGAGTTACTATGAGAATAATGTGTGATCCTATGAGAAGAATCTGTTGTTTCGCCGCAATTGCCTTGGTTGCTTCCGTTGCATTTGGGCAGCAGCCGGCACCACCTGCGTTCCCGGATATGACGGGCGACGACCGGGTCGATGTTCGTGACTTGTGGCTCCTTGTTCCGCAGTGGCACTCCTACGGGATTGCCGATCTCAACAGCGACGGAGTGATCGAGCGAGAAGATCTTGGCCTTCTGCGTAAGAACTGGCACGATCCTCCGCCGACACCGACTCCGCTCCCACCCACTCCGACCCCACACCCGGATGTCGGGTCAATTGCCACCCATACCGTGGCCGAGGGCGTCATCGGTCCTACGGGCGGTTCACTTGCTGTTCCTGTTTCTTCCGACGCGTTGAGTGGGACCACGGTTCTTTTCCCGCCCGGGTCTCTCAACGAAGATCGGACGATCTCGCTTGTTTCGGTGCCGGAACGCTCTATTGACGTAGATGAAGAGGCATGTCTTGGGATTATCGGCGTGTTATTTCAGGATGGCGCTGTTCCTGTTTCTTCGCAGCTGGATCCTTGGATAGTTGTGATGCCGCTGCTCGAAGAGAGGCGACGTGGAGAGGTCCTTTTTGTAAAGGAATATGATCCGAGTACCGGTGAGTTCTCTGAGACGTCTTTATTATCGGGTTCGGATACGGTTGGAATTACGATTGAAGGGAATCGAGGTGTCTTTGCTGTCGACCATCCCGGGATTTTTGCTCTCTTCGGTGCCTACGCGAACAACGAAAGCGAGCCGGTCTTGCAGATCGGCGGTCTTGTCGAGCATTGGACGTGGTCCATTGGCGGTGAGCGCGGGGAACGCAAATTCGGCTATCCGCCGTTTATCAACGACAGACACTTCCAAAACGGTCGTTCGCTCTCCATGCATAGCTGGCAACGTCACGCGTGGAAAGAGGCGCTGAAAGAACTTCTACTCAATACCGACTTTGCCGTCATTCCGCGGTACTTCGCCGTAGACGAAGTTTTTTCACGAATCGGAGCGTACGAAAATGTCATGGG
Organism: uncultured bacterium; assembly: GCA_964612675.1. Taxonomy (GTDB): domain Bacteria; phylum Hinthialibacterota; class Hinthialibacteria; order Hinthialibacterales; family JAKPRU01; genus CAZTDD01. Next base: position 19,922 of record CAZTDD010000102.1, read on the forward strand.
CGTTATTCAGGCACTGGCGGAGCAGGAGCCGCAGATTCATTTACTGTGGGAACTGGGCGACCTGCCACCTTCATTTACGGAGACAGAAATCACAGCCGAAAACGCGTTGGCTGTACGAGAGACACTTCGTGCACTGTTTGGCTCGGCGCTCGAACGCAGGGCTGTGCAGAACCGTCTTTTTGCCCTCCAATCCCTGGTGCAGGGAACCTGGCTGGAATCCGACCTTCCGTTCCAGGAAGGACTTGATGACGCATTGTTCGAGGTGACGCTCTTTTGGGACGACAACTGGGAGGCGGTCTATAGTTCTATCGAAGATGCGTCTCTGGCGGATACGCCGTACGATGTTGGATTCGCGTTCGGACAGCCCTTTGTTGGACGATCCTTATTCTCCCGCTTTCTAGGCATATCCCGGGCTGCCGCCGAAGACCACACCGTTCGGTTTGGGAAGTCATATGCACCTGTCAAAAGCTCCCTCGGCGCTATGGAGCGTGCGGCGATGCTCTCCTGTCTGGCGACTCTCGATCGTGTCGCCTTCGCGGACGTCGCAGTTACAGAATACCTCGAAGGCAATCCTCCCGACGATTTGGATGAAATCGAGCGAATCAAAGAATTGCTGCGCCTCTATTCGGCACGCATGTATTATGGGAATTACTCTATCCTCTTGACCAATGAGATTGTGTCGGCGAACGTTCTTTCCCCTCTCTTCAAGACCATTCTCGAATCCGAATCCCCGGGATGGGAGGATCTCTGGACCGAGCTCCAGGGAGCAGCAAGCTCGTATGCCGAGGAACGCGTCGAAGAAGTCGAGAGTGCTTACGAAGTGGCAAGCGGCGTTCCGGAACGACCTCAGTACTTTGCAGGAGGCACGTGGAGATTGACACAAGCCGATACTCTTCCGGCAGGGGTAGGAGCCACGACGGTCTACGACTCGGTACGCGGACAGGTGGTGCTGTTCGGAGGTCAGTACGCTGCTCCGCCCCCGGGGGGATATCTGTGGGAGTGGTTCGGCACCGATTGGCAGTCGATTGGCTGTGCATGTCCGCCCGCGCGCTGGGGGCATGCGATGGCCTACGATTCGCAACGCTCGAAGGCGGTTCTATTCGGGGGTCGAGCACACAGCGGCAATGTGTGCTATTCCGATACCTGGGAATGGGATGGAGAAAACTGGACAGCGACAGGAGCTACCGGACCGGCAGGTCGCTGGGGACACGCAATGGCTTATGATGAAGCGCGAGGAAAGGTCGTTATGTTCGGCGGTCAACCTCGCGATTTCAACCGTTTCTTTGGCGATACCTGGGAATGGGATGGAGAACGATGGGTCCTTGCGGCGGAAACCGGACCGCCCGCCCGGGTCGGGGCCGCCATGAGCTACGATCCGGTCAGAGAGAAGGTCATTCTTTTCGGTGGCGGTGAGAATTGGGATTGGTTCGGCGATACGTGGGAATGGGACGGGCACGAATGGAATAAGATCGATACGCTCGGTCCGTCGCCACGCAGCAATCATCGTATGGTTTTGGACACGGAGCGGAAGCGAATCGTCCTCTTCGGCGGGCTTGCATCGGAGACTGTAAACGGCAACTCAATCGTCGAAAAACGTTTGCACGACACGTGGGAATGGGACGGAGTTCTCTGGCGCGAGGTTACGCCGGATGGGCCGCAAGGACGATACTGCCACACCATGGCGTATGACGGCCGGCGGAACGCAGTTCTCCTGTTCGGCGGCATCGGTTCGCAACCGTACGGTGACACGTGGCTGTACCGGGTAGAGGAATAACAGGTATATGGAAGACCCGATTCCGTACCGTTGAGGGTTTCAGACAGTCCAGATCCTCCAGTAATCGGAGAAACATCCAGGTGTGGATTTGAGCATGGGCCATTTGTTCGGTATATTCTGAATAAGCAAGTCCGCTTTTGGGACGATCCAATCCGAAGACTTCGTTGAAATGGATTGAAAGATGGGTATTCGGCACGATAAGACACATCGATATTGGATCGATCAAGCGTAGAAGGCGCTTACCGGGCGGACACGATTGTCCGCCCTTTTTCGTTTGTAAGTGAGAGTTTTCGAGTAGTGCGGAGTGAGTATGAGTGCTCTTGTTGGAAGATTATCGAAACGGACGTTTCCCGGCCGGACGAACGGTGCGCAGGGTAAACGGAACGGGTCCGGCAACGGACATTCGCCTCCATGGCGTCGGCATCGGATTCTCGGTGACGAGAGCGGTGTGGAGCGTTGCGGTCGACTCTTGGGATCGCGTTTCCTTCCCCGTTCGGTACGGGAACCGTGGACGAGGCGATTTCGTGTCGTTTTCTCGAGTTCGTCGTGTGCAGTTCACTCGGTACCATCTACCCCTGCGTCCCGAGACGACTGGTTTGTATCAAATCTTTACCGCCGATTTCGAGGGGTCGCGCAATCCTATCTAACGGAGGAGGAATGGAGTCTGTGCGAAATGGCCTTCGGATTCGCGCACGAAGCGCATGAGGGGGTGTTTCGGAAAAGTGGCGAGCCGTACATCATCCATCCGCTGTCGGTTGCAATTCTGCTGGCTGAGAACAACATGGATCCCGAAACCGTGGCGGCGGGAGTTTTACACGATGTTCTCGAAGATACTCGGCGAACATCCGAGGAAATCGAGGATCTGTTCGGGCCAACGGTTAAAATGCTGGTGGAAGGTGTAACGAAGGTCCATGATATTCGGCATATCTGCCGGGCCGAAAAAGAGACCGAGTATTTGCGCCATATGCTTGTGGCCACCGCGGAAGATTTGCGCGTCATTATCATCAAACTCTGCGACCGACTCCACAACATGAAGACCCTTCAGTACCTTCCTCCCGGCGACCAGAGACGCATCGCGCGGGATACGATGGATATCTTCGCTCCGCTTGCCGACCGGTTGGGACTGGGACAAATCAAATGGCAATTGGAAGATCTCGCTTTCCAGTATCTTGAGCCGCATGACTATGAAATACTTAAGGCCCGTGTGGCGCAGAAACGAGGCGACCGCGACGCTTACGTCGAGGAAGTGAAGAGCGATTTATCCAAAGTCTTGAAAGAGCGCGGCATCGACGCCAAAGTGGAGGGGCGAGCCAAGCACTTCTATAGTATTCACAAAAAGATGAAACGGTACGGCTCGGGGTTGGATGGTATCTACGATCTCTTCGCCTTGCGGGTTATTTGTCAAAGTGTCGAAGACTGCTACCACATCCTTGGAGTGGTCCATACACAATGGCCTCAGGTCGAGGGACGATTCAAAGACTATATTTCACGTCCGAAGGGAAACAACTACCGTTCGCTTCATACCACGGTAATCGGCCCACGGGGACGAATGGTTGAGGTTCAGATACGGACCGAGGGAATGCACGTTGTGGCGCAATGGGGGATCGCCGCCCATTGGCATTACAAAGAGAAGGGACCCGAACGGCGGTTCGGGAAAGCGGCGAAATGGCTCGCACCGTTGACAAAATCTTCGCCCGGTGAGGATCCGGAACAGTTTCTCAAATCTTTCCAGGATCAGCTGGCGACGAAGAATGTTCTGGTTCTGACGCCCCAAGGGAATATTCGCCGTCTTCCGCGCGGATCGACTGCTATCGACTTTGCGTACAAAATTCACACCGATCTCGGCAACCGTTGCGCTGGAGCCAAGATCAACGGTGTTATGGCCCGTCTCGATCAGCAACTCAACACCGGCGATCTTGTCGAAATTATCACAAAAGCGGATGCGCGTCCCTCGCGAAAATGGCTGAAGATTGCGCGGACGCAACACGCGAAGAGCCGCATCATGCGGTTCCTGGTCAAGCACGAACGGGACGAGTGGGTCACGCAAGGGCGCGCGATTCTCGATCCGGAATTACGTCACCTCGGTATCAGCCCGAACGAGTTCTACAAGTCGGATCGCTGCAAGGCGATTGTGGCGGATCTTCAAAGAAAAGACGTTGACGATCTGCTTGCTAACGTGGGCTTAGGCCGGGTCGATTTTAAGCGTGTGGTAGCCCGTTTGATTCCAACCGGCACCAAGCCCGATAAGTCCTCTTCGCTTCCACACCCCAGCGGCGGTGGTGTGCGGATCGGCGACATCGACAACGTTGTGTATCGCCGCGCGCGCTGTTGTTCCCCTGTTCCAGGGGATGCGATTGTCGGCTTTGTCACACGGGGACGAGGGATCACCATCCATCGAACCAACTGCCGTAACCGCTATCAGTTCCAGCGCGAGCCGGATCGAGTCATCGATCTTTTTTGGGAAGGCGGCGATAACGCCAGCGTTCGTGCCGACCTGGAACTCGAAGCGCATGACCGGCGGGGGATTGTCTCGGATGTTACTCACTGTATCTCATCCCACAGCATGACTATCGCCTCGATGAGCAGTCAAACCAAAGGCGGATTGACCCACTTCGACATGACTGTCGGTGTGAAGGATATCAACCAATTGAACCGTCTGATGCACGCCCTATTGGGAGTCAAAGGCGTGATCATCGTCCACCGCAAACGCGACATCAACGAACCGACGCACGAGTGAGGGGCTGCTCTCCACCTCTAGCGCTTCGGTTTCTTCTTTCCACGTAACTTCGTCTTCATTTCTGAAACGGCTGCTTTCATAATACCTGACGTTGCGTTGGAGGCAGCTGCTGATGGAAAAAGACGAACTCCTCGAACTGATTGCAGAAACTCGTCGCACCCACGGTGAACTCTCCAATTCAAAGGTGAAATCTACGAGACAACACAGACTCGCAAATCATTTTGATTGGCCGACAGACATGGTGCCGGGAGAAACCGAATGGTCGATATAGGATGGGGAGTCCTGGGTTCGTTAAAACCAATCCTGAGCTGGATGGTCACCCCAGTCCTCGGATGGCTGAAGCTTCACATATTCTCGTCTATAACCTGAGTTTTCTAAGGCGCGTATTTAGTTCAATCTAACATACAGAATCGACAGAAGATAGGAATTCAGTTAGTGTAGGGTAACCGCCTTTCTATGGAACCGAGATCGAAGAGGTCCCAGAGTCGTTGTTGAACGGAACTGCGACGAGATAGTTTTCGTTCTGCGCGTTGTTCGTCGTAGATCATGACAATTTCGCGTAAGTCGGTGAGTTCTTGCCGTAAGACGGCGGCGCTCATACGCAACCCGGCCCGTTCCGCTTTTTGGACCATCACCTGAATCAGGAGCAGGGCCATGACACAACAAAATCCGAAAGCGCGAATCTTGGTATCGGTCCAATGCCGGGTCGGACGCCACCGGATCAATTCGGGATCTTTGAGTAGTTTAAAATCATCCTCGACACGTTCTTTGGCCCGGTATTGATTGACGATCCACTCACTCTCGGCCTCTCGTTGACTACTAAAGAGCAAATGTTTTCCGAACCGCTTGCGTTGCTCCTCGACCGCTTCGGTGTCGGAGAAAAATAGTTCGCCGTTCCCGTATTTCACGTCAATGTATTTTCCGAACCGACTGTCGGCGATCAAACGAGTCACCCCCTTGGGCACCTGCTTCGGTTTCCGCTTATAGTTCGCCCATTTCGTTCGGATCTCCTGCTTAAGCCGGTCGATGCCCTGGGTCAGCGTGTGTTCCTGTTTCCGCGCCAACCGGGGATTATAGGTCAGCACCAGCACGCAATCGACTCCAAATACCGTGCGTCGGCATCGATGGTACCGACCGGTATCCGTTTCGCCCTCGTACCGCTCCAGAGGGAAATCGAGAAGATCCGGGAAATGGGAAGGGACTAGGCTGCCGACCCACCGGATTTTCCCGTTCAGACGCTGAAAATTTTCGCGAGTGTTATTCCCTTTATCGAGAACGAGAACCAGGTTGTCCACCTGTTGGAAACTGGTGTGTAGACGCATGAGTAAGTCGTCCACCAAGCCGGCGAATGTTTTCGTGTCATGGGCGTTGCCTCGGTAGAGACGATGGAACAGCGGAAGGCCCCAGGTTTTTTCCACACACAGCGCCAACCCCACTTGTCTTCGATGATGATGGCACTCTTTGTTATGCCCCGTCCTCGCCAGGGAGGCGCGAACCGGCTCCTCGATATAAGTAAAAAAATTCGTCGTGTCGTAAAACAGAATGTGGTCGGACACCTCGAACCGATCTTCGAGATGGGTGAACAGATGGTCTTCGATCGTGCGAAAGGTGGAATCCTCCAGCCCCACAAAGAGATCCTCCTGGAGTTCCGGTTGCGCCTTGCGCCGTTCGCGCAGTTCTTTTTCGCTCACAATATCGTCGGTGGCGTACCAGAAGGTTTGGCTGGTGAGACGGGTGGGATCAAAGCCAAGCAGATCCGGGAGAATCGTGGAAGCGGCCCACGTCCCCATACGCCGTTTGCTGGTTGCATGCTGCAAGCGATTGATAATGGGGAGAAGGAAGTATAGCCACCGAGGAAGGCCATACCGGGTTCCGGGGATGTGTTCGCGGAGGAGGTCCACGAGTCCGATCTCCACCGCGGTCTGGTAGATCGCGGCCACAAAACCGAAATCGCGATGCTGCACGTCAAGCGGGCCGGACGTTTCTTTCAATCGCTGGAGGATGGACTCAGCGGTCCCCAGGTAAATGGATTCTGTTCGTACCCGGCTTTTGCCGGACCCGCGTCGTTTCCCCCGAGCGTGGGGATCGATCTTTTCCCGCCAGGTTCGTTGATAGTAGTAGTAAGTGATTCCGTTGATGGTCTTGGGATACAGATGACCGGCCATACCCTGCTCCTCTCAATATAACACTACATGTAATATGATATCCCTTAATTCATTGTATGTCAAGCCTGTTTTGCTTAACACTACACTATTGCCGCAAACAAATCCAATGAAACGAGAGGGATACACGATTCATTTATGGCTGGATAGAAAACTCAGGT
>CAZTDD010000103.1:0-5103 GCA_964612675.1 uncultured bacterium
TCGCGAGTTTGATAGCCCGGAATAGGGCGAGGTTCCCGAGACTGTCTCAAAAGCGCGTTTCTTTTCCCTCACCAAGATTGGGGAGGGTTCGGGTGGGGTTGATAAGTTCAGTGTTTTCAACCTCCTCTGTATCTCCCTTAATCTTGATGGCGTCGCAAAAAGTCGGGAATACGAATTTCAACCCCCTCCTAACCTCCAATGTCATTAAGTTAGGAAAGGGGGAAGCCGTTTACTGGGAGGGCGAGGCTCCCGCCGAGCCGAAATGAAGAAAAATGCGGCTCACCAGGAGGTTCGCCCTCCCCTCGCTCCTTCTCTGAAACTTAACTTAATGACATTGTCCTAACCTCCCCCGATCTTCGGGGGAGGAAAAGGAATGAGCATCTTTACGCTGTCTTCTCCCCCAAGAGGTACACGCTCGCGTGGCCAAAGGAAGGGGAGATTCAGAGGGGGTTGACACCTCACTTTTCGCATCCGCTGACTTTTTGCGACGGCGTCAATCTTGGGTGCGAAGCGCACTCTGTGTAGCTTCTGTGTTTTGAGACGGCCTCTCCCGCCGAGCCGTTGGTTTGGTCAACGGAATCGGCTCACCGGGAGGTTCGCCTCCCGGGAACGACCGGGATAGAGTCAACCCTGTGATAGGTCTGCAATATGAGGTGAATCATGCCCAGGTTTATCGCTTTGTCGGGACCGTCATGCATCGGGAAAAGCCCTCTGCACAAAGCACTCAAGCAGTTCTACCCGGAACTGATGAAGGATCTGCAGAAGGTCGTTCTTTACAACGATCGTTCGCCGCGTCCCGGTGAGCGGGACGGCATCGATTATCATTTCCGAACGCGAGACGAAATCGAGGCGTTGCGCGAAAAAGAAGGATACATTGTCATCCCCGTACGCTCCGATCTTCAGGCGCTTGAAATCGCGAGCTTGAATAAGATTCTCGCCAGCGGTTGCCATGCGTTTTTCGAAGGCAACCCGTTCATCGTCTCCGTGTTACGAACCTCCGGTATATTGTCGGACATTGAGACGACTACGGTATTTCTAAGTCCGCTCTCACGAAAGGAGATTCAGTTCTTCAAACAACCTGATAAACGTGTCAGCTTGCAGGCTTTGCTGACCGACATGATGCGGCGCAAGTTGCTGCGACGGACGCAGAGGCAGAAAGGGATTCTATCGGCCCCGGATCTCGATAATATCGAAATCCGTTGCGGTTCGGCGTATCGGGAGATGCAGGAAGCTCATCATTTCGACTTTGTCATCCCGAACCATGACGGAGAAGACAGCGAACACTGGGACGCGTTCTACTATCCGATTGGGGAGGCCCGCCAAACCTTGGAGGCCTTTGCCTCGATCCTGCGCGGCGAGACACCCACCGTTGCCGAGAAATGGGAATCCGATTTGATCTAGTCTCAGATGTCGCTGTTGATCGTCATTTCGAACCACGGACCGTCGGTGTTGTCGATTTGCGGTAAAAAACGCGACTGTTCGCAGCCGATCGCTTAACCGTTATCGCGAGCCACGGGTCGGCGAGGCCGGTGATTTGGGGAAGAAAACACGGTCCCCGTTGCCGTCATGGCGAGCGAAGCGTGGCCATCTCGTTTTGTCCGATTCAATGGCGAGATTCCCACGTCGCTCCGCTTTTCGGAATGACGGTTTCGGGAGCGATGACGGCCGCAGGCGCTTCCGACGGATTCCTTCTCACATCCAGCCCCGACCGGAAATTGTGATATATTGATGGAGCAGTTTTTGTATATGGAGAATTATATGAAAAATCGATTTTCAAGTTTGCGTTGGATTGCGGCGTTTTTCGTTCTTTTCGTAGTCGTTTTCTCGTCGGGGGGTGTCGCGGCTCCGATCGACCGGCCACCGGAAGATCGGTGGGTCGAACGATTTCGTGCAGCGGGACTCGCCGGGGATACCGAATGGATCCCCATGCGTGATGGGACCCGGCTTGCGGCCACGATTGCAAAACCTCTATTCGGAGATGAATTCCCGACGATTCTTATCCGGACTCCCTACGGTCGAGACGAGTTGGAGATCGGCGGTGTATTGCTACCACTGAGCGGCTATGCAGTGGTCATGCAGGACATGCGGGGTCGTGGCGATTCGGAAGGACAAGACCGTGTCTTTGTTGATGACGGCTGGGGACAGAATCGCGACGGATATGACACAGTGGAGTGGATTGCGTCGCAGTCTTGGTCGAACGGGAAGATCGGAACGTGGGGCCCATCGGCGCTGGGCATCGTTCAAGGACTCATGGCCGGAGCAAATCCCCCGCATCTGACCTGCCAAGTGATCAGCTACGCTGCCAGCCAAGGATACGGCCAGGCGGCCTACCAGGGAGGCGTCTTTCGCGAATCGCTGGTCAATGGATGGCTGTCCGGCCAGGACAGCATGCACATGCTGCCTCTCTTCAGAGCTCATCCGACCGATGACGAGTTCTGGGACCATTACGACATCGAATCCAGCCATCCCGTGATGAGCGCACCGGCACTTTTTATGGGTGGTTTCTATGATTGTTTTCTCCAGGGAACGATCAACGAGTTTGTTGGACGGCAGTATAATGGCGGCGAAGGCGCACGCGGTAACAACTTGCTCATGCTCGGGCCGTGGACACATGTCAATGAATCGTCGCAGGTCCAAGGTCAACTGGCTTACCCGGAGAAATCGACTCTTTCGCTTCTTGACCAGCTCGACATTGTGTTGGATTGGTTCAATTACTGGCTGAAAGGGGAAGACAACGGAATCATGGATGAAGATCCCGTCCAGTATTTTTTGATGGGGGATCCGCTTGCGCGCTTTGCGCCCGGGAATTTCTGGGAGAGTGCGAAGACCTGGCCCCCGCCGCATAACGAAGCGACGCTTTATTTGGGACGCGAAGGTGTGCTTCGGCCGACCACGTCTGACGACAATGTCCAACCCACTTCGATCTCATTCGATCCGTCCAACCCGATTCCTACTGTGGGTGGTGCGAATCTGGAGATTCCCGCCGGACCGTACAATCAGCTGGAGATCGAGAATCGTGACGATGTAGTCACGTTCACAACGGATGTATTGGGGGAACCGCTGGAAGTCGTCGGTCGAATTCGAGCCGTGGTATATGCTTCCTGCAACCTCAGCGATATGGATCTCTCGATAAGGCTGTCCGATGTATATACCAACGGCGCCTCCGTGCTGGTCTGTGATGGAATTCTCCGTTCAAGTTTGCGAGATGGATTCGAAGAGCCGGTAGCGGTTGAGCCGGGCACCGTGTATCGGCATGAGGTCGATCTATGGAGTACGGCGCTCATTTTCGCCGCCAACCATCGAATTCGATTGACAATTTGTAATGCCAACTATCCACGGTTTGCGCTCAATCCCGAATACCAGAATATCGGGAACGAGGGATATCCGGCAAAACTTGAGACGCTCATCTACCACGACAGCACTTATCAAAGCGCCTTAATTCTGCCCGTCACGTCTCCAAAACCCGGCAAACATCCATTACTGCCGATCGATACGAAAGTAGAGGATTGGGAAATCCGCTGAAAAACAGCGATCAATCCCCATGCAGCAGCGCATTCGGCACGCTGCCCTCTTTTGGCAGAAGATAAATCTCCAGGTTGTCGAGATAGACCAGCACGTTTTCTTCGCCGGTGAGGTTCGCGACCTGGATCACCGGGATAATCGTCGTCCCCGGCGGATCGTACAGAAGCACCATCCGGTCATAACCGCCCTCGAAGATCGCACTGTTCGCGGGGATGTTCGTGGCGATCGATCCGTCCATTGAACCGTCAAGGACTGCAAGAGCGATCGCCGCTTTCTTCCCGACTGACTGAACCGAAGCCCGCATAAACACCAGCTTGTCACCGACGTCGAGTGTCGGGAACAGGAGCAGCTCCAGCTGCCCGGGTGCGGTGATGATGCTGACACCATTACCGTCCGTCATCATCGGCCCGCCCGGCGGAATTGCGCCCACTGCCACAGACCCCGGTGGGTTTCCGTCGAATCCACCGGGATACCGCGTGAATTCATCTGCGGAATCCATCGTAAAGACTCTCCACGGCAGCCACGGTTCGGGGAACGGACCGGGTGTCGCGGTCCAGGTTGGAGTCGGTTTCTGCGGTTCCGGTGTAGGGGTCGGTTTCTGTGGTGGGGGTGTCGGGGTATCGACCTGACCCGGTGCCAGTTTCAGGTCTGAGATCGCGTATCCGCTCGATGCGTCTCCAAACCACTCTTCCTTCACCAGCCCGATCCCGGGTGCCATGTATTCGTAATTGACGAACTGAGTATCTACCTCATATTGTCTTTCAACGGCACAATCGTCGAATGGACCGAGACCGAAGCGGTTCCTGACCAGAGGGACGCCCATATCGAACAGCACATCAATGCGGCCGGTGATACCCCGCATCAGAAGCCAGCCGGGACGTCCGCCGGCCGGCGCGACAAGACTCGGCGAATCGGTTCGATCGACAAAAAAATCGCCTTGCTCAGAGTTACGCCCCGCGATTGCAATGGACCATACGTAACCTTGTTTGTCTTGAGCCAAGAAATGTCGCTGGAATTCATTCGTCCCGACCTGTTCGTAATAGAGCACGACACAATCGATCTCTTTGAATGACTCGCGTTTCTCGACGCGAAATAGCCTTTTCTTTCCTTCTTCAATCCCGTAGCCCGTCATCGTTTTTTCGAATCCTGGACGGTATTCGTTCAGATACTTGTTCGTGATGACGGCGCTATCGGGACCGAATCGCTCAGACACAGGAGGCAGTGGCGGAACGATCCGTGTTTGAGCGATATGATATCCGCCGTCCGGATCGTCATCCCATCGAATTCGCACGGTGGCTGTCTGCGGCGCCCAGTATTGGAACGAGATTTCTTGTGTTCCGTCGGGATTATTGACGGTCCGTTTGGTCACCGCACAGTTTTCGAACGGGCCTTGCTCGAACACATTCTGTGGAACAGTGACCCCGGTTTCCACAACGACTTCCGTCGCGTTGCTTCCGGCAAAGAACGAGGTCCCGACCGAAAAATCGGCGGGAACGACGACGGGTGGGTTTGCGGACAGATCCGCTGAGTAATCGCCGCGTTCCTTGGACCAGCCAAAGATACGCATCAACCGGATATTGC
>CAZTDD010000103.1:5203-26397 GCA_964612675.1 uncultured bacterium
CCTTCTCAAAACCGACCGTATAGTCGCTGTAGTAGGGATTTGTGAAGACGTTGCTGTCCGGACCGAAAACCGGATTTTCCGCCCCCGCTGCAACGCTAACAAACGTGGGGAGTCCGTAGAAGACGCAAACAGCTGCAAACACGGCCAAATAACGGATTCTGGGATTTAGGCTCATTCTACACCTCCTGGAATTGTGTCGAGTGAATCCTCACCAATGGCGAAAACTTTTTTTGCAACTCTGAATCGATGGTTGGCAATACGTCAAAATGACAACCCATTCTTGTCAAAAAAGCGTAATCGTCAAGATTTCTGTTCCTGATCATCCGTTCCATCCCGGATTTGCCGGACAGGAATCCCAGTCGGTCAGCACGCTAAATGTCTAAAATTGTAACAGTTACGGACATTGGGACCGTTTCTGGGATACACTTCCGATAGGAGAGTCGGGATAGACCACGAATTGGAATACGACTTGCGTTAAGTGGAATTGAGGGAGGTAGTTACGACAATGACAAATGTTCATCTCAAAGGCAAACGGGTCCATTTGATCACGCAGGATCCGGCAGTGGCGCAACTGATTCGCGACATACTCGCGCCGCACAAGGTGACGATTTTCCACGCGGACAATCCACAGAAGGCTGTGGTGCATGCGATGTCGAAGCCCGCGGATCTTCTGATTTACGATGAAAAGATGCCGAAGCTTGACGGGAAGGACCTGTTGCACGCGATTCGAATGAAACTGCCGAGAACCCCGTTGGCTTTCGTTTCGGAGCACGGCGGCGATTCGTGCACGATCGATTATTCGGCCCGGGGTGCGGATGCGATCATCGGACGAAAGGCCGACAAACAGCAGACGTATAATGCGATCTGTCACGCGATGGGCGTTCCCTTCGAACGGGAACCCGGCGTCCGTGGCTTTCACGGCGTGCTGAACAGCGAAGCGCCGGCTTAAAGCGAGTCTTTCCATTTTCTCCTTAACGCTTCTTCGGTCCATTTTGCGCTTGAAGCAAGCCCATCACTGTGTCATAATAGCGCTGATCAGTTGTTCAGTGGACAACCTATACGCAATCACGTGGGTTGAGGCGGATCATGGCCCGAGCAGCAGGATTCTGAATGATTGACGAAATCCTTGCCGGATTCTGCCGAGTCTGTCCCTGGGCGCTCTGCACACGCTCAGCATCTCTTATGTCAAAGTGAACGGCGGCCCCTATGGTGACCCCAAGAGAACTCAGAGATCCAATCCATGGCTTTATCCAGCGCGGGGAAACCGAAGAAGTTCTGATCGATACACCGGTGTTTCAACGTCTCCGCCGCATAAAACAGTTGGCCATGGCGCATCTCGTTTACCCCGGAGCTATGCACACCCGCTTCGATCATTCGATCGGTGTGATGCACGTTGCCGGACGAATGGCCAGTCACCTGCTTCGGGACGGGGAAGTCACCGGGCGAGTGCGCATCGCCGCGCTCTTGCATGATTTGGGCCACGGACCGTTTTCCCACGTTTCCGAGACGATTTTGCACAAATATGCCCGATCGGATTATCTGATGAATGCCAGTACAAGCAAGGTCCACGAGCAGATAACGTGTCGGATCATCGAACGGTGCAAGGAGATCGCGAACTGTATAGCCGCGACCGAACGAGAGAAAATCATCGGAATTCTCTCGGGCAAAGGAGATGAGGCGATTGTCCGAGAGATCATATCCGGTCCTCTTGATGCCGACAAGCAGGATTACCTGCTCCGTGACAGCTATTTTTGCGGAGTAAAGTATGGGATTTTTGATTCGGATCGCTTGGTTTCCACGTTGACATCGTTTGATGACGCTCATGAGAGAATGCTGGCGACCACACGAGATGGTGTTTATGCGATAGAACAATTCATAATATCAAAGTACCACATGACTATGCAGGTTTATCGCCATAAAACACGTTTAATCACAGACGCGATGATTGTGCGGGCGCTGGAATTGGGAATAGACGAAGACAAATTCCAATGGCTACGGGATCTCTATTGCTTTGAGGATAACGAGGAGTATGTAAATAATTATCTCCAGTGGGACGACGAACGCGTTTCACACGCGCTTTTATTTGAGAAGTCGGGACACGCCAAGGATATATTCCGCAGGCTTCTGGATAGACATCTCTTCAAACGGATTTGTCGGGCTCCTATAAGGGCAGAGGTGTTTTCGCCACAAGTGAGAAAGATGCTTGTGGAGCTGGGACAGAATCGCGAAGCTTGCACTACTGCGGAAGAAAGAATCGCCGAAGAATTGAATTCGAAATACAATCAGAACGTTGATCCTAAACTTGTGATTATAGAGACTTTGACAATCAAGTCAGTTTGGGAACAATCGAATCAAGATGAGGGATCGATTATAGTCTTATCAGAAGGGGAAAGAAGAAAATTCGAAGATGAATCGACTTTTTTTCGCTCCATAAAAGGAGAGGAGCATGATGAGTTGATTGAGGTATATGCGCCTGTCCACTTCGCAGACGAAACAGTGAAGAAAAAGAAACGTCGAGAACTTAACGAGGTCGTTTGTGACATCCTCATTGACGTCCTATCGGAAAAGAAGAAAGACAACAGGCGGTAAAAGGAGAAATATGAGCCATGAGAAATAAGAGAATAGCCATCCGGCCCTATGAAATGGTTCTTCTGCTTCTAGATGCGTCGGGGGGAAGTATCCAGGGAAAGACTCTGCTTCAGAAACGAGGTTATTTTGTTGCAACACAGCTCGGTTGGGATCTCGGGTATCGGGCGCATTACTACGGTCCCTATTCTCCTTCTTTGGAAGAGGGGTTGATGAAAGCGAATTCTCTGCAATTTTTGGACGAAGTAACACGTGATCTTGGTGTGGATAACGTCGGTTTTGAAGTGCGTCGTTATGATTACAGGCTCAACGCGGATGGCAAAATCATTGTCGACGATCTGAAGAAGGAGTATCCCGAGCAGAGTTCAATGATCCAGAACGCTGTCGGGCGGATGGAAGAAGCCGGTGACACGGGTGACTATGTGAGTCTTTCGATCGCCGCTAAAACGCATCATGTGTTGATCAACTCTAGCAAGCCTTTGACAAGCGACGAGATCCGAGCCAAAGCCAGCGAATTCGGTTGGAATATCAATAAAACTCAAATCGAGGATGCGGTTTCTTTTCTGAAGAAAATGGAGCTCGTGGAAAGAGAAGAACATAACTGATCAAACCTTCACCCCGGCGTTCGTGGTTTTCACGGTGTCGTCAACAGCGAAGCGCCGGCTTAAAGTGAGTCCAGCATCGCCTGAGCGCGGTGGCGGAAAGTATGTTCACGTAGAATCCGTTCCTGAGCGCGGATGATAATCTCCTGCCGTCGCTCTGGAGCGTTCTTGTATTCTTCGATTTTTTGGACCAGTTCGTCCGTTGTTTCGTAGTAACACATCTCCTCATCCGGTTCGAGAAACCGGTCCGAGTCCTCCACCCATTCCGAAATCAAAAAGCCTCCCATCATCGGGACTTCGAAGTTCCGCATGTTGTAAAACACGGCATCCTGAAGGCTCTGAATCGAAAGTGTGACATGGGAACTCGCATAAAGTGACGCGAGATCCTCACGCGACTCGATCGGTCCTCGATACACCGGAGACAATTTCTCCGGCAGCAATTCCTTCCAATCTTCCGGACCGAACACGGCCACGTCGAAACGACCGAGCTGCTCGATCACATTGAGCCGTTTCTTCGTATTCGCCAAGACATAAATCAAGTAACGTAACCGCTGATCGGGCGGCAGATACCGGATCTTCCAACCTGCCGTCGCCAGTATCCGATTGACTCTATCTTCTCCCTCATTGGGAACGGGTATCTCTTCAAGCAACCTCTTCAGTTGGTGTTCCGGTTTGCTCGATTTGATCTCGGCCAGACGTTCAACGTAGTCCCGCCACACCGCCGGAAACTGGGACAACAATTTACGCTGATCGCCGATATAGCCGACATAGCTGACTTCACAGCGATACTCGTCCTTCGGCTGAGCAGAATGGATCTTGGAAGAAATTCCCATCGGTATCTCTGCGGCGGCCTGGATGCCTCGCCTTTCCATCGACTCGGAAAACCCGCGGCATAACGTGAACGCTCGATCGCACGGGTGCGGCCGGCTCGCGGGCATATCGTCGGGATCGTCCACAAAATACACAAACCGAAGCGTTCGATGGTACGGTGCGAGAAGCGGGGCATCGCTGGACGAGAAATGGTTGATCAACAGAAGAATCTCGGGTGTCTCGCTCAGATACTCCGCGAGAAGCCGGTAGGGTTTCGTAAACGCCCCTCGCGGAACCCGGACAACGGGGGTCTTCCAACCGAGTTCGCCGAATCCTTCCGACAATCCTTCCAGGATCGTAGTCCAGGCCGAATGAATTCCGACAACGGTCAGCACCGTACCGGGCGACTCGATAGTGGGAGAAGATGCCGCCATAACGGCCCTGTGCCGCGCTCGAAACTCCGCACGCTCTGCATTCGCGATATGGACGATGTGTTCTCGAATCGGAGAGAAATTTGTCTTGACGGTTCCACCGGGAACGTAGCGAATTTGGTGTTCATTCAGAGCAAACAAACCTTGTCGCTGAAACATGTGGCGGACACAGCGTTCCCAGTCTTCTCCCACCGCCCAAAGCACCTGGCCGGATCGCAGCAAACTCGTCATGTCCCAAAGCGAAAAGGAAAGCAGGACCAATTCGACATCCGGTTCGACAACAAGAAGGCCGACCGGACCTTGCAACGAAGGGATTTTTGGTAACCCGATTCCGTCCCCGAGGCGGCATAAACAGACCAGACGCGCACCCGACCGCCAGGCGGCGGCGATCTCAGCGGGGGCTCGATGGGACGCCGGGTCAGCGCCGATGGTGAACTCGGTGTCTCGAATTCGCGCGGTGATCTGGCGGTTTTCTCCGACTTGAACCTGAGTCCCGCTCGCTTCCCGTTCCGACCTGAGCCGTTCCGCCAAGGAAGGATCGCTCTCCGCCAAAGCGTCGAGATTTCGTTTCCAGACGGAAGACGGCAGAGCGGAGAGAGGAACCCACATGGTTTCTTTCAGAATTCCGAGGGATGTTGTTTGACCAACAGGATATCGAATCGACGATTGATACTCACCTGGTCCTGGTGTTCCATAATCGGCAGGTCGGGATTCTCGCGATAGATCTGCCACAGGTGGCCGTACATCACTTCCGGTCGGTCGAAAAGGACTTCCGCATGCTGCAGCGGCGGCTGAAGCCCGCGAAGAGAGTCTTTGAACTCAGTTGAATTGTGAATCACATATGGAATCTCGAATGCACCGGTTCCGAGACGCCCGACGAGAGTTGGACGCTTGTCTTCCAACAAGAGACGAATGCGTAGGATCAAATAGTTTTTGGTGACGCGGTAGAGTTCGTCAAGCGCGTCATGCCAACCGACGAGATGCATCGTGACATCCGTCGAAAAGACGATCTCGAATGAGTCGTTTGGAAATCCGAGACGCTGAATATCCATGCGGGTGAAATCCGCTTCGGGATACACTGAGCGGGCTCGTTTCAACATTAAGGGAGTAATATCGATTCCGCAGTAATGCCTGATGTCGGCGAATATCCTTACCACGCCGTAATAGCCCGCCATGGCGCAGCCCGCCTCGAGTATTCTCATGCCGGGACGATGAATCTCTAGGATTTTGTCGATAATGCTTTTTCGAATCGGCCCGCGAGCGATCGATTGCATGAATTCTTCGTAGGGAAGATGTTTGTGGGTTTCGATATCCTCGGCGTCGTCGTAGGAGAGCAGGGCGCTTTCGTGATCCCAGGGGGTGCTGCGGTTCGGGTCGTTATAGAGAGCGAGTTCATTCTGGATACGTTCTTTCTCGGGATGGTTCGGATCGTCCTGGATCGCGGAGTCCAGGTAGGTTACTGCCTGGTCGGGTTGACCGAGGAGGAGGTAGCACGTTGCGATTTCGGAGGAGAGTCGGGCTCGGTTTCGCGGGTTGGTTTCGTTCTCGCGATCTTGTAGAAGCGAGTCGAGTCGTTTTTGGGTATCGCGGCGTCTTTCAGCAACGGTCATCGTCGGTAAATGAGAAGGCCCGTCAGAGCCCGACGGACGGGCATGCGGGCCGCAGAGCATCTGACTGTGATCACCCGAAGGGTACGCCGGTGGGGGCGGGGAGTCAAGAAAAATGGAGGGACACAGCGCGCTGTGCCCCTATCCTGAAGTCGTGTCCGTTCGATTGCCCGATGCGTCCCGGGGGGTGAGCGGTTCCGTTTTCACGATAACGTGTTTGGTTCACATAGGTACTCTTATCAAGAAAGGTTATGTTCCATACAATTATGTTGAATTTGTTGGTGTCTCTGCCATCCGCGAGGAGGCCACGTAACTAATCTGTTCATATCGTAGAACTTACGCATATGCGCAGATGGAATTCGGACCGCAGTGACTCCTGATTAATCGCAACATGCAGTTAATTGAAGGGTTTAGATAGGCGTGAAAGCGCTTGACACCGACGCGATTTCGACTATAGTTAGGAGACCTTGTGCCTAACTGTGGTTATTCCTTGGTACGAGCATGTACTCTTTCGCCTGATGATTCGCCGAAAGGAGAACTTGGCATGGTTCGCACATCCACGACTCCGCTCGTTACGTATTTATTTGCGGTTGGTCTGATTATCGCGGTCTGCACACCTGGTGTGGTGTTTGCTCAGGAGGAGACGCCAACGGCGGTTCCGGAGACGCCAACGGCGGTTCCGGAGACGCCGACACCGGTTCCAGAGACCCCAACTCCGACGCCTGTGCCTCCGACTCCAACACCGGAGTCGCCGACACCGACGCCGGAATCACCGACGGCGACACCTGTGCCTCCAACTCCAACACCTGAGTCGCCGACACCGACACCGGAGTCGCCAACAGCGACACCAACGCCTGTGCCCCCGACTCCGACACCGGAGTCACCGACTCCGACACCGGAATCGCCGACGGCAACCCCGACGCCGACAACCGCGCCGGAACCCACACCTGAGTCCGGCGACCTGGACGGAGACGACGAGTTGACCGAAACCGACGCAGATCTGCTTCTCGAATTGATTCTCTATGGAACGGTCGGTGGCAGCGATCCCACGGACGAGCAGATGGATGCGGCGGACACCGACGGGAACGGCGTAATCACAGCCCAAGATATCCAGAACATATTCCTTGAAATGATGGCTAATCAGTGAGCGTTCTTTCATTAACAGGGAATCCACCGGTTTCCCTGGAAACTGTGACCTCGCACGAGCCGAGAGATAGATAAAGTGAATAGGTAAACAGCGACAGCGGATATCTCCTTACCAAAGGGATATCCGTTGTTCCTCGAAGGGTGAGAACGAGCAAGAGCTAAGAGCAACTGGAATACGGTTGAAGGATATTTCGAACCCAAGAATGCCCTACGGCAGAGAGTGTGAAGCTCGTGGGGAAGCCGCTCAGGAGCGGTCTGAATGACAGTAAGCGAAAGGGGATTATCCATGACCTCGATGAACGGCCACATGACGATGAGAATGCCCAAAGCGCTCGGTATCTTTTTGTTGGGGCTTTGCGTCTGCCTTGTGGCTGCTGTCGACGCTTCGGCCCAAGAGACTCCGACGGCTGTCCCGGAAACACCTACTGCCGTGCCGGAGACTCCGACAGCTGTCCCCGAGACACCTACACCAGTGCCTGAGACCCCGACGCCTACACCGGTGCCTCCGACCCCGACGCCGGAATCGCCGACTCCGACACCCGAATCGCCAACAGCGACTCCGGTGCCGCCAACACCAACTCCGGAGTCCCCAACGCCAACTCCGGTGCCTCCGACGCCGACGCCGGAATCACCGACGCCAACACCGGAATCGCCGACAGCCACACCGGTACCCCCGACGCCAACACCGGAATCACCGACAGCCACACCGGTCCCTGCCGGAAATCTGACTGTCGGAGACGCATCCGGCGTACCTGGGGATACCATTGTTCTAACGGTATCCATAACGAACGCACCTCAGACGGATGCTTTCGAGTTTGTTGTGGCTTACGACTCCGACCTTCTGACCGCCTCCACGCAGGTCACGAAGGCGGGAACGCTTACGGGGGATTGGTACGCAGTTACGGGCAACATAACCGAACCCGGCCAATTGAAGATCGTGGCTATTGCCGGATTCGCTACTCCGATCACCGGAAACGGCGACCTGCTGCAGCTGGAGTTTACTGTTGCTGAGGGTGCTTCCGGAGGTACTACAGAAGTATCGATTGTGGACGTTCGGGACGATCTCGCCGCGCTGACACCGGTGAACGGGACAGTGACGATTGCAGCCGCTCCAACGCCAACACCGGAGACGCCTACACCAACACCGGAGAGCCCAACTCCGACACCGGAGAGCCCGACCGCGACGCCCAGCCCGACCCCCACGACACCGCCGGGTGTGACTCCGTCGCCGACACCGACGGCTACATTTACACCGACTCCGACGCCCACACCGCTGCCGCTTATGCCGACAGGGCAGAGAATTCTGGTGCTCAGCGACTGGGGCGACCTCGTGGATATGGGACATGTCCAAGGATTCATCGACAGCGACAACAACGGGGTTTTCGACGATCCGCTTCCCGATCCCCAGGAAGGTCCATTTACAAAGCGAATCCCCGGGTACACGGCGTTTGACCTTGTTGACAACCCCGAAGGCCCAGACATGCTGGTCTTGTTGACGGACAAAGGACGCACGACGTCCTTCCAGTTCCCGCCCATCGGCGACCCGAATCCGCAGATCATACGGAATCCGCTTCCCGACCTGGCTCGTGTACTCGGAACAGGCAGAGCACGCGGTACGGTCAATATGGTCGATATTAAGATCAACGAAGCACGAGACGGATTCTTCGTACTCAGCGAAAAGGGCCGCGTGATCTCGGCACAGACCGATCCGCAAGGCGGCCGCTTGCCGAAAGCAAACGGTGCCGAGGTGGCGCCGTTTGTAACCGCACCCAATACCGCCGTTGCTCTTGCTCTTGTTCCGGGCGGTGCGGTTCCGGGAGCCCTGAAAGGCTACATCCTGACCTCCAGCGGCCAAATTGTCCGAGTTCCGTCAACCGCAGATCCGGAAGAAGTACCGCCACTGGTCCCGGTCAAACCCCTACGCAACAAGGGAACGTTCGTCGACATGTCGCTCGCAATATCGGACGGCAAAGTCGTCGGCGCTGTTGTAGCGAACGGTGTTGGCGAGATCTATGTAGCCAAACCTGAGGACGGCGATATGCCTCCGATTGACATTCAGGATGGTTTCACAAGTCTCGGTTGGCCGCTCACTACGCCTCTTGTTTTGCAGGCGGTTGCGGCGGTACCGACAGACGACACCTTCGGTGTTATCGCCCTGGACAGATCGGGAGGCCTTCACACATACGGAAAGGCAAGCCGCTTCCTACCGGACCTTGTGGACGGGGAACCGAAACCGGTCGATGTACCGAACTGGGGTGGACTCACGCGTATCGACATCGAAATCAGCTTGTATGAATAATTCAGGCGGGCAGATGACGGATACGGTAAAAACTGCTTGAAAGTACATCAGATCGGGAACGTGCATAAACGCGTTCCCGATCTTTCTTTCAACCAAAATCCTGCTTGGTGACAGGAAACCGGGTACCCCTCATCTTGCTTTGGATTCTTTGTAGAATGCGGATACAAGACAAGAATCTGCCAATCGGAACACCTATACTCCCAGTCGGGACAACTGCCGTGTGGCCATATCCTTTCCGAATTCCGCGTTCACGGAATGTCGCGGACGTTTCCCGCGGAGTACTCGGACTTCTGTTCTTTTGGTTGACGTTGCGGACTCCGCCGCTTTCTCATTCGAACTGTTCTGGTCTCCCCTGCCGGATTCAAATACGCCTGTGAGCGAGACACGAGGTTAGAAATTGCGTATTACTTCCTTTTTACTTCCTATCCTATTGACTGCGATGTTTCTTCCGATGCATACGGTTCAAGCATCCTCCGATTCAGAATCCACCATTGTTGTAGACCGATTTGATGACCCCATCCCGGCTGGAAAAAGTCTACCCGACTGGTATGAGTATCGTTTCCACAGCGATGTCAATCCAACGGTCTACACCATTGTTCCTTACGAGCTCGCGAGTGACGGTGAACCGGCTCCTTATCCCGGTGATTGTGTTTTGAAAGCGGAGTCGGACGCGGGCGCTTCCCTGATCGGGAAGAAACTCAAGGTTGACCTCAAAGAGTATCCGATACTGACCTGGAAATGGAAAATCGACGGAATTATCCCGAAAGGCGATGCCAAGAAGAAGGAAGGACACGATTTTCCTGCCCGTATCTATGTGGCGGTTAAACCGAAGGGCGGGTTCAATCCGTTCGCTTCCCTGGCCAGAACTGTAGTGAAGACCGTAAAAGGGGTCCCGATACCCAAGGCGACGATTAACCTGATATGGTCGAGCAAGTACGAGACCGGCGACGTTTTTACAAGTCCATGGTCGGATACGAATCACTGTGTAGTAGTACAGGCCGGACCCGATAGGGCGGGTGAGTGGATCGAGAACCGCGTGAACCTACTGGAAGCTTACAACCGGATATTCCCCGGAGGGCCGGCCAAGGTGGAGGGTGTCGGAATCATGAGCGACGCCGATAATACGAAATCACACGCTCTAGCCTATTACGACGACATTGTATTTCATAAGGATACCGAAGACAAACCGATCGAAACGCAATGATCTGGATGTCCCGGTTCGTCATGACGATGATTCATCGCGGCGGGGTACGCTTACAGAGAATTGGTCTTTCGTACGCAGCCGGCATTCGTCTTTCACCCGCCGAGCAACCAAGAAATGATAAACCACTCGCTCTGCATTCGATTCGGTCTTTCGATCCTCGTTCTGACGGCTGTTTTCCTCTATGTCCCGTTCTCCAATGGAGACGACTCCGATCTTCAATACTCATTCGACCGATGGAAAGCGATCGCCCAGATTTCTTCTCCGCCTGACTCTGCCTCGGAGCAGGCCGGAACGAGCGACCTGATTCGGCTCGCCGACAGCATCGGGGCAAACGAATGGCCCGAACGTCGGGAAAAGATCCGGCGACTGCTGATTGACTTTCTCGGTCCCTTTCCACCAGACCCTGAAGAAACTCGAGGAGCAGTGATCGACACGGAGCGGTTTGCGGATTACGTCCGGCAGACAGTCGTCTACAGTGGAGAACAAGGTGAGCTAATCCCGGCCTATTTGCTTATTCCGCTCGGCATCGTCTCCCCCCGTCCTGCGGTGATTTGTCAACATCAAACAGTCTACCAGGGCAAGGATGAGCCCGTGGGAATCGAGGGAAAACCGGAACTGGCGCATGCGTTGGAGTTGGTAAGAAGGGGATATGTTACCCTCGCTCCCGACTGCATCTGTTTCGGGGACCGGAAAAAACCTGGATCGGGCCACTACGGGGAGGCGGTACGGTTTTATCGACAACATCCGAACTGGTCGATTATGGGAAAACTGGTGTGGGACATCGGGCGCGCGGTCGACTATCTGGAGACCCTTCCTTTTGTCGATTCAGACCGAATCGGCAGCATCGGTCACTCCCACGGGGCATACGGGACCCTCTTTTCGAGCGCGTTCGACAAACGTATCCGCGTTGCTGTGGCCAGTTGCGGATTTACTGCGCTACGGAGCGATCCGGTTCCCGAGCGCTGGTCGCACCTGACAGCGTTGATTCCAAAGATCGGATTCTATATCGATAGAATCGAGGATATTCCGTTTGATTTTCAGCATGTATTGGCGTTGAGCGCACCGCGTCCACTGTTCATCACCGCGGCATTGGATGACAAGATTTTCCCAAACGGCGAATCGGTCCGTGACGTATCGGCACGAGTCAGGGAGGTATATGAACTGCTTGGCGCTCCTGAGGCGTTTGATACCTACATCTTCCCGGGCGACCACAATTTCCCGCCCGAGAGCCGGGACCAGGCTATTGCCTGGATCGACCGCTGGATCGGCCCTGCTGAGTGAGTCGATCGAGGGAATTCGGTCTGCTCCGAAATCACGTTGCGCTAATTCGTTCCTGAACCCACGCGATCGCTTCTTCCTGGCGATGGTCGTCGATCCCCTTCAATTCGATATCCAGTCCTTCGCGGGCGAGTCCTTTGCGTAGCTCCCGGATAAGAATTCCCTGTCCGGGAACATGCTCCCCTTCTTTGTGTGTTGTTTCAACCCCGCAGGAGGGGCTGCCATTCTTCCCAAGCATGCCAAGGATTTCGACCTCCTGGTACCGGTACTCTTTAATGAGGTAGACCATATCGTCGACAAGTGGTTTCAGTCGCTTCTGAGCGTCGGGGATTTCCAGCGCCTCACGAATCGTGTTCAGTGGCGGCACATCGCGATCTCGCCCCAGTCCAAGGACTCGCAATTCAGGACACGGCATTTGGACGATGCCGATCTGGTTCTCGCGAAGGAACTCGAACAGAGGCTCCATCATCGCGGGGAAATCGGCGCAGTCAACATGACGCGCATTCATATTCAGGGCACAGTGAGGCACGAACACAACCATCATGCTTCGTCCGTCACGTGCCAGGTCGCGCTTGACCAGGGGCGTATCGACAAGTTTTGTTTTGTCTCTTCTCCTTGTAGATGTTGATGAACATGCCGACTTTGAAATACATGCTCCCGCAGCCGCTGTAAGAAATATCCTGCGATTCGTTCTGGGGTTTGATTCCATGGGTCTACGCTCCTTTTTTCAAAATCAGAATAATCACAATCAAAGAATGAACAGGATAAGAAAGCCGTGGAATCGAATTTATTCACGCAATTCGATCAGACGATACTTTATCGTATGTTATTTGAAATTATCGAATTTGCACATGGACATTGTCAAGAGTCAGAATTTGTTCCTTTGTCAGGGAGGGTGAGGATAAACTCAGATCCTTCCGAGACAACGCTTCTCACTTGGACCGAACCGTTATGTGTTTCGGCGACCCACTTCACGATGCTGAGACCGAGGCCGCTACCTCCGCCGGAGCGGGTTCTGGAAGGATCGACACGATAGAACCGTTCGAAAATGCGATCCTGCTCCGATTCGGGTATTCCTATTCCTGTGTCCTTGATCGACAGAAAAACTCTGCTCTTCTCTCGGCTGACGGCGACAATGATTTGCCCGTTGAGTTTGTTGTACTGCACAGCATTCTGAAGGAGATTTAGAATAGCCTGAGAAAGCCAGTACCGATCGACAACCGCACGGATCTTTTCTTCGGGGTTCTGCTGGATGATGGAAACGCCGCTTTTTTCGGCCAACGGACGAATGATGTCAATTGTCTCGGCAATGATACTGTTTATACAGACATTGGTTTTCTGAAGTGAGTCCATCCCACGATCGAATCTTGAGAGGGTGAGGAGGTTTTCCACGGTTTCTTGCATATCCTCAGCCGCTTTCGAGATACGGTAAAACGAATCGCCATGGGAGCGTTCCTCGCACGTCTGACTCGACGCAATTTCAGCAGTGCATTTTATTGCCGAGATCGGCGTCCGGAGCTCATGAGCAGCGTCCGCTGTGAATTCCTTTTCGCGCTGGAAAGCCGACTCGAGTCGATGCAGCAATCTATTGATCGTTTCCACCATCGACCTCAATTCGTGGGGTACTCGCTTCAGGGAAAGCCGGCCCGCGAGGCTTTGTTCGTCGATTTCGGAAAGATCTGTTTCCACATCGGCTACCGGTTTCATCGCCCAAGCGACACTCTTGACCACAGAAATGACAACCGCACCACACACAAGAAGTCCGAAAACGAGGACCCAGATGCGTATCGTGCGCATTGTCTGCTGGAATTCACCAGCGGGGACGGCGGTGGCAAGTGTGAACGACGCGCCGGTTCCCGCGGGAACGCATTCGATCTCCGCGGCGCCTTTCGTCGCGGATGAACTTGGAAGAAATGTAATCCAGACCAGAAAAAGGGGCGAGTCCTCTTGGTCCGTAGAATATTCGAAATGGACCGCGTGACGAGGGTGCGGATGGTAAGGTAACTGATGTTCCCCTAGCGACTCCGAGCGGTAAACAGATTTCCCCTGATGATCCCAAACCTGCAGGAAGACGCTTTTGTTACGTACGGAGGGGGGTAAAGAAACTCTTGAGAACACCGAGACCTCGCCGAGTCCGGATTCCGTTAGCCCTGCATGAAATTCGGTCGCACTTCTCTTTGCCAGCGCCATTACTTGCTGCTTTGCGGTTTCTTCCGAGACGGAAAAGGTGGCGCGTTCAACCAGAACACCGAATGTCAGAACGGCGAGAATCGTAACGGCGCTCAACGAGATGAGCAGCCGGCTGCGGAGAGAATTCATTCTTCCATGACTCCCAGGTAATATCCATGCCCGCGTTTTGTATGGATCAGCCGAGTTTCGAAAGGATCGTCGATTTTCCTTCGTAACGAGCGGATAAAGACCTCGACAACGTTGCTCTCGATTTCATCCTCGAACGAGTAGAGGGACTCGATTATTTCACTCCGGGTGACAATTTGACCGGTCCTCAATGCGAGACATTCGAGTAAGGCGAACTCTTTCTTTGAAAGGGAGATGTTCTTTGATCGACGCATAACGCGACGTGTGGCGGTATCGATTTGCAGATCTTCGATTTGGATCGTGGGTTTTGGATTGTTGTGTCTCCGGCGAACCAAAGCCCGCAAGCGGGCGACCAATTCGGCGAATGCGAACGGCTTGACGAGATAATCGTCGCAGCCGGTATCGAGGCCGCGAATACGATCGTCGATTTCGCTTTTGGCGCTAAGCACTAGAACCGGCACGTTGTTTCCTTGGGTGCGCAGATTCTGCAGGACTGCATATCCATCCAGCTTTGGAAGCATAATATCCAAAATGATCACGTCGTAGTTGTTCTCGGAGGCATGCCAAAGGCCTTCTTCGCCGTCGAGGGCCGTATCGACCGCGTTTCCCTCAGCGGTCAGACCGTCGGCGAGTGATTCCCGCAACGGTTGGTAATCTTCAACAAGGAGAATCTTCATTTTATGCTTCAATAGGGGTCCATGGGACGGCATGGACCCCGTTCACGGTTACGATTGAGTTCCACCGGGTCCGGAATCAGCCTTCCTCGTCTTCATCTTCTCCGTCCGAAGCGCGAGGTGGGGTCGATTTCGGCCCGGTCTTTGGAAGCGCGTCGAGTTGTTCCGCCGAGAGTATGGCCGAGACACTTTCGGCATATCGATCGTTTGCTTCCTCGACGGATTTCTCCAGCTTCCGCATCTGTTGCTTCAGTTCCCTGACGCCGGCCAGAACCTCGATAACGCCTGGGTTCTCCGACTCAAACTGTCTCTCGATTTCTTCGATCTCGCTGAGCTGGTCTGCAGTGAGATCGAGTCGATCGAGAGAGAACGAAATCAGTCGATGAGACACAATATTTCGTTTTGCATGAAGAGGCGGTCCTCCTTTTGCCTCTGCGGGGCGTTGAAGCAGCTTGTCCAATTGCGCTTCGGTCAAAAGGGTGGCCACCGCCTTGCCGTATTCATTCCGGATTCTTCCGAATCCTTCAACACTTTCTGCAAGAACGTCGGCTTGGTTTTCCAGGCCTTTGATTTCCACAAGCGCAGATTCATAGTCCGGGTACTGCTCGGCTATGGATTCTACGATTGAAGCGATCTGAGCATCTTGTTCAGGTGTCAGATCCAGAGTGTTCACGGTTTCCGGGTTGACAATCGGTCGACGGACCGGTCCCCTCCGTTCGTCCGCCGAATCGCTCTCGAACTCGAACACCTTTTCACCCAGTTGGACGAACGGGTTACCTCTGTTCGCTTTTCCAAGGGCTCTCCCTTTACCCTGAGCTGAGGCGATAAGCACGCCTCCCGATACGAGCAGTATGATACCCAGGGATACGATTCCACAAACGTTGAGGATTTTTCTGTGTGTACCACGAATCATGATAGCACCTCCATCTGAGATTTTGCTGATGCACCGTCCTGCATGCACACAAAAGGTAGCAATTCGCAGATGAAGGGAAGATGAACAGATGAAAGAAAATCAGATCTTTTTCCACTCGAATTGATTGTTCTTTACAGTTGCTCCCGCCCGACATCGTCGAGTCGTTGGTATCGAGTAGAAGGGCACCATCCGGTCCGGAGAAAAACAGAAATCGCCCCTCACCCTGACCCTCTCCCGGAGGGAGAGGGGATTCAGGTGTACGCCGTCGGTTTCTGTTGTTTGCTGCTGACTTCTAATGTTTGCTGTTGACTTCTAATGTCTGTTGCCGACTTCGATTGTCCGCTACCGACTTCGAGCGTCCGCTACCGATTTCGATTGTCCGCTGCCGACGTTGAGCGTCCGCTGCCGACGTTGAGTGTCCGCTACCGACTTCGAGCGTCCGCTGCCGACGTTGAGCGTCCGCTGCCGACGTTGAGTGTCCGCTGCCGATTTCGATTGTCCGCTACCGATTTCGATTGTCCGCCACCGATTCCAATCGTCCGTCGCCGATTTCCACTCACGCTGTCGATTCTGTGGACGTTGACCGAAAGCGAGTCCTTAAGTGTCCGAAATGACATTATCTCCAAGATCGAGTATTACTTCGGGCTATCGGGGAAGAACGGGAACAGCCTCTTGAGTTCCTTGTTCGACGGCCTGCGTCCCAGCTCACAGATCTCAAAAGCCTCAGCGGTCTTGATCTTGGCGGCTTCGTCTTTTCCGTAAAACTCCTCCAACACCGGCCGCCATGAATCGTGGACATTGAACCTCCGGCGGCTCTTCAGATACTCCAAGCGCGTCTCCTCGTCGTCCTCGATCCACTTGCTCTTATCGGTTCCGCCGCATCCGAACTCGTAGAACTGCGATGCGATACAATGGAGGGCTCTGTATTTCTGATCGAGAACATCGTCGATGCCAACGACAATATGCGGCTCGAATGGACACGGTTTCTCAAAACGATCCGCCCACCACAAAAAGACGGGATTCGATTCCAGATACGGTACATCCGGGCAGATGAACGGCACGGTGACCATGTAAGCGGAATCCTGCACAAGGATCGATGTGTAGCGGTGATCCGGGTGGTAATCCCAGGGGCGATTGCTGATGACAATGTCGGCTTCCCATTCGCGGATCAGACGAATGATCTTCCTGCGGTTCTCCAGCGTCGGCATAATCTCGCCGTCATGGATATCCAACACCTCGGTCTCGATACCGAGGACCTCTGCCGCTTCCTCGACTTCCCGCGTCCGGCGTTGCGCAAGCGGTCCGCCCGCCATGAACGCATGTCCGATATCGCCGTTCGTTGTGGAGACGAATTTTACTTTGTGACCGAGTTTCGCCCACTTCGCCGCCGTTCCACCGACACGGATTTCACAATCATCGGGATGGGCGCCGAACACGATGATTCGCAGTTTCCCGTCATCGGCCGCCTGTGCTTTACCGCTTATACCGACGACTGCTACAAGCAACAGGATGCACGGGACGATGAACGCCATCCGAGTGCCGAGATTCTTTCCACTACTCATGGCTCTATCCTCCTCACGAAGAATTTGGAATCCCCCACTGAATTCCTGTAGCCCGTATTCTCGTTCGGTTTTGATCGAAAATCTAGTCGAAGAATCGTCTTTCCCCGTTGTTTTGTCTGGGAAGAGTGTCATCGGTAGGCTTCTTTCTGGGAGGTTGGTGGGTTACGCTCCGTGAAGGTGGGTTGGTAGTTTACGTAAATCTCGCCCTCACCCTACCCCTCTCCCGGCGGGAGAGGGAACCTTGAAGGTGGGTTGATATTTGTTGGGTGGATCGTGTCGCTAACGCACCCTACACGCTACAGGCTCACCTCGGAGATAGGATCTTATGATGAGTGATTCTCGAATGGAACTTACAAAAAGCCTTGCAGGGAAATTGTTTTTGATTCTCCTTTTTTCTGGTGTCGCAGCGGGATTCTGCGCAAATAGCCAGGTGTCTCCGGAACAAGGCGAGAATGCCGTGCCGCCGGAGGAGATTGACGCGACACAAAAGGATCTGGAGTACTGGCTGAAGAATATGCTCGTCTACCATAAATACACCTGGGACGAAGCCGCTCGCGTTTCGGGACTTCGTGTCGATGAGCTGAAAGAGCGCGCGGCCGAATTCGGCATAGAGCGCGGTGTTCCGAGAGCATCGGGTGCCCCGGTTCTGCTGCCGTATCCCGGCGGACGACATCCACGGATCGGTTTCCTCGAAGGGGCGATACGCCCGCAACGCGGGACCAAAGCGAGTGTGTTTCCACCGTGGGAGGACAGCGGCTACGTTGTCATCGATCTTCCCGAGGCGATCTTCAGCAATCTAGGCTTAACTTATCTCGCCCATACTCACATCCCGACGATATGGGACGAAAAAGGCATCTCGCTGAAGAATATCGATTGGAGTCGCAACGAAGACGGATCGCTGGAGTTCGAACGCGTACTCCCGAACAAGATTGCGTTCGGCGCATCGATTCAACTGCAGAAGAAAGTCGTACACATGGAATTATGGCTGCGGAACGGAACGAGCGAGCCGTTAACCGATCTTCGAACGCAAATCTGTGTGATGACCAAAGGTGCGCCGGCGTTTAACGCTCAAACCAATGAGAACAAACTTCTCCGGGAACCCGTGGCGGCTGTGGAATCGGAGGAGGGTGCACGATGGATACTAACGGCGTGGGAGAAGTGCGGCCGTGTTTGGGCGAATGAAGACGTACCGTGTTTTCACTCGGATCCGGTTTTGCCGGACACTGAGCCCGGGGAAACTGTGCGGGTGCGGGGATGGTTGTGGTTTTATGAAGGAGAGGATATCAACAAAGAAATCGAGCGGGCCTTGAACGCTTTTGGATTACAGTAGGGGGCAATCGCAGACCGAATTTCAGGATTCAGAGACAGGCTTCTATGGAACTGATTCGTAGAGGAAACGGTGAATGTCCATCCCTTCCGTTCGCTTCGAGAGATGAAGCATTTCGATTCCAACGGCTTTTCCTTTTTCATCGTAGTCCACGATGATCCCAGGAGCGACCTCTTCGGACTCGCTCGCTGCTTCCTCGGTCAGGCTTAGATAGAGAGCATCCGCTTGCCGGTCGACTTTCAGCTTCATCGTCTTGTTCTCCAATACGCTCTATTGTGAAGCGTGCACCACAAGGAAATCAAGCATCCTTAGAAGCCGTTCCCTTGCTCATGCCTGGAAAGCCGTTACGCTTAATTGAATTCGAATGAGGTAGCCTGTTGTATGAGCGGTCAAAAGTATCGTGTATGGATACCCGTTGGGATGGGACTGCTCGGCCTGGCGATTGCCGTCGGCGGCTTCTACGGACTGACGTATAAGGTGTTCGAAGAAGAGCCGGTGGAAGGGGAGGGTTTTTTGATCCTCTTCGAGAAGATCGGCGAGCCCGATATGGTGTATACGGCTACCTTCAGCGGAGTGGCCCGAAGCGAGAAGGGGGATTTGTTTTTCACCTACGATCGTTCGGCCGCACAGGGAGGGCCGAAAGCCTGCCCCACTTGAACATAATTGTCCTGCGCGGCTGCGTGTCCGTAGCCGCATCCATGTTCCATGAAATTACGCCGCTGGTTTCAAACCGGATCGATCGCGATACTCAGTCTTGGGCCTCTCGTTCAGGCAAAATGGTTTTGCTTACCCGTTTTGCATTGCCACTCGTGTCCTCTAGCTGTTTTCTCCTGTCCCATCGGCATTCTCGGGCATTATCTGGCGCTTGGGTTGGCGCCGCTGCTCTTGATCGGGACGATTCTTTTCATTGGTGCGTTGATCGGACGAGCCCTATGTGGTTGGGTATGTCCGTTCGGTTTTCTTCAGGATTTGCTACATAAAATCCCCAGCCCGAAATTCGAACCGTGGCGACCGCTACGGTATGGGAAGTATCTCGTCCTGGTTTTGTTGGCGATGGCGGTGCCTTATTTCTGGGGGCTTGAATCGCCGCTTTTCTTCTGTCGGCTGTGCCCGGCTGCGGCGATCGAAGCAAGTATTCCGTTTGCTGTGATGGAGGGAGGATTCTCTTCGTTCTGGGGACCGATGATTCGGTTTTCGATTTTGGGAGTGATTCTTCTATTGGCGGTGGGGAGTCTGCGTTTCTTCTGCCGTGTTCTGTGTCCGGTCGGTGCGATTACAGGGCTGCTCAATTGGAGTTCGGCTTTCGCGCTGCGTCACGATACCGACACCTGCCCGCAGTGTGGGCTGTGCACCAAGGCCTGCCCCGTCGGGGTGGATCTGGAGGAAGATCGCCGGGGCGTGGTTTATAAAGCGCCGCCGGATTGTATTCTCTGTCTTGAGTGTACCGATGCCTGTCCGACGCATTTCGGCCTGAAAGGTTCCTTCGGGGGACGGTATCGTGGTCGGCCTATCCCTTCTCCTCCCGAAGATATCGAACGCCCCCAACCCGCCGAGTGAGACCGATCTCGTCGAAATAATCGAGCAGCGGGATGGCGTATTTCCGACTGCTGCCGATAACGTTCTTGAATTTGTGTGTCTCAAAGGAGCCTTGGTTTTTTATCGCTGACACCAACTCATCGCGTGCCCAGTCGACATGTTCTGCATGGAGATAGACGGTATCGGTCAGGCACCGAACCTTATCGCTCTCTATGAGATATCGCAGGGCCGTGCGGACGGCTGCTTCGGTTTCACCGAGTTTCTCAGCCAGCTGGGCTGTTGAGGAAGTCTGGAAGCGTTCCTCCAGCAGGATCGATTCGATTCGTTCAGCGATTTGCGCGGTTTCCGTTTTGACACTGGGAGCCTCGGTCGACCGGTATGCGCCTCCGCTCGATAGAATCCGATTCTCTTTCAGCAGATCCTCAAGTATGCGGCTCAACACGGTGTCGACGATTCCGGTTCTCTTGCGAATTTCCTCTGCGTTGAATGCGTAGCGAGCGGGCTGTGTTCGATGCATTTCCGAGAGTGTGTCGAATACAATTCTGCAGGTCCTTTGAAATCCCGGCGTCGTCAGGAAATGTTTGTCTCCGATACGGATCATGGATTCAGCGGCAACCGCTTCTTCCGCCAGATCGTTCGCTTCATCGGTTTCGAGGCCCAATAGAATGGCGAGCTCTTCGACTGTATGCGGTTTGGACGGTTTCTCCTGCATTAACGCGAGCATCAGGTCTTTGTTCGAATGCGAGGCGTTCCAGCGATTACGAAGCCGCCCGAGCAGCGCTGTGTCGCGACGTCTGTACCGCCGCGAACCGCTTTCAAGAATGAGCCCTCCGCCGATGGTGGCCGCCGGCGACTCGATCCGTAGAATGTATCGATCCCGCATGAAAGCCGGAACCGGCCGCG
>CAZTDD010000104.1:0-25432 GCA_964612675.1 uncultured bacterium
TAGGAGGGGGTTGATCCCATTCCCCCACATCCGTAGCCCACCAACCCTTCCCGTCTCTCCCCCAAGGTCGCTGGTTGAGATCCGTTTCGCTCACTTCTCACCGTCCCATTGTGACGATGAAGGTACGCACTTGTGATACACCCTGTCCGACTTCTTTTACCGACAGGAAGCACGCCACCAATTCTAAAACGTTGTCACTCGGTAAATTGTTCGTGGTAAGGCGTAACAATGTCGTACTTGCGGCTCAATGCATTGATTTCGCTCACGAGATCCGCCCTCTCCCCGTGTTGCACCACAAGCGAAATCAGATGGTAAATCTTGTGAAACGCCCATCCCCGCGCGATATCGGGACCGCCGAGATCCTGCTCGGGAATGTCGAGACTGGCAACCATTTCCTTCTGCTCGTCGTAGGCTTCTCCCTTCAACCGCACCGTCAGCTGTTTCTCGTCTGAGAAACGGCCCCAAATCTCGAGTTCCGTGTCCTGATAGAGATCCGGAAGCTCCTGCGGATAAATCTTCGACCGATCGATCATCCCGATATCCGTGGTCACCTGGAGCAGGACGGGATTTTGATGCAAGAGGAAAAACGAAATCCCCCGTTGCGGTATGTCGTCGCGAGACGGGATCAAACAAATGGAACCGCGGTTGCGGAACGCCAGGAAATCAAGAAGATACTCGTTCACCTTATCCCCCGCCCCGATGGCGAAAACCGACGTACTGGGGCCTCGACGGGCGGTCAAACGATTAATAATCGCCCGGCTGTTTCGAACCCCGATGGTCGGCCGGCCGTCGGAATAGAGGAAGATCAAAAACGGCCGTGCACGAGCCGTCCCGAGCGTCATCAGCGGTTCGAGCGATTTATAAATGTCTGTCTTTCCCGACGCCTGCAAGGGGTCGATAAAATCCCACGCATCCGCGATAGTGAGCGGTGTGACAATTTTCAGCTCGTCGTACAGTATTTTCACGTCGCCCTTGAATCCAACAACGTTGAAACGATCCTGGTTCTCTTTCAAGCGCCGAATAGAGTCTTTTAATGTCTCCTTGATCACTTGGAGAGTACGTCTTCCCATGCTGGCGGAGGCATCCAACACAAAGACAACGTCCTTCGGCAAAGGCCGAAGGCGATCTGTCGCCTGATTCGGACGGATTCGCAATAGAAAATATCCGACGTTCGGACTCTCATGATAGGTGATAATCTCCACATCCAACACATCATCGAGCCGAACAAACTTGCCAGCGATCGCTTCTTTCGCTTCCTCTTCGGACGCCAATACGCTCGGCGGCACGGCTGAAAGATCCAAAGGACGATCTTCATAGACCGGGGGTGGCGCTTCAATATCCACGGGAGCGGCATTCATCGAGACATCCGGGGAAGGGAGTCCGAGCGACGGTGCTGTCACAACCGTCGAGGGCGGCTCAGGTGTCGCTTCCACCAGGTCTGGCGGTAAGGTTTTGATGATCCGTTCCTGCCGGTAGGTCCCACTCGCCCCCAGCCTGGGGCGTTCAATCGTGACGTCTTCCAATACGGCGTCTTGCAGGGCTCCCTCTGAAGGGTTGCCAGTCTCACGAATCCCCGCTTCGCTTGTGATTACTTTCGCTGGACCGATAGCGCCGCCCGCACTAAATCCGTGCGGGATCTCACCGGTTTCCACGTCCGCCTCCACCGGTTCGCCCGCGTTCGCCAGAAGATCCTCCAACCGCTCATCAATCTCGGGCGCGGGAACATCTTCTGCGGCCTCGAGGTCGTCCTGCAGCTTCTGTTCTCTTTCCTGTTCCAGCTCTTCCGGCGTCTTGCGAGCGACCGTCGTGGTCTGACTAATCTCGCGGAAGCTCACGTTGAACATCTTGCCGATCGTTTCCTCAACCTCGCTGACAATCCCGACCCGTACATTCGTGGAACTGACCAGAAACAGCGCGTGCACCAGCACAGAGAGAAGAATAGACGTCACCAAAAGCAGATCCGTCGTCGGCTCCGAAAGCGGTCGACGATCGACAAAACGTTTCTTTTCCTGCTGATATTCGTATTTCATTGGCTGCTGCTTTGCCGGTTCTGCAAATAACGAAGACGTACTTGCGCCTGACCGGCCTGTGAACTCTCCGGATATTGGCTGATCAGCTGCTCCAGGCTCTTCCGCGCTTCTTCCTCACGGCCGAGCTCCTCCTGACATTGGGAGGCGTGCAAAAGGGCTTCCGGAGATGTTCTCGGATCGGGGAAGAGGATGTCTACGTAGAGAAATTCTTTTAAGGCCTGTTCCGGCTGTCCACGGGTTTGCAGGAGCTTGCCTCGATCCAAGTGAAGGGTTGCTTGGAACAATTTGTCCGGGCTTCCCATGTTGGCTAGGGTTTGAAGGCTCTTTTCGAAAGCCTTCGCGGCGTCGTCGTAATGATTCTGACCCTGAAGCGAGCGCGCGCGTATCCAATGCGCCTCCGGTTGGAATTGGCTGTTCGGGAACTTCTGCAGAAAACGATTCGCACAGTCGGACGCCTCCTGCCACTCCTGAAGAGCGACCAGCTCCCGTCCTTGCTCGATTAACGCGCGTTCGAGAACCTCATCGCGTGTATGCACCTCGGCAACTCGTCGCAAAACCCGAAGAGCGACGTCATGACGTCCCCGCTCGGATGCATGGATCGCCACTTCAAAATAAACCTCCGGACCGATCTTCGCGGCCTCTTCATCGTCCTCAAAAATCGCTGCAAAAATCGGCATCGCCCGATCGAACTGCCCCGTCTTCATATACCCGACCGCGACACGTTGCCGCGCTGCCTCCCATTTCGCCGCTCCGGGATAATCCCGAACCAAACGAGCATATTCCTGAAGCGCTTCTTCCTCATTACCCGCTTGATCGTCCTGCCACGCCAACATGTACAACGCCTCGGGAGCATGCGACGACTGGGGAAATTCCGCCAGTATCTTCTCAAACGGTTTGCGCATCTCCTCTTCCCGGCCGCTTTTCAATAGGCCCAACCCTTGCCGATAAAGCAGATTCGGAAGATCCGGGTGAGACGGATTTCGCTCGATCAGCTGACTGATCCGGATCGTTGCCTCTTCATGTTGACCCGCTTGAAGCAACGACTCCGCCGACCAGCGCATCGCCTCCTCAAAGAGCGGGCTGCCGGGATATTGCTCCATAAACTTCTCGAATGCCTTCGACGCCTGCTCGTATTCGCCGGCACGGTAGTGCATGCTGCCCAATCCGTATAAAGCCTTCTCCTGAAAGCGGGAACCGGAATATTGTTCGACAACGGTCCGATACCCCGCCGCAGCCTCAGAGTACTTCTTGGCCGCGGCGGCAATCTCCGCCAACACAAAGTGAATGTCTCCGGCCAAGGCAGGATCGATTTGTTTATTCAACAGCGCTTTTGCGTGTACCGAGGCCTCTCCGTAATTCTTTGTCAGAAAAAGCGACCAAACGAGTCTATACCAGGCCTGTGTGCGGAAATCCTCGGCGTCCGGGTGATTGACCACCTTCTTGAGCGGATCGACCGCCTCCTGATAGTCTTGCGTCTCATAAAGTGCCGTCCCTAAAAGGAATAGCGTTCCCGCTTCCCGGTCTCCGAGCCCCGATTCCTTTAAAAGCTCCCGGCATACTCCGGCGGTCCCTTTAAAATCGCTTGACTGGAACAGCGCCCACGCCCGACCATACAAACAGCTCATCCGATGCCTCGGATCCCGGCTCGCTTCGAGATACATCTGAGCGGCCTTCTCATGCTCCTCCAGCTGCCTGTAGATATCCGCCATCACAACGCGGGCATCGGAGGGGAGCGTACTTCCCTCCGGAAGCGGAAACGATCGGTCTTCCGCTGCCAACTCTTTGAGCAGTGAAATAGCGGTGTCGAGTTGGCCTTTCTGGCGTTTTAAAAGTGCCAGTGAATAGGTGGCGGGGGCGAAATGTCTGCCTTGTGGAAATCGTTCCCGAAGCGTCTCCCATTCTTTTTCCGCCGCGTTGGCCTTTTTCTGATCCCAGTAGGCCTGCGCTAGGTAAAAACGCACCGGCTCTTCAACCGATTTAGGAAGCGATCCTTTCAACAACTCCTCGAATAGGGGGATCGCCTCCCCCGGTCTGCCGATGTCGCAGAGAATCTCACCGCGCCGAAGAAGGGCCTCGGTCCGACGGCTGTTTTGAGGAAACTTCTCGAGCAGGGTCCGCAAATTCCGCTCCGCGTCCTCAAACAGTTCGCGCCGCCGCTCTCTGTCCCGAAAAGCCTGCTGATACAAACATTCGGCTCTCCGGAATAGCGCCGTGGGTATCTTGTCGTGCTCGGGAAAGGATTGAATGAATTCGGCGTACTCTTCAGCGGCCTCCAAATACATCTTCCGTTCATAGAGACCGTCTGCAAAATCAAGCTGGTCTTGTGCCTTCCCTTCAGTCGGACTCTTCGGCAGAGGCGGGACAGGGGCATCCTGCTGGGACCTCACGGTATCCGGAGCCCACAAAACTTGAAATGCCAACAGGCATATAACGATCGCTCGGACTTTTGCGCTCATGCCGTCCTTTGTCACTCCGGGGCGGAAGGGCGGCCCGGGAGTCACGTTCCCGGCCGTCAACTTGTCTCTCGCTCCTCTTCGCTCGGAAGTGCCGCGAAGGAGACATTCCAGATCCCTGCTTTCGCGCATGCGTCTAGGATCGCTATAGCGCTCCCGAACAGGGCATCTCGATCACCCCGGATGATGACCGATTGGTCTTTATAAATAGTACCAATTTTAACCAGGATCTCTTCTAGCTCCTGCATATTTAAACGACGCTGGTTCACAACAATCACGCCGTTTTCCGTCAAATTGATGATGATCTCCCCGGGAGTTCGACGCGGCGGTTGAGATTCATCCGCCGTAGGCACCGTAATCGACAACTCATTCTCGAGCCGTGCGAAGATGGATGTCATTAAAAAGAAAATCAAAAGCAGGAAGATAATGTCAATCATAGGAGCCATCATCATGATGGGCTCCTCGTCCGTTCGCTTCGCTAGTAGCCTCACAGCGGATCAACTCCTCGGGGGCGGCTCCTGTCGGATTCGGTCCGCCAATTCCTGCGCCGCCTCTTCAATACGTGAGAAGATATTCTGAATGCGCCCGCGAAAATAGAAAAACACCGCCATACACGGAATGGCGATAATCAACCCGGCCGCGGTGGTCACCAGCGCTTTCGAAACCGCCGTCGCCAACACAACGGGTTTCGCACGGCTGATGTCGAAAGCGATAAAACTGAACGCGTCAATCATCCCCAACACCGTACCCAGCAACCCTAACATCGGAGAAATCGTTGCCACCTCCGACAGGTAACGGACCTGCCGCATTACACGTTCCGCTTCACGATCCCCGGCGTTCTCCATCGCCTCCGCTACATGAGCCGGGTCGATCTCCGCCTGCCGAATCCCCGACATCAACATCGTCGGCAACGGTCCTCGCGTCACATTACAAATCCGATAGATGTCGTCCCAGCGCGCGTCTCGCGCCAGGCCCCGCAACTGCAGAAATAGATCGTGTGGCATTAGACGTCGCTGGTTCAGCGACAGAAAGAAATAAATCGTCAGCCCCAGCGCAAACAACGACAGGACACCCAGTACCGCCATCACCCAGCCGCCGGCGAGCAGCAACTGCCACAGCGTCATACCTTCTTCACCGACGATCTCTTCGCTTTCTTGGCTCCAGGCCGCGTTCAACATACACAGACCCACAGCCAATACCAGAAACATCACCAACACAACTCGGGAGTTTTTGTTTGTACAGAGCATAGGAGATCCGGGGTTCACCTTGTGTGAACAGCACTCTTGAGCAGGACTCGTCGTTCTCGATACGTGCTCGGGAACCTCCGAGCGGTGGGTGCGGACTCACGATTCCTGTGCTTCCCGTGAGCTGCTCACCTTGTCTCACGCACACACGACTCAAACCACCTAAGTACTGATATCGTAATACATTCAAACGCCAGTGACAACCGACAGTAACGTGAATGGGAATATTTCTGGAAGTTGCTGAGAAGATGGGAAATGGACAGAGCTATCCTGTCCTTCCATAGAAAGGAGGTCATCTGGGAGGTGGGCTCAAGCGTATACGTCGATGCTCTCGCCTAAGCCTTCCAGAGCGGCCCCGCTAACTTGGAGGGCCACGGCATTGGCCACCTGCTGAGCTGCAAGCTGCATCGATTGCTGCATCGTCGCTTGCAACAAGCCGCCCATCAGGCTCGGTATGCCATTTGCGCCTTGTACCGCTCCAATATTCATCGCTGAGACCTCTGGTAGATAGACTTTTCCAGTTCTCGACACAAGTATCGGCGACTTTACGAAAACCTTGAGCTACTAGCTCAAAAAAAAAAGGCTAATTCTCTCGCCCGATCGACACCCTGATAGTAGTAAACCTAATAAATACAATACATAGGGTGCCATACCGGCACCGAGAGGGAACCAGGAACAACCCCCGTCGAATATAAAGCCCTCCGCCCAAATCAAACCTTCAAAGACCGCACTACCCCCTCGAAACGCGGGCATGCAACCCCAACACCCGAATTCCTGCTATCCTCATTCAACTCTTCTTTTCGAAAGGTGCCGGAAACCGTCGTGAATGCCGAAGACCTGCCGATAAGTGCCTGCTCCGGAAGGCTCGAAAACACAATTCGAGCGGGCCGTTTCGCAATCGTCTCGGAAATAACCGCCCCCCGTGCCCCCGATCCCGAACGTGTCCGACAAAAGGCCGACCATCTCATCGGGTGTGTTGACGCAATCAATGTCACCGACAACCAGGGCGCAAATGTCCACATGGCCCCCTGGGCCGTTTCCCTTCTCGTCCTCGAACAAGGCGGAGAACCCATCCTCACTTACACAACGCGCGACCGCAACCGCCTGGCCCTTCAGTCGGACTTCATCGGTGCAGCCGCGTTGGGAATCAAGAATATCTTCGTGATGTCCGGGGACCCCATCGGGACGGGGAGACACGCGATGGCCTCCCAAGTCTCCGACGTCGATCCCGCGCACGTCCTGCAGATCCTGAGGAGAATGAGAAATCCTGGAATCCTCGACTCGGGAGAGGAGTTGCGGGACAGCACGAAGGAGCCGGTCCTCCCGACGCGATTCTTTGTCGGTGCCGCCGTGAACCCACTCTTCGATTCCGTGGACCAACGCCACCCCCGTCTCACCGAAAAGATCGATGCCGGTGCGGATTTCGTCCAGACCCAGTGTCTGTTCGACATCGGGGCGTTTAGAGATTACATGACCGAGATCCGAAATCTCGGTTTGCATGAGCGAACGGCAATCCTCGCGGGGATTTTGGTGCCGCGAAGTCTGAAAATGTTGGAGTTCTTCGCGGAGCGTGTACCGGGTGTCGTCATTCCCGAACCGTTCTTCAAGCGGATGCAGCGGGCGGAGGATCAAAACCGGGCGATAGAGCAGGGCATAGACATCGCTGCCGAACTGATCCGGCAGTGCCGTGAAATCCCGGGTCTTCGAGGCATCCACCTGATCACCGCAGGCCGTGAAGACCTCTGCCGTCCTGTACTCGAAAGATCAGGATTCTCGTAGCGCCCCCCAACCTACCGTACCGGCCCCAACCTTTCGTACCGGCCCCAACCCCTCGTACCGGCTCCAACCCCTCGTACCGGCTCCAACCTCTCGTAGCGGCTCCAACCCCTCGTACCGGCTCCAACCTCTCGTAGCGGCCCCAACCTCGTTCAGGAGAGAAGACCAACCCATTCCTCCCCCGAAGATCGGGGGAGGTTAGGAGGGGGTTGAGATCTCTTTGGCTCACCTCTTCCGATTGCATCAGTCTTGACGGCACCGCAAAAAGTCCGGCGGAGTTCTTCCCCCTCTTCCCCTCTCCCTCTGGGAGAGGGCGGGGTGAGGGATCTTTGCATTTTGCATCACACCCCCTCTGTACTTGATGAATTCCTGTCATCACAAATACCTTTTGTCTCTGCTTAATTTGCTGTGTCTGGCGAATACACAAGAGAAGAATAATACCCCAATCCAGTGCAATGATCGCCCCTCACCCTAACCCGGGGGGAGAGGGAACTTCCGATGCCAACTTCCGACTTTTTGCGACGGCCCCAAGCCTGGGGGAGGTCAAGAGGGGGTTGATTTTACTTCACTTACACATTCACAACTTCGTCCGCATCGATATCGCGGAAGAGAGCGTCATCTCATCCGCAAACTCCAAATCGCCGCCCGTCGGAAGACCCCGCGCAAGCCGACTGACACCAATCCCAATCGGCTCGATGACTCTTTGCAAATAGAGCGCCGTCGCATCCCCCTCGACTGTCGGATTCGTCGCGATGATCACCTCTTGAATATCGCCGCGTAGCCGTTCGAGCAGCGGTTTGATCCGGATCTCGTCGGGACCGACACCATCGATGGGCGACAAAACTCCTCCCAATACATGATACAACCCCTTGTATCCCCCGCTTCTCTCAATCGCAAAAACATCCTGTGGTTGCTCGACCACACAAACGATGCGCGTATCCCGTTCTTGGGACGTACAGATATGGCAGGGATCGGTCTCGGAATAATAGCCGCAAAGAGAGCAGCGCCGCACCTTCGACACGAGATCCTTCAACGCCTGCGA
Source organism: uncultured bacterium (assembly GCA_964612675.1). GTDB lineage: Bacteria > Hinthialibacterota > Hinthialibacteria > Hinthialibacterales > JAKPRU01 > CAZTDD01. The sequence goes on from CAZTDD010000104.1 coordinate 8,546, forward strand.
AAGGGTCTCGACATCTGCAGTGGGCCGACGCAGAAGGCTGTACGCGAGCCGCTGTGCCATTCGTGGGCCGATACCGGGGAGCTTCGATAGCTCCGTTACCGCCCGATCCAACGAGGGGATCCCGACCGACGCTTGGCTGTCTCCACGGCCCATTTCCTGCCTCCTGGACACCTTCTTGGACTCTATTGTAGTGTCCCGTTCAAAGATACCATACAGCCATCGAATCTCATGCCAACATAGATCCTGGATGGAACAGCTAAGTCACGAAATTACATGCGACAACAAATCTCGGGAAGGATTTGTCTACTTCCGCGAAGGCGATTGCCTGGAACAATGTCGCCGCTATCTCACAGATAACTGTATCGACCTCATCATCACCGACCCCCCGTACGGCATCAACGGCGATCAGCTCCACAAACACTACAACCGCAACGAAAGTCTCGTCATCGACGGTTACGTCGAGATCCCGCAAGAGGAATATGAAGAATTCTCTTTCAAGTGGATCCGGGAAGCCGAACGGGTCCTCCGCCCGGGCGGCAGTATGTACCTCCTCAGCGGCTGGACAAACCTCCGCCATGTCCTCAACGCCCTCGACCGCACCGGTCTGGAGCAAGTCAATCACATCATCTGGAAGTACAACTTCGGCGTGTATACCCGCTTCAAATACGTGACGTCCCACTATCACATCCTATATCTCGTCAAACCGGGCGCTTCGCCGACATTCAACACATACAGTCGCTATTCCCCCTCGCAGAAAAGCGACACCAACCGCTCGATCCTTTACGCAGACATGGAAGATGTTTGGATCATCGACCGCGAATACAAAACAGGCAAAACCCGCCACAAAAACGAACTCCCTCGAAAACTACTGGCCAAGATGATTCAGTATTCGAGCAACGAGGGCGATGTGATCGCCGATTTCTTCGCGGGGAGCTTCTCGACCGCAAAGGTGGCCAAGGCCTTGAACCGAAGCAGTGTCAGTTTTGAGATCAGCCCTGAGGCCTGTGAGTATCAGATCCCTCAAGTGAAACAGGTGAAATGGGGAGAAATGCTCGATGAGGTCCCCCGAGGTACCGATGACCGTCCCGGCAAACAGTACCAGTCCTGGACTGCCGACGAGCTGGACCGCCTCGTGACCGCCTATCGGAAATGTCGTGACCGGGGGATGAACAAACGCGCCGCCATCGATTCCCTCTCACCGGAATTCGGACGCGGCCATTTCTCGATCCTCAACGCTCTCAAGAAAAGGGGGCTGTAGACCCATCAATAAGGCATCTCACCATCGGTTGAGCTTAACGCCTCTCGCGCCCTTTCACTCAGCCGATCGCTGCCTTCAAGGTACCAGACCAGAGCGTGGGTGTCAGCGACATACACCACCAGATCAAGCTCATCTTTCGTGGTCATTTTCCCAATCGAATCGATACTCCGCCGCCCGAATCTCCTCTTCTGATGAGTCGCTCTTGCCGCGCAAAATCCCGTACAAATCGGCGAATCGCTTTCTTTCTTCAGAGCATTCACCTGCCGCGCTGACCTGAGCTTTGAGGACGCGGAGTTGGGTTTCCAGGGACCTTATCTGAAGTTGTACTAAAACCGCATTCATATCGTCACTCTTCTCTTTTCCATGTCTGCACGTCAAGTTCGATGTTCTGCGGCCTTCATACGAATAGACAATCGTAACAGTCTCAGCCTGCCGTAAGTTTTCCTGCAAAAGTGTCTCTCAGGTAGATACACAATCGAACTATAGGCCGTCTGAAACTTGTTTGTCAAATCGCTGGATGCGCCGAATGATGGTTGATCGCAGAGGAGACCCCGCTCCTCGTAGTCCGCCGCGTCCAAAAACGAAGACTCGCTACGGCCCAAACCGAAAAATGTCGCCACGGCTGACGACACCGTTACTCGGTGAGTACGCCAACGCACCCCATGGTATCGAACCGCTGACATCCCAGTCCTGCGTCGTCTTGTCCGGTCCGAATCCGATAATGATCCATTTGGGATAACTTTTGCCGCGACCGTAGTGATGATCTCTCAATGCGACAAAGATGTTTCGCGGCCATTCGCTGGCGCTGTCGTTGTGATAGATATACTCCTTCGCCGAGAGATGTCCTTCAACGCCATACTTATTGAAAGGATCGACAGGAATCGTCGCCATATACGAAACCGGCTCGACAAGCTCCTCCAAGCGCGTAAACGATTGAAACACACCGCCTGTCGACGAATTCGGGTAATCGTTGTTATCCAGCCGGTACGCTTCCATAGCGGTAGACAGCGCCTCAATGTCTCCTTCCACGCGTGCAATTTTGGCTCGGACCTGCGCCAATAGGAAATTCGGCACCGCCACAGCCGCCAGGATGCCGATGATCGCCACCACAATTAGCAGCTCAATCAAGGTGAAACCCGTTTCCTTCTTCATACGGGACTGTTCTCCTTCCGCTTTCGCACCCATCTCTACCACCATCCTACCCCCATCAATCGACTGGACACAGAATACACCTCAACCGATTCATCGATTCACTCTCAATTGACGGAAGACTAACCCAACCGAAATACATCGTTTATAGCGATTCCTCGACTCGTCAGGTCAAATCCAATGCTTTGCCAACCATGACGGTTTTCAGAGTCGCAGTTGACAATCTAAGTCTAGATTTCCATACTTGAAACGTAAGCTATCGTCAGTAATGAACCCTTTTGTTCCCGAATAAGGCTGAGTTCAACAGTGATACCTGTACTTTCCAAACGTGAACGTTTCCTGCGAGCGACTCGCAAAGAGCCCATCGACCGGATTCCGGTCTGGCTGATGCGACAGGCGGGCCGCTACTTGCCCCAATACAGGGAGATTAAGAAAGATCTCTCATTCATGGAATTGTGTGCCCGGCCGGATATGGCCGCAGAGGTCTCGATTCAGCCCTACGATCTTCTCGGCGTAGACGCCGTCATCGTGTTCAACGATATTCTTATCCCCTTCGAATACATGGGGTTATCGGTTTCGTTCAATGATTCCGGTCCCCAGATCGAGCCCGCCGTGCGCAGCGAGGATGTTCTGGATTCGCTGTGCAAACCCGGATTTGGTGACATCCCGCCGGTGTACGAGACAATCGAGCATGTCCGCAAAAGGGTGGGAAAAGACGCACCGATCCTCGGTTTCGTGGGAGGCCCCTTCACAATGGCGACCTACGCCATCGAAGGCAAAACCAGCAAGACCTTCAACTGCATCAAGACGCTCCGATACAGCCAACCCAACTTGCTCAAACGATTACTCGAATCGATCACCGAAACGGTTTTCGAATACCTGGCGATTCAAATCGCAGCGGGTGCGGATGCCGTACAGATCTTCGATACATGGGCCGGTATTCTCACGACCAGCGATTACCGCGAGTTTGTTCTACCTTACCAGCAACAGGTCATCCGCTCCGCCCATGAAAAGGGTGTCCCGGCGATCCTCTATGTCAATAGCTGCACACCCTACATCTTCGAACTGGGCGAATCGGGAGCGGATGTACTCAGTATCGATTGGCGAAGCGATTTGAAATGCGTGTGCGAACATTTGGATGGCCGTTTCGCCCTGCAGGGAAATCTCGATCCAGCCGCCCTCTCCGCGCCGCCGGAGAGAGTCGCTTCTTACACCCGAAGCATGTTGGACAACTTCGGCCAAAGTCGCGGGTATATCGCCAATCTCGGGCACGGTGTCCTGCCCACAACGCCTGTAGAGAGTGTCCAAGCATTCATCGAAACGGTACAGGGCCATGTCCACGGTAACTCCCGGTAACAGCAACTCCGCCAACATCGACCCCGCACTGATCAAGAAATACACGGTTCGCGGGCCGCGCTACACCAGCTATCCGACCGCGCCGGAATGGACAGACCGCGTCGGCCCGGAAACCTATATCGACCATATCCAAAAAAACAACCAAGACGCAAACGCCAATCCCTTGGCATTCTATTTCCACATCCCATTCTGTCCCCAACGATGCCATTACTGCGCATGCAATGTAATTATCACGCCCAAACAGGACGTCCTCGATCACTACGTGGACCTACTATCCCGCGAGATGGAAATGATCGGTTCCCATATTCACCCGGACCGAAAAGCGATCCAACTCCACCTCGGCGGCGGAACGCCGACCTACCTCTCTCCCGAACAGTTGGACCGCCTGTTGGGACGCGTTACATCCGTGTTTCAATTCAGTGCGGATGCGGAGAGATCCATTGAGGTCGACGCGCGGATCACCACTTCGGAACATCTCGATATCCTACGAAAACACCGTTTCAAACGAATCTCCTTCGGCGTCGAAGAATTTCATCCAGCGATTCAGCAGGCCATCGGACGTATTCAACCCTTCGAACACACCTGTGAATTCAGCCGCAATTGTCGCGAATTCGGCTTCGAAAGTGTAAACATCGATCTCGTTTACGGATTGCCGCTTCAAACCCGCGAGCTGTTCGAATCGACAATCGATTCTATTCTACAACTCGATCCCGATCGAATCGCCCTCTACAATTACGCGCATCTGCCGTCGCGTGTCCCCAATCAACGGAAAATCGATTCCTCGACTCTGCCCGACAGCGATGAACGTGTCGCGATACTCTGTACCGCCATCGAACAGTTTACATCGAACGGCTACCGCTACATCGGAATGGACCATTTCGCCAAACCGCACGATGAACTCACGCGCGCACAGGCGGAAGGCACCCTGCAAAGAAACTTTATGGGATTTACGACACGCGCGGGCAGCGATCTCTACTCATTCGGCGTTTCCGCAATCGGCAGTTTGCCGTCACTGTACACCCAGAACGCCAAAAAACTGAAAAAATATGAAGACCGAATTGTCGAAAATGAGCCCTCCGTGGAACGCGGGATTGAACTCACCCGGGACGACCGGATCCGACGATGGGTGATCATGGAGCTGATGTGCAACTGCCGGGTTTTGTTCGAGCGATTTGAAAAAATATGGCGTGAGGATTTTCGCTCTTACTTCTCTGAAGAAATCGAACAGTTAAATCCCTTCGTTCAGGATGGACTCATTGACGACAACTTCGAGAGCGGAATTCAGTTGACATCGCTCGGACAAATAATGGTCCGCCCCATCGTCATGACATTTGACAGTTACTTATCGGTAAGAAGAAGAGAGTCGGGAAAAGCACCCCTTTTTTCAAAGACCCTTTAAATAGAAAGATAGCAGAGAATGGCACGAATTGCGGTGATTGGAGCGGGAATATCCGGACTGAGTGCAGCGTATTGGCTTCAAAACAGCGGACATGACGTTCACGTATTCGAAAAATCGGATCGCACCGGTGGAGTTGTTCAAACTCACCGCGAGGGAGAGTTTCTCTTCGAAGCGGGACCGAGCTCGTTCTTGGATAATGCCCCGGACACCATGGATCTCTGCGCCGCTGTCGGCCTCGAAGATCAGCTGGAACGAAATCCTCTGCGAGAAAACGCACGGTATATCTACGTCAACGGCGCTTTACGGGAAGTCCCGATGGGGCCGGGCGGTCTGGTCACGACGAGTATTCTGTCCTCACGCGCGAAATTACGTCTCCTCAAGGAACCCTTTGTGAAAGCGAACCGGGCAAAACAGGACGAATCGCTTGGGGCGTTTATCAGCAGACGATTCGGGAATGAGGTACTCAATAACGTAGTAACGCCCTTCATCACCGGCGTGTATGCCGGAGATCCACGGCAACTCAGTCTTCGAGCCCTCTTCCCGCTTCTGTATGACCTGGAACGCGAGCACGGCAGCGTGATCGGGGGAATGTTCAAGAAACTCCTCGGAAAGAAAAAACAGAGTCCCTCTCCGAAAAAGAAAACCCGCGCAAAAAACCTGTGTTCCTGGAAAGACGGTATGCAGGCGATGCCGGATACGATCGCAGAGAGGGTGAAGGACTCCATTCACTTATCCACCAAAGTCGTCCGTATCGAGAAAAGCCAAAACGGATTCAACGTGTCGACCGAAGGCGAAGGTATCAATAACGACATGTTTGACGTTGTGATCTTCGCTACCCCCTGCTACGAGGTTATGGACCTCGCGGGTAATTTCCTGTCAACAACCGGTTCGTATCTAAAAGAAATCCCTTTGAATCGTGTAACGGTACTCGGGATCGGCTGCGAAAAAGAAAATGTGGCACACAATTGTGAAGGATTCGGCTTCTTAGTGCCCCGGGACCAGGGCATTCGTATCTTGGGGAGCATTTGGTGCTCCAGCGTGTTCAGTGGTCGGGCGCCGGAGAATCGGCATTGTTTCAGCGTTTTTATCGGCGGGAAACTCGATCCCATCGCATTCGATCTGTCCGACGAAGAACTCCACGCTCAGGCACAAATAGATTTATCTACGATCGTTGGTGTTCAAGGACCGTTCACCCAGGTGCAAACCTTCCGGTGGGACCGTGCGATTCCACAATATCCGGTTGGACATGTCGAAAAGATTGGTGCGGTACAGGAAGAACTGGCGCAAACCCCCGGTCTTTTCTTGACAGGCAATTACTTGGACGGGGTGTCAACCAATGACTGCATTCGCCTCGCCCGAAAATGCTCACAAGATGTCATCGAATACCTGAAATAATCCAATGAAAAATAATGAATCCCACACAGATGTTTTGCTGCTGACTTACGGTGAACCGTACCGGAATTCTTTTTTCGAACATTGGCGCTATTCGATTCGAATACTGAACAAACTCACGCGACGCGTTGCGCCGATCCCGCGTGCCGCCGTTCCGTTGATTGGCGCGTATCGCGCCGCAAAAAGAACACGCGAATGGAAAGAGGCGGGCTATCTTTCTCCGCTGGAATCAATCACCGAACGTCAACGGACACAGTTGCAGCAAAAACTGATCGAACGCAATCCTCAACCCAACTGGCGCGTACACACCGTCTACGAGTTCCGCGGTGTGGACTTGGTCGAAGTGTTGCGAGACCGGAAAGAGGATAGCTCGGTGCGGGTGCTTGTCCTGCCGATGTATGTCGCCCAGTCCGACTTCACTTCAGGTCTTTCGCGGGAAGACTGTGACGTGTACCGAAATACGCTGGATGATTCGCTGAAAATAGAGTATATCGAGCCGGGAGACCACTGCGATCGATTGGGTGCCCTGATGGCCTCGTTCGTTATTCGGCAACTAAAGCAGCGTGGCTTCGATTTGGATCGGCCTGCGAAACGAGGGCTGCTCCTCGGTGCCCACGGTACAGTGATCTCTCCTCACCCGGCAATTCGAGAAAACGGCTACGAGGCAACCTACCGCTTGGGTGCCCAGTTGATCGAGCAAATCGGTGGCTTCTTCGAAAGCGCTTCCATTGGATGGTTCAATCACCGGCGCGGGGGAGAATGGAGCGCGCCGGCTATGGAAGAAGCGGCGGCGACCATGTTGCAAAATGGAATCCAAGACATCGTCTTTTTCCCTTTCGGTTTTTTGGCCGACAATGAGGAAACCGAACTGGGAGCAAAAAGCGTCTTGGAATCGGCCGGTATTCGAGACTATACTCACCTGCCTTGTCTCAACAATGACGAAGAATTCATCGACTTCTTATCGGATATTATTCTGTCAACAGTAGATTGTGCCACAGATACGTCGTAACCTGTCCTCATCGCAAGCCCATTTACCGTCATCGCGACCCCATTCACCGTCATCGCGACCCCATTTATCGTCATCGCGAGCGAAGCGTGGCGATCTCTTCTTTTTTCGTGTTTTCGTGTTTCTTTCGTGCCTTCGTGATTCACTATGCCCCCTTCTCACGCAAACCGAGGTCGCTTGGCAGTGAGCCGACAGATGCGTATCTTGTATCTACTCGTGGAACACGCATACCGATTTGGGAGAATCAAACATGCCCTATTCAAAACGTTCACATTCATTCGTGTTGTTGATCGTAATTTCGTCCCTTTTCCTATTCCCCGGCCTTACTGAATCTGCTGAGGATGACGGCTCGTTCTCCGTTATTGTACTGCCCGATACGCAGTTCTACTCGGAGACCTACCACGACACCTATACCGCACAAACGCGATGGATACGGGACAACGTCGAGAGCCAGAACATTCAGATGGTCATCCATCTTGGCGACATCGTTCAAAACGATAGAGAGAGAAAAGAATGGGAGGTGGCGCGCGGGGCGCATCGGCTTCTTGATGATGCGGTTCCCTATAGTGTCCTTCCCGGCAATCATGATATGGCGGCGGCAAGCAGAGATTCCACCCTTTACAATGAGTACTTTCCTGTAAGCGATTTCGACGACAATGAATGGTATGGCGGCCATTACGGCGATACGAATGACAATAATTTTGTCTATTTCAATTCCGATGGTCTGCAATTCATGGTGTTGAATCTCGAATACGCTCCGAGAGACGAGGTTCTTGAGTGGGCAAACGGTGTGGTCGAAAAGCACAAAGACCGCCGTGTCATTGTCGCGACCCATCGCTACATGCGCCCGGCGGGAAGAGATGATATCGGCGAGGCCGTTTGGAACAAGCTGGTTCGTAAGCATAATAACATCTTCATGGTGATTTGCGGTCATGTCGGGGCGTTGACTCTGCAAAACAGCCCGAATGACCATGGCGGAACGGTTTACGAAATGTTGGTGGATTATCAGAGCATGAACGACGGCGGTCAGGGCTGGCTGCGAATCCTTCGTTTCAAACCGAAAGAGAACGTAATCTCTGTCGAGGAGTACTCTCCGCTTCTGGATCAATCCAGACGGCAGATCTACCACAACTATCGGCTCTACCACGATATGACAACCGACAACTAAGATTCGATCAGTGACAACTGAAATTGGATGATTGACAACTAACCTGCGTGTAACTGCCCCTCCTCGCAAGCCCGGGAGTGGGTAGCCCCGATTGCTCGAATTCGTCCGCTCGAAGGCAATCGGGGCGACGAAGGAGCAAGAGGCCGCTTGGCTTTTTGTCCGTCTTTTCTCGCGTTTTCGTGTTTTTTTCGTGCCTTCGTGATTCACTCTCTTATAGCACTGCGACGTTCCACTTCCGCTCTTTTCAAAAAAGCTGGACACTCATACAACCGTAGCGTGGTGACGCCTGAACGTACGTATCGTTACGGTCGATAGGTTTCTCAATACGTGTAGGGTCGGTTGGTGAGGTGTATGCGAATCCAGTCCAATCGAGGGGTACGGCGAAAAACCGTTTCTCCTCTTCTTCTCTCAATCGCGTTATTTGTCACCTTTGTCCATGCAGATCGAATCCCCATCCTCCAAGAGGATTTTGAGATCGAGAACGGCGAGGTATACGACCCGAAGGGCCATTACGTTCTGATCGTCGACGGTCATTCGTGGGTCATGCTGGACGATACCGTCCTGCCGTCTCCTGCGACGATTATCGAGATCAACAGCGGAGGCGAGGACTTCACCAGCGTTCAATACGGAGCGGAAATCCCTGTCGTTCCCGACCTGTTCGAGACCCCGCAAACCATGGCCCGCTTCTCATGGTTGATCGAGATGACCGTTCGCACCAGCAAAACCCCTTATCGAACTCAGGTGATCGTCTGCAATCAGGTGGAACCGTGGGCCGGGACGGGCGTCACGCTGACAATCCCGGAAAGGCATGAAGAAGAGATTATTCCGTATCGACTGCTCTTACCTCCGACCGATGACCTCTACACCAAAACCATCCTTTTTGTCATGCATCTGGGAGGGCAAGGATATGTTCTCTTGGGATTTGACGACTTGGCGATCACCGCACTGGAAGCACTCGCTCACTTCTCCATGGAGCCGGGCCTCGGAAGTGTAGATACGATGACGACAAACAGCGGCCGAATTTCGTTCACTGACAGTACCGCCCATCGAGGTGTTACCTCGGCGGAGTATATTCCGGCAGCGGCGTCCGAATCCGGGGCACAACATGAAATCGACATCGACGTGGATCTTGACGAGATACCGGGGAAGAATTTCCGTCTTTCGCTGGCGGCGCTCTGCGAATCGGCCCCGTATTCATTTCGAGTCGGCTTGAGAGATAAAGCAAATGGTCTGGTTCAGTGGGCTCAAGAAGATGCGGTCCTGACCGAGCCAGACACGTGGCGGGAATTCTCTTGGGTAATCCCGAATATGGAAACCTCAAACCTGGAGATCGTAATCCAACCCCAGGGACAGGATTCGACGCGCTTCTTCTTCGACGAGGTACTGCTCGAACTCACCTCCGAGCAGCCGCCGACCTCCGTGGGGTCTTGGGACCTCCATTGAGAGAACCTCGACTTCGTGAAGCCAAGGAGTCTACAAATCCGGCCGCCCGGTCTACCGGGCGCAGTCTACCAATGTTGTTGACTTTAAGGAGGGTGTGTATAATCCGGGTGTCTCTGAAGGTGCTGTCATTCGGCTGCCCTTCGAGTCGCCGCTGGTTGTCCACAGGAAAACATACGGGGCGTAGCGCAGCTTGGTAGCGCACCTGGTTTGGGACCAGGGAGTCGTTGGTTCAAATCCAATCGCCCCGATTATCGAAAGCCCCTAAGTCTACTGGACTTAGGGGCTTTTCTCATGCGGATTTCCGGGGAACCGAGTCGGCCAAAGCATACCTGAGCCAAGATCCGGTCCGGGAGGACTCATGGATCCTGCGACAACGGGACAGCGATCTTCTCTTGAATCATGTCGCCGGACTCGGACGGTATTTCTTCTCCGTCTTTGTGAAGAGATTCAAGGTAGCAGCAAATAGCGTCTTCCGCCATTTCGCGAGCCTCTTCTAAGGTATCGCCTTCCGTCACACACCCGGACACAGCGGGCACATGGACGATATATCCGCCTTCCTCGGCAGGCTTGAAGAGGTCCGCATATTTACTGGTTGTGTCACGTTTCAGAACTGGAAGAATACCCGATTCGCCCGTCGTTTTCAGAGAAAATCACCGCGCCCGCGTCGACGCCTCCACCGCTCGTCGCGAAACCCGTTCGGCAAGGTTGAAATACTTTTCGATCCCTTCGAGCTCACGGGGGCCTACATCGTAGGTGATGTTTTCCGTGAGATACCGCTGCATAAATTCCACCTTGACCCCGTCCTCGCTGGGCCAACGATTCGCAATTTCCTCAACCGCCGCACACCCCCGTTTCTTTATCTCGAGAAGCAACGGCGTTACAACGTTCAAGTCCACATGATCCGCTACCAGCCAACGCGCATACACAAACGGTAACCCCGTCCCCTTCTGCCATTCCTCCCCGAGATCGAAAACATACTCCGCCGGATGGTCCACAAAATACTTGACATCCCCAATCGTCAAAACCGCCTCCCCCAAAAACAGCCCCTGCTCGACAGGCAAATGATACGCACGGTATTTGGGTCTCCGTTCGTAAAACTCCTCCAGAACGATCTTCGTCAGAACGCTCGAACTGAGGGAATCCTGCAGAAGCGCTACCGTTTCGATCTCTTCCAGCGGAACCTTGCTGTGAAGCAATACGCTCCGCACGGGACCGTGAGAAACAACCCCGAGATGCGGCACACTCCGGTAACTCGCATGGAGCTGGTGAATGGTTGAAAGGAGGGCCATGTCCAGCTCGCCCTCATCGAGAAGATGAGCCAAATCAAAAGGCACAGCCGGCCTGAGCGTCGCTTCCGGCCAAACAGACTCAAACTCGTGGATCAGTGGCTGAACATTTAAATACGGGGGACAGCCTACCTGATAGGCAGGCCGTTCCCCGGTTGGCATGTTGATCGCTTCGTTACTCACATCAGGTTGACCATCTTGACGTCAATCACTTGCGGAATCGATTTGATCTCCTTAATTACCTCTTCCGACAAATGGGCGTCAACGTTACATACGGTAAGTGCCTCCCCACCCGGTTCCTTCCGGCCGAGTGTCAGATCGGCGATGTTAATCCCGGCTTTGCCGACAACCGTCCCCACATGTCCGATAATCCCCGGCTCGTCGCTGTTTCGCAGGCACAGGAGATAACCGGTCGGCTTTGCATCGATATGGTACCCATCGATGCGCACAATACGCGGATCGTTCGGAGACACAATCGTTCCGCTCGCCGTCAGTTCCTGGCTCTTCGATTTCAGTTTCACTGTAATCAGCGAACTGAACCCCTTGGTTTCCTGGGTTTTTGTTTCCGAATACTTGATCCCGCGCTCTTTGGCCAGATAAGGCGCGTTCACATCATTCACCGTCTCTTCGAGAATCGGAGTCAACAGACCTTTCAGAACGGTGAGTGTGAGGAACGATGTATCCACCTCGCCGATTTCACCGCTGTGAATGATTTCCACATGCTCCAGCTGACCGGACAGCAGCTGAACTGTAAACATCCCCAGTTTCTCAGCCACCGGCTGATACGGTCCTAAGACGCTTTTTAGCTTCGGCGGAACTGCGGGAATATTGATCGCGTTCTTTACCTCGCCGCCGCTTAATGCCTCAACAACCTGATTCGCGATAGCGATGGCAACGTTCTCCTGCGCCTCGGATGTCGATGCCCCGAGGTGCGGTGTGCAGACACATTGGGGATGCTTCAGTAGCGGGTGATCCGGGTCCGGCGGCTCTTTCTCAAACACATCGAGACCAACTCCGGCAACCTGCCCGGAATCCAGCGCTTCCAACAACGCATCTTCGTCGATAATCCCGCCGCGAGCGCAATTGATGATGAAGACTCCCTTCTTCATCTTCGCGAACGCCTCTTTGTCCACCATATGACGAGTGTCGTCGTTGAGAACGCAATGGAACGTAATGAAGTCCGATTGCGCGTAAATCGTATCCAAATCGGCCGGTTTGAACCCCATCTGGGCGATTCGTTCGTCTGCACAGAATGGGTCGTACGCCAATACCTTCATCCCAAACGCCATTGCGCGGCTGCCGACGATACTGCCGACACGCCCCGCTCCAATCACACCCAACGTTTTCTCGTAAAGTTCAACACCCTTGTACTTGCCTTTGTCCCATCGTCCTTCGCGCATCGATTGGCTGGCTTGCGAGATGTTACGTGCCAGGCTCGCCATGTGCGCCCAGGCGTGTTCGGCGGTGGAAATCGTATTCCCGCCGGGGGTATTCATGATAATGATCCCGCGCTGTGTGGCCGCCTGGCGGTCCACGTTGTCCACACCGACACCCGCTCGACCGATGACCTTCAACCGGTCCGCTTTCGCGATGATATCCGGTGTGACCTTCGTCGCGCTGCGAATGATCAGAGCGTCATAGTCTCCAATCACAGACCCGAGCTCATCGGGAGACATGCCCACTTTGACATCCACCTCGATGTCCGGTGCGTCCCGAAAAATCTTAACTGCATCTTCGGCCAGTTTGTCACTGACAAGAACTTTGTGAGTCATAGTGTTATTTACTCCCGTCCCATTTTGTTTAGATCAGTCGGTTATCGATTCGAGTTTCGGCCATTCGCGGTTCAGGATCTCGACTGCCACGTCGATACCCTTGCCGGTCGGAACGCTGTGGCCCAGGTCCGCCAATACCATCCCCGTGGCCGTGAGCATGTATGGAACATCCATACGATCCGCGTACCCCATATGCGAAAACCGGAAAATCTTCCCTTTCAGCTGCGCCTGGCCGCCCGCGATGGTGATCCCGAACTTGTTCCGAAGCGTCTTCACAATCGCTCCACCGTCCACTCCTTCAGGGGCTTTGATCGCCGTAAGGCCGTTGTACGGCACCTTTGCGAACATCTCAAGCCCAAGCGCTTTCACTCCGGCGCGCATCGCCTCACCCAGGATCTCGTGACGGCGCATCGCGCGGTTGTAGCCCTCGTTCCGGAACGCTTTGAGCGATTCGCGCAGTCCCATAATCAGGTTCACTCCGGGTGTATAAGGTGTTGTTTGACCTTCCAACGATTTCTTGTACTTCCGCAAATCCAGATAATACCGCGGGCACGTTGACTTTTCGTTCAGTTTCCACGCTTTCTCGCTGAGGCTGATAAACGCAAGTCCCGGGGGAATGGTCAGTGCTTTGTGACCGCCTCCCACAACCACATCGACTCCCCATTCGTCGGTCAACAGCGGGGTCGCGCCCAGTGAACTTGTAGCGTCGATGACCATCACGGCATCCGTTTTCCCGACGATCTCCGCGATGGCTTTTGCGTCCGTCACAATCCCCGTACTCGTCTCGGATAGTGTCGTATAGACCGCTTTCGTTTCGGGATTCTTCTTCAGCGCTTCTTCGATAGCGCTCGGTTCAACGGGATATCCCCACTCGACGTCGATATTGACGGTGTTCACTCCGTAAGCCGTACAGATTTCCGCCCAGCGTTCTCCGAACTTCCCTCCGCGCACGCAAATCGCGGTGTCGCCGGGCGAGAGCAGGTTCGAAACCGAGGCTTCCATCGCTCCGGTTGCTGAAGAAAGAACGATATACACGTCGCGCTCCGTGCGGACAACGTATTTCAGGTTGTCAGCGACTTCCACAAAGTACTCGCTGAAAACCGGTGAACGGTGGTGCGTGATCGGCGCTCCTAGTGCCTGCAATACATACGGCGGTACCTCGGTTGGACCGGGGGAGTAGAGCCGAGTCTTCATATCTGGTCGTGCGGTCATTTTTATAATCCTCCGATTGGTTTGAACGATCTGATTCGGGGTGGGAACAAAGGTTCCCGCAACTGGAATGAAACACCTACTATAAAGTGCGTATGGCGGAGGGGTCAACGGCTCACCGGATCGAACGGCGATGCAATCACAACAACCAACGATACATTGCATGCACAATCAGACAGCTATACAGCCCCGCTATCAGGTCATCGATTACTATTCCGATCCCCCCCGGAAGCTCCTGCAGACGATAAGCCGGCGGCAGCTTCACTATATCCATTATACGAAACGCCACAAATGCCGACAGCGCAGGCCCCCATCCTGCAGGAAGCGCATAAACCGCCACGAAATACCCCGCGATCTCGTCCACAGTAATCCGTGAATCGTCCTTTGTCCCGTAATGACGATCCGCCGTCTCCGCCGTAACAATGGCGATACACGAAACAATACCGACGATCAGGATACCGGACAGCCAGCGATCCGCCGTAAACGCCTCGGGGAACAGAAAACGATGAAGGACTAGAGCAACCAATGTACCCCAGGTACCCGAAACCGGCAGAAATCCGCTGCCAAAACCTGTCGCCACTGCAAGAGAAACCGCTTTCACAGGGCCGATGGAAGATAGTTTACTCACCAATAACTCAGACTTTCCTTTTCGCGACTCGTTGATCTTGAGCTCAACCAGGCTTCAACCCGTCTGCGACGGTTCGATCCGCGTCCCGTACAGGTTATCTTCATCCACCTGCGTGATTCGCACCGGCACAAACTGCCCCGATTGCAGCCGCCGTCCACACAGCTGAACGCGTCCATCCACTTCAGGCGCTTGCCCTTCCCAGCGCCCCCACCAAAAACGATCGTCCTCTGTATCCCGGTGATCCACCAGGACACGTAAAACACTGCCCTGCTGCCGTTGATGGCGTTCGTACGCACGTTCCGTGGACCATTCCAGCAGCCTGCTCATACGCTCTTCCTGGATCTCAGCAGACACCTGGTTCGGAAACTCTGCCGCGGGGGTCCCTTCTTCGTTTGAATAGCGAAACACTCCCACCCGGTCGAACCTGACCTGTTCCAGGAAATGCATCAAGTTTTGAAACTGCGTCTCCGTTTCTCCGGGAAAACCGACAATAACCGATGTTCGAAACGTCATTCCCGGCCGGGCTTCCCGGAGGCGGTCGACCACACGCAGCAGGTGCTCATTTGTGCTGCCGCGCCGCATGGCTTTCAGGATTTCCGGATCGCCGTGTTGGACCGGCAGATCGATATACGAACAGAGTTTCCTGCTTTCTTTGAAATGCTGAATCAACCGTCGATCGATCAACGTCGGGTACGTATACATCAAGCGGATCCATTCCAAGCCGGGGATCTCTTCCATCGCTTCGAGCAAATCGACAAGCCGAAACTCCCCATAGAGATCGTAACCGTACGATGTCGTGTCCTGTGCGATCAAAATCAGTTCCCGCGTTCCCCCGGAAACCAAGGCTCTCGCTTCGGAAAGAATCTCTTCGATCGGCCGACTTCGCAGTTTTCCCCGAATACGAGGAATCGTGCAAAACGAACATTGATGCACACAACCGTCCGCGATCCGCAGGTAGGCCAGGTGCGGTGGAGTGGCCAAAAGACGCGGCGTGAATCGGCCTTCCTCTGCATGATGCACAGCGGGGGGTCTCCTGAAAAGTCTCTCAATGACTCGGGGGATTCGCTGCTGTTCCTGCAAGTCCAGCAGGGCGTCTACGCCCGGAAAACGCCGTATCAGTTCTTCACGTTTGTCTTGTACAAGACAACCCGTAACAACGACCTTCTGCTCGGGATGATACCTCTTTAAATCCAGCTGCTCATTGATAACCGCGTACGATTCATCCCGCGCCGCGCGGATGAATCCGCACGTGTTCACAATCAACACATCCGCATCTTCAGGATCGTCGACAAGAGTCATTCCGGAGATGGCCAGAGACGCCATCATCTCTTCGCTGTCCACAAGATTCTTCGGACAGCCCAGAGAGATCAAATGGAATGTCACCAGATCCGCTCGGCGTCTCGTCTTGACTTTCATCGCTCCGGCCTCATTGTGTATGCTGTTTGGCAGTATATCATCAGCCTGGTACGCATCCACGGTTCGTTCCAATCGACGAGCCACCAGCTAGACGCACCATCGGCTAGACGAATCATCGGATAGACGGCTGATGGAACAACGTTTCTCCAACTGCCTCGCATCGTATTGCCATGTCGCCTGCAACCAGAGCAGATCGGCCTGTGTCAAAAGCAACCGAGAAGCGAGACGAGAAGCGAGATAGGATTCTTTCCCAAAGATCGACGGGGTCGCATCAAGTCCAACAGAGTTCTTCCCCCTCTCCCCCCGGGGAGAGCGCCGGGGTGAGGGGGTGATCCTTCCCCAGCGTGTAGGGCAATGTCATTAAGTTAAGTTTCAGAGAAGGAGCGAGGGGAGGGCGAACCTCCT
>CAZTDD010000105.1:0-25401 GCA_964612675.1 uncultured bacterium
GCGCGTTCAAGCACAGCTTCTTTTATAATGTTTTCCCACCGATCGGCAATTGTCTTGACGCTAAATCGTTGAACGACATCTCCAGCTCGCTCAGCGAAGGTATCGCGAAGATAGGAATCTCCCATTAGCCTCTCCATTGCGGATTTCAGTGCTTGGCGATCCCCATCAGGAACCAGCAGGCCATCGGTCTCGTGCCGGATAATGGTTCGCGGACCGACCGGACAATCAAAGCTTATCGCGGGTACGCCGTGAGCCATGGCCTCTGCGAGGGCGTTTGGAAATCCCTCGAAACGAGAAGTCAGGACATATAGGTCCGCGTGCCGGACGATCTCGGTAGGGTTTTTGACCGCTCCGGGCAGAATGACCCGGTCCTGAAGGTTTTTTGTTTCCAGGAAATGCTGGAGGCCCGGCCGCGATGGTCCATCACCGAGAATCGTCAATTGCCAAGTCGGATGAGAGTGCGCCAGGTCCGCAAATACCTCCAGCAGCAATTCGTATCTCTTTTCGGGAGCCAACCGACCGACGGTAACCACATTGTTTTCTTTTTTGAATACTTCGGGGCGGTTTGTGGTCGCCTCGGAATCGGGAGGCAGTACCGGATTGTGGACAACAGCCGTATCCCAGCGCGGCCAATGCGACTGGGCCCAGGGTAGTAAGTCCTCGGATTGAATAACGACTTTGTCGGCACGGGGATAGTGCAGCCTGCGTCGGAGATTCCACCTCCAGCTGACACGGCACAAACGCGGATCGGTTCGTTCCGAAACAATGACCGGTATGTTTTTCTGCGAGAGTGCCATCAATACTAGTATGTTGTTCACGGTGATGAAACTGATTACGACCTCCGGTTCCGTGGCCAGGATGGACGTTCGCAGAACGCTGTTACGGTATGTTTGGCATCTCCAATCGAACCAGCGGCAATCCATATTGGAATCCGGATGTGCATAGGCGCGTTGAACCGAATCGGGCAACCGGTAAAAGTCGGGTGTGTCGGAATGTCTTGTCAGGAGCGTAATTTCGTGACCACGTTTATCCAGCATACTCGCCAAGGTAGCCATGCTGCGTTCCGAGCCACCGCACGCCAACGACTCAATAATGCATGTGATTTTCATCATGCCGGTTCGGCCACGCACGCGAACGACCAAAAACACTCGCCCACGGCTCGTACAAGAGGAGTTTCCCGTGCTGGCGGAAGAAGTGGAAAACGGACCGGTTCCTTAACTCTCCGATTTTCTTCCGCATACTATAGCGTAAGGCGCGAGGGGCGCAAAGCCACGAAAGCAATGCGTTCGGTGCAACACGCGACCAATCCGCATCTTGACTTGGCGGATTCCGGGCAACAAAACTCTGGCGACGCGGGGCCATCGCGGTTGGATTTCCCACGCGACGATATTCAGACTGAACAAGCCGGCGTGATATGCATGGACTGAGGTCATATGGAGGTTTTCCACGTACACTCGGCGCAGTCGGCGCCGCGTAATCACGCAGTGTTTTGCCAGCAGATCCGGTTGCCAGATCCAGGACATGAGGCCATGAATAGACGCCAGATTTGGGATTTCCGTGAAAAGGAATCCCCCGGGTTTTACGAAACGAAGCATGGAACCGAGTACATGCTCTAAGTTGTCGAAATGCTCCACGACGCCAAGCGAAAAAACAAAGTCGAATTGCCCGATATTTGCACTGTCCTCATCGAAAAGGTCGCAGCAATAAACCTGCCCGTCGATGTTTTCCGCTTCAAGTGACTCGCGAGCCAGGCGGCATCCTTCCGGTGAGTAATCCATCCCCGCGATCCGAACAGAGTATGTTCCGGCCAAATAGGAGAGCCATTTCGAGTTGCCGCAGCCGATCTCCAAAATGCTGGACGGGTTTGCCCGCTGTATTTCACGCTGCAAGGCCCAGTCGATTGTCAGGTCCTCGTAGGAGTAAGGGTGCCACGAGAATGGACTGCTGCTTTGGCGCACGCCTTTATAGATTGCGTCCCAATGCTCTACGCCCGCGAGGTCAGTTGACTGATTGTGCATTCTTGATTCGTCTTGCGACATATCCATGAGCCCTTTGCGAGATCCGGCGAAGAAATCGTATCGGCGACAAAACAAGCCGTCGTATTGGACCGAAAGTACGTTGTTGTCTTAGAATCTCTACTGCGTTCGACCGACTATTGGAGCGCGCATCATCCGCAGTAAAATGGGCGGAAACGATGTCTGTCAGTTTGTCCCAAACCCGGTCGGGTGTATAGTCCGCCAACCATCGTTTATGCCCCGCCAAAGCGATACGTCTCTGTTCTTCCGGATGTTCCAAATAATAGCGGGTCAGTTCGATGCATTCCTCTATGTTGTTAAACCCGACCACTTCCTGGTTCACCTTGAATAGACCGTCGAGATGCGACTTGTTATCGCAGATTTGCATTATTCCGTATGCGGGAAGATCGTATGTCCGGAAATTGATCGGACCGGTGGAATTGTGGATATTCCAGCCGATTTGAGCCCGCCGCAACACATCTCGGACGGTTTCATCATCGACAAATCCTCTCGGCCACCCTGCTCCGGCTATGTATGCTTCTGGGAATGACTCTGCAAGAGCGTCGAGGCGATCGTTTCGCCAAGGGCTCCTTCCGCAAAACAGCGCTATGGGAATGTCACGGGTTGAAATATCCAGTAGTGCGTTTTCATCGAGGTCTTTCATATCTTCCACAAAGACCGTCGAACCCAACGGCCAGAAATAAACGTGGGGGAGTCCCCAGCTTTTGTACATATCGAGACACGCCACGTTATTCACCAAATGCAGGTTATAGGCCCCTGCGACGGGTCGCGTGAGAATAGAGGTGCTCTCCGGGTCGTCTCCTGCCGTGTACACTTTGAACACTGGCAGACAACGAACGAAATCCGGATGCAAGTTCGCGCCATTGTAATGAACCAGCACGTCGCGATCTCTCAATTCCTCTTCCATTCGTTCATACATCTCCAGAAGGGGAGGGTGTGCGGTTCGCCATGCAAAATCCAGATCGGGGAACGGGAGCCACTTCGCATTGTTCAGCTCGGGAGGGGTTAGACAAAATCCTTTTACGTCGAATCCCCGGGCTTGTCGTTTCGCGATGAGACGCTCATTCCATTTGCGCCAGTGGTCATTTGCCGCGCTGTAAGCCCATAGGTATCGCAACTGATGGGCGGTTTGAGACGATGAAGTCGATGAATTCATGATCGTAGATGCTACAACTCGAATAACAGTTTTCTCAAGTCTGGAACGTTTCTTCTGGTTTCCTCTTGTGCCTGTATCTTTCGTTTCGGTGAAGTATTTAGTATCTACACATTCCGAGAGATCGCAGGATTTGCAGAAGATTGCCGGTGAAGCAGCATGGAATCGGAAAACGTGCGGTATTCTTCCTTCGGTCTCCCTATTCCGGACGATCGACTGTGGGACTTGATTCTTGGAGCACAGAAGGACTCGGAGAGTCGTCGTCCTCCAGTGGTCTCGTTTTCCAGGCCAGTCTGACTTGCAGTTTCGACCGGATCTCTTCGTGCATGTAAGCCCTGTTGACAGTCGATGTCCTTTCAACGGAAAGAGGGATAGTGAGTCCCGGCCCTGTGCACATCCGGACGTTGAAAATTGTGCCATGGATTCGCAGAGTATATTCGCGTGGGGCCAGCAGATCGGGCGGTATCTCGGCAACAGAGACATATCGACCCGGTTCGGTTGTGGGGATGACGTCCGCGTCATCGTCGTGAAACGAGCGGATCAGAATATTGAAGTCTTCATCGCACACGTCGAATAGAACACGAAGTCCTCTTGTACGCTCAAATACTTCGTAGGCGATCTCGATGAGCGTAGGTTGTCCGTTTACGACTGTTGTGGTCTCAACGCCTCCCTGGCGGATTCGAACATCGAGCAGTCGGAATGCCGGATCCGGGGGCAGCGCCGCGATCATTTGCCGTATCTGGCTGATCCCCTTGTGTTGTGGTGTGTCCGATAAGTAGTGGGCTATTGTGTCCGTGGGCGGTCCGATCTCGCGGATCCGTCCACTCGCCAACCAAATGACCTTCGAGCATACTCGGTTGACGACTGCCATGTTGTGACTGACGAGTAGGACGGTTCGTCCGACGCTGGTTACATCGCGCATTTTCCCGAGACATTTCTTTTGAAATGCACTATCCCCGACTGCCAGGACCTCATCGACCACAAGGATCTCCGGCTCCAGATGCGCTGCGACAGCGAAAGCCAAGCGAACCCACATACCGCTCGAATAGCGCTTAACGGGCGTATCGAGAAACCTCTCCACGCCGGCGAAGGAGACAATCTCGTCGAATTTGCTCTCAATCTCCGTCTTCTTCATTCCCAACACTGACCCGTTGAAGTAGACATTCTCACGGCCGGTGAGTTCAGGGTGAAAACCGGTGCCTACTTCCAGCAGAGAACCGACTCGTCCATAGACTTCGATTCGGCCTTCTGTTGGTGCGGTAATACGCGAGAGAATCTTCAGCAGCGTACTCTTGCCTGCGCCGTTCAGTCCAATAATCCCGATCGCTTCGCCTTTTTCTATGTCAAAGGTGACATCTCTCAGCGCCCAAAAGGAGTCTCTCTGCGACATCTTTCGCCCTGAGAGCTGTCCCAGCCGCTCAATGGGTGCTTTGACAATGTGATATAAGGCGTCTCGGAAAGTGTAGTAACGCTCCTGCTGTGCGCCAATACGATAACGTTTTCCAATTCCCTCGACACGGACCGCGAGATTGCTCATAGGATATCCTCGCATATCAATTCATGAGGCTCTCATCTCCCAGAAACAGATCGTACCGTTTAATCCTTCGATCGAGAAGACAAAACCTCGAAACCCTGTGAAGCTGTGCTCTGACATTTATCCCACGCAGTGGACACGGGCGATACAAACAACTCGCCAGTCATTGACTCGTCTGGAAGCGACAAGATTCTCCAGAATTAGATCAAATCGGCAAAGAAGCGTTCCGTGCGGCGGAAATACAGCAGTCCCAAAGAAAGAATGACGATACCGGATACGGCGCTCATCGAAACGATCGGCCAAGGATTGATATCTGTTCCCAGGAGTGCCCATCGAAACCCTTCTATCGCTCCAGTCATGGGGTTGATTCCATAAAACACGCGCCATTTTTCGGGCACGATGCTGGCGGGATAGACAACCGGACTGGCAAACATCCAAAACTGAGTCAGAAAGGGAACAACATAGCGGAAGTCCCGATATTTCACGTTGAGAGCAGCAAGCCAGATCCCGACGCCGGAGGCGGCGACGATGGTCAGCAGCACCATCAGAGGGGCGGCCCATACGTTCGATGACAAACTCGTGTCGTAATAGGGGAACAAGATCAATAACAAGGTGGAAGCAATCATGAAATCGACTAAACACGCCAACACCGGCGCTATGGGCACGGCGATTCTGGGAAAATAGATTTTGGTGACCAGACTTGTATTTGAAATCAGGCTGTTCGATGAGAAATGCATCGACTGAGCGAAGAAGGTCCATGGTAACAGGGCGGCGTACGAAAAGACCGGGTACGGGATTCCGTCGGAGGGGATCTTCGCGAGTCTTCCGAAGAATAGAGTAAAGATGACCATGTTGAAGAATGGCTGGATAATGGCCCACGCCGCTCCCATGACGGTCTGTTTATACCTTACCTTGATTTCCCGCCAAACCAGAAAATAGAAGAGTTCTCGATACTGCCACAGTTCAGCCCAGTCGATCTGAAGGAATCGCGTCGGGGGCTGAATCACCACAAGTGGTTTTTCTGCGGGAGTGTCTTTGATACTCATCGTTGATCTGAAGTCTCCTGATTATGCCGTTTCTCGTCTGTTCAGACGGCGCCAGCCAGATCCATCCTCGGTTTCTCCTGCCTGTTATTTGCGCCCAACGGGGCCTTTTCGACGCGATTGGGTACAACGATCCAGCATGCCAGCGTAGTCTTCGTCTCGGCGTTTTTCTTTGGATTTACGGGAGAACCCGGATTTTAATTGAGAACCTTGGCGACCGGTCTCTTAAGGAGTGGTTCTTCCCCTCCCATCCATCGTATTCCAAGCGAAGCCCCTGACAAAGAGTTGAACCCTTCCTTGAATCGACCATCGACGCATTTTACACCATTCTCTATTCAATGCGACCCTCTGGGCTCCTTCCACCGGTCATTATCAGACAACTTTCAGTTAGAAATCGATGCAAAAATAGAGACCGCAAACGCCGATGGAACGTTAAGAAAGAAGAACGAAGGACAATGGTCCGATGATCGGGGCCGATCTGGAAGCGCCATCCGATACACGCGGTATTGCCGCGGTATTCGTGCTGAGATCGGTAGAAACGGTATTCACATGTGTATTCTCTTAGTGAACTTGGCAGGGCATAGACAACTGATTTACCATTGGATGCAGGTGTTGAACCGAAGAAGCTCTCTTGGTTTGCTGGCAATGATTTAGGAGGTAATGACGACTTTACCATGGTCTGGTCTGCGATCGCGGTGACAGCTGCGAACCCCCAACAGGCAAAAGCATACGGAGAAGAGCTCCGGTTTCGCCAACAGGAGGGACTGATCCCGAACGAGACCGTAGTCCTGGCGCTTCCGGATCCGGCCTCCGTTCGTGTCGGAAGCGGCGGCGCGACTCTTAACGCGCTCGT
This sequence comes from uncultured bacterium, assembly GCA_964612675.1. Classification (GTDB taxonomy): domain Bacteria; phylum Hinthialibacterota; class Hinthialibacteria; order Hinthialibacterales; family JAKPRU01; genus CAZTDD01. The sequence continues at coordinate 6,620 of CAZTDD010000105.1, forward strand.
CTCCATTGTGGAACATCTTTCGGCTCGAAAGGGATATTCTGTCATCGACTTCGAAGCCGTTCGTTCGGAGCGGATTCTGGTTCTCCACTCGGGTGGAGACAGTCAGCGAATTCCTCACTGTTCCGTTTCCGGCAAAGCATTTTCGTCCTTGCCTCTGGTAAGCGAAGACGGTGAACTGTGGGCACCGATCGATGCGCTGATAGAGACTTTGTCGACCGTGTGCGCTTCATCGCCCCCCGGATTGTTTGTTGCGAGCAGCGACGTGATGTTGTCGTTGCCTGAGAGGGAATGGGACTGGTCGCAGCCTGGTGTGACAGGATTGGCGATTCCAGCGAATTTTGATTACGGTCCTCGTCATGGTGTGTATCAGCTGGATCCTCGAAGTTTGCGAGTGAGAGATTTTCTTCACAAACAGCCTCTTGACTCCCTTCATACGCTTGGCGCCGTCCGGCCGGATCAGACTGTTCTCATTGACAGCGGCATCGTTTATTTCTGCAGCGACACTGCGGAGATTTTGCTGAGTTGTCACGTGAAACCACCCTTAGATGCATGCACGTACCTGGGGGTAGACAACGGTGCGGTTCCAGTCCGATTCGAGTTGTACTCCGATATTCTCCTTTGCATGGCGGAAAACACAGTTCGCGAGGACTATCTGAATTTGCCTACCCCGGATCCACGTCCGGACACTGTGCGGCGGGCGCGCAATCTGTTATGGGAGATGTTGCGCCCGATTCCTTTCCGTGCGCTTATCGCGGAATCAGGACGGTTCATCCATTTGGGCACGACAGATGAATACGTTGCGTTTGTGACCGGCGAGACTTCGAATAGCCGAGACTATGGCTTGACGAAACATGCACGATCGATCATTGAACAAGTCGACACAGTAGAACAAGCCGTAGTGGTGAATTCGTTTCTGTCGGATTCCGGCAAAGCCCGGACTGACGCGGTGATCGAAAACTCGGATTTGCGAGGCGAATGGCATGTGGGCAGACGGGCGCTATGTGCCGATATTCGTTCTGTTTCCGGACTCCATATTTGTGACGGTACTGTAGTTCAGGAGATTCACCTTCCACCGCAAGAAGGCGGTTCTGAGAAGTTCGCATTCGTCGTGTTTGGTGTGAAGGATCAGGTTAAGCTTTCGTTCGATCATCCCTCGGCCACGTTCACGAACCGGCCGTGGAAAGCCCTGTTTGAGCGTTCAGGTATAACACCGGATGAGATTTGGGCAGAAACAAAGACGAAGGATCGTTCGCTTTGGAACGCCAAGCTGTATCCACTTCACTGTGATAGTTCCTCAGTGCAAAGCGTCTTATGGCTTCAAGATTCTGAAACACCACCAACGGAATTCATAAGACAGTGGCGCGAGATGCGGCGTGTGTCGTTGGCTGACTTGCTGTCGTTGGCGGATCCAAAAGAATCGTTTCATTGGCGCCGCCAACTCTCTTTCAATATCGATTTTTTGAGGATCAAATCGAGCCTTACGGGGCGGCGGGACAGCTGCCTCTTGCCTTTGTTCGAACGTTGCGTCCGCGAAGGCCGCTGGGAAGTATTAGATGTCCTCGATGAGATTGCCTGTGATGCTCCTCCCGACATTGCAGGCCGAGCCATGGCAGCCACTGCGGATGTTCTGGCTGCTTTCGCGGGTCCTGAAGCTGGTCTTCGGTCAGGGCCGTCTCGCAATCCTTCGTGGCAACAAGCGTTCGACCTTCTGGAGCAAGGGGATGTTCGAAACGCTGTCGCCGCCTTAGGTGAAGAACGTCGATATTGGTTGAAGGATAGAGATTTTCTTATGCGTGCCGCGAGGCACTATGAAGGTGCGGCTCAGGTTTTGATTCGGAAATCTGTAGAGACCGCTCCGATTCGCAGGCAGAAATGCACACCTCCTCCTGTTGGAACTTGGCTGATTGCAGAAACACCCGCTCGAATCGATTTGGCGGGAGGTTGGACCGACACACCTCCGATCACGTATGAACACGGGGGTCTCGTCGTGAATACGGCAGTCTCTGTCGATGGTCGATCCCCCATCGGTGCTCGGGTCCGTCGCATCGACGAGCCCGTGTTGGTTTTTTGTCAAGGTGATGCCGGAGACCGCCAGATCTGTGACTCGTTGTCCGACCTGGAGGATTTCGCTCAACCGTTGGCACCTGGAGCGCTTCTGAAAGCGGCGGTTCTGTGTGCAGGTATCGTCTCTCTTTCCTCGCCGTTGTCGCTGGCCAAGCAGCTCAAAAAACAGGGCGGGGGATATGAGATCCACACGAGGTCGGTTTTGCCAACAGGATCCGGTTTGGGGACGAGTAGCATTCTGGCCGGGGCGTTGCTGGCTTTGCTCGGGGAGTGTTGTGGATTTCGATACGACCGTTCCTCACTGGTACATGCTGTACTCCGCCTTGAGCAAATGCTCACGACAGGAGGGGGCTGGCAGGACCAGGTCGGGGGGCTGTTACCGGGAATTAAGCGTTCCTGGTGTCCAGCACGCGTCCCTGTCCACGTCGAGACAGAGATCCTGGAATTGAATGACGATTTTCTGTCGAAATTGAACCAGCATATCGTTTTGGTCTATACAGGCCGTGCCCGCCTGGCCCGGAACTTGCTCCAGGATGTCATACGGCGCTGGTATGCTCGTATGCCTCAAACTGTACAGCTTGCCGATGAGCTGGTCGCGAATGCGGAGCGAATGTGTGAGGCGTTGACGAACAGCGATCTGGAGACCGTAGGGACTTCGCTTAGCCGGTATTATGAGCAGAAAAAACGAATGGCCGGAGGTGTCGAGCCGGCTGTTGTGTCTCGCATATTGGAAGTCTTGCATCCTCACGTCCATGGAGCTGCTCTCACCGGAGCGGGGGGAGGAGGATTCATGCTTGTCATCGCGAAAGAACCAAATGCGAAAGAGAACCTCAAGGCTCTATTGACTGCGGATATGGATTTCGGTCGTACCTCGTTCCATGATGTAGAAATCGACCGAAATGGACTAGTCATTCAGGGACGTACTGAATCTATGTAGCGTTTTTCAAGTACCGATCTATGGCTTGGGGACACCGGTCATAGAACGCGGCAAAACTGAAGTTTGTCGCGTATTCTCGCCATACCGAACAGCCAACGGCAATCCTGCAGACAGGTAACCCCTGTTAGTCGCTGATGACACAATCGGCGTTTATTCGCACGGATTCTCCCATCACCATGCCCTGGATCGTGGAATTCTGGAATACATACAGAGTCGAATTCGGCAGGGAAACAAAAGCGCGAAAATCGCAGCCGGCACCGGTATCGGGCCCGGAACCGAGCTCACATGTCGTCCCGTTCACAAAGAAGACAATATCGTCCGGGACCAGATTCACTCCGTCAGCGGAACCGACAAAGGAGTTTGCGTTTGGAAGAAGTGTGGTCTGTATCCGGATCTCGCAGGGACCGAGACATTCGACGCGTGCATTCTGCCGTATGCGGAAGTAATCGATGTTGTAGACTCCCGACTCCATCTCGAGCACCGAATCCTGCATCTCGGTTTCGCCTTCCGGAATCAATCCCGGCCTGACATTAATATAATCATACTCTCCCGGCGATATCCGCACTGTCGTAGCCCGGTCGACGATTACGATCTGCGAGCCCGGGGTAAACGAGGAGGGGAACTCCGGCATCGGGTCCGGTGCCGGAAGACTGAGCGGCGTGTGTCACAGCGGAGAAATCGACGTGTTTCTCCGGGTCATTTCCGAACTTCTGGCGATGACCGAATGTATACATCTTGCCGCCATAGATTGCCTGCCGATGCTCCGCCGTCATGATGATTTTGGGAATGTCATACGTGTCGCCATCCACCGGCACACACCCCTTGAGGACATCGAAAGGAACGTCTTCTTCCTTCAGGTAACGATCATCAATGCAGATCAGCGCCGCGAGTTGGGCACCGGCGGAATGGCCGCCGACGAAGATACGTGTCGGATCGCCGCCATATCCGGCGATGTTCCTGTGTACCCAGCCAAGCGATGTGGCGACATCGCGGATTAGCACGTCCATTTCCACTTCGGGCAAGAGACGGTAGTTGGTTGATACAAAAACAAATCCGCGTTCGGTCAGCACCTTCGGCTTCAGCGCAACATCGCTTTTGTCTCCCGTCTGCCATCCGCCGCCATGGATCCAAAACATGACCGGTAAGCACCCGTCAGGAGCTCTCTCGGGGGTGTAGATGTCAAGGACCTGTCGTTCGTGGCCGTTCTCGACGTAGGGAACGTCAGCGGTAAGCTTCTGCGCAGTGCTGACGTTACATAGGAATAGAAGCGGGACTGCGAAAGCGATGATGCGTTTGCCTTTCATGGCAGGGTCCTCCTGAGTCCGTGATGTTACCCCATACGTTCCGATTCGATTATGGCAACCCCATGTCGGAATACACCTCTAATCGGCCAGCTCAGTCTGTGGGGTTATCCGCCATCGACCTCTCTTGCTGCCGTGTCGTCCCTCCGGGATTACGACCAGGACTCTTGTCCAAGGATCACGGGGGTATGTGCGACAGTGTACCACAAGGCAAACGAGGTTGGAGAAGAGAGGAAGACCTGTGTCCGAAGAGTGGAATCGCCTGTGGGAACCGAGCATCTTGCTCATATGGGATATCCCCGCCGGCTGGCTCCTGTCAAGAAGTGCGGATTGTGCTAAAATGCCGCGCAGCGTAATTATATAAGAGAGAAGATGAAATGGCGAAAACAACTCTCGGAGTCATTGTCGGAAACCGCGATTTCTTCCCCGATCACCTCATTACCGAGGCGAGGCAGGATATCATTAAGGTCTTTCGGAGGGCGGGTGTCAAAACCGTCATGGTATCGGAAAAGGACACCAAGCTCGGCGGCGTAGAGACACACGGAGAAGCACGCAAGTGTGCCGACTTATTCCAGAAGAATCGAGACAAGATCGACGGGGTCCTTGTCGTGCTGCCGAATTTTGGAGATGAAAAAGGCGTCGCCGACACATTGAAATATTCCGGGCTGGATGTTCCCGTGCTTGTGCAGGCATACCCCGACGAACTGGGAGCCCTGACACCGGCGCAACGCCGCGACGCATATTGTGGGAAAATATCGGTCTGTAACAACCTGGTTCAAAGCAATATCCCTTTCACACTCACCTCTAAACACGTGGTACACCCCACGGAGAAGAGTTTCCTGGAAGATCTCAAGAGTTTCGCAGCGGTCTGCCGCGTCGTGAAATCGTTGCGTTCCGTACGCATTGGCGCAATTGGAGCGCGGCCCGGAGCGTTCAACACAGTGCGATACAGCGAAAAGATCCTGGAGGCGAATGGCATCAGCGTTTCTACCGTCGATCTGTCGGAAATAATTGAAGGCACCCATCAAATTGGTGACCGCGACAAACGGGTGAAAGAGCAACTCGCTAAAATACGGGACTATGCAGCCGCTCCGGGAGTCCCCGCGGAAAAGCTCACACGAATGGCGAAACTGGGGGTGGTGATTTCCGATTGGATGCAAGCCAACGCATTGGATGCTACGGCGATACAGTGTTGGACCTCGGTACAGCAGAACTACGGAATAAATGTATGCACGCTGATGAGCATGATGAGCGAATCCATGATGCCGAGCGCTTGCGAGGTTGATGTAACGGGAGTACTGACAATGTATGCGATGCAGCAAGCCTCCCAATCGCCCAGCGGGCTCGCCGACTGGAACAACAACTACGGAGACGAGGGTGACAAGTGTGTTTTGTTCCACTGTGGAAACTGGGCCAGAAGTTTCGTGCCGGACGTCAAAATTGGAACCGCGCCGATTTTGGGCTCGATCATCGGTGAAGAGCGAACTTACGGTGCTCTCGACGGGCGTACTCCATCCGGGCTGCTCACATTTGGGCGACTCACGACCGACGATACACTGGGTGTGATCCGTGCGTACGTCGGTGAAGGAGTGTTGACCGACGACGAGCTGCAAACGTTTGGCAATCGAGCGGTTTGCCAAATCCCGAACTTGCAGAAGTTGATGCGCTATGTTTGCCGGAACGGTTTTGAGCATCACGTGGCGATAAATCTATCGAATACCGCCGATGTGCTCTATGAAGCGTTTGACAATTACCTGGGCTGGGACGTCTATTATCATGGACGCACTGAATAACGATTATCTCCAAGCATCCCATGAGCACCTTGCGCCGATGACCGATCGTGAACTGCGTTTCAAGTCGATTCAATACCGGAAGAAACTACTCACGTATATCCGGATGGCCAACGCGGGACATACGGGAGGAAGCCTCTCCTGTATCGATATTGTCAGTGTTCTTTACAACCGCATATTGAATGTCTCCCCGGAAACAACGAGCGATCCAAACCGGGATCGGTACATTCAGAGCAAAGGTCATTCGGTGGAAGCTCTCTATGTTGTTCTCGCCGACCGGGGATTTTTCCCGGAATCAGACCTGGAATCGCTTTGTAAATACAAATCCCATTACGTGGGGCATCCCACACGGAAAGTGCAGGGGATCGAGCAAAACACCGGGGCGCTGGGACATGGACTTTCGATTAGTGTTGGAATCGCAATTGCCGGTAAGAAGGATGGCCGTGACTACCGGGTCTTCACACTTCTTGGCGACGGCGAATTGGCGGAAGGGTCGAATTGGGAAGCCTCACTGACGGCGTCGCACTATCAACTGGACAATCTGATTGCCATCGTAGATCGGAACACACTGCAGATCACCGGTCGAACATGTGACGTATGTAACACAGAGCCGTTACAAGAGAAATTCCGTGCGTTCGGTTGGGAGGTTCAAACGGTGGACGGACACAACATCGAAGCGCTGACAAAAATCCTGGGAGAAGTACCTTTTGCGCGAAACAAACCCAGCATGATTCTGGCCGACACAGTGAAAGGCAAGGGCATTCCTTTTATGATGAATGTCGCCAAATGGCATCACGGAGTCCCTGATGACGAGCAGTTCGCAGAGGCAATCCAATGTCTAGAAAGAGCCGAGAACGAAATATCAGCACAGCTCGCACTGTGATATACAGAAGTAATGGAATTTGAGACCGGAAGACCGAATTTAGAGGAATTCTCGGCGGCTCTTTTGGAGTTGGCCAGAGAGAATCCGAATGTTTATGCTGTGACAAGCGATTCGCGCGGCTCCGGGAAATTGAACCCCTTCGCGGACGCCGTCCCGGATCGGATTATCGAGGTGGGAATTGCCGAGCAAAATCTTATCGGTGTCGCGGCGGGGCTGGCGTCGACCGGGAAGATTGTGTATGCCGTATCGCCCGCGTCCTTTCTAACCGCACGAGCACTGGAACAAATCAAGAACGACGTCGCATACTCCGGCAATCCGGTCAACGTGATCGGGATCAGTGCGGGAGTCAGTTACGGGGCGCTGGGCTCGACACATCACGCGATTCATGATTTTGCCGCTCTTCGCCCGATCCATACTATCGATATCGTTGCACCTGCGGACAACTTCGAAACGCGTGAAGCAATCAGGGCCGCTGCGCGGACGGCGCATCCTGTGTACATCCGTTTTGGAAAACGGCCTACGGCTCATTTGCACCACTCAGGTACGAAATTTGAAATTGGAAAGGCCATTGTTCTCCGTGAAGGATCGGACGTTGCGTTTGTTGCGACCGGCGAAACCGTTTACCACGCTCTTTACGCCGCGCTTGAACTAGAACGCGACGGTTTTTCTTGCAGTGTCATCAGTATGCATACGGTCAAACCTTTGGACACGGCCACATTGCTGGCAGTGGCCGCCAAGAGTAAGGCGATCATTACGGTCGAGGAACATTCCATCTATGGTGGTTTGGGTGAGGCCTGTGCGGCCTCGTTAATGCAAGCGGGAGTCTCGATACCCTTTCGTATCGTCGGCATTCCGGACGAATATACAATAACAGGAAGTCAAGTTGACATTTTGAAGCATTACGGCATCTCTTCGCAAGGACTGGCACGGACGGCAAAAAAGCTTATGAGCGGGGCATCACAATGATACTTGCGATCGACCAAAGCACGTCCGCTACGAAGGCCTTGTTATTCGACACATCGGGGCGGCTTGTGGACAAAACATCGCTCGACCACAAGCAACATTATCCACAGCCCGGATGGGTCGAGCACGACGCCGAAGAGATATGGCAAAACACGTTAAGCGTTATCAAGACAATTATAGGTAGAAATGCAAAGGCGAGCGCTGCACTATTATGCTTGAGCATTACCAATCAGCGTGAGACGATTGTTGTCTTTGACCGAGCAACGGGAGAGCCGCTGCACCGCGCCATAGTCTGGCAGTGCCGACGTGGAGATCCCATATGCGCGCAGCTGGAACAAGATGGATTTGGAGAGAAAGTCCATGGGAAAACGGGACTTAAGATCGACACCTATTTTCCCGCGTCCAAACTGAAGTGGATGGCTCAGAATTGTCCTGAAATCAAGGGGGGGCTCCAGTCCGGCACGGCACTGGTTGGGACTGTTGACACCTATCTGATTTATCGGTTGACAAGAGGGAACATATTCGCCACCGATCATACCAACGCCAGCCGGACTCTTCTCTACGACATCGGTAGATTGCAGTGGGACGATGAACTCTGCTCGATGTTTGACGTTCCAATTCACGCACTGCCGGAGGTCCGCGAGAGCAGCGCCAATTATGGGGGGACGGACCTCGGCGGCATTCTGGATCGTCCGATACCAATCTGCGGCGTGATGGGCGATTCGCAGGCGGCGCTTTTTGCGCAACGTTGTTTTGATGAAGGGATGGCCAAGGTGACGATAGGGACCGGTTCCTCCCTTCTATTGAACATTGGCGATGAGTTGCGTTTATCGGAAGCGGGAGCCGTCTCGACGATCGCGTGGGTCTACGATGGTAAGCCGACGTACTCGTTCGAGGGTATTATCAGTTATTCGGCAGCAACAATCGCCTGGCTTGTCAACCAACTGGAATTGATCGATGATCCGACGGAAACCGAGGCGCTTGCGAATTCCGTAGACGATAACGGCGGTGTGTATTTGGTGCCGGCGTTTGCGGGGCTGAGCGCACCATATTGGAGCCGGTCGGCCCGAGCGGCGATTGTGGGAATGACAGCGCATAGCACGAAAGGACACGTGGTACGGGCGGCGCTGGAATCAATCGCCTATCAGATTCGGGACGTTCTTGACATGATGAAAGTCGGCGCAGGCGTTACACTGAGACGCATCCACGCCGACGGCGGCGCGGCACAGAACCGGTTTCTGATGCAGTTCATCGCCGACATTGTCGATCTCCATGTTCACGTGTCGGAACATCCCGAGTTTTCTGCGCTGGGCGCAACACTTGCCGGAACCTTGGGCATGGGCGTTTATGGCAGTTTCGACGATTTAACTGGATTGCCCCGAGAGTCGAAGATATATTCGCCACAGCTTGATGAGGAGCACCGACGTACATTGTACGACGGATGGAAACAGGCGGTTCAGCGCGTTCTATGAATGGAGAGGAATGCCGGATACCGCGAAAAGGCGGCATCTCCTTAACTTGGTGACATTAAGTATAAGGTTCGCGAGGGAAAGTAGAAATGAATAAACAGTTACGGAATTGGACGATCACAATCCTGACGTGTGTTACATTTGGCATCGTGATGGCCGGTTGTGGTTCGGATACGGGGCCGGCAGATGCGGCGGGCAAACAGAGGATGGCCGTTGTGATTTCCACACTGAATAATCCATGGTTTGTGGTCTTGGGCGAGACTGCCGCGGAGCGAGCACGGCAACTCGGTTATGAAGCAGTACTTTTTGATTCCCAGAACGATACGGCGAAGGAAACCAGTCATTTTGAGGACATTATCGCCGGTGGATATGCGGCGATCTTGTTTAATCCGACGGACGCAGACGCTTCCATCTCCAACGTCCGCCGCGCAAAGGAGGCCGGGATACCGGTCTTCTGCATCGACCGGGAGATCAATTCTACCGATGCCGCCACGTCACAAATCCTTTCGGATAATTACAACGGCTGTGTCGCATTAGGCCAGTATTTTGTGGAGCGTGTGCAAAAAGGAAAATACGTCGAATTGTTGGGGCTTCTTGGAGACAATAACACAGGCAACCGATCAGAGGGATTTCACAGTGTTGTGGATCAATATCCCGAGTTGGAGATGGTCGCACAACAATCCGCCGATTTTGACCGCACTCGCGGGATGGAAGTCATGGAAGCCATGTTGCAGGCACATCCCGATATTGTCGCCGTATTTTGTGGGAACGATGCCATGGCGATAGGCGCCTATCAGGCACTGGCGGCCGCGGGGAAAGAAGAGCAGGTTATGGTTTTCGGTTTCGATGGTGCGGCGGATGTTATTCAATCCATAGCGGACGGCGAAATCGAAGCTACTGTGATGCAATTCCCAAAACGGATGGCGCGCACGGCGGCGGAATGGGCTGATAAGTATATGAAAGGACAGCGCGAATTCGATCAAAAGGTCCCTGTCGCCGTCGAGTTGGTAACCCAGGAAAACATCGATAAATACGTGGCGTATGGTAAAAAGGAATAAAAGTCCCAACGAAGTTGCCGTTCGGTGGGGGGTTGGTCTTGCCGGGTTCGTACTGGCCGGGGTGTTTGTGTATGCCTTCCCGTTCATTCACATCGTCCCGTTGGATCGGGCCGGAAGAGAAAGCCGGCAATTTGACCCGAAAGCGTACGCCGAAGAATTCTGGACCCAACGGCTGCCTGCGGCTCTCGACCGGGCGGTTGATATCAAAACGCTTTTTGCCGCGATCCAAGACGATCTGGAATCCGCCAAGGTCAACTATGCCACAACGCTGGGAATTGGCGATGTGTATACCTATTTCGTTTCCGGGACAGGGCGCGTCGGCGCAATTGACCCGGACTCTCTTTCCCTGCACGTCACGAACACAGAAGAAGCCGATGTTGTGATCAAAACGTCCCGTATATTTGGGAATGCAATACGAAACGGTACGAACCTCATCGATGTGAATGAATTTCCGAACTCGAAGGATTTTAATCGAATATCCGCAGAAATTAACCGTATTGTTGAAAACGATGTGGTTCCTCCGATTCTAGATGAACTGTCTGTGGGAAATCGTATTCAATTTGTCGGATGTGCTGAGATCGTGAATGAGGAATCCGATTTGACTCCCTTGTGTATTGTTCCCATTCGGCTGGAGATCCTCAGTTCGGGAGTCGCGGCCAAATGAGCGTCACACACGTGCCAGACACCACCGGGAAAGACGGCGTCAGAGAGATTCTGATTCGATTTCAGTCTGTGATCGCCCTTGCCTTGATGGTCGTGGCGCTGAGCTTTCTGTCGGATCGTTTTCTCACAACCACAAACGGTCTTAACGTTCTCAGGCAGATATCGATCAACGTGTGTCTTTCAATTGGTATGACGCTTGTAATTCTCACTGGGGGAATCGATCTCTCGGTGGGCTCGGTGTTGGCACTGTGCGGGGCGATAACGGCAGGTCTGCTGAAGTTCGGAATATCGGTTCCCGCGCTGAATATCCTAATTCAATTCACTGTGTTGGGAGCCATTGCCGCAGGATTGGCTACCGGCACGGTGCTCGGGCTCTTTAACGGTCTCATGGTGACGCGCCTTCGGATTCCTCCTTTTGTCGCCACGCTGGGCATGTTGAGTATCGCCCGAGGTCTCACCATGCTATGGACCGGCGGCCACCCCATCACGGATCTCGGAGCGACGTTCGCCATCGTCGGTACGGGCAGTTTCCTGTACATTCCCATGCCGGTTTGGATCAGCGCTTTCTTCGTAGTTGTTTTTATGATTGTGACCGCACGAACGGAGTTTGGCCGCCATATCTACGCAATCGGTGGAAACGAACGGGCGGCCGAACTATCCGGCCTGCGTGTAGATCGAATCAAAATGGCGGTGTACGCACTCGCCGGAGCTCTGTCGGGAGTTGCAGGAATTATTTTAACAGCACGGCTGGATTCCGCCGTGCCCAATGCCGGACTCACCTATGAGCTGGATTCCATTGCGGCGGTCGTTATCGGAGGCGCGTCACTCTCTGGGGGACGCGGCTCGATTCTCGGGACGGTGTTGGGATGTCTAATCATCGGGGTTTTGAATAACGGCCTTGTGCTTCTTAACGTCTCACCATTCTGGCAGCAGGTTGTGAAAGGATGCGTGATCCTGATCGCCGTGGCAATTGATAAATCCGGAACCTCTAAATAGCCGTCGCGGCAGGGGAGTGATCTCGCATATCCACATTTCAACCACCTGCTCTAGTCCTGCGAAAACGAGTCCTGAGAAGGACAAATTTGGACCGGATCAATTCCGTGAACAATTGAAACTGCTGAAAACCAAGTAAGTGATTGATATTGCTTGTCTTATTTGTGAATGAAGGGACAAGTAGTGGAGCTGACCGGGTTCGAACCGGTGACCTCCGCCTTGCAAGGGCGGCGTTCTCCCAACTGAACTACAGCCCCAAATACGATGAATTCAGAGAATCCAAACACTTCAACGATATCAAACGTGATGGCTGAGTGAAATGGGCCTGACAGGAGTTGAACCTGTGACCTCCCGCTTATCAGGCGGACGCTCTAACCACAACTGAGCTACAGGCCCTTGCGCTGAAAAATCAATCTACCATAGAGCACAGATCCGATCAAGCACAGACGGTTTTGTACATTCTGTTCTGTCCTGCACGCTCGTGCTCGTGCCCGGTTCCATATTCGATCAACCACACATATCCCTTCACTCACTGCGGCATGAGTTCTCTTTGACCGGGCGGATTGTTTGCAGGACTTGACACCAAAAAAGATCGCCGGTTCTCAACTACCGCTAAAGATGGTCTTCCGACCGTCGATAACCATCCGTGAGCCCGACCCCGTAGAAGCGGAACAGAGGCTCAGCGAGTGAAGTACAGGAGGTAGCAGGTCTCTCTGAACGGAGAAACGACGCCAGGTCACGCTGGTGCCGGAGGTTGACCACCTCGAACGGAGACAGGGCTAAACTCCAGTTGCCCGGGATCGTTGTCAATCCCCCAATAGACCGGCCGCGAGGGTCACGACTCGAGGCTTGTTTGGAAACGACAACAAGACATACCTACTCACCAAAACAACCCAAAATCTCAAAATGGGTTCTTCCAGCAAGGAAGCTGGAAGCGGTCTTCAAGGAGGAAGAAGATGAGTATTACTCGAGTAGTCAACAATGTAGCTGCAATTAACGCCAACCGTAATTTAGCCGCCACCGGCCGTAGTGTTCAGAAATCCATCGAACGTCTTTCATCGGGACTCCGAATCAACCGTGCAGGGGATGATGCTGCCGGGTTGACGGTATCCGCACGTTTGAAGGCCCAGTTTACCGGTATCGACCGTGCTGTTGCCAACGCGCAAGATGGAATCAACCTGATCAATGTGGCGGAAGGCGCTTTGGAAGAGACGACGGTCCGGTTGAACCGGATGCGGGTTCTCGCGATCCAGGCCGGTAACACCGGTGTGAACGACATCCAGGCCCGTCAGGCTCTGCAGGACGAAGTTTTCCAGAGTGTTGACGAAATCAATCGAATCGCCAACACCACTCAGTTCAATACCAATTTCCTGTTGAACGGCGACTTTGAAGTGAAAACGGAATTGATCGACGGTCAGGATGACTACGGTGTCCACATTGACCATTCACCGGTAGCCAGCACGTTGGACAATGGTCTGTCCTATCTCAACATCGTTCGAACAGAGGTGGGCTCCGAACAGATCATTGCCGGCGAAGCCAAAGGCACGAAACAGACGGTCAACATGGGGATCCAAAACCAGTCGGATATCGCGGTATCCCTGGGCCACTTCACAAGTACCTACACCGTTGATGGAACCAACGCTGCCGCAGGTACGAACTTGAACGCCGCGTTTTTCCAGGGTGTCTCGCTGATTTCCGGCGATACATTATCCTTTGAAGGCGTCCTGTCGGATGGTGTGACTCGTTTTGCCGGTACCATCTCGGTGGGGGGAAACACTCTGACGGACCTTCAAACCGAAATCAACACGTCCATTCGGAACGCTGAAAATGCTTATTGGGGGAGCGCGGCCAACGTACCGGACAATTATCGCACCTCTGCTCGATACACTACCGCTGGAGCCAATGCGGGACGGGTTGTGCTTCTGAACAAGGATCAGACGTTCTCGCAGGCGAGTATCGATATCACCGTTACGCGTACAGGAGGGAACGGTGAACTGGTGGCGCAGTCGGAAGGCGTGACCCGCGCCAGTTTGGGGGCGGCGTCCATCCTCTCCGGAGGAGGTCAGGTCGGGAACGCTGTGACAGCGATTACCGGGTCGACATTCGAAAGCGGTGCGTTCGAGATCACCATCGAGGATGTGGTTGGCGCACAGCAACGTTCCACAGAAAGTGTCATCAGCTTTACGGATGACAACGGAGCGGTTCTGAGTCGCGGTGCTTCGCTGGGTGCCGTCGCTACGGCTGCAGTGATCAACGGGACATTTGTCAACGGAGTGTATACCGGCGGAACTACATTGTTCCATAACAGTACGATCACGTTGACAGGTACAGAAGTGGATGGGACGACGTTCGAGGGTGTTTATACTCTCGACACGACCATCACACAGGAAGCAGACACAGTCTTCAATGACTTCCGATTCGGCACCCTTTCTGGATTGATTGAGGAATTGAACTACCGCACCCGCTCCTATACTCAATTGGTCGGTACACCGTTGGCGAGTTCGACGGACGGTGACATCACGCGCTTCAGCAAATCTCAGTTCACTCTGACTGAAACACGGACTATGCAATTGGTCGATGACATGGGGATTACCGGTTCAGATACAGCGTTCACGCTGACCGTGGACCAAAACAAATATCTGTTTGACGGAACTGCAGGCCACGTCACAATTCAGGACGACGCCGAGTTGAAGCGTGAAGGGTTCGCGGAAGCTGCTACGTTCCGTGTAAACGGCGGTGAAGCAGTCCGAGCGGAATCGGGCGATGTGATCACCTTGTACGGACCGGAATCCACTATCGATGGTGTGCCCACGTCTGAGGTTACGATGCGTGTCGGTAGCGGATTGACAGTGGGATCGGACATCATGGAAGTCCGGGAACAGGAATTTGTAGGACGTCTCAACGGCGGCCCGGGTGTGACGTTCCGGAATGGAGACCAGGACGTGGTCTTCATTGACAACGGTTCCGCTTCGGAAGGGATTGCCCGTTATCTCACCGTCGACTTCGATTCGGTACTGGATGTGACCGCGCGGGAGGACGGTCTTCCCGATGCGGGAACAACGG
Organism: uncultured bacterium; assembly: GCA_964612675.1. Classification (GTDB taxonomy): domain Bacteria; phylum Hinthialibacterota; class Hinthialibacteria; order Hinthialibacterales; family JAKPRU01; genus CAZTDD01. Next base: position 21,804 of record CAZTDD010000105.1, read on the forward strand.
TTCTGGTTTCGACTGTGAATAGTTCCATGAACTTCCAAATTGGTGCCTACTCGGGGCAGCAATTCAGGAGTTCGATCGGCGACCTGAAGTCCGACAGCCTTGGTTTCGGTCGTGGATCGGGACGAACAATACAGGATATCGACATTACGACTGTCTCCGGCGTCAACGAGGCGTTGGATATCATCGATGAAGCGCTGGATCAGGTGAACCGGACCCGCTCACTCCTGGGTGCGGCGACCAACCGTCTCGAGGCGACTGTCAGTAACTTGTCGGTGACCTCGGAGAACCTGACAGCGTCCTATTCACGCTTGAGGGACGCGGACATTGCGAAAGAAAGCTCGGAGTTCACGAAGAACCAGGTGTTACTCCAGGCAGGCACGTCTGTCTTGGCGCAGGCGAACTTCCTGCAACAGGGCTTCCTCTCGCTGCTCGGCTAAGCCGAACGGTCCTGGTTATTTACCTCAAACGGACAATACGACCGGGGGCACGGCGAACCGCCTGCCCCCGGTTCCGCTTTGAGGCGATTCTTTCCTTTCCTCACGTGGATTCGCCTTCCGATTTTAACGATCTTTCACCCCTAAAGCTAAACTTCCCGTACGTCGATAACTGATAAGACGGAGAGTCTCTGTCTGCGGATAGGTATGTAGTCCGGCGGGCAGACGCCTGATGGCGACAGCGGAGTCGGTCTCGTCAGGCTACAGGGGATCGGAGCGGACGAGGAAGAAGATGAGCGTTACACGCATTGTCAACAATATCGCGGCGCTCAACGCGAACCGGAACTTGAATGCCACCGGTCGCGGTCTTCAGAAGTCGATTGAACGTCTCTCTTCCGGTCTTCGAATCAACCGGGCCGGAGACGACGCGGCCGGCCTTACGGTATCTTCACGCCTTCGAGCACAATTCACTGGAATCAACCGGGCTGTGGCCAATGCGCAGGACGGGATCAATCTAATCAGTGTCGCGGAGGGGGCTCTTGAAGAAGTCACAGTTCGTTTGAACCGGATGCGGGTTCTCTCGATCCAAGCGGGGAATACCGGTGTCAATGACATTCAAGCGCGACAGGCGTTACAGGACGAGGTATTCCAGAGTATCGATGAAATAAACCGTATCGCGAATACAACACAATTCAACACGAATTATCTGCTGAACGGAGATTTTGAGGTAAAGAGCCAACTGATCGCCGGCCAAGACCAGGTCGGTGTACAGATCGATCAGTCGCCGGTCGCCAGCACCTTGAGCAACGGTGTTTCTTTGCTGAACATTGTTCGGACAAGAACCGGTTCCGAACAGGTTACGGCGGGTGAATCGGCGGGCGAATCTCAGGTCATCAGTCTGGGGATCCAAAATCAATCGGATGTCGCAGTTTCTTTGGGGCGTTGGTCTACAGATGTTACGATAGATGCCGCCAGCGCACCTTCAAACACTATCCTCAGTTTCGCGTATTTTCAGGGTGTATCGTTATACAGCGGAGATACGCTGAGTTTCGAAGGGACCCTTTCGGATGGAATCGTGCGGTTTGCGGGATCGATATCGATCGGGGGCGGTGACATTGACACCCTTGTAAGCGAAATCAACGCCTCCATCCAGGCCGCCCAGAACGCTTACTGGGGCGATTCGTCATCGGTACCAGACAGTTTCAAAACCACCGCCGCATACGTAACAGCCGGAGCCAACGCGGGACGGATTGTACTCCTTAACAAGGCTCAATCGTTCTCGGAGGCCAGCATCAACATTACCGTGACCCGTACACAGGGGAACGGAGAACTCGTGGCGCAGGCGATGGGGGTCACCCGCACGACTCTTGGAGAGGCCTCCGTGCTGGCGGGAAGCGGTCGGATCGGAAACAGTGTCACGGCCATCACCGGTTCGACATTTGAAACCGGTGCTTTTGAGATTACGATTGAAGACGTTGTTTCCGCACAGCAGCGCACCAACGAGAGTTTGATCGGCTTTCGGGATGCAAATGGAGCGCTTCTGGGAGCCGGGGCTTCGCTTGGCGCTGCTGCCACAGCGGCCGTCATAAACGGGACGTTCGTCAACGGCGTCTATACAGGGGGTACAACCCTGTTTCATAACAGCACGATTACGCTTACCGGTACAGAGATCGACGGGACGACGTTCTCAGCTGTGTACACGCTTGACACGAATATCACCCAACAGGCCGACACGAATTTCAGCGATTTTCGATTCGGCACCTTATCCGGACTGATAGAGGAATTGAACTATCGTACGCGTTCCTACACCTTCTACGACTACGGGGCCGGCGCGACCCCACTGGGTACCTCGACGGACGGAGATATCACACGATTCGGTCAATCGCAATTCACTTTGACTAATTCGAGAACGATCCGGCTGATCGATGACCTCGGTGTCACTGGTTCACAGTCGTCGTTTACTCTCACTTACGAGCAGAACAAACACCTTTTCGATTCAAGCGTCGGTCATGTGACCATTCAAGACGATGCGGCGCTCCAGCGCGAAGGGTTTGCAGAGGCCGCCACGTTCCGCGTGAACGGGGGGACGGCTGTCCGTGGGGAAGCGGGAGATGTTGTTACCCTGTATGGACCCGAATCCACGATTGACGGGATACCGACGCCGCAGGTCACGTTACGTGTCGGCAGCGGACTTTCAGTGGGTTCGGATGTGCTGAAGGTCCGTGAGCAGGAATTTGTCGGTCGTTTGAATGGCGGTCCTTCCGTTACATTCCGAAACGGAGATCAAGACGTTGTTTTTATCGACAATTCCTCCGGGACGCAGGGGCTGGCGCGCTATGTCAGCGTAGATTTCGACGCAGTTCTCGACGTGACTCAGGCCACCGACGGACTACCCGACGCCGGAACAACAGTTTTGATTTCTACAGTCAACAAATCGATGAACTTCCAGATCGGTGCATACTCCGGGCAGCGATTCGCGAGCGCAATCGGGGATCTGAGGGCGGATAATCTAGGGTTCGGACGAGGTTCGGGCCGCACAATCCAGGATATCAACGTCACCTCCATCTCGGGGGTCAATCAGGCACTCACGATCATTGATGAGGCCCTCGACCAGGTGAATCGGACGAGATCTCTGCTGGGAGCCGCTACAAACCGGTTGGAGTCGACCGTATCGAATTTGTCGGTCACGTCTGAGAACCTTACAGCTTCCTATTCACGCCTCCGAGATGCGGATATTGCTCATGAGAGCTCGGAATACACCAAGAATCAAGTTTTACTGCAGGCGGGTACATCCGTTCTTGCCCAGGCAAACTTTCTGCAGCAGAGTTTTCTGTCCCTCTTAGGTTAACCAAAGCCTTGGTTGTACTTACATGTGAATTCCCAATCCGGGAATTGTCTGCCTCAATTCTGACTCTCTATATTGACTATCTGTATCTTTATCGGATTCTCCATTTCTTAACGGGTTCGCAAAAAGTCGAAAGTTGGCATCGGAAGTTCCCTCTCCTCCCGGGAGAGGGTTAAGGTGAGGGGCGATCATTGCATTGGATTCGCGTATTATGTTTATCTTGTGTATTCGCCAGAGACGGCAAATGAATCAGCGGCAAAGGGTTCCATGATGACAGAGGTCTGTCACACACAAAGGAACGTCAGCGGATAATGCAACG
>CAZTDD010000106.1:0-24836 GCA_964612675.1 uncultured bacterium
CTCACCCCGGCCCTCTCCCAGAGGGAGAGGGAGAAGAGCTCTCCCGACTTTTTGCGACTTCGTCAAACGGAATTGGGGGTGGCACCCGTTTGCATTCGAGCAATCCGGTTATCCTCGACTGACCCCAACGCGGTCAAGTGTTATAGCGAGCGGGCAACGCCCATAGAGAAAAACTTCTACCGTGGTGGCACATCTGGTATCATAATCCGAATGCACACGAGGCATAGAAGGACGCTTGCCCGAATCTTCGAGACTCCGACACGCTCGGACGTTCGGTGGTCGGAAATCGAAGCGCTTTTCAAAGCGCTTGGCGCGGTAGTCAGAGAAGGCAAGGGCTCGCGTATTCGGGTATATCTACCTGGATCTGCGCCTTCGACTTTTCACAGACCGCATCCACAGAAGGAAGTCAACCAAGCGACGCTTCGAGACATAAAACGCTTATTGCAAGAAGTAGGAGAGGAACCGTGATGAAGTACAAGGGATATACAGGTGAAGTCGAGTATGACGACACAGCGAAGATCTTTCATGGCAGAGTAATCGGTATCCGCGGAGCCGTCACATTTGAGGGTAAGACAGTCGATGAGCTGGAGGAGGCTTTCCGGGAATCTGTCGATGACTATCTCGAGTTCTGTTCGGAACTGGGCACAGAACCCGAAAGACCATTTTCGGACAAATTTACCGTTCGGGTATCGCCCGAGATCCACCAGCGTGTTTCGAGCAAAGCCAAAGCCGCCGGCAAGAGTCTGAATGCGTGGCTGGTGGAAACGATCAGCAGAGAGGTTTCGAAAACGTGAAACAAGATTCGGTCTGATCGTCACCCCGGTACGAGGGTTTATTAGCCTTTAGCAAGAAAGAGAACCCCGACTGAGCGGCCGGCCCCGATTGCTCGGATTTGTCCGTTTGGAGGTGGGTGGCCCCGATTGCTCGAATTCGTCCTATCAAAAACAATCGGGGCGACGAAGGAGCAAGAGGCTGTTCCCACAGGGGGGGGCCGTTTGACATCTGAATGTGAGTGCGTGAGCTGAGAATCTATCGATGGGCCGCACTCTGCTTGTAGCCCGGTCTCGACAAACAGTCCATGTCACGAGTGACCGCCGATGGTATAATCAGGCGGTGAGAGGTTCACACTTGGTATGAGGTGCGGACAAGGATGACTAGTGTCACATTAACAGAGGCACAAGCCCGATTGCCCGAATTGATCGAGAAACTTGTCCCCGGCGAAGAACTTGTGATCACTCGCGACAGTTCTCCGATCGCAAGGCTGGTGGCCGAACGACGCCACCAATACAAAGACCGGCAACCGGGTGCCGGGAAAGGGAGAATCCTGTTCATGGCGGATGACTTTGACGCTCCGCTCGACGATTTCAAGGAGTACATGCAGTGAGACTCCTTGTCGATACTCACGCACTTCTTTGGTTCGAACTGGATGATGCCAGGCTGGGGGTTAAAGCAAAGGAGCTGATGTCTTCCGGGGAGAACGAGCTGCTCTTGAGCACGGCAAGTCTATGGGAAGTTGCCTTGAAAGTCGGCCTCGGCAAGCTGACCCTCTTTGAGCCATACCACTCGTTCATGGATCACGTAATTACGGAGTATGAGCTGGTACTTCTTCCAATTCGGTTGAACCACACAGCTGTCCTTATCGAATTGCCGTTTCATCATCGCGACCCGTTTGACCGGCTTCTGATTGCTCAGGCAATTTCCGAAGAGATTCCATTGCTGAGCGGTGATTCAGTGTTTGACGCGTATGGCGTAGCGAGGCTGTGGTAGTCGATCGGTGGGCTGCGCGCGTGGCATCGGTTGCTCGGATTTGTCCGTTTGGAGGCGCGCGTGGCTCCGATTGCTCGGATTCGTTCGTTTAGAGGTGGGTGGCCCCGATTGCTCGTCAATCGGGGAGACAAAGGAGCAAGAGGCCGTTCCCGCCGACGTTTTCCGTTTTTCACCCGAACAACGTCTTCTGTTTTTCACCCCAACGGGGTGAAGTGTACTAGCCAGCGGGCAACGCCCCTGGAGAATATACCGGCCCGTCGCCATTCTCAATAACCACCCCCAAACGGAATTGATCGCGTCGCAAAAAGTCCGGCGGAGTTCTTCCCCCTCTCCCTCTGGGAGAGGGCCGGGGTGAGGGGACGTTGCATTATCCGCTGACGTTCCTTTGTGTGTGACGGACCCCTGTCATCATCCAAACCCTTTGCCGCTGATTCATTTGCCGTCTCTGGCGAATACATAAGATAACCATAATGCGCGAATCCAATGCAATGATCGCCCCTCACCCTAACCCTCTCCCGGAGGGAGAGGGAACTTCCGATGCCAACTTTCGATTTTTTGCAGCGCCGTCAAACGGAGTTGGGGGTGGCACCCGTTTGCATTCGAGCAATCCGGTTATCCTCGACTGACCCCGAAGGGGTCAAGTACTATAGCCAGCGGGCAACGCCCCTGGGAAAAGACGACGCAGGATCGAGACAAGTCCTGAAGGGACGGAGTAACCTCTCACCTTCTTCCCTGCTATAATTTACGCAAATAACGTGGAGTCGTACTATGAAAACCTTCACATCAATCGTCGAGAAGTGCCCTGATACAGGATTCTACGTGGGATACGTGCCGGGTTTCCCAGGCGCTCACGCACAAGCGGAGACACTCGATGAGCTGCAGAGGAACCTGCAGGAAGTGATCGAGATGCTGCTTGAGGACGGTGAGCCGGTGTTGCAGGGAGAGTTTATCGGCACCCAGCGGGTTGTGGTTGAACAATAATGGGCAACATTCCGGTTCTAAAGCCACGAGAGGTGACGGCCATCGTAGAGAAGTTGGGCTTCAGAGAGGTGCGTCAGAGGGGGGCTCATAAGCAGTATCGGCATCCGGATGGTCGGTGTACAACGGTGCCTTTTCATCCGGGGCGCGATATATCACCGGTTCTTCTAAGACAAATCGCCAAAGACATCGGACTCACCGTAGAGGATTTGCTGGATGCGAAGTAACAAGCATACCGCGTCCCACCCCAACCGGGTGAAGTGTTATAGCCGGCGGGCAACGCCCCTGGAGAATTTACCGGCCCGTTGCCATTCTCAGTAACCACCCCCAAACGGAATTGGGGGTGGCACCCGTTTGCATTCGAGCAATCCGGTTATCCTCGACTGACCCCGAAGGGGTCAAGTACTATAGCCAGTGGGCAACGCCCCTGGAAAAAGATGACCAAAGATCGAGACAAGTCCTGAAGGGACGGAGTACTCCATGTTAGCGGGTGGCCCCGATTGCTCGAATTCGTCCTATCGAAGGCAATCGGGGCGACGAAGGCGCAAGAGGGTTTTCCCACAAAAGTATTTTGTTTTTCACCCCAACAGCGTCTTCCGTTTTTCACCCCAACGGGGTGAAGTTCTATAGCCAGCGGGCAACGCCCCTGGGGATTCAATACAAGGCGAATTCTTCTACATCAGTTGTCCGGCTTTCGTTGAGGAAAATGACAATTTCGCTTGCCAGTGGATCAAGTAATATTACGTCCTCTCGGCCGTCCCTATTCACATCTCCTAGTTGAAGAGAGAGACGAGTAAAAGGGCTGGTGGGCCGTGTTGTTCTGAAAGTAGCGGCATCTGTGAACTTCCCGATGCTCAACCCACAGACAACGCTGATCGATTGTACGCCGTCTGCTCCTGTCTCCCGATTCGCATAAAGAAGATCTGCACAATCGTCCCCATCTAAGTCCACAATCAACACGTCGTCTATCAAGACCTTTTCTACAAGATCGCCGATTCTTTGACTGTAGGGCACTTCGTCTCCCACGAGAAGGCGAACGGTGTTATCGAATGGAGCAATGATCATGTCTGAATCACCGTCTCGGTCGGCGTCGCCCTTCCGAAATCCGTTGACGTTGTTTCGTGGAATCGTGTCCTGAGTTGTAATACGGCAGACTTCAGAGAAGTCTCTTTTCTCATTAGAGAGAACGATAATCTCGGGTGATAGTCCGCCGGCACCCACGAAAATACGGTCACCGACGATTTCGATGAATTGAATTTCTTGTTGATTCACCAGGTTCGGAGAAATGGTCACCTGTGCGTTGTCATCCAACGCATCGCTCAAATAGGCAACAAGTGTCGTAAGGAAACCGTTAGAAGGGATAGCGAGCAGCATATCGTCGAGCCCATCTTCGTTTACATCTCCAATCGTAAGAGGCTGTATCCGTCCTGTTGTCGGCATATCTTCGGTGAGAAAGAATTCGACCGGGATAAGCCGATCTTGCGTGAATTCACCGTTTCCTTCACCAGCCAGGACAAGCAATTGCTCGTGGACATAGGACAGGACCGCGATGTCTAAATGGCCGTCGTGATTGATATCGCCGCAGGAAATGAATTCAATTTCCATGCCTAAATCGATGTTTGAGCATCGGAAATAAGGGTACTGTCCTGTCCCGAAGAGAAGCCGGATTGATTCTTCTGCACTGTCAGCGACAACCAGATCGATATTCCCGTCTTCATTGAAATCTCCGCGTAGGATTCCCACTGGTTGTGGACCGACGTGGATGACATGGTCGGTTCGGAGAGAGAAGTCGTTTGTACACCTGATTCTGATAACTGGTGTGAACGTTGCGGTCGCCGTCGGTTTGAACTCGGTAGGTGTGACAGTGGGAGTGGCGCTCGGCGTCGGCGTACGTGTCGGGGTGAAGGTTGGGCTTTGAGTATTTGTCGGTGAGATTGTGGGAGTCACAGTGGGGGTGGCTTTAGAGGTCCTTGTATTGGTAGGTGTTGATGTCTCGGTTCCGATCGTCGACGTAATTCCAGGTACATCTGGATCGCCGGGGTGCCAACCGACTACAGAGAGCATTCGCCCATTTGGCTGCAACCCGGACGGTGCCCGGCCTGGCGATGAATCGTTGATGAGAGACTCCCCCATATCATTCGGAATGAGCATCAACGGGTTCTCTTTGTCTATCGGCATTACTGAGGTGTTAAACACGTCTGTGAAAGGTCCGAGGCCGATTAACTCGTTGACTGACTTAATGCCGCTGTGGTAGTCGTCATCGTCTGTTCCCAAGAGCAGACCGCCGCCTCTAATCTTCAGGTTTTGGAAGTAATTCTCAGTCAACCGACGGCCTTCATTTTCGAAACCTCCTGCTCTATACGAGGCCAGTATTCGTCCGTCGCATATAATCTCTCGCTTAGCGTCCAGGTTGTACCACTGGGCGATGGCTTCCCAGTCTTGTGGATAATGATCGTCTTCGGAGGAAAGATCGAACAGCCAAATCTGATCGAACTCATTTTGACGAATCAGGCTCTCAACCTCCCCTTCTTGGTCAAGGTCTACAAATGTTCCTTCCGCGCCAGCCAGGAGCAAAGTCTCGTATAGGTTATGAGCGTCATCGCTGTGCTTTAATGGCGATCCTCTCACATTGATCAGAAGAACGCGCGCGCCGATTGAGGCGGTTGGTATATGTGTAGGTGTCGGTGTGTCCGTGGGAGCAGGCGTTGGCCGCGCCGTTGGCAGAGAATCTCCACCGACTGTTCTCGCGAGACGAAATCCGATATAACTGTGCGTAGAACCGTATCTATGATTGAAAGCTGATCGACAATAGTACCCAGCTTGATACCAGCCTCCGCCACGAAGCGCATGCACAGAACTTGTGGCTGACCCCACCGGATCGACCTGGGACGCCGTGGAGTACTCTCTCGGCCCGTCAGCGCACCATTCGTATACGTTCCCGCTCATGTCATACAATCCCCACGCGTTCGGTATCTTTTGGCCCACAGCGTGTGTCTGAGAGTTGGAATTGCTATTGTACCAGGCATAATCCCCAATATCGCTGTAGTCTGGATCATCACCCCAGTAGAATCGCGTTATAGTCCCGGCACGACATACGTATTCCCACTCGGCGTCTCTCGGCAAACGAAATCCTCCGGATAGGGTTTCTATCTCGTTCAAACTGTCGACAAACGATTGGCAATCCTGCCAGGACACATTCTCAACGGGATTGTCCGGTCTACCACAGAACTCATAGGGTTTGCTTGCCATCACCGCGTCCCATTGAGCCTGTGTCACTTCGTACTTACCCACATAGAAATCATTCGTGAGTGTCACTCTATGCTGCGGCCCTTCGTGATCTCTTCGGCCAGCCTCATTCTCCGGCGAACCCATCACAAATGTCCCCGCCGGGATTAACACCATATCCAACGGTTTTGCATCTCTGGGGAGCGCGGGAAGGTTGACGCGAATCTCTTCACGCCCTGTGTCCGAATTGATGCCCAAACTGACGACACCTTGGGCTACACATGGTAATGAAATAAGTTGTGTGAGAACGATCTCAATAGCAAGGCCCTTCATGGCACTCCCGATTCATGAAAGTCTATCGTTGTGGAATGCAGAGGCAATCTCCCCCTAAGAGGGCATTCCACGTTGCACATTATGGGATATGATTCTCCACCGGAACGTCTGTATATGTCAATAGGCGACATTAGGTGTATCAGGTACCCAAAACTGAAACCACCACATTTCCCGAGCCAACGGGGCGACGTCATCCAAACAAGAATTACTTCGTCCCTTCAGGACTTATATGAATCCGCCGGTGTTTTTCTTCAGGGGCGTTGCCCACTGGCTATAATACTCCACCCCGTTGGGGTGAAAAGAGAATCGTATTACACCTCTTGTGCTATCGCACCCCGATTGACGAGCAATCGGGGCCACCCTTCATCCCGATGAATTCGAGTAATAGGACCACCCGTGTAGGATCGCATCAAGGTTCAGCGGTTACTTATCATCCGTTCATAGTCGTCATGCGACCCTATCCACACCCAGATCGTGTCGTCACCGTCCGGGACGGCAAGAGCCCGATGGCGGGCTCCTACCCTGATGGACCAAAACCGACCCACTCTTTTGAAATGGAGTGAAGGATGCCGGGGATCTTCCCGCAGGAGCGCAAAGCTCTTATCAGCCAGTTCTCTTGTCTGTTCAGGCAAAGCCCAATAGCGATCCCAAAACCGACGCGTCGCCCGATGAATCACAGCTCCCTCAAATCGCCGCAGCGCTTTTCTTGCTCCGCTTCCTCCAAGAGAAAGTCCAGTTTCCCCTCCTTTGAGTCGGCTCGGATCGCTTCATCCCATAGCGTCCAGTCGCGTTCCAGAAACCACTCCCGGAATCGGCGATACTCCTCTTGCGAGAGCAAAGCGACAGCCTTTTCAAGCTCTTCTATTCTTGTCATTCAATCATCTCCTCCTGCATGATCCCCGCCGGCTATACTACTCCACCCCGTCGGGGTGAAAGGAAAACGACCGACGTACCAACCTCTATCGCAATTCCCAATCCTCGACGGGTGTACCGACCGGTCGCGAGAGACGGATGTTGTCGATGTACGCCAGCGTGCCGTCGAGTCCGTCAGCACCCTGGCTGGTCAGCATCAAGGAAATCGTTCCGTCCGGATCGTCAAACACACCGACAATCTCCGGCTTCAGCCAGTTGAACGTAAACCCTTCGCTGTCCACGGGACCGTACTGACCGGAGAGTTCGCCCCAACCGCCCACAGCGGAGCCGAGAATGTTCTCGCTCAACCCCGCCCAACCGGTTCCCCGGGATTCTCCGTTCTCGTCCACCCAGGATGATCGCAACACAAGCGTGGTCGCCGCCCAGTTGGATGGATCGCCATCCACAAAGATATCCAGATGAATCCTGTCGTAGTCGGCGATTTGCGGATAGTCGCGCAGGTTGATTGAGATACTCTCGGACCAGCCGGACGTAAACTCCCATGCGAGCGCCCCTTCGCCCTCGGGCGGTTCCGAATAGCCGGACAAATCCACTTCAAAAAAGACGCCCCCGGATTCGAGTGAAACCAGCTCTTCGTCAGCAACGTCATTAAAACCGATTATAGGCAGATACTCTCGCTCGACCGGCGTTCGTTTGCGCGCGGTTACATCATCAATGTAGATAAGGCCCTCAAAACCATTCGGGTATTCGACACCGTCGTGTGTAGTGGCGCTGGGGTTGATCCAGAACCGAAAACTGCTCATCGACGAAAGAGACTCCTCCCACAGAGCACTCTGCTCTTCGGAGATCCAGTAGACAAATTCTTTCCAGGTCCCCACGTCTTCCGGCCCGTAATATCGAAATCCCAGGGGCACTTCGACACTGGGATCCGTGCGCAGGCGGAAAATTTGATCCGAATACACCCACAAACGCAATTCATCCGCGTCCGAGATATCGACCGGCTCCGGCAGCGTCCAACGCGTGTCGCTGTAGCCGCCCTCATGGTACACATCGAGCATTACGGCCGCCTCTCCGCTGTGGTGCGGCTCATCGGGTAACGAGAAATCGGCATACTGGACAATGCCTGACCACGTTCCGACATCCGTTTCAAAATCGGATATAAGAATGGTGTCGTCTTGTGCACCGGCAAAAGAAGCGAAAGCCAAACAAACCAGGATGATCAGACTGGATCTCTTCATCGCTGTCCTCCTTCGGACTGTTGTTTTTCCTCTGGATAGCGCGTTCTATGAATAGGATACAAAAATATCGATTGCGCGGCGACTCTCATCCAAACCACTCCCGTTTCCGGTTCCTGGACTTTTCAATTGCCTTACGAGAGAGAATCGCGTCTTCCGCTACCTGGAAATCAAACATCCCCAAACAAATGAAGTCCGCACCGTTTTCGAAGGCGTAGTCAATGCCCACGTCGGCGGGAATGGCTCCTGCGGCTAACACTTTGAAGGCGATCCACGGGATATCCACATCCTGCATAAACTCGATCGTTTTTTCATGATCGGAACACCATAAATTGTCGTGAAATTCATCATGGTCATCCGAATTCGGACGATATACCTCAATGAAGTGCCGATTCTCTTTTGGATGAGCGGACCAGTAGCGGTCGTGATGCAGCGTCTTGAAATAGAAGTCCGGCCTCACTCCTTCCTTTTCGCAAAACATGATCGGCTCCAACCGATGCGCACCAATACCTGCGGGAACATCGTACTTTTTTATGATTTCAAAGGCTTTGATGATTTGATCCGGCTTTTTCTCGTAATACCAAATGTCGCTGGCGCCTCCCCAGACATAAGCAGCGGACGCCCCCAGTTCGAGATGCTCGACCAGTTTTCTTTCGAATTGATCGAAATCCCGCGTAATAACATCCGCCATCCACTTCATCTTCCCTCCCCATTCATTCCAATAGCCCGACAGATTGAAACGCTCGAAATTGTGGCTTTTGAGATTGATCATATTGATGCCGTATTCTTCACATGTCCGCAGCGTTTCAAATATTTTTTCTCTGGTATTGTAATGGGTTGCAAGGGCTTTCACATAAAGTAAATCTCTGGCATGCATATTCATGCTGATCAAATTGCTGCCGATGAAAAGACGGCTTACGTCGAGGTTACCGATTCGTCCAACCGGCATATCGTGAGCGGAATTCAATTGCGAAGGTGCCGATTCACTTGCTCCGTGCGCAGATCCCGACGCTAAGGTCGGCGCCATCAAAATCGACCCTGCTTTCACGGATGATTTGACAAATTCTCGCCGGGTTTCTTTTTTGGGCTGGTTTACCGTCTTCTGGTCTTCTTGAATGTTCATTTCGATTGCCTCCTTCGTGAACGCTGCTGTACGGCGGGGATTCGTTATGCAGCGTGGGGTCAATGTCGAGCGGATGTCATCAAGAATCCCAAGTTGCCCGGCATTTTCGAGATACAGATCAACTGCCTCTTTCAGCATGGACAGCGCGTGGTCCGGACTATCTCCGCAGGACGCGACTCCCAGCTCAGGACAATGTGACACAAAAACGTCCCCTTCGCGCCATATAACCGCTGTCAGCGTCGCACGACTCATTTCACAACTCCTTCCTCCGCCAACGTCTCGGAGCTCGACATCAATACTCCCACTCCGGTTTCTTTAGCCTACCGTCGATTCTCTCAAGTCTTCAGTTTCGGGTCCAGTGCATCGCGAAGGCTGTCGCCGAAAATCGAGAAAGCGAGCGAAAGAACGAACAAGAACGCTGTCGCGCCGGTGAGCGGCCACCAGACACTCGGTTGACGGGCCAACTCGTTCTTCGCACCCGAAATAACCTGGCCCCAGGTCGCAGTCGACGGATCCACACCTATTCCAACATAACTCAAAAAGACCTCCAGCGATACCGCCTGCACAAAACGGATCGTAAAGGTGATGATAATAATGTGACTCACGTTCGGAAGGATATGACGAAAGATGATCCGCGCGTGACTCTGTCCTAACGATTTCGCAGCCAACACATACTCGCGCTCTTTATGTTTGAAAAACTCCGCGCGAACAAGCCGACACAATCCAACCCAGGTTGTCACACCGATGACGATCAAAACGTTCAGCATGCTCTTTTCCATAAACGTCAATAAGGCGATAAGAAGAAGCAGTTGCGGAATCGAAGCAAACGTGGAATAGAGCCAGACAATCGCATCGTCGACCCGCCCACCGAAATATCCTGCAAGTGCACCGAAAAACACTGCGATTGGTATCGCGATCAGCGAGGTCACCACGCCGATAATGAAAGCCCATCGCAGACCGTGTAAGAGAATCGACAGGACATTTTGTCCCTCGAGATTCGTGCCGAGTGGATATGCCCAGGCTTCTTCGCGGAGTAATCCGCGCCAACCGTGCTCTTGAACCTGTGTCAATAACGTCGGGGGATGATACGACCAATCCCGACCTCTCCGCAGCGTGACAAACCCCTGTACCTCGGCCATCTCGAGCGAAACATGCTCTGCGATCAGGGCCGTGCGACCGAAGGAACTCAGCAACGGCAGCGGTCCGAATCCTTTAACCAGAATCCGCAAAAAACTCGGTTCGCCGATTTCGATCCGTTTTAATCGATGCGTCTCGCCAACATCTTCACCAATAAAACCGAGCTGGACCAAAACCGCCAGCAGAAGACAGACCGAGATCACAACCAGCGATACCATTGCCAGTTTGTCTTTGCGTAAAAGACGCCACGCTTCTTTCCAAGGCATCTCTGTCTACTCCACTCGAACCCGCGGGTCCACAACGCCGTACAGAATATCGGCGATCAAATTCGCCGCAATAAACAGTACGGCGCCCAAAAACACGATCGCTCGCATTGTATTGAGATCCGCGTTCTGAATCGCCTCCAATGTAATCCCACCGAGTCCCGGTATCCCGAAAAACGTCTCCAAAAGCAGGGAGCCCAAATACAAGAACGGAATCACCACCGCCCAGCGCGTAATCAGCGGAATCAGCGCGTTCCGAAGAACATGGCGGAACAGAACGACGTTCTCGTTCAATCCCTTTGCTCGTGCCGTTCGAACATAATCCTGATTGATTTCATCCAACATAAGAATCCGATTGAACCGGATCCCCATTCCCATCGATATTGCGACGTAAATGAGTATCGGCAAACCCAAATAGATAAATGAAGAACAACCTTGTTCATATCCAGAAATCGGAAAATACCGCCAGTCGGCTGCAAAGAATTTCTGAGCAAAAATAATCAATGCAACGGCATTGAAGCTCATGAGGAACACCGCCAACACCACAAACGCCCGGTCGATGTTCGTGCCTCGATAGAGTGCACAAAATAAGGCAATAAAAACAGTAATCATTTCGCTGAGACAAAAGGCAGGGACCATTAGTTTCAATGAAGGCACCACTCCATCGAGCAGCACCTGAGACACAAGTCGATCGTCCCGATCACGCCCGAAATCCAATGTCAGTACATCAGTAAAATAACGCCCAAACAATACGAGTTTCGATACCGGACGCACATCGTCCTCGGTGATTGTTGTTCCTTCTGGTGCTTCTCCGGATTGAATTCGACGTATTTTCTCCCGGCCTTGTTCGGTATACTCCAGAAATCCTTTGTCCAGTTTCCATTGCCGGATTGTGTCGGGATTTGCGGCTTTCTGAAGTTCCTTGATTGCAAGCGCATCCGGCGAATTAACCATATAAAACAAAATAAATGTAAACAGGATGACCCCGAACAGAATCGGCACCGCGTAAAGCAAACGTCTGACTGTATACGCAAACACTCGAACTACCCTCGCTGCTGCTGCACAATTTTTAGAACAAAGGCGATTATAATCAATACAATAACGCTCACAAATACAATCGCGGGCGGCCAGTAAATCGCGTTGAATTCTTTGACTTGTTTCAGACGGAGATGAGGATCGGAGGTGAAATACGTATGGTCCCGTGTATCCATCGGGTTCGGCTTATTCTCGGCGAACCAATCGTGAAAGAGGATATAGCTTTGATAAAAAAAGATATATACCCATGGCGTATCTTCATCCACGATGCGAATCATCTCTTCGATAATCTCGGATTTCCGTTTCCATTCCTCGGGATCGTTATCGGATAGTACTTGCATTTCTTCATACAGCTCGTCATACCGGTCATTCTGGTACGCTGCGTAGTTAACCCCGGGTCTGCGGTTCGGCCCGTAGAGAAGCTGAAGGACGTTTTGTGCGTCGGGGTAATCCATAACCCAACTCGCATCATACAGTTGTCCTTTTCCTTCGGCTGCCCGCCGAAGGAATTCCGGAAACGTTTGAAGGTTCGCTTTCAGACGTATCCCGATGTCCCGCAAACAAATTGCGTAAAACCGTGCGACGTCTTTCTGACGCGGCGAACGAAACTCGATGGTGAGCTCCATCGGCTCGCTGTCCGGCGATTCTCGTGTAATCCATTCTCCGGAAGGAGAACGAAACACATCGTATCCTGCCTCACGAAGTAAATCCAACGCTTGCACCGGATTAAAGCGTCCGCATGGCGGCCAATAATTGGGGTCGTACCCCTTAACACCGGGAGGAATAACCATATTTGCCACTCTACCGCGGCCGTTGGCATAGGCGGCAATGAAATACTCGCGGTCCATCGCGAGGCTGATCGCTTTGCGCAGTTTCTTCTGACGGTCAGAATAGCCGCCTACGATTTCATCCTCCATGTTGAACGCGATGTAGGTAATCCATGGTTCATCGAAAACTTGCAGGTGGATGCCTTTTCCACGTATCTCCGGTGTCAGACGTTGATCCGCCGGGAGTTTCGTATCGGTCGCAACTTCAACGCTCACGACGTTCTCAAATTGATCTTTTGTCAATCGCTTCTGGCGGTCGATGGTTCCCGCGAGAAACTCGAGAAAAGAGGTGCTGGCTTCAGGGATGATAAAAAAGTGGATTTCATCAGCGAGCGGCATCCGTTTGCCAATATGGGGAGCGACATATTTCTCCCACTCGCCGGGCTGAAGTGTTCCTTCGTTTTCCCAGCGGTTGCGAAGATTCTCGGGAAATTCCGGATGTTCAACGGTCTCTTTATCGAGGTGTGGAAAATACCATTCGCGGTACTTCGGGTTTTTTACCCAGATCAGGTGTCGTTTTTTTAGATACTCTTTCAAGACAAACGGTCCCGTTCCGACCGGATGACGTGTGAATTCCGGGCCGTACATCTCGACGGCTTCACGCGGGACGACGGAACCGTAGGTCATCCCGAGCACCCAAAGAAGCTGCGGATAAGGCTTGACTAGATGGATGCGGAACGTGTGCTCGTCGATCCATTCGAGTCCCTCGACGGGTTCCTCAAACAAGCGTGCCTGCGCTTCCGGGTCGCTTGTCGCGAGGAATCGCTGCCGCCAGTCGTCCAGCCCCACAACTTTGTTCTCCAAAATCCAAAACCCACCCTGCGAAAGCGACATGATACGTTTTAGCGAATAGATGACGTCTTTTGCGGTCATCTTCCGCCCGATGCCGTTCGGAAAACACGGGTCGTCCTGAAAATAGACATTCTTGCGGAGGGTGAATGTGTAGGTGAGACGGTCTTCGCTGATCTCGGGCATGCGAACGGCCAGGCAGGGCACCACCTCCGGTTCGGACGGGGAGGGATATCGATACTGCACAAGAGACTCGTACGCGAGCGAGCATTGCGTCGCGGAGGGGAAGTCTCCCGCCCGGTGCGGATCGATGAAGCGTGGATCGGCCTGGAGTTCGACACGGACGATTTGTCGGTCACCGTCCCTTCGTGCCAATACCACCGCACGCGACCCGCATGAAGCAAGCAATAGACTGCAGAAGACCAACACAGCCGCTACGGCCGCACCTGGTCGAATGAGGCGTTTCAGTTTTACAACGAACGTTCTTCTCGAGTAAAGAACCAGCAACTATTCACGCTCAAGTTCGCATCGATGGAATTGCAGCACCTATCGCTCTGTTGGATTCCATGATTCCACAACCACCGGGCTTGTGCTAGGTCTTCGTTTGCGAGCGGGGTCGACCAGCGCTCTTCGTAGATCTTGATTTCTTTTTCGTTGCTGTTTTCTTGCCTCTCGATTTTGGGGACTTGCGTTTTGACTTAGTCTCATCCTTCTGAGTGAGAAAAGGCGATTTCCACATGGGCAGTGTTAACGGTGGTAAACCCATTCTGACAAAGCTATTTTGAACATATTCTCGGAGATAAGGTAAAACATGGGACGGGAGTACCGCGTGGCTGAACAAATCCATAAGCTCATCGTCAAAAGCAATGGTCGTTGTATATTCTACTTTGTAGTCCACTTGAATGGATATGACTTCCTCGTTGTACTGATTCTCTACCGTTAACGCATGGCACGTTGCGATAATCGCTTTGTCAGAACCCAACTGGTCATAAGATGCGTCAACTGGTTTCATATTGATAGAAGAATCTGTACGGAGGATATCGTTCGGAACTCCATGGAGTTGAAGATCTGCCCGGCTCAGCCAGATCGATTCCAACTCCAAACCCCTGATGAACTGATGATATCTGGCTATCAACTTCTTATCTGCGTTTGTCTTCGTTGCCATGAGGGATCTCCACAGTCACGCTGCCTCTTGCTCGGGTCGGGTCGATTCCTTAAGACTCAACACGTTCGATGCCTGTGCAACGTCAGAAAGGACTTCACCAGACCTGTTGACATGAATTTTTGATTTCGTATCAGAAAGCCATCCTCGGTGTTGCTTTGAGAAAACGAATCCAAACTGTTCTTCTAAATGATCCTTGAACTGAAGCGCCACCCTGTTGATCTGTTCTTCAAACAAAGCAAGTGACTGTGCTCTGCTTATGATCTGATTGAGGTATGCATTCAAACTCACGCCCTGTTTCTCCGCATTGCGGACAAGATGCTCATGCATCTCTCCGCTGGTTCTCAAGAGAATCCGGCCATTATATTCGTCGGTAACACTACTTTCGCTGTCGGGCTCGGGAATCGGATACCCTTTTTCCATCCATAGCATGAACAGACTATGCTTGCATTCATTGACTGACTGGACCGCCTCTTCCACAGTATCCCCAACTCCGACACAAGTCCCCCTTCCAAGAGTTGGAACGTATGCTTCGAACCCTCCTCCTTCTTCTTCTGGAATAGGCTCAACAACGACTCTGTACTTTAGATTCAACAATCTTTGTAATTGCGTCTGATCAATCATTATCTTCACTCTCCTGAACATATCGGATGAATGAGACGACTCTCTTTACGTATAGTTTCTTGACTTTCTTACCACCTGAAACAGGAATTGTAAGCGTATCGTTGTTGATATCAAAATTCCCGCACCCTTTGCTATACTTAGATGCTTTAAAATCGTTCAGCCTTGTATCTATCAAAGACGGGTGCGCACCCCGAGCTGGCATTTCTAAATGAAGACCGAAATGTTCCGCAAAAGCGATAAAATCGCGAAAAGGCACGTCTGAGGGTGGATTCTTTGTCCATTTATGTAGGTTCTTCTCGTGCTTGCCCACTGGATCTTTGCGACTCGACAGTTCGGATTTTCTAAATTACCTCCAGATTCTACGACACTCGGAAAAGGCTGACTCAACAAACTCCACGCTAATAATGACGTTGCCTGACTAAAAAATGATAGCGTATATAGTATCATTGTAAACGGCGTGTACGAGAGTTTCTCCGCCAAGAAACACTAGCATCGGCCCTCGTGAATGCCTAGATGTGCCCTAATTTGTGCCTTCATCATTGTTTTGGCACAACATGTTGTGTTTATTGACATCCCGAGTCTCTGGGACGGATTACAAGTTTTTACATTTGTCTCTCTATCTTATGAGCCATGCATACGGTTTTCGAGAATTTGGGTGCATCTTGAAGGACTCTTGGACAGGCAGATCGCATTCACAGGCAATGTACAAAAGAGCATAATCGGAATAGATTATTAACAAGAAGGGTAGATGAATCAAACAGGGAGCCAACCATGGAATACAGACAATTCGGCGATACGGAGCTCAGAGTCAGCGAGATCGGATTCGGGGCGTGGGGCATCGGCGGCGATGTATGGGGCGAGCCAAACGATGAGGAGTCGCTGCGTGCGCTCCGTCGTGCGTTTGATTTAGGCGTCAGCTTCTATGATACGGCCTATGTATATGGTGACGGCCACAGCGAACAGCTGATCGGGCAGGAGTTCACCGGCGGCCGCCGCAATGAGATTGTCATCGGCACAAAGGTGCCGCCGAAGACCTATCATTGGCCGCCTTTAGCGAGCGAATCATCGAGGGACTCCTTTCCCGCCGATTGGCTCAGGTCGTGTACCGAGCGCAGTCTGCGGAATCTGAAGACCGACTACATCGACATCCAACAACTCCACTGCTGGACCGACCGTTGGCTGGATGAACCGGAATGGCTGGAGACTCTCGAAAAACTCCGGCAGGAGGGAAAGATCCGGTATTTCGGCATCTCGATGAACGACTGGGAACCGTATGACGGTGTCGAACTGGTGAAGTCCGGGAATATCAAGTCAGTACAGGTGATCTACAACATTTTCGAGCAGCGACCCGAGGAGAAGTTATTCCCGGCGGTCCAGGAGAAAGGTGTCGGGATCATCGCTCGGGTCCCGTTCGAAGAGGGAATTTTGACGGGGTCGATAACACCGGACACGAAATTCGCACGCGATGATTGGCGGAAAGAGTGGCTTACGCCGGATCGGTTGGAGGAGGTGGATCGACGGGTCAAGGCGTTGCGTCCATTTCTCAGCGAGGACACACCGGATTTGCCGACGTTGGCGTTGAAATACTGTTTGCATCATCCGGCAGTGTCGTCGGTGATCCCGGGTATGCGTAGTGTGAGGCATGTCGAGGCCAACTGTAGGGTGTCGGATGCACGCAAACGGTTGTCCGAGCAGACGGTGGAGGAGCTTCACAGTCATGCGTTTGTTCACGGTTGGCGGTACCCGTGGCTGGCGGGAGGTGAAGGTTGATCGGATTTGACGCGCGTCTTCGACGTGTGCGTAGCTGTGACGGCGGCGTGAATTACGGTACAGTACGCAAAATGGAATGAACTAGAGTTCTTTGTTTACTGATACTGAGTGTTGCCGACGAGAGAAACAGGCGCCGGTAGCTCAATTGGATAGAGCATCTGACTTCGGATCAGACGGTTCGGGGTTCGAGTCCCTGCCGGCGCGAGCTGATTTGACTAGACTTACGTCACTTCCTGAAAATCCCGAAATCCAATCGGTAAGCCCGCGAGAAATAGTAAAACCCGTTTCACAGCATACGCGAGCACAGTCGCTCGCCCGGCCCGGGAGTCCAACTCCTGAGTCGACGAGGTTCCGGTCGGCGGAAGACTCGACCAGTAGGGGCTACGCTGGTGTGGTTTTGTTGGAGTTTTGCCTCCGCCCGCGGGTAGTCAGGGAAGTTCACGTATTCCAAGATATGGACTATACTCACTGACATAGATAGCCGTATTGTTGCTGGCAATGGGCGAATTTCGTTTAGCCATATCCCAGCCAAGCGACGATTACCAGCTTTGCGTTATTCTGCTCTCGGTGCCGAGTGTAGTAGATGCTGTTCCAACCCACAGAACCTCATGTTATTCGATCGACGCGTGAAGTCAGCTGCCTGTATATCAATCCGACAGCGTGCAGATACTCTCAAGATGAAGGAGCATAACTCGGTGATCTCGACAAAGGGGAACTCGGTTGACAGGATTTTCTCGTATTTACTGGTCCTTATTATCATCATTGTTCTGATGAACTTCTTTTGTCTGCCTATTGTCAGAGCGCAGGTATTTTCAAGCCTCGATACGGTAGAAAGAAATCACTCGGACGCTACACCCCCCCTGTACTCAGAAAACACAGCCGACCTGGGAATGCCCGATTTGACCGTGACCTCGCTTCACACGGAAAACACTTACGATAGCGAGCGGCAGGGCGATGGACTTGTTGTTGTCGTTCAGAACCAGGGATCTGTTGCCGCTCACCATTTCGAAGTCGTCGTCAAGAATTGGTATGGTCGCACGATTGCGCTATGGCACGTGTCAGATCTCAAGGCCGGTGCCTCTGTGCGCTTGAGCGATGAAGACGTAGGCGTCGGAATCGAGGGCCGCTGCGCGATCGTCGATCCCAGCGCTGCAGTGACCGAATCCAAGGAAAATAACAATAGTTTCGGACGATTTTTTGGTATATGGCCGCCGTCGATGTCTACGCCTGTGAACTCAGACGTTCAAATTACACGGGCCAGAGTCTTTTCTTTTCAGACTGCCGAAGAAGCGAAGGGGTTGTCCGGTGTGCCTCCTGTGCTATCTCCTACGTATGCGAGAGCCGGTGACTATGTTGTTGTGGCTGCGCTTGTCGGCATTTCCGGATTCGATGGCAGCTCCATCGCACAATTTAGCAGCAATCTTACGGAGGTTTTGGACCGACACTTTCAACGTACGATACCGGGTACGGAATCAGCCGGACGGAAAATACTGGAGCAGTCGGATACTCACACAATCCTTTTTGCAACGCAGGTAATTCAGGTCTCCCAAACCGCTTTCCCACTGAGACCCGAGCACGTCTCTTTTTCGGCTGAACGAAGCGATGGAACGGTGCTAAAGAAAGACGCCGGTATCGTGAGTATTAACGCCAGAGGCCCCATGGCTACCGAACAGTCACTCACGATAAATGGGAGAGTTTTGCTCTATGAGGATCTCCCTCGTGGAGGAAGAGTCCAGCTGGAGCCGGGGGACGAGATCGTCTTGGATGCAACGATCACGACGATCGACGGTCATGCACCCGAGTTCATTACAGCGGATTTCAGTAGTCTCTACCCACCGTCGTTACGGGAGTTTACGAATGCCGTTCTTCCAACGTCGTGTCAGTTGACGGATCATGGTGTAATTTGGGCACGGTGGAAATATATTTCGTATGATTTTTCTCCGGGCACTCCGGGATGTTCGACATTCTTTGATACACTTGCTACAACAAATTACGACCTTGTATCGGCGATTTCTTATTTGCCGGATGTTTCTTTCACTCCTCTCAGTCAAGAGACCGTGTGGTCGCCTGAAATACCTCCGTCGACGTCGATTTCAGAGCCGAAGGCTTTGTCCATGGGAGCCGACAGCATAACCGGATTGCCTGCTATCGTTGTCCAACCTGAAGCGTTTGGGATGTCGGATGCTCTGATTACGATCTCCGTATCCGATCCCGCGACGTTTCAAAATGTGGAAGTGTCGGCCTCAGTCCCTTTTGACGTGAATCCGTCCAGTATCCGGAGTTATACGCCGATTCAGGTTTACGGCGAGGGGAAACTCATGGATCTGGCGGTTTCTCCTTCGGGAAAGCAAATCGTGACGGGGAGTAACGGTGGCTGGGCGGTTCTTTGGGACAGCGAAACAGGTCAAATTCTTCGGCGTTTCTCCGGACACCACGATCGGGTTACTTCCGTGGCGTTTTCCCCCGATGGACGACAAATCGTGACCGGCAGCGGCGACGGCACTGCGAAATTGTGGGATATCGAGATCGGTCAAGAATTACTGACCTTCAGCGGTCACGCATCATCTGTGGAATCCGTTGCCTACTCTCCGGGCGGAAAGTGGATTGTGACGGGCGATGCAGATGGAACGGTGACGCTCTGGGACGCAAAGACCGGCCAGTCTGTCCAAACACTCCGCGGACACAATTCGTGTATAAACTCGGCGGCGTTTTCACCTGACGGTCGATGGATTGCTACCGGCAGTGCCGACACAAGAATACATCTGTGGGAGGCGGAAACGGGGCGCTTGGCTCAGACACTTCTCGGTCATCGTGGAAGTGTATTGTGTATAGCCTTCTTCGAGGACAGCCGTCGGCTAGCGAGCAGCAGCTCCGACGGGACCGCTAAACTCTGGGACACATCGACGGGGCAGCTTATCCAAACGTTCAGTGTAGAAGCTGGAGCCCCCGTGCAGGCGGTCGCCGTGTCTCAGATCAATGATGAACTTGTTACGGCCAGTTCTGGCGGTGTACGGATATGGGAAATGGAGACCGGTCTCATGTCGCGTCTGCTTGCTCCTCTTCCCTCGGCAAACCGGGTTAGGATTTCTCCGAATCAAACGTGGATTGTGGCAACGGCGGAGTTCGATCCGGCGTTACGCCTGTATGAATATGAGACAGGCAACGAGATCAGAATGCTTCGCGGACACAACAATCGCCTAATGTCGATCGGCTTTTCACCGGACGGACGAGGGATTTTGACCGCTGGAGACGGAGGAGAGGGCGTTCAAGCCCAGTTGTGGGACACGGAAACGGGAGCGGAGATTCAGGCATTCAAAGATTGTGGAGTCGTTATTTCTACGGATTACTCATCGGATGGACGATATGTTCTACTAGCGAATGATATCGGTGACGCTCAGCTGTTTGACGTGGAAACAGGACAACCGATCAACAATTTCCATCCGTCCGACAGTATCGGGAATGCGGTGTCGGTTGCTATCTCGCCCAATAATACCTATGTGCTGACGGGGCATGAAGGACGTCCGGGATCCTTTGGTCCTGCCAAGGTGTGGGATCTGCAAACAGGAACTGAGATTCACACTCTGTCGGGTCATGGGGGAAATGTCAAATCGGTCGCGTTTTCGCCGGATGGGAATTGGATCTTGACGGGGAGCGACGATAAGACCGCGAGACTGTGGGACGTGGCAAACGGCCACGAAGTTCGTATCTACATGGGACACAAGAAAGAAGTGGTTTCGGTTGCGTTTTCGCCGGACGGCCGTTGGGTCTTGACAAGCAGTCTGGATGGAACGGCCAGGCTGTGGAACTTCAAGACAGCCGAACCTGTGTGGACCTTTCATGGCGATAAGGAGCACGGCATCCGGTCTGCGGCGTTTTCACCGGATGGACGTTGGATTGTGACAGGAAGCACGCATGGAACGGCAAAAGTATGGGATATCCAAACAGGTGTGGTAATTGCCACTTTTCGGTCGCATGTGGGGTCCGCAGTGTGGGCGTTCTTTTCGCCGGATGGGCGCAGAGTGCTAACGGGTGGAGTCCCGTATCCTCTCATGGCGGGGGAGGGCATTGCGCGGTTGTGGGAGGTAGACTCTCCACGAGTTCTCATCGTTGCAGGCGGAGGCGAATACAAAGGCAACGCGCTCATCGAACAGACGAAAGCACTTTCTGCATACGCCTATTCAATCTGCAGGACACGCGGTTATGAAAAAGAGGATATCCGATGGCTGTCCGCCTTCGATGCGGAGCAGGATGCAGATGGAGACCTTGTCAATGATGTATTTGGATCGGCTACGAGACAAAACCTGCGCAAAGCCATCACCGATTGGGCAAGAAGCGACCTTATTTCTTCCGGACGTCGGCTGCTGATCTATATGATCGATCACGGATTCGCTTTGCCTCGGGCGACAGGAGGCAAAGAAGTTTATTTTCGGCTCAATGAAAACGAGGCAGTCTCGTCCCTGGAATTGGATTCCTGGCTCGATTCGTTGACAGGGGAGTCAACCCAAATCGACGTCACGCTGGTGGTCGATTCCTGTTACTCGGGTATTTTCGTTCAGAATTGTCTGCCTTCCCCCAGAGGGAAACGCCAGGTGATATCGAGCACAAGTTCCGATACGGAGGCGGTCATTATGCCGCCGCCTGATCTCACCTCGTTTAGTTATGTATTTTGGGGGGCTGCCTATATGGGTGCCAAAATGAAAGAGGCAGTCCGAGCCGCCACGGGCTTCTTCCAAGAGTTCAGTATCTCCGGTCAGCGTCCCCAAATGGATGACAATGGAGACGGAGTTTTTGATGAGCATGACGGTTTCGCCATGGGGAGCAATCGGTTTGGTCGGGGGTGGGGGTACGCCGGGCAGGGGTCGGGCGAGTTTCCAGTTTTTGATGAGATTTATCCCTCGGAAGATACGCTCATGACGGTTCATCGAGGAGCTTCCGTGGATCTCACAGCACAGGTCGTTCCCGGCTCCAACCCGGAGGAGATTTGGGCCGTCGTCCGTCTTCCAGCCCCACAGACAATCTCCGGTGAATCAATCCTAGCCAACGAGAGCATTCGAAAAGTATCGCTTGTCGAAGATCCAACGGATACGAATACGTGGTCGGCTAAGCTGGAGGATCTTCAGGAAAAAGGAGTGTATATTGTCAGTTTCACGGCACGTCTAAAGCACAATCGCCTCTCCCGTCCCAAAATCACTCGAATCAAAGTCAGCGAGGAGCCGAACCCAGAAGAGACTCTGACGATACGCGCACTGCTTGCTGCAGGGGGTGGATCCCGGCTCCGTTCGTTCTCTGAGGGTATGGTTTCCTACGCTCTTCAAGTGTGTCAGAAACGCGGCTATCCAAATGACAATATTCGAATCCTCGGTCGCGATCATCCAACACAACAGCGGGAATTCCTTGATACGCTGAGAACCCTCGCTGTGCCGGAATCTCCAGAAAAAAGCCTTCGCCTTTTTCTCTATCTTGTCGGCGATGGCTCACCGGAAGGAGTGTTTTTCTTTGGTGAAGATGAGACGATTGCTGCACCGGAACTCCTTGATACACTCAACGATCTTCAGGCATCTCATCCAACGTTGGAAGTTATTCTCGTTGTCGATAGCCCCTACGCAGGCAAATTTGTAGAAGCGAACGCAGACGATACATCCGGAAGACGGTTAGTAATTGCAGGTACGTCTACCAAGGGAAAAGGGTTGTTTATTCAGACACTCTCTCAGTTGTCCTTCAGCAAGTATTTCTTGGGCAATGCGTATCGAGGGGAGGATTTGTGGACATCTTATGACGGTGCGTATCTATCATTGGTGGATGGGCTGAAGCAGCCGGAGCCGCTGTTGGACGACGATGGCGATGGACGAACAACAAAGAGCGACGGCTTACTTGCGGAGAAATGGTTCATCGGTCGTCGGGGGGCCTTGGCGGGCTCTGATGCTGCGGCTGTACCAACCCTCCTTCGGTCGTCCGAGTTTGATAGCCCCCTGAGCGGGGATGTTACTGTCTGGGTGGATGTTTTGGAAGCGGCGGTACCGGATCGAGTGTGGGGGACCGTTGTGCCAAAGGACGGTGGTGGCACCTCCCTCGCATCTACTTTTCATGAAATCGACTTATCACGCGAGGGTAGTTCTTGGCGGTGGTCGGGTACAATCCAAGAATCGTCATTTGATGCAGCAGGCGAATACGCGCTGGTGTTCCATGCCTTGTATGAGCAGGACAAGCTATCCGAACCACTGACGGTTTTTTTACCGTATGGAGAAGTTCCTCTTACACCGAGTCCCTCACAGACACCGACACACTCCCCCATGGCCACGCCTACTCCAACCCTGACACCGACTCCAAGCGAAGACGTTGCGATGGACTACATCGTTGTCTCGCAAGGCTATGGCGGGAATACGGCGAATAAGCTGGTTCGAACGAGCGATTTGCGACGGATTACGAATTTCCCGGCGCTTCCCAGCACGTTCGCCGAGTATCTGCAGACAACAACCGAGCGCTCGGTCAATACGGCCATCGCGGATATCGACGGAGATGGGATCACTGATATTGTCACGGCGGTCGGCCCGGGCGGGATGGGCTCGATTGCGCCGTCGATTCTTGTGGCGTGGTCCCCGTTCGGTGGGAAGAATGACGGTCCGCGTGTGATTACGTCGAAAAACGTTTTCGCACTGGGTGCGGGGAATGCGCTGCTCCGAAATCCGCACGGTGCCTTGAATGTTTGTGCGGGGAATTTTGTCGCAGGCGAGCTGCCGCTGGTGATCGCAACGCAAGGGCTTGGCGGTGATAACCAGATTCGTGCGCTTCAGTACATGGAAGTCGGCAACAAACGAATCCTGGACATTGTCGGCACGTTCCAAGGTCTCACCGGTGCGGCGGTGCGCGGAAACGGTTCCGGTGGCACGTCGGTGTCAGCAGGCGACGTCGATGGGGATGGTCTGGACGAACTGATTGTCGGCCAGATGAACGGGGCCGGTTCGACGACGTTGTTCCAGATCGTCGACTTGGATCGAGTCGATGGCCGGATTCAAGTAACAAAACGAAGCGCGCCGGTTGCGGGCATGCCGGAAGGCTATCAGGGATCGGGCGGAATTAACCTGGCGGTCGGCGATGTCGACGGCGATGGCGACAAGGAGATCGTCGTCGCCAATGCGGGGATGCCCGATGGCGCAAGCGGAGACACCGCGCTCAAGAATTTCGTGCGGGTATTTGATGTTAAGACGGACGGTGCGAATTCAATCACATCGGTCGAGGTAATGGCGGGAACGAATTGGATACAGGCATTCGGTGCGGATGCGAATCCGTCGGGAGGGCTTGATGTTGCGTGCGGGAATTTAGACAACGACCGTGCGGATGAGATCTTATTGAGCACACAGGCGATGATTGCGGTCGATCCGGACACGGGTGAGGTTTCGGTTACACACCCGGCTCCGAACAATCTCGTGAGAGCGTTTAGTCTCGAATTCGGGGAGGATGGGACGTACGAAAGCGCGACACGTACGCTTCAGCCATTCCCGGCGTTTGCAGGCGATTTCGCACCCTCCTCCGGTGCGATCAATATATCGATTTATCCAGCGTATTGAAAGCGGTTGGTGTGTTCTTTCTGCACGTTCCCCCGAATCCGAGGGCATATGGGAAACGGTGTGACCTGAGAATTGCAGCGGACCTTTCAGGTTATGCGTAGAGTCGAATAAGTTCGAAGTGGTTGATAAA
>CAZTDD010000107.1:0-24758 GCA_964612675.1 uncultured bacterium
GATGCCCAGATTACTCGCAATATTTATGCCAAGAACTTGTGGGACACAACACTAGCGGCATGGTTTACGACACACATCGTTAGAACCGAAAGGACGAGGTGTTACCGAGTCGTCAGACAGGTTGATGCCTACACCTGAGGCTTCTCATAAACGAACAGATGTCGGGAGACAGGGTGCCACCCCCAGCTCCGTTTGGGGGTGGATGAACCGAAACAACGACGGGTGCCATGCCAGAAGCGAGACGATGAAAACACACTCGCCTGACTTTTTGCACTCTCCTGTCATCCATACCAGAAAACCAACGCTCTCCCACACCCCCGTCGAGCACGGGCATGGCCTTGTCTATCCGTGATCCAAAGCAGTATCAATGGATGGGACTTTGTTCTAGGAATGTGCGAACCCTTTCGATGTTCCGAGCCTTTCGTCCAACTTGATCAACCATGTCGATGAAATCTATACTGCTTTATACACGCTGGACAATGATCGCCGGCGCAAGAGTGGCGAGCTGACATGCCTGAGATAACGCGCTTCTTCGGTATCGTGATCAGGATGCACTACGATGACCACAATCCGCCGCATCTCCATGCGTAGCACCAAGGGAAGAAAGTGCTTCTGGACTTCCGAGGGTACATTCTGAGGGGAGACATCGGTTCGAGAACGGCACTGCGGCTTGTCCGGGAGTGGATTGACTTGCATGCAGCGGAACTTGAGGAAGATTGGGAGTTGACACGGGCAGGCAAGCCAATCAAGAAAATCGCTCCGCTTGATTGAGGAGTATTATGTGGCAAATGAATGAAGTGAAGTCGATTGAATATCGCGGAGGGTGGGTTTTCCATGTCGTGTTCGACGATGGTCTGCATGGCGATGTGGACTTTTCGGAGTACATCGGCCGAGGGCCTGTCTTCGAGCCGTTGAGGGATCTGGAGTTTTTCAAACGGGCACGAATTGAGGGGGGAACGATCGCGTGGCCGAATGGAGCGGATATCGCCCCTGAAACACTCTACGAGAAGGTCGAAGTCTCCAGCAAGGCGCTCCAACAGCCGTCGTGATGGCCGATGCCAGTCAGTAGCCGCAGTAGACTGTCCCATCAACGAACTGCAATCACCATTGTTGGCTTTTCAATTCCACGTGGTGTGGAGTGTGGAGCAGGTGCCACCCCGGAGTGCAACTCCAGGAGGAGCAGACAGCATCTACCACCACCCCCAAGCGGAGTTGGGGGTGGCACCCCTTTGAACGCACCCCTTTGAACGCACTCCTTTGAACGCAACAGGGAGTGAAAGTAATACTTAACCAATGCAGTCGACTTTATTCGGCCAAAACACAAATCAATTTACCGACTAGAGCTAGGCAAGACAGTTCAGAATTCGTACCTTATGTGGTATGGAGCCTAGATCATCGCACGATACACCTTCGACATCTCAACCGCGTGCAGCTGCACATTTTCAAATCGACACCCCGGTCTGCACCACAAACTTCGATTCGTGAATGAACGAACAACTCAATTTGTAAATTGACAGATAAAATAAAAACCCAAAAGGAGAGAAACATGTCCGAGCCAAAAGACCGTGTTTCCCGAAGGAATTTCCTCAAAGGGGTGGGAACCGGTGTCGCCGGAGCCGGCGCAGTGGCGGGTACCGCTGTTCCCCTCATGGAGGAGACGGCCCAGGCCGCCGAAACCGGCGCAGTCGGTCCGGGGCCCGTTCCCATCGAACTCCGTGTCAACGGCAAAACCTACCATATCGAGGCGGAACCGCGCGAGACACTGCTCGACGTACTCCGCAACAAACTCGACATCACCGGGGCCAAACAGGTCTGCAACATGGCAAACTGCGGAGCGTGTACGGTGTATCTCGACGGAAAAACAGTGAACGCCTGCATGCTGCTCGCCGTGCGCGCCCAGGGCAAAGAGATCACAACCATCGAAGGACTGCCGAAAGACAACGGACTCCATCCGGTACAGAAAGCATTCATTGACGCCGACGCGATGCAGTGTGGATTCTGTACACCCGGATTTGTCATGTCGATGGCGGCGGTCTTCGAGAAGAATCCCAACGCCTCGCTGATCGAAATCAAGGAAGGTATCGCGGGACATATCTGCCGCTGCGGCACCTACACACAGATTTTTCACGCGGCCGATTTGGTGAAACAGAGACACGGAGGGTAAAAACCATGGCGAAAACAATCTCCGCTCTCATCGGACATAAAGGACACGAAAAACGAGTGGAATACGAGGTCCCCGAAAACGAACCCGGTTTTTGGGGCTCCGATCACGATTTTGAAATCGTCGGTGAAAAAGATATCCGGCGTCTCGACGGCTTCGCGAAAGTCACCGGTAAAGCACGATACACCTACGACATTAACCGCCCGCACATGCTTCACGCGGCGCTGGTGACCTGCCCGCACGCCCACGCAAAAATCCGCAATGTCGATACAGCCAAAGCGGAAAAAATGCCCGGCGTGAAGGCGGTTATGGTGGCGGACGATCTCGGTACGGCCCGATTCGCCGGCTGGATTATCGCCGCCATCGCGGCGGAGACGCTCGAACAGGCGCAGGACGCGGTTCGTAAGGTCAAGGTGGAATACGATGTGCTTCCGTTTGTCGTGGAAGAAGAGAAAGCGATGACCGAAGACTCACCGTTCGCGGACGAAGGAGGCAATGTCGACGAGAGAACGACACGCGACCGGGGCGATATCGAGGAGGGATTCCAGCAAGCGGATTCCACCCACGAGGCCGAATACGATACACAGGTCACGCCGCACAATACGCTCGAAACGCACGGCTGTGTGGCGGAGTGGATGGGCGATGAGCTGACCGTGTGGTTTTCCACACAGGCCCTGTGGGGCATGCAAGAGCCGATGGCCCGCGCGGGCGGAGTTCCCGTGAGCAAAACCCGAATTATCACGCAGTACATGGGAGGCGGATTCGGCAGCAAACTCGGCTCCGAGCAATTCGCGGAGATGTGCGTCAAACTCGCGAAGCAAACCCGGCGGCCTGTTAAATTTATGGTCAACCGCTACGAAGACAGCGTGATGTGTGGCAATAAGCCGGGCGCGAAAATGAAGGTGAAACTCGGCGCGAAACGCGACGGTACGCTGACTGCGATTTCGACAACCGCCTACAACTTTATTGGGCATCGCGGCGGAGGCAGCGTCGCGAACCCATTCAGCGAATTCTATGACTGCCCGAATATTCTCGTTCGCGAGGCCAACGTGCGAACCAATTGGGGGTCGGTGCGTCCGTTTCGCGCACCGGGGCATCCGCAGGGCTCGTTCGGTATGGAGATGGCACTTGAAGAGTTGGCGGTGAAACTGGATATCGATCCGCTCGAGCTGCGATTAAAAAATGTATCCGTCTCGCCGTTGGACGCCCGCATGCACGAGTTCAACGTGGGAGCGGAACGTTTCGGATGGAAAAAGAAATTCAAGAAACACGGTTCCCAAAACGGGCTGGTGAGAAGCGGCGTGGGGTGTGCGGTCACCTATTGGCCCAATTACGGTTCGCCCGGCGGCGCGATTGTCCGCTGTAACATCTACTCGGACGGCAGCGTGGAGGTCGCGAACGCCTGCCAGGATCTCGGCACCGGATTCCGGACAATGGTCGGTGTCACCGCCGCGGAAACGCTCGGTATTCCAATCAAGCGAATAAAAGTTGTGACCGGCGATACACGGATCGGTTTGATCGGACCCACAAGCGGAGGCAGCAAAACCACTCCAACGGTCTCACCCGCTGTAAAAAGCGCAGCATACAAAGCGAGACAGAAACTCTTCGAACAAGTCGCTCGAAAATGGGAGATCGGCGTTGACGACATCGCGTCGGGTGACGATAGCGTGTTCCAGAAGAGCGATCCCTCAAAGAAGATGAGCTGGAAAGAAGCGGCGTCGCTGATCCGCGGCGGACCGATCGTCGCTATGGGCGAACATATCGATCCGCCGAAGATCGAAGGAATGCAAATCGGAACCCCGATGCGGGGCGCTCAATTCGCCGAAGTGGAAGTAAATACAGCGACGGGGAAAATCGACTGCAAGTATATAGTCGCCGTACAGGACTGTGGCAAAGCCCTCGCGAAAGCACAAGCCGAAAGTCAAATCACCGGCGGTGTCATCCAGGGCGTGAGCTATGCGCTGCTGGAGAATCAAATCATGGATACCGTAAAAGGCCGGCAGATCAACGCAAATATGGAGGATTACAAAATCCTCACCGCGATGTGTATGCCGGAGATCGAGCCGATCATCGTCGATGTCTACGATCCCGTAAGCAACACGAGTGGGAAAGGACTCGGCGAACCGCCCCATATCCCGACAGCGGCGGCGATTGCCTGCGCGGTCTATAACGCGTTGGGCATGCCGATCCGGTCACTGCCGATCACACCCGACAAAGTCCTCGGGGCGTTGAGCTAAAGAAAGGGAGGGATACAAAAATGGACAAATTCCAATACGCACCGGCCCGATCCGCCGAACATGCCGTCGAACTCCTCGGCGACAATCAAGCAGCGAAAATCCACGCAGGCGGGATGGACTTGCTCGGGGAACTCAAAAAACACATCATTTCACCGGAATTGCTTGTGGATATCTCGGAAGTCCGGGATCTTCATTCCATACAGACAAGCGGCGGTTCACTCACTATCGGTGCAGCGGTCACATTGACCGATATCGCCGAT
Organism: uncultured bacterium; assembly: GCA_964612675.1. Classification (GTDB taxonomy): domain Bacteria; phylum Hinthialibacterota; class Hinthialibacteria; order Hinthialibacterales; family JAKPRU01; genus CAZTDD01. The sequence goes on from CAZTDD010000107.1 coordinate 4,659, forward strand.
GACGAGAGTATCAAAAGGAACCATGCCGCCCTCGCCGAGGCTGCGGGAGTAGTCGGTTCGCCGCAAGTCAGAAACGTGGGCACGATCGGCGGAAATCTCTGCCAACGTCCACGGTGTTGGTATTACCGTGAGGAAGAATATCCTTGCCTGAAAAAAGGCGGAGATCAATGTTTCGCCGCAATTGGACGCAATAAATATCACGCAGTCCTCGCTGGAGGTCCCTGTTTCATCGTTCACCCTTCCGATTGCGCCCCGGCGTTGATCGCTCTCGAAGCAAAGGTACGATTGTTGGGCTCGGATGGGCCACGCGAGATGCCCGTAGAAGAGTTTTTCATTCTACCGGAGCAGGATTTCACTCGCGAAACGGTAATTGAGCCTGACGAGATTGTGACGGCTGTGGAAATCCCGCGCCACAATATGAAAAGCACTTATTTGAAATTCAGGGAGCGCGATGGATTCGACTGGGCGCTTTCCTCGGTCGCAGTGGCGATGGAACTCGATGGGAATCGCTGTAAGAAAGCGAATATCGTCTTGGGCGGTGTTGCACCCGTTCCCTGGCGTGCAACAGATGCAGAAAAAGCACTGGTCGGAAAAGAAATCACGGATAGCCTCGCCGAGAAGGCGGGGGAAGAAGCCACAAAGGACGCAGTCCCCCTCGAAGAGAACGGCTACAAAGTCGCCCTGACAAAAACACTGATAAAGCAGACGATTTTGAAGCTGGTCTGATTCATACAGACGGGATGGTCGGCGGTAAATCATGTTAGACCCGTACGGACGTCGAATTACATATCTTCGCATGTCGGTGACGGATCAATGCAACTTTCATTGTGTATATTGTACGCCCAATTCGGCACGCTCGACCACGAATTGCACAAAACCTCCGACTCTCGAGGAGTTGTCTCGAATCGGACGTTTTTTTATCGATGAAGGAATTCGAAGAATCCGCTTGACGGGAGGGGAGCCTCTCCTTCGAGAGGATCTCCCTTCCCTGGTAGCGGATCTTCGTGACGCGGACAGTCTGGAAGAGATCTGTCTGACAACCAACGGCTGTTACCTCGCGGAACGTATACAGGAGTTAGCGAAAGCGGGACTGCAGAGTGTCAATATCAGTATCGACAGCCTTGTCCCGGAACGCTATGAGGAATTGACAGGCGGAGGAAAACTCGGACGGGTAGTTGAAGCCTTACAAATGGCCGCAGAAATTCTGCCGAAACCGCCCCGGATCAACATTGTTGTAATCAAAGAAATCAACGACGATGAAATACTTACGTTTGCGGAGCTTACTCGCAGTCACAACTACGACGTCTGTTTTATCGAACCCATGCCGACCTACCTCGCATTGCCCGGAAACGCTGAGAAAGTCGTGCCGATTTCTGCGATGAGACAACGAATTAGTGAAGCGTTTCCCTTGGAGAAAATAGAAAAGAAGACGCCTCACAAAGGACCGTGCGCGATATATCACATTCCAAGCGCAGGAGGCACAATCGGCTTCATCGGTGCGGTCTCCGAGCCGTTTTGCCGGCGATGTAACCGTATCCGGATTACGCCGGACGGAAAGCTGCGTGGGTGTTTATTCTCCGATGAGGAAATCGATCTGCTCGCTCCTATTCGTAACGGAGCAAGCGACGAGGATCTGCACGAGATTGTCGGAACGGTCCTCTCCCAGAAACCGGAACAACATTCGCTTGGCAGCTCGGAATATGCTGCACCCCGGCGGACAATGTGCCAAATTGGCGGTTAGAATCAAATCAGCTCTACGACTGATTCATTTCCTTCACAATTTCCGCAAGAATACTAATTGCGATCTCCGCAGGACTGTGACCGCCTATCGGAATTCCAATCGGTGCGTGGGCCTCTTCGACCCTTTTCTCCGGTAGTCCTTCCTCAACCAGCCGTTCTTTAATTCGTTTGCTCTTCGACTTGCTTCCTACCATCCCCACATATTCCGCAGGGGACTCTAAAGCAGCTTTCAAAAGTTGTTCATCCAATGCGTGATCATAGGTCATAATTGCGACATAATCCCGCTCCGTCGGCTGGAGGATTTCCATCGCCTTTACGAAAGGTCCGGATATTACCTTCGTGTTTTCGGGAAAGTGTTTGGGATCAGCCTGTTCGGTACGGTCGTCGTACACAACAATTCGAACGTCGAGTTCATTCCCCATTCCCGCTACTGCCCGCGCCACATGCCCCGCCCCCAGTATCAGAAGACGCCGTAGATTTCCCATTGGTTCCAAAAATACTCGCAGTTCACCTCCACAGATCGGTTCGGTCGGATCGGTTTGTTTCCCACGTAAATCGATGCGGATCAGCTCACTCTTACCGGTCTCAAGAACGGATTTCGATTGTTCAATCACTTGCTTCTCGACGCTCCCACCCCCGATGGTTCCCTCAATTGAACCGTCTGGATAGACAATCATCCGCGCGCCGGGTTTTCGCGGTGTCGAGCCCGTGGATTCCACAATCGTCGCCAGTACAAACAGTTTTCCTTCATCCGCTAATTCATCGATCCGATGGAATATAGATTTCGTCATTTTCCGTTCGTCTCTCCGTCTCTTTTTTGCAGGAAATCCCGTTCCGCTTTTCTCACATCGTCCGGCGTATTCAGATTGTGTAGAATCGTTTCCGTATCGACTTCGACATGTCGGATGGAGTCCGGATGGTTGTGATAAAGATCGCGAAGCGGCTGATCCTCACTCATGGACAAGATTTCCGCGAAATACGACGCGCCAATCAGGCACGGATGACCTCTTCTGAAATTATACGAAGGTATGCAAATATCCTCCGGGCCGGAAAGTGCTTCAGCCAATCGTTTTAACACCTCGGAAGGAACTATCGGGCAGTCTACGGGCCAGATAAAAACCCCGTGAATTCCATCGGAAAGAGAGCGAATGCCGCATTGCACACTGGTTGTACGGCCCTTCATATAATTCCGATTTTCCGCATGTTCCACGGAAGGAGGGAGGATCGTCTTGATATTCTCTATCGCATGTCCGAGGACAACGACTGTGTGGATGTTCTGGCGGCGCAAAAATGGATTCGCCAAAATATGTTCCAGAAGGGTTTTGTCAGCGAGGCGGACCAGGGGTTTGGGCGTCCCCATGCGTTGGGATTCGCCGGCCGCGAGGATGATTACACCGTATACCAATTCTTCTCTATTGTTCATGCATCTTTACTGAGTACACAATCATTTAATGTCCCAGTCCACGAATCATCAGGACGGTATGTTCCATTGTCTTCACGATTTCATCGATATACTCATCTACAGCCTTGAGACTTCCGGGAAGCGTATATACCAGCATGGTTCCGAGAACCCCTGCCACCGACCGGCTGAGCAGCGCATTGGGATATTTACTCCCGTATTTGAGCCGGATAAATTCCATAATTCCCGGGATAGTTTTATCGGCCATTGCGAGTACAACGTCCGGCGTAAAATCTTTCGGCCCCACACCGGTCCCGCCCGTAGTGAAAACAATGTCGACACCCTCTCGTCTCGCTTTCTCGAGTTCGTCTCGTAAAAGGTTCGCATCGTCGGGGATAACATACCTCACTATCTCGGGCCGCCAGCGCGTTTCGGCAAAGAAAGTTTCCAAACGATCCTGGATTCGCGGCCCGCTTTCATCTTCGTAATCGCCCTCATTGACGCGGTCGCTCAGAGTGAATACGCGCAGTTTCAAAAGCTTCGGCTTATGGATGATTCTGTCACCGGGTTTTGCGGTGCCACCTTGAATTACTCGGCAAAAGATCCCGTCCGTCGGCATTACACATTTACCAACGGCCCGGAAAATCGCACAACCATCTTCATGACAGGCCTTCCCGATCTGGCTGACCTCCAGCTCGACAGGACCGATTGTAAGTGTGTCCAGGAGCGCAACCGTCGTCAAATCGATTCCGCGTGTAGTAATATTCTCGGCAAATTCACCGTGTTTAAATGTCCTTTTACACTCCGCCGAAAAGCGTTCGATACTCTCGATGGCAAGCAGGCTTACCTGTCGATGCCACACCCCGGCATGAGCGTCTCCCTGCACTCCGCGTTCGTCGATTGTGATCTCCGGCGATGGTTCTTTCGGCGTTCCCTTCTCTCTGGAAGTGTTCACCGAAACAATCTTGCCGGCTGTGATATTCAGTCTTTCTTTCATCGTTCTTTCTGCAGTAGTCCCAAATGCTAGTCGATTTCGCTCTTCGTTTTCTCCAGCAGCCCGAGGTTCTCTATACGCATGTTTTTGTCGATAGCTTTGCACATATCGTAAATCGTGAGGAGGGCCACGCTAACGGCTGTCAGCGATTCCATCTCGACTCCCGTTCGGCCGGTGGATGTCACTTCGCTTGTTACAGAAACGCCGTCCTTTTCGATCTCGGCATTTACGTCGATATGTTCCAGCGGGATTGGATGACAGAGTGGGACGAGTTCGGACGTTCGTTTTGCGGCTTGAATTCCGGCGATCTTTGCGATGGTAAGGACATCGCCTTTTTGAATCGCTTGGTCCGTAATACAACGAATTGTTGTTTCGGATAAACGAATGAAACCTGTTGCTTTCGCTTTACGGTGCTGAGGTTTCTTTCGGCTGACATCAACCATCTGCGCCTGTCCGTCTTCATCGAGGTGGGTTAAGTCGCTCATTGGAAGCCTCGCTACATAATCTCCATTAATCGATCATTCGGATTTCCATCTTGGTTCCTTTTTCCGCAAAATCAACACCCGCCGGGATACAAATCATCCCCTCCGAACCGCGAAGCGCATGAATATGCCCTGAGCCGTGGTAGCTGCATGTTTGTATCTCGCCGTTCTCATTGACTGTAACCGGTATCCAACAATCTCTCTCAGACCGTTTCTGCGAATACGATTCGGCGAGAGGCAGTTTGATGCATGGCGGTTGAAAATCATGACCTTGAAGAAGATAAAGAAACGGTTTCACCAACAGTTCGAACTGAACAAACGTGGAAACAGGATTGCCCGGCAAACCGAAACAATACTTATCGTCTCGAACGGCAAATGTCGTCGGCTTTCCCGGTTTGACCGCGACACGGTCAAACAAGATATCGAGACCATTCTTCTTCATTGCGTCGGGCACGAGGTCCAAATCCCCCATGGATACGCCCCCCGAGACAAGCACCACATCGTTCTCTTCAAGTGCCTGACGCAGATGCCGGTCGATATCCTCTTCGGTATCTCTCGCGATACCGTAGTACGCTGGGACAGCCCCGATCCGAGTTACCTGTGCGCACAGCTGAAGACCGTTTGTCGTCCGAATCTGGGAGGGATTCGGTTTCTCCTTCGGCAGCACCAATTCGTCGCCTGTCTCAATAATCGCCACCTTGGGACGTCGCGAAACGAGGGGCTGAACACATCCCACAGTAGCAAGTACCGCAATATGCTGAGGAAGAACCCGCTCGCCCACCCGCAGGACAAGTTCTCCCGCCTTCACATCTTCTCCACGGTCAGCGATGTTTCTGTCGGTGTCCTTACCGACGAATTTCATTGTTCGCTCGGTTGGAGTTTCTGTAAATTCAACCATGACCACGGTGTCGGCGCCCTCGGGAACGACGGCCCCGGTCATGATCTTCGAGCATTCATTCTCGCCAATCGATTTCGTGGGTATCTGTCCTGCCTGAATGGTCTCAAGTACGCTTAATTCATTCGATAAATCGGCTCTCCGGCATGCGTACCCGTCACGCAAGGATCGAGGAAACGGAGGGAGATCAAGATCCGAGCGCACATCCTCCGCCAGAATCGCACCCGACACGCTTTCCAATCCAACTCGCTCCGTCTCCAGCTTTCGGGCTCGGCTCATCGTAATCCTGAATGCTTCGTCAAATGAGATCATCGGCCGACCTGCCCCTTTCGTTTCCCCATTGTGTTCGTCGTCGTCGGACTGCGATGATAGCGTCCAAAGAGAGCGGAAAGCCCCGAACATCCTCGTCAAAAACACCACCGAAAAGCTGCCAACGATCTCCGCTCTCCGTATAATTGTAACACGAAGAACCCTTCGGGTTTGGGGATGCGGCACCGTCCTGTCAACAACATTGAAGTCTGCATAACAACGGGAGTAACGGCCTACATCGGAAAGGAGACGTCTATGTCCGATGATCGAAAAGGGAAGAAAGGACTTTCCCGACGTCGGTTCATGAAAGGGTTTGGGACGAGCGTGGTGACCGCCTCCACGTTGTCATCCGGCCTGGCTCCGCTGACCGGGAAAGAAGCAAGTGCGCAAGGTACGGGAATCGGGGAAGTCCTTGGCCCCGATCCGGTTCCCATAACACTGCAAGTGAACGGCGAGACACATACTGTCGAAGTCGAGCCCCGCGAGACGCTTCTCGAGGTACTCAGAAATCGTCTGGACATCACAGGTCCGAAGTTGATCTGCGGCCAGGGGGCGTGCGGGGGCTGCACAGTCTACCTGAACGGCAAAACGGCATATTCCTGCATGACCCTGGCAATCGAAGCGCAGGGCAAGGAAATCACAACGATCGAGGCACTCGCCCAGGGCGAGAAGCTCCACCCCGTGCAGGAAGCGTTTGTCGAGGAGGACGCCGTTCAATGCGGGTTCTGTACGCCGGGATTCGTGATGTCCATGGCCGCGACTCTGCGCGACAATCCCGCCGCTTCCATCGAGGAGGTCAAGGAGGGAATCTCCGGTCACGTGTGCAGGTGTGGTTCGTATAACCAGATCTTCAAGGCCGCAGAAACCGCGAAGAAGAAGATAGGAGGCTGATGTGTCCAGAACCGTCACTGTACGAATCGGTCACAACGGAATTACAAGAGATATTGAGTATACGGCGCCCGATGACCAGCCCACTTTTTGGGGTGCCAATTACGATTTCAGCGTAATCGGCGAAAAGAAAATCCCGCGCCCGGATGCGATCCAAAAAGTCACCGGCAAGGCAAAATACACACACGATATTAACCGCCCGAATATGCTCCAGGCTGTTATGGCGACTTGTCCGTACGCAAATGCGAGCATCACAAATATCGATACGTCTGTCGCAGAAGGGATGCCCGGAGTAAAGGCGGTGATGACACCGAGAAGTGTACGAACAGCACGTTCCGCGGGATGGCTGATCGCCTGTGTTGCCGCTGAGACTATTCAGCAGGCACGCGACGCCGCTCGAAAAATCAAAGTCGATTATGAACCCCAATCTTTCGATTTTGAGCCGGAGGGGTCCGGAACGGCTGCCGCGCGTTTCGCACTGTCTTCCGCAGATGACAAAGCGACACAGGCCGAGGCAACGAAGGAAGGTCGTGTCTCGCTACCGGTCCAGTTGGACCGGGGAGATGTTGAAGCGGGACTGGCTCAATCCACGGTTACTCACGAGGCCGTGTATGAGACACAGGTAACTCCACATTGCTGCCTTGAAACACACGGTTGCGTGGCGGAATTCGAGGGCGAAAACCTGACAGTCTGGTACTCGACCCAAGGCATCTGGAACGTGAGAAGTTCCTGCGCTTCGGCTGGAAGGCTCTCGTCCAGTCAGACAAGAATCATCACCCAACATATGGGCGGCGGTTTTGGAAGCAAACTTCAGGCGGAAGAATTCTGCGGCCTTTGCATCCAAATGGCCAAAGAGACCGGCCGTCCCGTGAAGCTGATGGCTAATCGGTACGAAGACATCGTGATGTGCGGGAACAAACCGGGAGCCATTATGTCAGTTCGTATCGGCGCGACAAATGACGGCGATATCCGTTCGGTCGGCGTCGATGCACAAGCCATTGTCGGTTACACAGGCAGCAGCGGTATAGGCGGGCCGTTCTATGATAATTACGACATCCCGAGTGTGTCTGTGCAGGAATCGACCATACGGCTCAACGCTGGAGCTCCTCGCCCGTTTCGGGCACCGGGAAGGCCGCAAGGAGCGTTTGGGCTGGAAATGGCTATCGAGGAACTGGCATTCAAACTGAAAATCGATCCGTTTGAACTCCGACTGAAGAATGTCTCCTCGGATGAACTCGATGCGCGCGTACACGAAATGAACGTGGGTGCGGAAAGATTCGGATGGAAAGAAAAATACAGACCCCATGGTTCCGACGGGGGCACCGTCCGGCCAATTTGCTCCTCGTTTGCCTAACGCGATCACGCCGGGTTTGCCGAGGCCCAACAAACCTACGGTCCTCTATAAGCCGAAACAGCATTTGAGATATAGTCGTGGACCCGGCGAACAGCAGAAGACCCTACTGCGTTTCAGCACAACAAACCGCTTCCAGTGACAAGAATGTTCGACCGGCACATCCATTCGAGAGGGATCGATTATGGAACTGCTTGACTGGCTGATGATCGGAGGTTATTTCGCCATCCTGCTGGGCCTGGCCTGGTGGGTGATCCGCAAGGGCAAGGACACAGCGGACGACTATTTCCTCGCCGGACGCAACCTCGGCTGGTTTATTGTCGGGGCTTCGATCTTCGCATCCAACATCGGTTCCGAGCATCTCGTCGGTCTGGCGGGATCGGGCTGTACCGACGGCGTGGCGATGGCGCATTACGAGCTTCACGCATGGTGTCTGCTCGTCCTGGGGTGGGTATTCGTGCCGTTCTACGCACGGTCAAAAGTTTTCACGATGCCGGAGTTTCTGGAGAAACGATTCAACGAAACGGCACGCTGGGTTCTGTCGATCATCTCTCTCGTAGCCTACGTACTCACAAAAATCGCGGTCGGGATTTTCGCGGGAGGCATTGTCTTTCAAACCCTCCTGCCTGAGGTTCACTGGGATATCGGAGTGGTTGTATTGGACAGCTTCTGGATCGGCTCCATTTTGGTGATCCTCCTCACCGGTGTCTATACAATCCTCGGGGGTTTGCGGGCGGTTGCATACACCGAAGCCCTTCAAACCATCGTTCTGATCGTGGGGTCCGCCCTGGTGACTTTTTACGGCATAAAAGTACTCGGGGGCTGGGACAGGCTGCGCGAAGTATGCGGTTCCGAGATGTTTAATTTGTGGAAGCCGTTGGTGCCGGAGGGGATGGAAGGTTCCTGGTCGCCGGTCAAGGAAGAGAACCGGATTGCATGGTATTTCAACGGCAACTACCCGTGGTTAGGGATGCTGTTCTGCGCCCCAATTATTGGGCTGTGGTACTGGTGTACCGACCAGTACATCGTTCAGCGCGCATTGGGTGCGCCAAACGAACAACAGGCCCGCCGTGGAAGCATCTTTGCCTCCTTCCTGAAACTTCTACCGGTATTCATTTTCATCATCCCCGGCATGATCTGCTTTGCTCTCGCCGACAGCGGAACGATCATGGAATTGCGTGAGGCACTTTACACAGCGGGTCAGCTGGATACCGACAAATCGCAAGCGGCTTTTCCGCTCCTGGTCAAACACGTGTTGCCCGTCGGAATTCGCGGAATCGTGGTGGCGGGTTTGTTGGCCGCACTAATGAGTTCTCTTTCCGGCGTTTTCAACGCGTCCTCGACTCTGTTCACCATGGATTTCTATTCAAAGCTGCATCCGCGCGCCTCGCAGCACCAGCTTGTTTGGATCGGCCGAATCGCCACCGGAGTCATGGTTCTTATCGGTCTATCGTGGATTCCGGTGATCCAAGGGTCGCGGGGACTGTATGACTATCTTCAAGGTGTTCAGGGGTATTTGGCACCTCCGATCTTCGTGGTGTTCTTCCTTGGGATTTTCATAAAGAGAGTAAACGCGACCGGGTGCCTGGCAACCTTGATCATTGGGTTTCTTCTGGGCGTATTTCGCCTGGCTGTCGATACACCTGTTGCTCTGGAACTCGCAGGCTATGAACAGGGATACCCGGAAGGGTCGTTCCTCTGGATCGTCAACAACGTCTATTTTCAGTATTACAGCCTCATGATCTTCTTCGTCTGTGTGTTTGTGATGCTCGTGGTTAGTTACCTTACGAAGGCCCCCGATGAGCAGAAGCTCGATGGCCTAACGTACGAGACCATTACAGACGAACACAGGCGGCAGTCGAGAAGTAGTTGGGACGCCCGAGACGTAATTGCATCGGCACTTGTGGTGGTCGCGATTCTGGCCGCTTATCTGTACTTCACCGGATAAGGGGTCTGGTGCATCGATAGAAGAGTAAACGCGGTACACGATTATCAGCGGTACTTGACTGAATAGTCATTGCTGACTATATTTCCATTGCTGACGCAACAGTCCAAGCCTGGAGCGAGGTTCTGACTGCAAGACTGGATATTCGCTATCCACAGGTTTTCTGCACTAGAAAGGAGAGTATTTATCATGCTCTCTTTCATACCTGGTAAAACGCCTTCTATTCTTTTCCGTGCCTTTCTTACCGATGCGTGATTCCCTCCGCAACGACCTCGATGTCGGGAGATCCATAATAGGTCGAATCCCACAGAGTAAATAACTCAAACCAGTAATTCATTCTTTGTGTAGATAGTCGCATCTCCAGATGCCACAACGTGTGCAGCAGAACCCATAGGCAAAGAGACACATGCATCCGAAAACAAATCACACGCGAGAATCGCAAAAATCGAAAAACCGCACCCCCGGTGTATCCGGGATGAATAATGCCGACAGCCCGCGCGGAACTACACTGTGCAGGATTCTCCTTCTGGGATTGTGGATAAGCCTGCTTTGGGTTCCAAATGAAACCCACGCAGCGTCTCGGATTTCAAGCAGACCGGTTCGTATGATCGCAGAGTGGGAACCTGCGATCGGCACGATTATCACGTCGCCGTTTTACCTTCCCGACGAGCTTGTACAGGAGTTGGCGGAAGATGATCTCCTGTTCATTCTTGTGTATCCGGGAGACGAGCAGGAAGCCGAAGATCGCCTCGCCGACCTGGAGATCGACCTTTCTCGCGTCTTCTTTTTTCCCTGCCTGGTCGAAACAAACTCTGTCCGGGATTTCGCGCCTCACCAGATTTTCGATGAACGGGGCCAGTGGACCTTGCTGGACCATGTTTTCCAGGGGCAGCCGCTCATCTCCATCGGATCGTATACCGGAGGACCGGGATTCACTCTGAACTACGGAGGCGCACCGCCGCCGATACAAGATGACAGCCCTGAGCAGATGGCTCTCGAACTCAAAGCGCCCCTTCGACATGTAATGGCTTATCTACCCGGTGGGAATTTTCTGGTTGACGGTCAAGGAACGGCTTTCTGCAGCGAAGCACTTGTTCAAGAAAACAGCCCTCTTTACAAGGAAACCGAGTTGCGCGGTCTCCTGAGTCAGTCGGCGGGAATTAACCGTCTGTATGCTTTCAGAAACGTAGATCCTATAGGGATTCAGCATATTGACTGTTGGCTGAAACTGTTGGATCAAGAACGCGTTCTCGTGAAGCGCCCACCGGAGAACCATCCAGCCGCCAAACTCATTGAGGACAATGTAGAAGTGTTTCGTTCCCTGAAGACGCCATACGGGCGGCCCTATGAGATCCTTCGAATCGACTGTCCCGAGGTCGCGATGCGCGATTCTTGGGACAGGGTCAATCCAACCCATCGTTTGGCAGCGTACACAAACTCACTGATTCTCAATAGAAAAATACTTGTTCCTTTGTTCGGGGTCGACTTCGATCAGCAGGCGCTCGCTACGTGGTCCGAGGCGATGCCAGGCTATGAAGTGATCGGTTATCCGTGGAAGAAGTGGTATTACGATGACGCGTTACATTGCCGAGTGCGGGCGGTCTTCGATCGCCACATGCTCTACCTGGCTCATGCTCGGCTGCCCAATAAAGTACCTTTTTGTCCGGAAGGATACCCCATTGTCGCGACAATCGATGATCGCAGCGAAATGGGCCTGTATGAAGAACAGCTCAATGTGTTTCATCGGTGCCGGGAATCGACTGAGTGGCGAAAGACCCGACTGCGTTCCTTGTATACCAACGACCAATACACCTCTACTCTTCCCGCCTACGCCTCCGGAGCCGAAATTGAGTATTTCATTTCCGTCGCCGATCGCTCGGGGCGGAAGGAGACACTGCCGCGAACCGCTCCAAAGGCGTTGTACCGATTTACGATATGTGAGAAGGAAGAAAGGCGATCAATCCACTGGACAGAGAGGCCACAGCAAGAGCCGTCACAGCCTAAACATGTTGCGGGCGAAGCCGCCGGGGATAGGCTGCTTACAGGTCGCCTCTTGTCGCGCCCTCACCAAGGTCCGGGAGAATCATCCGCACAATAGGACAGGTGCCCCTGATCATGGGCTTCGCTGTCGGTAAGTCCAGCCGCTGTTGAATAGACTCTCGTCAACCCATCGTTTCTCAACTTTCCGTCTGCATCGGTCCCGATTCACCTGCCGGTGATCTGTGCCTGTCGAGAAGACCGAACAGAAAGAGACAATGCCCAAGACCAGGAGAAGATTTGAGTCTCTGAGACTGGTTGTCTTCTTTCTTGTCCAAGGCGATTCGCCACCGTCTTTTCCCATGTGTCGTTGACGACTATAATGTGGATGAACCAGGCGACAGGCTTGTGCGAAAACGAGGAAATGCGATGAACGCACTGGAGAGGGAAATCCTGAGCGATTTCAAACGAAAAGTCGCCGCACGTCTACCACTCAACCGGATGATCCTGTTCGGTTCACGAGCAAGAGGTGACGCGGATCCTGAATCGGACATGGATGTCCTGGTCGTTCTCGATTGCCAGGTGATTTGGGAGACACGGGCGCTTGTCAGCGAGTGCGCCTGGGAAGCGGGATTCGGCAAAGGAATCACCGTCACTTCCGTTGCAGTGTCGCGCGAGGAGTGGGAGGAGGGACCGCTCAGTTCCTCTCTTCTTGCCATTGCTGTTGACGAAGATGGAGTGGTCGTATGAAGCGGGAGTACGTAACCGAGCTGGCTAAGCACCGCATCGACCAAGCACAAGAAGCGCTAAAAGATGCGCGGTTCCTGCTTGAAGGAAACCGCACCACACAGAGCGTTATCAACCGCCTTTACTACGCTATGTTCTATGCTGTTTTGGCTCTTTTGCAAACGGTCGGCAAAAGTCCCTCTAAACACAGAGGAGTGATGAGTTTTTTTGACACGGAATTTGTGATTAAAGGCACCTTCCCAAAGACAATGTCGAAAGACTTTCACGATGCCTTCGATCTTCGGCAGACATCCGATTATGAGCCGATTCAACCCGTGCCGCGGGAAATGACGAATAACATGATGAAAAGGGCGGAGATATTTGTCAAATCGATCGAGGATTACCTGAAGTCAAGAAACCATTTCTAGAAAAGTGAGTCGCTGTGCGCCTTGCAGCAACGGGAGGCACGTGATATAGAATCGAACAGCAAAGTCGTTTTTGTTGTTCGATTCTATGGGGGATGAAGTTATGTACAAAAAAAAGACTTCAACATCACAGTAAATTGATCGGAGATTTTGATGAGGCGTTACCACGCCCGTTGGTCCAGGAGTCGAACTCCTGGACCAACGGGTTAAGTGCCGGTGGTTGAATACAAGCGAAGTTCAATTCACTCGCTCTGTTCAGAAGACAACAAGACTCTCTTTGGCGGCCTTAGCGACCTCAGCGTCGGAATCCTTCGCCAGCTCCTTGAGAGCAGGTGCGGCCTTGTCGTCACCGATCTCTGCCAGCGAACGTATAGCCTCGATGCGAACGTTGTTGTCGCCTTTCTTCGCAGCCGCGACGAGAGCAGAGACCGCTACCGAGTCGCCGCGTTTGCCGAGAGTCTGGATAACGACAATCTGCCTGTCGGCGTCCAGTTTGCTCAGTTCGGCCGCCAGTACCTCCGATACCAGCGAACCCGGCATTTCCTGCGCAGTGCGAACAGCCGCCGCGACTTGGGTGAAGTCGTCGCCGTGAAGCGCTTTGACGAGCATCGGCAGGCCGTCATCGCCCCGAGTGAGAACGGCTCCGCGCAAGGCGGCGGACCGAACTTGATGTGGCGCACGGATTTCACAGAGACGGTCGTAGATTTCTCTCGCTTCTGCGACCCAACCGTTTGCCTGCAACTCCTCGGCACAACGGAACAATCCTTCGCAGACATCGAGTTGATTTTTTTCCGGCGCATCGGGCAAAGCCCTCAGCAAGGCCTCGGCTGCGCCACCGGTGCCGATACTCCCCAACGCACGGGCGGCAGCCTGGGCCACTTGCGGATTGCTATCGCTCAGGAATTTCACCAGAGAATCCACTGCTTTGGCGTCGCGCCGTACGCCAATGCTCCCGATCACTCCGACCAGGGGCGTTCCCTTCACCTTCCCGAGCGCGTCACGTAAAGCCTGGTCCACTTTGGGGCTGGGGATCGGCTCAAGCGCGTATCGGGCGTAATGAGACACCCGCTCATCTTCGCCGAGCATTCCCGCGAGTGTCCCGACAGCTTCGTCGGTACCGACAAGTGCCAGGTTGCGGCAGGCATCCCATTTGTCCTTGAGAGAGGCGTCTGACGATTTCAAAACGGCAATTAATTCGGCTTCTTGTTTCGTTGCCGTTGGAACAGCGGCGGAAATGATGTTCAGTTTATTCGTAAGCATGGCGATTTCTCCTTCCGGTAGCAATTAGTAAATCCACGGGGCTCGCTGTGCACGCGAACGCAAACGATTGGCTTCAGGGTCGTTCAGGAAGACCTCATTTACAGGATCGTATTTCATGTCCCGCTTGAGCCACATACAGATATTCGCCGCATGAACAGTGGTCATCGATCGATGCATCATCTCCGCGTTGGCGACTGTTTGACGGCGCGATTTGACACAGTCGAGGAAGTCTCGCACATGCCGCATGGTACCTCGTACCGGACGCCGTGTCCGAGCAATGTACGCATCAATGATCTTGTCAAAGTCGGCCATCAATGACGGCGATGAGACTTCCGGTTTGTCATAACCGTCGGCGATAGCCACCCAGCCCTCAGGACCTTCGTAGCGAACGCCACACGAACCATGCCAGTATTTTTTGTCCATATCGCGTTCCAGAACCATCGTGATACCATTCGCGAAGCGGGTCACCATCCCGTCGCCGGACTCGTTGGGGACATACCCATACTCGATTGCGGAGGTGTCTGTCGCACCGATGGCGTGTTGACACTGAGCGAAGGTGTGTGCGCCCCACTCGCCGATGCAGCTGGTATGAAAATCGTAGTATCCCCGCCAGCCGCCTTGACAGTATTTCGGATGATAAGGACGCCACGGACACGGACCGAGCCACGCGTCCCAGTCGACTTCCTCTTCCGGCGGCAGGGGCTCTTTGGGACGCCATTCGTGACTCATTTCGGCTGCATCCCAAGGAGCGATGTGTGCGCGGACTGTGTGAACCTCGCCGAGCCGACCGATCCGCACCAGTTCGTTGGCAAATGCGAAATTCGCCTCGCTGAGCCGCTGAGTGCCTGTTTGATACACACGCGCGTACCGTCGAGCGGTATCCACGACGGCCTGCCCTTCTTCGATGGTCATACAGGATGGTTTTTCGGAATAAACGTCTTTCCCTGACCGCATCGCCATGATTGAGGCGAGGGCATGCCAGCGGTCGCCGGTCGTGACCAGCAATGCGTCAATATCTGTTCGGGTGGCCAAATACTCCGGGGTGTTGTGATACGTCTTGCAGTCCTTATTCTCATAAAACGTATCGGCCAGGTCCTTCACCTTTTCAGCCCGCGCCTTCTGAGGGTCACAGACCGCAACAAACTGGACATCCGGCTCGGCGAGCATCCTGCGCAAGTCAAACGACCCGCGACCGCCGATGCCGAGACCGCCGAGGATGATCTTCTCGTTGGGTGGAACGGCTCCGTTGCGGCCCAACACCGGTCCGGGAACCAAAGTCGGTGCCATCAGTATTGTACTTGCTGCGGCGGTTGTTTTAAGGAACTGCCGCCGTGGCAGCTTTGCTGAGAGGGAATTGCTTGTGACGGGATTTGATTCAGTCATAGTGATGCCTCCGATAAGGTCACGTTGGAATACATACCTATTGAACTCGATTGTCACCATCGGCGGGTGCCGGTATCGAGTCTCAAGCCTGTGAGATTTTCATTCTGTAGACCTTCGTCTGTGCAGCAGGTTCTGTCAAGAGACCGATAGTAGTTATCTTTCAGGTGGTCGCTCATTCATAACCTGTTTTCCCAGTATTCCGGTTCACGACTCAGGTGGGCGATAGCGACTATCAGAATCTCTTCATCACGAATTTGATAAATGACACCGAAGGGGAATCGGTCTGTGAGACATCGCCGGGTGTTTTTGGAGAGCGGAGACCACGCGTCAGGATACTTCAAAATCCGTTGGATGGCGGCGTAGATTTCTTCAGCAAAATCGACCCCCAGTCCTGATTCTGCTTTTTCATAGTAGGCGATAGCTTCGTTGAATTCAAACCGGGCTTCCGGGTGAAAGGTAAACGTCATGCGTTACTTCCCAAACCGGTCGCGGATCTCGCGGAAGACCTGCTCCCCGTCAATAGCAGTGACGTCCCCTCGATCGATTTCCTCCACACGTCTTTCCGCTTCCTCCGCCCAGCGTCGGTCGATATCCGCCCGAGTTGGAACATTGAGGCTTTTGAGGAGCTTCTCCACAAGGCTTGCTCTCTCATCGTAAGGAAGCTGCATGGCCTCTTCGGCGAGTTTTTCAGCGAACGACGGCATCTTCGTACCCCGGCTTTTTTTGGTGAATAGTCACTAAAACAATCCTAATACGCGATTATGCCTGAAGCAAGCTCGTGCGCGGGGTACGGTACCTGGAGCGAATATTGTAGGATGGAAGACCGGTTTTCTTGATTCTCTCTCCGTGTCTTCGCGTTTCATTGTCTGAACTATGATTATGAGGATTGAAGGATAAACGGGATAAGACAAGCAAAACGAGGTCTCTACCGGCTTTGGGGAGGTGTAGGAGCAATGTTATTGAGTTGATGATATTACAGGTGCCACCGCCAACTCCGCTTGGGGGTGCTTACTCAAACCTTAGGAGGTAGATGGTCATTGTGGTACCCTAAGAGAAAAATCCGAGAGGAAAAAATGAAGGATATCAATCGCCGTGACTTCGTTCGACTCTCCGCTCTGGGACTCGCCGGTGCATCCGTGACCGGCTCCCCATTTGCCGCCGAAAAGAAACCTCCTCCGAATTTTGTCTTTGTTCTAGTGGATGATCTCGGTTGGATGGATTTAGACTGCTATGGCAGTTCGTTCTACGAGACACCCAATCTGAATAAGCTGGCCGCCTCCGGGATGCGGTTCACTAACGGCTATGCGGCCTGCCCGGTCTGCTCACCGACCCGTGCCGCGATCATGACCGGCAAATACCCCGCCAGGCTGAATATCACCGACTGGATTCCTGGAAAGGCCCCTAAAGATCGGAAGCTTTTGGGCCCAAAAGACCTTCATCAATTGCCGTTGGACGAGCTGACGATCGCCGAAGTCTTGAAGAAACAAGGCTACAGGACCTTCTTCGCAGGAAAATGGCACTTGGGAGATGAAGGTTTTTTCCCGGAAGATCAGGGGTTCGACATCAACAAGGGAGGCCACCACCGCGGCTCCCCGCCGGGAGGCTATTACACGCCGTACAAAAATCCAAAACTCTCCGACGGACCGGAAGGAGAATATTTGACGGATCGCTTAACCAATGAATCCATCCGTTTTCTCGAAGAAAATGGAGATAATCCTTTTTTGCTCTACCTCTCTTTCTACACAGTCCATACACCGATTCAGGCCTGCAAACGGCACGTAGAAAAATTCGAGGAAAAAGCCGACTCTCTTCCTGAAATGGATTCACCATCCAGAGAAGAGCACGACGCACTCACAAAACTCCGTCAGGACAACCCGGACTACGCCTCCATGGTATATGCCATGGACGAAAATGTCGGACGCTTACTGACTGCCTTGGACGAGCTCAATCTGAGTGACAATACCGTCGTGATTTTCACTTCCGATAACGGCGGTCTTTCGACACTGCCGAGACGCGGATATCCGACCTGCAACCTACCGCTCCGCGCCGGCAAAGGATGGTGTTATGAGGGCGGCATTCGGGTGCCTGTCATCGTTCGGGCCCCCGGCGTGACGAAACCTGGAAGTGTGTCTGACGAGCCCGTCATTAGCAACGATTTCTTTCCGACCATGCTGGAGCTTGCCGGTCTTCCGCTGATGCCTGACAGACATTGCGATGGGCTCAGTCTGATGCCACTCTTAACAGGGGGCGAACAACTCGATCGGGAGGCCGTGTATTGGCACTATCCGCACTATCATGGGAGTGCCTGGACCCCGGGAGCAGCGGTCCGCGCGCGTGACTGGAAACTGATCGAGTTTTACGACAGAGAGAAGGTCGAACTGTACCATCTGAAAAATGACCTGAGCGAGGAAAACGATCTATCCAAAAAAATGCCCGAAAAGACGAAAGAGCTACAGAATATGCTGCACCAATGGCAAAAGAGAATGAACGCTAAGATGCCGTCCCCGAATCCGGATTATGAAAAACCGGATGAGTAAAACTCTTAAAGACGCGGTTTACATTCCATGACGTCGTCCTCAACCACTCAACAGGATTCTCTCCTATCCCGAAGCCTCGGTGTGTTCGACGTCGTCGGAATCATTATTGGTATTATTATCGGCAGCGCCATCTACAAGACACCGTCCAGTATCGCCGGTTTATTGGGGTCGACCAATTGGATCATGTTTGCTTGGATTCTGGGCGGCGCGTTGTCGTTTGTCGGTGGGCTCTGTTACGCGGAATTGGCCTCGACGTATCCACGTGAAGGCGGCGATTATTACTTTCTACATCACACCTACGGCCGCTGGGCTGGGTTTTTGTATGCATGGGGCCGTTTGTGGGTGATCCATAGCGGCAACATCGCGATGATGGCTTATATTGCAGGCGAATACGCCGAACAATTGGTGGCCTTTCCGTACGCACGCACGATTTATGCCTTATCCGCAGTGGTTATTTTCACCGGAATAAATTGTCTTGGACTAAGAAAAGGGAAATGGACACAGAATGCTCTCGCCGTCCTTCAGATCGTGGGACTCGCGCTTGTTATCCTGGTCGCGTTTTTTGTCGCGCCTCCCGCGGAGCCAGCTCCCGCCCCTGCCGAATCTTCCACAGGAGTTACTCTTGGAGCATTCTTCTTAGCCTCCATATTTGTTCAGCTGACATTCGGCGGCTGGAGCGATTGCGCCTTTGTTGCGGCTGAGGTACGCAGACCAGAGAAGAATATCCTGCGTGCGCTGTTGGTTGGATTGGGCTTGGTGACAGGCATTTACTTATTGATCAATGCCGCCGTATTGCGGGCATTCGGGCCTCAAGGATTGGCAGAAACAGACGGTTTTATGTCCGTGTTGATGGAAGACAACTTGGGATCGATTGGCGGAACGTCGATGGCGATTATCGTGGTGATATGTGCGCTTGCGTCGGTCAACGGCATGATATTGGTCGGCGGGCGGATTTACCACGCCTTCGGCCGTCATCATACTCTATTTCGGTTTCTCGGTTCCTGGAAAGAAGGCGAGTCTGTGCCTCTTGCTGCCTTCATTCTCCAAGGAGCGATCTCTTGTGTTTTAATATTGAGCGGCAAATTCGAGGATTTGGTGATTTATACGTCCGCCGCTCACTGGTTGTTTATGGCGATGGTCGGCGCGACGCTGATCGTCCTGCGCGTCCGCGAACCGCAGGTGGAGAGACCGTATCGCGTACCGCTCTTTCCGTTTTTGCCAATTGTGTATATTGCCGTATGCTGCATGTTGATTTACAGCAGTTTTAATTACGGGAACGCAATTGCACCGTACGGGGCATGGATTGGCTTCGGTCTCGTGGCTGCCGGCTTACCCGTTTATTGGATCTCAAGAAGTTTTAATAAACCCATGTCAAGTTGATTGTTTTTTCAAAATGAGTTTGATGTCGAGGTTTGCGATTATCACTGAAAGGCGATAGCTATGGCCAGGAAATTGGAGCCGGTAACCCCGAGCAGCATTCTTCTGACAGAGTTCATGGAACCACTCGGTTTGAGTCAAAACAAACTCGCGCGTGAATTGGATGTCCCACCGGCACGAGTCAACGCCGTCGTGAACAACACGCGACGTATCACTCCAGACATGGCGCTTCGGCTCGGGAGGTTTTTTAAGACCGGTCCGGAACTATGGCTCAATATCCAACAGCGCTATGACCTAAAAGTCGCCAAATCCGAGATTGGAGAAGAGATCGACAAGCGAATCACCCCAATTTCTGATGAGAGTCTACCCTAACGTTGCAAAACTGACTCCTCCTGCCAACATTTCCAAATCT
>CAZTDD010000108.1:0-24499 GCA_964612675.1 uncultured bacterium
GGCAGGCGTCAGACCCTATACGTCGTCTTGCGACTTTGCAGAGTCCTGTGTTTTTGTTAAACAGTCGCCTGGGCCTTTTCACTGCGGCCCCCTGCAGCTCGGGGAGCAAGTCCCTTCACCGCGAGGGGCACCCCTTCTTCCGAAGTTACGGGGCTAATTTGCCGAGTTCCTTAACGAGAGTTCTCTCGAGCGCCTTAGGATTCTCTCCTCACCCACGTGTGTCCGTTTACGGTACGGTCACCAGTCCACTCACTAGAGGCTTTTCTTGGCAGCATGGAGTCAGCCAGTTTGCGGCCTTGCGGCCTCCTCATCACCTCTCAGCGTTGAATGGGTTCCCGGATTTGCCTGGGAACCCCGCCTACGGGCTTGAACCGGCACAACCAGTCACCGGATGGCCTATCCGTCTGCGTCACCCCATCGTTAATAGCGCGGAACTGGTGGTACAGGAATATTAACCTGTTGTCCATCACCTACGCCTTTCGGCCTCGGCTTAGGAACCGACTAACCCTGAGCTGATTGACATTGCCCAGGAAACCTTGGGTTTTCGGCGGACGGGGATTTCACCCGTCTTTTCGCTACTCATACCGGCATACGCTCTTCTGTACGCTCCAGGTGTCCTCACAGTCACCCTTCGACCGCTGTACAGAATGCTCCTCTACCGACCCGCTTACGCGGATCCCGCAGCTTCGGCAAACGACTTGAGCCCCGTTACATTATCGGCGCTAAAACAATCGGCCAGTGAGCTATTACGCACTCTTTAAATGAATGGCTGCTTCTAAGCCAACATCCTGGCTGTCCAGCTGTCTTAACAACCTTTTCCACTAAGTCGTTATTTAGGGGCCTTAGCTGGCGGTCTGGGCTGTTTCCCTTTCGACAATGAAGCTTATCCCCCACTGTCTGACTCCCGGACTTTGAGTGTACGGCATTCGGAGTTTAACTGGGTTCGGTAACCTGGTGAGGCCCCTAGTCCAATCAGTGCTCTACCTCCGTCACTAACCATCCGAGGCTCGCCCGAAAGCGATTTCGAGGAGAACCAGCTATCTCTGAGTTTGGTTGGCCTTTCACCCCTATCCACAGCTCATCCGAGCAGTTTTCAACCTACAACGGTTCGGGCCTCCACAGGTTGTTACACCTGCTTTACCCTGGCCATGGATAGCTCACTCAGTTTCGGGTCTACCTCCGGCAACTCAGTCGCCCAGTTAGGACTCGCTTTCGCTACGGCTTCAGCGCTGAACGCTTTAACCTAACGCCACCGAAGATAACTCGCCGGTTCATTATGCAAAAGGCACGCGGTTAGGCGGGTACAAGACCATCGCCCTTCCACAGCTTGTAAGCATACGGTTTCAGGTTCTCTTTCACTCCCCTCCCGGGGTGCTTTTCACCTTTCCCTCACGGTACTTGTTCGCTATCGGTCACAGACTCGTATTTAGCCTTGGAGGATGGTCCCCCCAGATTCCCACAGGGTTTCACGGGCCCCGTGGTACTCGGGAACATGCCAGGAGTCAACAGAATTTCACTTACAGGGCTGTCACCTTCTATGGCGCCTGTTTCCATCGGCTTCGGTTATCCTGTTGATTGGTAACTCCTTGACGGAACCGCACTTCCGCCGGGCATGTCCCACAACACCGTGCCAGCAACGCGAGCGGGCTTACACTAACACGGTTTAGGCTATTCCCCTTTCGCTCGCCGCTACTGAGGGAATCTCGGTTGATTTCTGTTCCTGTGGGTACTTAGATGTTTCAGTTCCCCACGTCTCGCTCCGCCAGACCTATGGATTCAGTCTGGGGTGACAGGGCATTACCCCTGCCGGGTTTCCCCATTCGGAAATCCCCGGATCACAGCTCGTTTGCAGCTCCCCGAGGCTTATCGCAGCTGACCACGTCCTTCGTCGCCGGTCTGTGCCAAGGCATCCACCGTATGCTCTTTGTAGCTTAGCCGATACCCGTTACACACGCAGTATCGTCCCACTACCGCTACAACACTTCCCGATTTGTCAAAGAGCAATAGATCCGATCGAAACCGAATCCCCCGCCGATTCAGGTCGATCCCCAAATCAAAGCGGGTATTTCGAAACCAACAATATGATATCAAGTGTTACCGGCAATGCAAGATCAAATGTGCTTGAAATCTTATGTCGTATATCCACCGGCAAGAATGAGATGTTAGCAGTGGGTCCCACCCCGCGCAAGCCCCCCTTAACAAAAATTTCAAGAACCGCATGCCGGAATCCCTGTCCCGTCTTCCGGATCTCAGCGCGGGATCGGCCCGACCATGATACAGATCCTATAAAGATCTGAACAAACTGTACAAAACACGTTGGCCCAAATACAATTCTTGGCGTATAGGAGGCGGAATCCGATGGGGATCCTCTACGTCGAAGGGCGAGTAAAGGGACCGACGGGCAAAGAGGAGAACGTCAGGTTTCTGATCGATAGCGGGGCGACCTATTCACTTCTGCCGAAGGGAGTATGGGAGACTATTGACCTGGAACCCAAGCGGAGGCTGTCTTTTGCCCTCGCTGACGGGACAATGGTGGAGAGATCGGTTTCGGAAGCTTTCATCAGTTTACCTCAGGGCGAAGCCCACACACCGGTCATTCTGGGCGAGGAGGGTGATGAGGCCCTCCTGGGCGTCGTCACGCTGGAGATTCTTGGTCTCGTATTCAATCCCTTCGATCGAACCCTGCGCCCGATGCGGATGATGTTGTGTTGAGCACCGAACGAGTTTCGGTCGTCGAATGTGCGACTGATTGCTGGCAATGCTGGAATCAACTCGCTGAAGCAGATCGGAAAAGAAACCGATTTTGCAATTCTTACT
Source organism: uncultured bacterium (assembly GCA_964612675.1). Lineage (GTDB taxonomy): Bacteria > Hinthialibacterota > Hinthialibacteria > Hinthialibacterales > JAKPRU01 > CAZTDD01. The sequence continues at coordinate 2,818 of CAZTDD010000108.1, forward strand.
CTTCCTTGATTCGCGACTCAAGATCAGACATATTGTTATTACTTATTGATAAGTGGATACATTCTGTCTGGAGTCAATGATGAACGAACGGCCTGAAGAGGTGTTCCGCAAGCACGGAGGCCAACTCCGCATGACCGAGGCCATCCAGCACGGTCTCACACGCTATATGCTGTACACACTCAGGGACAAGGGGGTAATCGAGCAGGTGAGCAGAGGCATTTATCGGCTCGCAGAACTGCCTCCGATCGGCAATCCCGATCTGGTGACAGTGAGCCTTCGCGTCCCAAAGGGCGTCATCTGCCTGGTCTCGGCATTGGCCTACCACGACATCACAACGCAGATTCCGCATGAGGTGTCCGTGGCAGTGCCAAGGAACTCACGGGTTCCGTCACTGGATTATCCTCCCAGTCGATCCTACCGATTCTCTGATCCTGCATACAAATCGGGGATTCAAGAACATCTGATTGATGAGGTACCTGTCAAGATCTACACCCCCGAGAAAACTCTGGCAGACTGCTTCAAGTTTCGTAACAGAATCGGGATGGATGTTGTACTGGAAGCACTAAAGCTGTATAGGACACGCTACGAGTTCGGGCTCCGCGAGCTGGTCAAATACGCCAAGGTATGCCGGGTCGAAAAGGTGATGCGGCCGTATTTGGAGACGATGGTATGAAGCCTCACAGGAATATTCCCGCATCCGTTCGGCAGCTCCTTCTCAATCGCGCGAAGAAAGATCGTCGGCCCTTCAACGAGTTGCTCGTAAACCATGCTATGGAGCGATTCCTCTATCGGCTGTCTAAATCAGCTCACGCAGATAAGTTCATTCTTAAGGGCGCTCTGATGATGAAAGTTTGGTGTTTGACGGGGCTGCGCCCAACAATGGATATAGATATGCTGGGTAGAACCAGTAACAGGGAGGAGGATATTGCAGAATGTATTTTCGACATTTTGTCTATTGACGTCGAACCCGACGGCCTTACTTTCGATACTGACACCGTTCAGATCAAAAACATCACTGAAGATGCGGATTACGAAGGGATACGGATATGTTTCCTCAGTCGGCTAGAGTCTGCAAGAATTAAAACACAGATAGACATCAGTTTCGCCGACGTTGTCTTTCCAAATCCTGAAGAATCGGATCTCCCGACTACACTGGATTTCCCGGCCCCCCGATTGCTGTGCTACAGCCGGGAGAGTTTTATCGCGGAGAAGACTCAAGCCATGGTCAGGCTTGGTGTACTGAACAGTCGTATGAAAGATTTCTATGACATCTGGTTGTTGTCTCGCCAGTTCGATTTTGAAGGTTCCACGCTGGCGGAGGCCATCCGCCAAACCTTCCAAAGGCGCGGCACTTCAATACCCGCCGAAATCGAAGCATTCACAGATTCCTTTATAAATGAAAAACAGCCCCAGTGGGTCGCGTTTAGGAGAAGGCTTCAACAGGATACCATTCCCATCACATTCAGCGAAATTGTGAGTGTGATTCGTCAGTTTCTCGGACCAATCTTCGCGGCCGTTTCTTCTGAAAAACAACACCCTGGGAATTGGATTGCGCCCGGACCATGGGATGTACCGAAATGACCCTCGGCGTATAGAAGAGGGAAAGTATGCCCCTACATAATACGACTGTGACGAAGATCCATCAGCTGCCCCAGTCGCTTCTGCAGGAAGTCAACGATTTCACAGATTCTCTACTATTGAAACAAGACGACACTCGTTGGTAAGAATCATTTGCTGATTTCCGACGTTACTGATCAGAACTGTTTGTGTTGTTTCCTATCAAACGTTCTCTGAATATTTCATAGAACGCCTGATCGTCATACACCCCCGAAAGTCGGCGTGGAGCATACGGTAGACGCGTGCTCGTGGTGAACCAGTGTTTTATGAATGGTGGCAGACTATCGAGGTTCTTGGGAGGAAATGATTCATCTGCACCGCCGTGACGCGCCCATAGCAGGAACAATTCCGGTGCATCACGGATTCCGTAAATGCGGGCTCCACAAATGTCACCCAAAGGAAGCCACAATTCAATAGATGATAGCTTTGTCCCCCAAAGAACGGCGTTGGAAAAACTAGCACATGCCACTGTTGCCCCGCTGAGATCCGCCCTGGCAAGAAAACAGTTAGTAAAGTCCGTTTTGTGGATACGCGCAAATCTCAGATCTGCAGATTGAAAACAGCTCCCTGTCAAATTCGCTCTGCCAAAATCGGCGTATCGGAGATTGGAGCCTGTGAAATCCGCTTGCTCGGCCTCGATCTGGGCGAAAAAGGTTTTATGCAGATTGGCGTAGGCAAGTGAGGCCTGGGTCAGATCCGCTTTTGTTAAGATAGTATGCTCCAATGTTGCCCCATAAAGGTTGCAGCCAGCTAACCTCGCGAATTTCAGATTGGCACCCGTAAGGTCCGCGTAGCTAAGGGATGCGTTTTCAAAGTTTGCATTCGTGAGAATCGCTTCTGACAAATCAATTCCATTAAGCCAGGCGTTTGATAAGTCAGCACCGGCCAGAGATATTCCTTCACTTTTTAAATCTTCGAGCGCCTGAATTCTGCCACCACTTCCCGGCTTTCCCTGAGCAGAATTAATGGTTTGCCAGGCTTGGTAGCGACCCTGCAAACGTTCTTGCTCGAGCTGGTGTCTTTGCGTAATTGTATCGATACAAACATTCCAGGCTAAGGAGAGAATTGCCACTAGCGCGGCCGATCGTCCAAGACTTCCGCGTTGTCTGACAATCCAGTTCCCCACAGAAACGAGCAAATTGCACAGTCGCTTGAGCTGTCTACGAAGAACACGTGTTACTTGGATCAAGGGAAATCTCATTTGGGATCTTGGTCTTCCCGGTGGGGTAATCTACCACCAACTTTTCACAGGTCCGACTCTACGGACACAAAAGTCGCTGTGAGAACATGCAACCTCCTCAATACCCCACCGCGCTTCCGTCTTTCCTCGGATCGGAGCCGGCGAAATAGCGCATCGGCTCATCCTCACGCCAAATCGCCTGATAACCGCCATACATCCCGCCTCCCCGTGAAGCAATCTTGTGGCCCTTCGCGGCGAGTTCATTGATGACTTCCTCGTCGATCCCGTATTCCAGGCCGATACTGCCGCCGTCTTCCATCACACCGCCCCACGGATTCGAGCTCCCGAAATGCTGCACCCGTGGCTGCTCGCCCGCCTGCTGCGGCGACAACTCAAAATCGATCATATTCATCAGTACCTGCGCGTGACCTTGCGGCTGCATGTCACCGCCCATTACGCCAAAAGCGCATTGCGGATTTCCTTCATAGGTCAGAAAACCCGGAATGATTGTATGAAACGGTCGTTTGTGCGGCTCGAGTGCGTTACGATGATCGGGATTCAAGTTGAACGCACGGCCCCGATTCTGGAGACAGAATCCAAGACCGGTCGGCACTTCCCTCGATCCCATGCCCCAATAGATGCTTTGGATAAGGGAGATCATGTTCCCTTCCTCATCCGCCGCACAGAGGTAAATCGTGTCTTTCGATCCATCCAGTTCACCCGGCTTCACATCCGTCGCCGCACGATTCGGATCGATCCGTTTCGCTCTTTCACGACCGTATTCTTTCGAAATCAGCCTTTGAAGCGGAACATCGGCGTGAGCCATGTCAGCGTAATAGACCGCTCGATCCTCGAACGCAAGTTTCTTCGCCTCGATGAACAGGTGAAGGTGTTCGGCAGAGTTCGGTGACAGGGAGGCGATGTCAAAAGTCTCCAGCATATTCAGAATTTGAAGGGCGGCGATCCCCTGACCGTTGGGAGGAATCTCCCACACATCGTAGCCGCGGTACGAGGTCGAGACCGGATCGACCCAGGTGGCTTCATGGTCTTGAAAATCTTTCAACGTGAATTTTCCGCCGCGTTCTTTCGAATAGCGTACGATCCGTTCGGCGATTACCCCCTCGTAAAAAGACTCCGCGCCGTCATGCATCAACATTTCAAAGAAATCGGCGATATCGGGATTCCGGAAAACTTGTCCGTAACGGGGCGGTTTACCGTCGACAAGGTATGTCTTCGCCGCGTTGGGATGATCCTTGAAGTCATCCGCCGAACCGCGAAAATACTCGCCGATAATCTCCGTTACGACAAACCCGTCGCGGGCGTAGGCGGCCGCAGGAGCGAGGACGTCGCTGAACGAGAGCTTGCCGAGACGTTTTTGGAGTGTGTCCCAACCGCTCACACAGCCCGGCACCGACCAGGTCAAGGGTCCGACCTCCGGGAGGGCCTGGGTGTAGCCAAGTCTCTTTGCTCCTTCGAGGTTCCATTCGTACGGCGAACGGCCACTCGCGTTGAGACCGTACAGTTTCTTCTCTTTTTCAATCCAGACAATTGCAAACAGGTCGCCTCCGGGCCCACAGCTCATCGGCTCGACCACGCTCATCATCGCATTGGTGGCAATAGCCGCGTCGATTGCGTTTCCGCCGGATTTAAGGATTTCCAGCCCGACCGAGGAGGCGATGGACTGGCTGGTGGCAACCACGCCTTTGCGGCAGGCCACAGTGGAGCGATTGTTGTTGCGGCCGCGCAATTGGCTTCGATCCAGGACAGCGGGAGCCCCGACAATGGCACCGGGTGGAGAGCCGTGGTTTGAACGTGAGCCGGCGGCGGCAACTCGGTTCGGAGAGGAAAAAGAAGATACAAGTCCCATAGCAGCACTCGTTCGAAAGAAATCTCGCCTCTTCATGTCGCACCTCACTTTCCTATACAATCATAGCTCAGGACACGTAAACGATCCACGGCCCACAAGAGCTGCCCGTTGCGTCATTACTCTCGATAGAAATCAATAATATGCGGAGGAATAGAGCCGAATTGACTTCCTCACCCGAAGAAGAGCAATCGAAGAACGAGCAAAACCACAACCGGGAGCCACCCGTATCGGAGAAAGCGTTGCTCGGCGCCGCGCTGCAGCTGCATCAGGCTGGTCGCCATGCTGAAGCAGAAGCAATGTATCAGCAGATACTCGCGGCAAACCCAAACCAGCCTCATGCGCTCCATTACCTTGGCGTGCTACGTAGCCAAACCGGCGCGTGCAAAGAGGCGGTTTCTCTTCTTCAAAAAGCCGTGTCCTTGTGTCCGAAGGAAGCGACCGTTCACTTTAGCCTGGGTACTGCATTTCGTGCGTTGGGAGATCCTGCGGAGGCTGCAAACAGTTATCGAGAAGCTCTGTGTCATCGTTCCCCATATCCGGAAGCGGAAGCCGCTCTGGAGACCTGTCTGGGATTGATTGCAAAGAGCGCAAAACAACACGCAAAAGCCGAGGAACATTTCCGATCGGCCGTGAAACGAAATCCGCAGGACGTGCAGCTTCTTGTAAATCTCGCGGATGCACTACGGCTTCAAAAGAAATACGACGACGCCGAACAAGTCATCGCGAACGTAACCGATAAGCACCCGACTATCGCTGAAGCTCAGGCGATCCACGGTAGTATTTACACGGACCAAGGGCAAAGCGAGAAGGCTATTCCACACCTGAGCAAAGCACTGCGGCTCAAGCCGGACTTGCTCATCGCCAACGAGAGGATGGGCATTGAGATGGCCGCAACCGGCGAAATCCAACAGGCCAAACAGTACTACCAACGCGCACTGGCTGCAAACCGGAAGAATCCACTGACGTTCTACAACCTTGCTCTGGTGGAACATTTCTCAGAAAACGATCCTCTTCTCGAAACGATGAGAAATCAGCTCGAAGAGGAAGAGATGAGTATAGAGGATCGAATGCATCTGTATTTCGCTTTCGGCAAGATCCACAAGGATTGGGGGCAACATGATGAAGCATTTCGATGTTGGACCGAGGGAAATCGTCTCAAGCGTCGCACACTGATCTACACCATCGAAGCCGAACGACAATTTGTCTCGCGCCTTAAATCGGTGTTCACAGAAGAGCTTCTATCCAAGTTTTCCAAGGCGGGTTGCGCGTCTCGGCTGCCTATATTCATCGTGGGAATGCCGCGTTCCGGAACCACCCTCGTCGAGCAAATCCTCGCGGCGCACCCGGATGTATACGGGGCCGGAGAGCTCGCCGATTTGAACCGGATTGCCAACTCAACGCTGAAGAACGTTGCTGGAGGTCGGAGTTATCCGGAGTCTGTTGCCGCAATGTCTCGCGAACAAATCCGACAGCTAGGCGAAGAATATGTCGAAGCGCTGCGCACTTTGAATACCGATAACCCTCGAATAACGGACAAAATGCCCGTGAATTTCTTCCACCTCGGTACGATCGCTCTCATCCTGCCGCATGCCAAAATCATCCACTGTCGACGAAATCCCATCGACACATGCGTTTCCTGCTTCAGCACGTTATTCGTAAGAAGATCCTGTCCGTTTGCATACGATTTGAAGGAACTGGGAGAGTTCTACAGGCTCTACAGAGAGTTGATGGATCATTGGAGCAGTCTTTCGCAAATCAGCTGCCTCGACGTCCAGTACGAGACTCTCGTAAGAAATCAGGAGAGCGCGACAAAGGAGATTCTCTCTTTCTGTGATTTACCGTGGGACAGCGCTTGTCTGGATTTCCACCGTTCGCCTCGCCCTGTTCATACCGCCAGTAATATCCAAATTCGTCAGCCCGTTTATACGCACGCCATCGAGCGCTGGAGGCGATACGAGCACCACCTGGGTCCTCTCCGCGAGGCGTTAGGCGATCTCGACGGCCGGGATTGAACCGACCGATGTGGTGCTATGGCTATAGCGCATTTTCTCCGCGCTCCCCCGTGCGAATGCGAATGGCGTCGCCGATCGGGTAAATGAAGATCTTCCCGTCTCCCACTTGCCCGGTATTGACCGCCCCCCGGACAGCTTCCGCGACATCCTCGGTAATCTCATCCTTCACCATGACTTCAATCTTGATCTTCGGTTGGAACGAGACGGTGTATTCCCGGCCGCGATACAGTTCGGAATGCCCACGCTGACGGCCAAAACCGCGAACCTCGCTGACGGTCATGCCGGTTACGCCAATCTCCTCTAGTCGAGCCCGCAGTTCCTCTAGCTTGTGTGGTCGGATGATCGCTTCGATCTTGTTCATCGTTTTTTACTCCTGTTCTATTCTCTGCTGCTGCCGAGCCCCGGCGAAAACACGTTGTAGGCCACTTCACCATGCAGTGAAAGGTCTAATCCGATCACCTCGTTCTCCTTGTTGACACGCAACGGTGTGAAGATGCCGATAACTTTCAGGATTACAAACGTTCCCACGACTGCGATGGCGGCGGTCGCCAGGATACTGATAACCTGTACACCAAGCTGCCCCGCGTTCCCGTACAGCAAACCGTTCGCGCCGTCGGGGTTTACACTGGTTGTTGCGAATAAACCGGTGGCCAACGCGCCCCATGTTCCCCCGACACCGTGAACGCCCACGACGTCAAGCGAGTCGTCATATCCGAACATCGGCTTCAACGTATTGACTCCGATATAACAAAAGAGCCCTGCACCGAGCCCAATAACGAGGGAGGCCGGTACGGTAACGAAACCGGATGCAGGCGTAATTGCAACCAGGCCTCCAACAGCCCCTGTGACGGCTCCCAGAACGGTCGGCTTACCCCGGAAGGCCCACTCGATAAATGCCCACGTCAGCCCTGCGGTTGCAGCGGCGGTGTTTGTGACGACAAAGGCGAGAGATGCGAGTCCGCCGGAGGTGAGCGCGCTGCCGGCATTAAACCCAAACCAACCGAACCAGAGCAACGAACCGCCAATCAATGTGAGGGGCAGGCTGTGCGGAGGAGAGACGGTTTTCGGGTAACCGGTACGTTTACCGATCACGAGACAAGCGACAAGCGCCGAAATACCGGAACTGATGTGAACCACCGTACCGCCCGCAAAGTCAAGCGCTCCCAGATCGCCCAGGAATCCACCGCCCCACACCCAGTGAGCCAAAGGATCGTAGACAATCGTCGTCCATAAGAGTGAAAACAAAACAAACGCCGAGAAATTCATCCGTTCGGCAAACGTTCCCGATATCAGAGCTACCGTAATCACCGCGAACATCCCTTGGAACATGGCAAATGCAAGATGGGGAACGGTCCCGCTGGCCTCCTGACCAACGTTGTTAAAGAAAAGGTATTCCAGATTTCCTACAATGCCGTTGACATCCGTGCCGAAGGAGAGGGTATACCCGATCAATACCCACTGGACACTAATGAGACACAGGAGGAAAAAACTGTGCATCAGCGTGGACAGCGCATTTCGCTGACTCACAAGTCCTCCGTAAAACAGTGCCAGCCCCGGTGCCGTCATTAACATGACCAGCGCAGTGGAAACAAGTATCCATGCGGTATCCCCACTGTCGATCTCCGCTCCAGCCTCCTGTGCAAAAACCGGCGCCGCCATAAATAGCAACAAAAACGATACACTCACTAGCCACATACTTTTTCGGACATACTCTTTCGTCATGGTCGTGGACCCCCTGCTTCTTTCCTTTTTGATTGGTTTCCTGTGGTCAAACAACAACAAGGTGCCGGAACAGATCGCGCTTGTTGTTCGCGTTCACTCAATCCATGCCATAGCAACATCACGGCCAACGAATCAAAGAAAAGAACTCAGTTTCCTATCGAATTGATTTGCTTGGAGATAGACAAAAATGTAGGAGTGAGGGTGTTGGTTATAGAACAGAGGTCGGGCACATCACAAGAGTTCAATATCAGGCAGGCTGCTCAAAATCGGTCAGTTCAATAAAATGCTACGCGGTGCTTTCGTCATGCCGTGCTAGACTTTCGCCAAGAGAACGGTGTAGTTCTCGCCGTACGCTTCAGCACACTTCGGGCAAGTCGTGTAAAAGAAATAGAGGTATCTGAGCTCCCTTTCTTTGGCTTTCACATATTCCTTCATGTCCTTAGCCCATTTGCCGCAATCCTTGTAAGGCCCTTCGTAGACCTTGGTCAGGAAATCCCCCGATATCCGCGTCATCTCCGCATCGGGTACCTCCCTGTCGACAGCAAGGTAAACATCGGCCCGCCACATGGATCGTGCGTCATAAAGAAGGACAGGTTCGCTCGCAAAAGCGTCCGCCGAACGAATCTTGTCCATGCTTCGCAGCATGACTCCATTCATGTTGAGAGGAACATGGAAGAAACACCAAACGCAATCCTTCATGAACAGTTTGTCCTGCCATGAAATTTGTTTCTCATCCCATGGGTTCGGGTCGAATCGTGGACAGCAGCCGGTTTCAACTTTCTCGTTCATGAGTTCAGCCCCCTCTGGTTTGATGGCTGATTCTACCACGGAATGGTCTGGCTTGCCCCAATTCCCGGTCCGAGCAGGAGCGCGGCAAAGAGAGAGGAAGGCCAAACCAAAGGGAGACGAACTCTCCTCTCTATCCGCTCACCTCGAAAGCCTGTTCGAGATCCTCGATCAATGCCTCGATTTCTTCAAGACCGACGGCGAGCCGGATAAGATTATCCAGTTGCCCCAAGGCGATTCGCTCTTCTCGCGTGCAGTCGTAATACGAAACGGTAGCGGGATGAGTGATAAGAGATTCCGCGCCGCCGAAACTGGGACCGATGCGGAACAGTTTGAGCTGGTTCATGAATTGTTGTGTCCCTTCAAGGTCCGCATCCATCTCGAAGGTCACAACGGCGCCGAAACCGTTCATATCTCGTTTGGCAATTCCGTTATGAGGATGAGAGGGCAATCCGGGATAATAGACACGTTTCACCCGTGAATGGTTTTCAAGATACTCCGCCATACGCAGACCGTTCTCATTGAGACGCCGCATTCGGACGTCATAGGTCTTAAGGCCCCGAATGAGAAGATAGCAGGCCATCGGATCGACAACGCCGCCGATGGTTTTGTGAAGTGTGAGAATTTCGTCGATCAGTTCTTTTTTTCCAAGAAGAACCCCTGCAAGGAGATCGTTATGTCCACCGAGGTACTTTGTGCAGCTTTCGAAAACCAAATCCACACCGAGTTCCAGCGGACGCATATTGAACGGCCCTGCAAACGTGCTGTCGCATAGAAGCAAAATATCTTTTCCCTTCAGCATTTCAGCGATACGCGGCAAGTCCATGATATTGAGATAAGGATTTGTCGGAGTTTCTGAAAAGAAGATTTTTGTGCTCGGACGAAGTGCAGCTTGCATCTCGTCGTAATCGTGGACCGAGACAACCGTGGTCTCAATTCCAAACTTCGTAAGAATGTATTTGGAGAATTCGAGCGTCTTCTTGTAGGCATCGTCGGTAATCACCAAATGATCTCCCGCCTTGAGAAGACAGAGCAGCGACGTGCAAATCGCGTTCATGCCCGACGAAAACAAAAGGGCCGACTCGGCCCCGTGAAGTGCAGCCAGTTTGTTTTCCGCGGCGGTCTGAGTAGGGGATCCATAGCGCATGTATTCGTAATGAGGTTCGCCGCGTTTCGTATATCCTTCAATTGCGTCGGTATCCTTGAAGATAAATGTCGAGGTTTGGACGATGGGTGTGGTGATTGCGTCGTAAGGATTATATCGTTCTTCGCCTTCGTGGACGCAGATCTCAGAGATGCGATTCGATTTGTTACTCTCGTTCATGTTGTGCCCTCTGTACAATTCCTTTCGCTGTGTTCGTCTATTCGTGCCAAATCGCCTCGTCGCTTTTGAGCGGCAAGGAGACGTCTGTATCAAAGGAAGCCGACCGATACATTGCCAGAACCATCTCCAACGTCGGACGGGTCGACTCTGCGGGAATGATCGGGGCGTGGTCGTGACGGACGGCATCCGCCATATCGTCGATAACCACGTGATGATCGTGGAATGCAAAATCCGCCGGTCCACTTGCTGCGGTCGCGACCGCTTCGCTGCCGTAACGCCGAATCTCCTCGTCTTCCGGTTGATCGACGCGGAACGCCCACGTTGCCATCCGCTCACCGACCATGATCGCGGTCCCGTGTTCACCGTTGATTTCAATTCGGATGTCGGTCCCCGGCCAGAATGCGGTTGACGCCTCAACAAGCCCCTGAGCGCCCGACTCGAAATCGATTAGTCCGATCACCGTGTCCTCCAGGTCGACCTTCGGGTGCTGGAGATTGCTCATTCTTGCTCGGACGGACTTGGCAGGCCCAACGAGGTGTTGAAGAAGATCGATGTAATGAAACGCATGTTGAACGGTAACCCCCGCCCCCGACGCGCGGGAACTCCGCCACGGGTCGCTGAAATAATAGTCCTCCGAACGATACCATTTCATATACGCGTCGGCCTGCAGAATACGCCCGAACCGTCCCATGGATATCGCGTTCTTCATGGCCTGGATCGCCTTACGTACGCGGCATTGAAGAACGACTCCGAATTTGACGTTCGCTTTACGGCAAGCGGCAATCATCTCGTCGGTCTCTCGAAGAGACATGGCCGGCGGCTTCTCGACCAGCACGTGTTTGCCTGCGTTCGCCGCCGCGATCACCGCATCGAAATGGGCATGGTTCGGCGTCAGTATGCTGATAACCTCCACACCGGGACAAGCCAGCAACGCCTCGAGCGAACCGAAACTCTTGCAGTTGTACTCGTCTGCAAATTTTCGCGCCCGGCTTTCGTCGGTATCCGCAACCGCCACCAGCTCGGCACGGGATGAATTCTTGAGCGATTTCGCGTGAAAGGGCGCAACAAGGCCCGCTCCGAGAAGTCCGAACCCCACAGGTTCCCCCGTCATAATGTATTCTCCTCTACGCGGGTTAGGATCGTGTTACCACGGCCCCGATGCATGATGTTATGGAACCAAGAGGACCTTAAGAGCCCGAAGTCCCTCGACCAGGTCGAAGGCCGTTTCCCAATCCTCAAGCGGCAGACGGTGGGTAACGATGGTCCCCGCAGGGATTCTGCCGGTTGCGATCAAAGCAATGGTTCGATCCCAGCTAGTGTAGCTTGTCGAAAGACTAAAGAAGATGTCGCAGACTTTGAAGGCTGCCTTGTCCCAGGGAAATGGAACCTCTTTCCCGCCGGTGAGGCCAATTACACAGATGCGACCTTTCTTGCGCAACAGGTCGGGCATAGAGGCGATCGCGGCAGGCGCCCCCGTGCATTCGACAACGAGGTCGGCTCCTTGACCGTTTGTAAGATCCATAACTACTTGTTGAAGATCCTCTTTGTCACTATTCACCACGGTGTCGAAGCCAATCTCACGTGCTTTCGCGAGACGCAGATCCTCATCGATGTCTCTTCCCGCGATCACAACATGCCGCGCTCCCCCAGCCCGGGCGGTCATCGCCGCCAACAGGCCGATCGGTCCCGGCCCGAGAACGACAACGAAGTCGCCGGCTTCCAGCTTCGCGCGTTCAATTACATCGTGGACCGCATTCGCCGCCGGTTCGACCACCGCCGCCTCATCGTCCGACATCGTATCGGGAATCGCATGCAGCAAACGCGCCGGGTAGTTTAAATAGCGAGTGAACGCTCCGTTAATGCCCCAGCCCGGAGAACGTTTCATCGGACAGATCTGTATGTTTCCTGTACGGCACAAATAGCATTTGCCGCACGCTTTCGTATGCGGTTCGCCGACCACACGGTCACCGACGGACCAGTGTTCTACGCCTGACCCAAGTTCTACAATTTTGCCGGTGAATTCATGACCGAGTACAACCGGGGGCCAATACGGAAAACTGTCGTGCTTCACGTGAATATCCGTGCCGCAGATACCGCACGCGCTGATCTCCACCAGCACCTCACCGTCTCCCGGCGACGGTTCATCCACGTCCTGCAACTCCAGAAATCCAACGCCTTTTTGTGTTTTTACCAGTGCTTTCATCGCGATCTCCGATTCTTCCGCATATCGAGTTAAACACCTCCATCGAGAATGAACCGCAATAATATGCGTGAGGCGGTCGCTATATCTTCCAGAGCGATTCTCTCCTCCGCCGAATGCGCAACCCCCAGGCTGCCCGGACCGAATACAACCGCTGGAATGTTCAACTGATTGTTGTAAAACCACGAATCGCAGGAGGCGGGCATGGCGGATATCTCTGTTTGAATCCCCTCGTTTTTGGAAGCGGCCAAAAGTTTCTGAACCAAGGGATGCCCCGTGTCCAAAACATGCGCGTCGTGACGGTATGTAAACTCAACCTGGACGCTATTTCTCGGCAGTGTATCAAGCGCGCTGTCGATAGCCGCCTGGAATTCCGCCATCACGTCGGAACGCGTTCGGTTGGGTAAAAAACCGAGAACGCCTTCGAGAATCGCCTCGTTCGGTGCGGCAGCGGGCCAATCGCCCGCATGAAGTCGTCCGAAAGTAAGGGGCATAGGATTCTCGAAACAGTCGAAAAGCGGTATTCCCCGCGATTTCTTCAATAAATCGGAGTGGTACTGTTCGAGCGCGGTCATGATCGTGCGTGCGACATTCAACGCGCTGACGCTCCGGCCCGGTTGCCCGGAATGCCCGGCCTTCCCTTCGCAGCGAATACGAAACCACACCGCGCCACGAACGGATGAGAGAATCTTCAACGCCGTCGGTTCGAGTACAACCGCCGCGTCCGCTTTCTCTCCTCTGCGCACCATGGCCAGAGTACCATTTCCGCCCACCTCTTCTTCGACAACAAGGTGGGCGATCACGTCGCCTCGTGGTGGAGTCTTCAGCTTCTGTAGAGCCGCAAAAACAAGAAAAATCACCGCCGCCTGCCCCTTCGCATCGCACGCGCCTCTTCCTCGAACGATTCCGTTCTCGACCACAGGTTCGAAGGGCTGTACCTGGCCTTTTGAGGCGGGGACAACATCCAAGTGGGTGTTCAGTAGAAGCGATTTCCCTTTCTGGCTTCCTTTCGAGACAACGCGCAGGTTGTATCGATTATCGTATTTCAAATTGGGTACCGGGAAAGAATAATCGGGGTCGTCGCGGATTGTGTTTGGAATCGGAGTCTTTTCGACCGTTAAACCAAGGCCATCAAACGCCTCGGCGGTATAGTCAATTGCCCCGTGTTCCTCGCCGGGAACAGACGGAAACCGAATCAAATCGCGGAGGAAGTTTTCCGTATCGGGTAAAAGAGGTTTGACAATTTCATCAAGCACGAGTACACCTGCTCATATCAAAACGATGTCAGCACTTTTTCCATAATATCCAGGCTTTCGGCTGCTTCGTCTTCTGTAATAACAAGCGGCGGCGCGACACGTATTACATTTCCGAAAATACCGACCGACCCCACCAGGAGACCGTTCTCGGCACAGCGGTTAATGACCTCTTTTGTCAGATCCGGCGCAGGTTCTTTTGTCTCTTTGTCGTGTACGAGTTCGAGCCCCATAACCAGGCCCATTCCGCGCACGTCCCCGAGAATCCTAGATTTGTTTTGAATCTCTTCCAATCGCGATTTCATGAACCGACCCATACGCAGAGAATTCTCGACGAGATTCTCCTTCTTCATGATTTCTATAACTGCGAGAACCGCCGCGCTGGCGACGGGATTTCCACCTGCTGTGCTGCTCATCTCACCGGTACCGAGAACACCGATCACACCGCTTCGCGCCGACAGACAGGAAACCGGAATACCGCTGCCGATTCCCTTACCGATACACAGCAGATCCGGTTCGAGACCTTCCCATTCCAATGCCCACATTTTGCCGGTCCGTCCGTACGACGACTGGACTTCATCCAGGGTAAATAGAATATCGTGCCCGCGAGCCCACGTTTCCAATTCCTTTAAATAATTTTCCGGTGGAAAAATAAAACCGGCCGCTCCCATGTACGGCTCGACTAGAATTCCCGCCAGGCTTCCCGTTGAATTTGCGCGGACCAGTTCCTCCAGAAATTCCAGACAGAGTAAACCACAGCGCGAAGGCTCCGTCTTGAACGGGCAACGGTAACAATACGGGTAGGGTGCACGAATCGCGCCCGGCATTGTCGGACCATAGCCCTTTTTCGTACCCAACAGCCCGCCGACGCTCGCGGCGGAGTGCGTCCGCCCATGAAAACCGCCGAAAAACCCCAATATTTCGTAACAGCCGGTTTTCCGTTTCATGATCCGGATCGCGGCTTCGGTAGCTTCGCTGCCGGTGGTGAGAAAAAAGCAACGGTCTAAATGAGAAGGAGTGATTTCGACCATCGCACGAGCCGCACGAATGCGAGGTTCGTTTGCGCAATCGTAATTATTCAATAATTTCTCTGCCGCATTTTGGACGGCTCGCACCAAGTGTGGGTGACAATGGCCGACATTCGTGACAAGAACGCCGGACGTCCAATCGAGGTATCGATTGCCGTCGACGTCGGTCACAGCAACGCCTTGTGCATTGTCCCACACAACCGAAGCCTGGTAGCCGGTGGATTGGGCTTCGTATCGATGCCAGAGGTCGAGTAATTCCTTCGATTTGGGACCGGGCAAGGGTGTATTCACAGAGGCGATTGTTCCGGTTGATCGAGTCATTCTTGATTCTTCTTCAGTACAGATGGATTTACACAAAAACGTGGGTTTCCTTTGGACATAAATAAATCGATTTCCTGGATAATTTTCTCACGGATCGACCAGCCGGAGTCTTCTGAATACCACGACAAATGCGGTGTGAGAATAATATTATCGAGACCGAAAAGCGGATTCGTTGGGTCCGGTGGCTCTTTCTCGAAAACATCAATCGCGGCACCTGCGATCTTGCGCTCTCTGAGAGCGTCAGCCAGCGCCTGTTCGTCCACCATCGGACCGCGCGATGTATTCACAAGGTAGGCTTCCGGTTTCATCATCGCCAGCGTCTCAGCGTTGACCATGTGGTGCGTCTCGTCGTTCAGAGGCGTATGAATGGTGATATAGTCCGCATTTCGAAACACTGCCTGGTGGTCTACGGTTTCAATTTCGAGCTCGGCCAATCGTTCCTTCGATAAATATGGATCGCAGATCAAAAATCGAAAACCAAAATGTTTTAAATTCATATAAACGCGGCTCCCGATACGTCCGCATCCGATAATACCGATTGTTTTGCCTCGCATGCGGTACATCGGGATGACCGGGTCGAAATCCCATTTGCCACGTGCGCTCGAATCGTCAAGCACCTTGCGGCTCCATACAACTTTGCGGCCGCAAGCGAAGATCAGTGCGATGGCCTGCTCGGCGACCTCGTCGACACAATAATCCGGAACATAGGCAAGTGGAATTCCACGCTGAGTGAGTGCTTTTGCATCGACATTGTCATACCCGGCACCATGCCGAATTACAAGTCGGCAGCGAGTCAGCTGCGAAATCAGATCGGCGGAAATTGGAACCATATTGACCACGATAATATCGGCGTCTTTTACTTTTTCGAGCACTTCTTCAGGAGGGCGGAATTTCAGCTGGTAGTACTCAAAATCCACGCCGCGCTGTGCGAGCTCTTGTTCCTCCCATTTCAGATCGGGCTCGATATAGTCGGTTACAACTACTTTAATCTTCTCCGTCATCCGTATTCCCTCGTGTTTTTCTTCTTGGTTTGTCGTCATCGCGAGCGAAGCGTGGCGATCTCTTCGTTACGCGTCCTGACGGCGCGATTCCCACGTCGCTTCGCTCCTCGGAATGACGGTTCTGAGCTCCTCCTTTTCAAACTGTAGGGTGGGTTACCGGAGCCCAGCAGACAAACAAATCTCCGTACAACCTATGCTGGCGACGCGTAACGCACCAAGACCGTCCTCATTCCTTCTTCGTGCTTTCGTGACTCTTTCGTGCCTTCGTGTTTCAATGTTTTCCCAACCTGCGCCTTTCCGGCCAGTTTTCAGCTATGATTCAACCGAACCGTGCGGCCGGTTTCGGCGGCCTTGTAAACCGCCTCGACAACCTTGAGGGCTTCGACCGCATCGTGGCCGTCAATGAAAACGGGACGACCATCGAGAATGCATCGTGCCACATCGCGTATGTAATGGACACCGAGAATTCCGCAGTACCCGGGAGCCGATTCCAATTCAAACTGAATGTGACGCCGTGGAGAGTCGGCAAACTCCTCCGAATCGCTGCACACAAAAAGCGTCTCCCGGACACCCTCGAAAGACGGCGACCAGGAGAGAACGCCACGCGTCCCCCGCAGACCTAAACTCAGATCGCGGCCGTACGGGTACGAGTCCGGCACCGTGTAGCTGATATCGAGCGCCACAACCGTACCGCACCGGAAGGTCAAGAGTGCAAAAGAATTGTCTTCAATATCGAATTCCGCGTTGACCTTTGCATTATGCGCTTGAACGGTCTCGACCTCATCGTCCAGAAGCCACCGATAAAGATCAATCCAATGGACACCCAGGTTATACATCGGCCCGCCGCCGCTTTTCGCCTTCTGCAGCATCCAGCCGGCGTTTCCGTCGATGTATCGCTGGACCCGCCCTGCGGCGCACCGACCTTCACAGCCCACGACATGGCCGAGGGTCCCCGCATCAATCAGACGTTTCATCTCGCGGGAAACCGGGTGATACCGCCATGTATATGGAGCGGAGAGTTTCACACCGGACTTTTCGACGGCGGCGACAATCCGTTTCGCACCGTCGAGATCCGCCGCGATGGGCTTCTCAACGATCAGATGGATTCCCTTTTCCGCACAAGCTGCGGCCGCCTCGGGACAATCGACGTGCGGAAGGAAGACAGCCGCAAGGTCCAGCGACTCCTTGTCGAGCATCTTCGCCCACGAATCGTAGCCTTTTAGGCCGAAATCTTTCTCGAAAGCTTTTCGCAGCGAATCGTCCGGCTCGACGATGGATATGACTTCCGTTTCGTCAACGGCGTCGAACAACGGCATATAGCTGCGCGGATGCAGGTGTTGAAGGCCGATAATTCCTACTTTAAGCGAAGACATCTCGATCCCCCTTCTTAAGACCGATGCGGCACAACAACTCCTTTAGAATTGACGGCGTCGCAAAAAGTCGGGAGAGCTCTTCTCCCTCTCCCTCTGGGAGAGGGAGCTTCCGATGCCAACTTTCGACTTTTTGCGACGCCGTCAGAATTGGTGCATCGGTGTCTACCTTTGATAGTAAGTGATCGGCGTCAGTGGCAAAAGGGACTATTGGTTTCCATCGAGATGCGGTACTCATCAGTCCCCTGCCTCTGTGGTTGTCAATGAGCGAAGCATATGAGACGATTGGCGCATCGCATATCAGAACTCTTCTCTTCGAGGTGACCATGGAAACTGCGTCGAACAACGATCGCTCCAACGGTGGAGTCGCCGTTCCGTCTCCCCCGACCGGTTTGGCTTTGATAGCCCTACTGGGACCGGGACTGGTTTGGGCGGGCGAGTATATCGGTTCGGGCGAGGTGATTCTCGCGCCGCGGGCCGGTGCGGTGCTTGGCTTGATGGTCTTATGGGTACCGATCTTGGCCACGTTCGCCAAGTTTTGGATTGGTCTTTCGGGCGCTCGATATACAGTCTGTACAGGCGAGGGCATGATTGACATGATCAGCCGCACACCCGGCCCGAAAAACTGGGTGCTCTGGTTGGTGTTCATCGGCCAGGTCGCGTCCGGTGCCATCTCGACCGGCGCTTTGGCGGGCGTCGCAGGAGCGTTCGCGGGGTATTTCATCCCCATTGAACCATACATTCTGGGGTGGATCATCACGTTCATTGTTATCGCCATCGTGTGGGGAGGCGGGTTCAACATCATCAAGTATGTAATGTCAGTACTCGTTCTAGTCATTATCATCGGCGTATTCGATGTAGCGATTTCCACATGGCCGGGCTGGAGCGCGATCTTCAAAGGGCTCTTCGGCTTCCAGGTGCCCGATGTACCGGAATGGGCGTGGCGGGAAAGAACCACCGCTCCGTCCGCGTGGGGGGAGATTCTGCCGTTGCTCGGCTGGGCGGCGGGCGGGTTTGCCAGCCAGGTCTGGTATACCTACTGGGTTCTCGGCGCCGGATATGGAATGGCGCACGGCCGAGGCTACGGAAAACCAGCGGATACCAGCCGCTTGTCGCAAATTACTGCGGACGCAGCCAGGAAGCTGAAGAGTTGGTGCCGAGTGGTTTATACCGATGCAGCAGTCGGGCTGATTGTCGGTTCCGCGGTCACCGCCGCGTTCCTTATCGCGGGTGCGGGCATTCTTCGGCCTGAACAGATTGCACCGGAAGGGAAAGAGGTCGCGTTTCAGCTATCCAGCATCTTCAGCGCACGATGGGGCGAGCTCGGAGCGCGTCTCTATGTATTGGCGGGGCTGGCCGCGATGCTCAGCACGTTGGTCGGTCAGTTCGCCGGCTGGCCTCGACTGCTCGCGGATTGCGGCCGAATCTTGATCCCCGGTGTCTCCCGCCATCCATGGAAAAAACAATTTCGCTTTGTTCTCATCCTGTTCGCGATTTCCAACATGGTCCTCGTTTATACATTCCAGCTGAAGCCGGTATTCCTGGTGCAACTGGCCGCGGTTTTGGACGGTTTGTTGCTGACACCTCTACAGGCGCTGGCGGTCGGTCTGGTTCTGTATTTAGTCATGCCGAAGATGTTCAGTGCGGAGACTGCAAAGATCTTGAGGCCCAGCTGGATCTTCGGAGTCGGTCTGGGGCTGGCCGTGTTGATATTCGGCTATTTCTGCATCTTCCAAATTCCGCGCGTCATTGGCTGAGCGTGGCAACAGAGGGAAAGGAGAACAACACCATGATTGTCGGATCGATGCGTGAGGTAGAGGCCGAACCGCTCGAGATTCCGGGGGTAGTCGGTTCGAAAATCCGTTGGCTCATTGGAGAACGTGAGGGAGCACAGCATTTCGCCACACGGATCGTGACACTGGAGAAGGATGGAGTCATTCCACTCCATTCGCATCCGGTGGTGCATCATCAGTTCATTCTCAGTGGAAGAGGGGCGGTGCTGGATGAGGAGGGCGAGCGCGAGGTGGGTGCCGGAGATTTTGTCTTTGTCCCTGCGAACGAGAGCCACGGACTCAAGAACCTCGGGGATGAAGATTTCGAGTTGGTCTGTGTGATCAACATCCTCAAGCCCTGAAAAAACAGCATCGCCGGAGTCTCCGTAGGCAGGTAGAGACCCGGCGACGACTGTTTGGTTTCAGGACATGATACCGGCGAGGGTCCAAGCCCTCCGGTCTAGAATATTGCGTAAACGACGGCTTTCTTATCCGCTGTCACTGAGAATTTGAATTTCTTGGTCGTGGTCTTGTGCTTCACAACCGCCGTGTAGCTGCCTTGCTGGAGATCGGCGAGCAGCCAAGGTCCACAGGTCGGTGTTTCGAGCACCTCGTTTCCGTCCGAGTCGAGTATGCGGATATGCGCCTTCCAGAGATATTCTTTCTTCTCGTTGGCTATTTCGATACGACAGTTGTACTCGTTTTTGAACAGTTCTTTCAGTTCATTCCGTTCACCCAGTCCTACACCGCCGGTGATGAAGCTGACATCGTCGACGGTTTGCTTCACCATGGGCTGAAGCTCATCGGCGGAGCTGGGAACGGCCAGCAGTACGATGAACATGAACAGAGCGCACGTGGAACATCTTTTCCACATCGTGAGCATGACAAGTTGCCTCCTTTCGCTCAGCGTTCCGAGTTGGACCGATGTATTCGGTCTCCTATCTATTATACTATGAATATTGGTGGGAAGTTTGAACCTCACCGCAACAAAGTAGATGACCGGGGCAAAGCGTTGAATGCTCGCGATGGTGGCTGAAAGAGAGGGGACGGGTTGACTGGGGGCGGTGGAGTGAAGACGATAGGTCGGCCCACAGGCGTCGAGGTATGTGTGTGTCGTGCTCTGTGTGTCGTGGTATAGTTGATGAGCGTTTTGTGCGCCAGTAGCTCAGCTGGATAGAGCAGCTGACTTCTAATCAGCAGGTCCCAGGTTCGAGTCCTGGCTGGCGTGTTTCATAACTTCATAATAATAAAGACATTAGATGCTACTCCAACCACTTGGTTGCCCAACGGTATTTGCTTTTGTGCTAGAATTGTGCTAATATTCAAGCACGTGGACACATCCTGAATCATCTCGGAGCGGTCCGGTGCGACTCCATCTCTTCAGACGAAATCAGACCTATTGGGTCCGCTATACGGTCGATGGCAAACAGCACCGCCGGAGCCTCGGTGTCCAAGATCCCGCTGTCGCCCGCCGGGTGGCGAAACAACTCGAAAAGGACATTATCCTCGGCATCAACGAAATCCCCGACGAAAAATGCCCGCTCGCTGAATTTCGGGAACGCTATCTCGAACATGCGCGAGCCCACAAACGACCGAACACGGTCCGTACCGACACATGGGCTCTCGGGCTGCTGCAGAGATATCAACCCATCACCCTCCTCAACCATTTGACGTCAACCAAGATCGAAGCCTTCAAGCAAAGACTCCTTGCCGCGAATTTCTCACCCTCGTCAGTCAATATCGCCCTCCGTCATCTTTCGTCTGTCTTCGGAACGGCGGTCAAATGGAATCTGCTTAGCAGGAATCCGTTTTCCGGTGTTTCGAAAATCAAGATCGAAAAGACACTCCCGCGTTTTCTGACCAAAGACCAAATCGAGCATCTGCTCACGATCGCCGAAACCTACGGCAGAGACCTTTATCTTGTCTTCCTGCTCGGGATCTACGCCGGTCTCCGCAAGAACGAGATCGGTCACGCCAGGTGGGAATGGTTCGACTTCGACCGGAAGACCATCACGTTGTCTCCCCACGGCGATTTTCATCTCAAAACGTCAGAATGCCGGACCATACCTCTCCATGACAGGATCGTTCAAGCCCTTGCCTCGGAGCGACAGGAACAAGGTTACGTCTTCTTCCCTGACAGAACCGAGCACAAAGGCCAGTATCGTTACGATTTCAACCTGAGTTTTCTAAGGCGCGTATTTAGTTCAATCTAACATACAGAATCGACAG
>CAZTDD010000109.1:0-24351 GCA_964612675.1 uncultured bacterium
CTTCACCAAGATCGGCTTCGAGGATCGTTTTCGCGCGGTCCGCGCCGTTCGAAAATGTGTCGCTGCCTGCGATGAATGCCTGGTCGAAGTGGATCTTTCCGTCGAGCGCGAGATACGCATCCACGAGCGCCCCCATCTCCTCCGGCGTCTCGACAAGTCGTCCGACTTTAAGATCGGGTAAATAGAACTCGCGATCCAATATTGCGTACGACTTCGGTGTTGCGTCCGCGTAATAATCATCTGTGAGGATATGGTCGGTGGCGAGTGCTGCGCCGAGTGGGTGCGTCGTATCGAGGAGACGATTATCGTACTTCGATTCGCCGTGTTTCGAGCGAGACAGGTCCGGTACGCGATAATGCGGAATGACTTCATCCGCACCGACCAGCACGAGATACTCTACCGACTCGTTGCGCACACGGTCGCGCTGATTGCCGATCACGGTTTTGATGCCGGTGGAAATGATGGTTGCTTTGAGCACGTTTTGCCGCCGGTCGGCGTCGGTGGCGGATGCGAGTCGGCGTGTACTCGCGTCCCATTCCTGGAACAGGTTTCGCAGGGATGGGTTGAGGTCGAGGTCGACCAATTCGCCGCGTACGGAGGGGTGTTGGATCAGTTGTGTCAGTTTTTCCATGAACCGTGCGATTCGATCCGCGCCGAATCGCCGTTCGAGCCTGGACCGAGAAATCACGATCAGGGTTAGGTTGCCGTCGGCCTGCGGAGGCAGTGTAGGCGTCGGTGTGGCTGCCATTCCCGGCGTGGCGGTGGGTTGCGTGCCGGCGGGGTACAGAGGGATGATCTTTGACGGTTTGCTCTCCGTTACCTCGACAGCCTCTACCGTTGGGTCGTAGCCCGATTTGGTCAGAGTGACGTTGATCGTGCCGACAGGAACGTTCTCCAAGAGGGCAACGCCGCTGCTGTCGGTCCGGCTCACGACGGTAGGTTCCTCGACCACGACAACAACCCCGGATATCGGCTCGAATGACGCCCCGTCAATCACTGTGATTGAAAAATCGATCAGGATCGGTGTGGGTGTGTTCGTAGCGGTCGGCGTGTTGGTTGGCGTTGGTGTCTCTGTGGGTGTGTATGTGAACGTCGGTGTTTCCGTCGGTGTCAATGTTGGTGTATTGGTGAACGTTGCCGTGGGCCGTGGAGTCGGCGTGTTGGTCGGTCGTGGGGTAGGTGTGTTTGTCGGACGGCGTGTGGGTGTGTTGGTGGCCGTCTGCCTCTGAGTCGGGGTGTCGATCGGCTGGGGAATGGGGGTAACCGCGCCGCCGACCTCCCTGACCAAACGAAAGCCAAGATTATTATAGTCATTCGCCGTCGGCAAGAATCCGTCTCGAAGCGCTGAACGACATCGCCCGAGTTCCTGGTCCCACCAACCACCTCGGACCAAACGGTACGTTCCGCTTAGCGGACCCCTTGGATCGACAACCGGACTCGACGGATAGAGTCCGTACCAGTCTTGACACCATTCGGAAACATTTCCACTCATGCCGTGCAAACCCCATACGTTCGGCCTCTTCTGACCCACCTCCTTCGTGCCATAAGGGGGACGGTTATTCCCCGAATACCATTCGTAATCTCCTATCTCCGTCCCGTTCGGATCATCGCCCCAATAGAACCGTGTGGTTGTCCCCGCGCGGCATGCGTATTCCCATTCCGCTTCTGTCGGCAAACGAAATGTGCCGTAGCCTTTACCGTTCAGTCTCCCAATGAACTCTGTGCAATCGTTGTAACCCACAAAATAGACCGGATAGTCATTTCCTACCCCATGGTCGTGTGCCGCGTTATTCCCCATCACAGATTCCCACAGTGCTTGCGTGACCTCATATTTCGCGATGTAGAAATCTCGGCTTATCGATACCTGATGCTGTGTTTCATCCGCTTCGCGATTTTCTTCAGTTATAGGCGAGCCCATCATGAACGTCCCTGCAGGAATCAAGACCATATCCATCGGTTTCGCACCTTCTGGCAGCCCGGGAATGTTCACGCGGATCTCTTCACGGCCTGTCTCGGGGTTGACGCCGAGATTGGTGATGCCGGAGGAGGGAGCCGGAGTCGGCGTTGCGGTCGGTGCCGGCGTTCCTGCGGGCGCTGGTTTTGCCCGTGAGAACTCGGAGGTATTTCCATCGGGATCGGTGACGGTTGCGGTAATGTAGCCTTGGCTTGGGATAGTTCCTGTATACGTGAATTTGCCGCCACTCACCGTCGTTGAACCGATATAAATTCGCCCCTGATCGCTTGGATCTTTAAAGAGCTCAATCACACTCCCATCGGCGGCGCTGGAGGAGCCGGAAACCTGATTCGGATCGGCAGTCAAGATAACAGGCGGTCTGACGTTTTGATTGGCGCCGTACTGCAATTGAATCCCGCCGCCGGAATTGGTGGAAATAATATTCCGCGTGATCGTGTTTCCGAGTGTATCAGTGCCGCGTATCTGAATCCCGTACTCATTGTTGAACCGGATGGTGTTGGCCTTTTCGGGGCTATCGCTTCCGATGCGATTCCCGTTCGCACCACTGCTAATGCGAATCCCTGGACCGTTGTTTGGAAGGCGGCGGTTCCCAGACGTATCAGTCCCTATCCAATTCCCTTCGACGAAGTTCTCGGAGGCAGGGTCCCCCCACTGGTCCTGCGGGTTCGCCCCGCCGGTCCCAATATCGATACCCGGATTATTCGAGCAGATCAGGTTATTGATAATTCTCGTACGTGTGACCCCCTCGCCCAAATGGATCCCGGCATTACGATTTGACATGGACACTTGCCCGGATATATCCGTTCCAATGTGATTTCCCACGATTTCATTGTCGGAAGTGTCTTTCCCGAATAGTTGAATACCATAAGATCCATGATTGCTAATGATATTGCGCAGATTTGGATCGTTTGCACCGACGATGTTTCTGCTTGCGCCGTTGTTAATCCATATACCGAGGAAGTTGTTCGCGCGTGGATTTTGGCCGCTTGCATCCACGCCAATCAAGCATCCATAGATCTTGTTCTCGTTCACCGCATTGACTTGGTTTCCCCAGTTCCCGTTGAGGGCGATTGCGGCGGAAGAGCGCTCTCTGGCATTGGAGATCACCATTCCTTGTCCCACCGGACCCGCCCCCACCGAGCGATCTCCTCCGAT
This sequence comes from uncultured bacterium, assembly GCA_964612675.1. Lineage (GTDB taxonomy): Bacteria > Hinthialibacterota > Hinthialibacteria > Hinthialibacterales > JAKPRU01 > CAZTDD01. Next base: position 3,131 of record CAZTDD010000109.1, read on the forward strand.
GGTGTTGTTTGAACCCGCAATATCGATTACGTCACAGTCCGAATTATAGATCTGCAAACCGCGAATAGTATTGCCGTCGGATGTAATTTGAAAAGTACTGCAAGATGTTTGTTGCCCGTCCAGAATTACACCTGCATTACTTCCATCAATCGTGTCATGTCCTGTGTAGAGTTCGAGAGGTCGGGAACCGACAAGAGAAATCGTCGCGGGACTACTTGGGGGAAATACAGATGTGTCGAAAATGATCGTATCCGCGACTCCAGCTCCATACTCACCGGGGACAAGGGGAGTCTCGCCGCCTCGCGGCTCCATCTCTCCTGTGGCGATCCGGGTTGCCTCCCGCAACGTGATCTTATCGTCACCCGCCCTGCCTGGATCATCGGTACTGTTGACTGTGATCGTGGCGCCCGATTCGAAATAGACGTCCTGCTGAAGGTTCACGCCGCGATCGAGCAGAGCCTTTACGTCGGGAATGTCCTCTGCGTCCAGGGAATTGCGGGTAATGCGTGCAAAATCGCCCGCTCCGAGTCCACTGTTCTCGACAAGCGCGGAAATGTCGGTGATTTGGTTATTCTCGATATCGACGAAGCGTAATCTTGTGAGTCCGCTGAGGACGGAAATCTCTTGGAGGGCATTATTGGGAAGATTCAATACCTCAATGCTTGTCATGCCGGCCAGCTCGGAGATGTCAGAGATCTGGTTCTCTCCAAGGTGAAATTCAGTCAATCGGGTCAGTTTTGACAGGTCGGGAATCCGCGTGATTTTGTTTCCGTTTACAAATAAACTCTGCAGTGACGTAAGACCGGCTAGCGGTGACAAGTCGATGATTTCATTATTGTCCAGATAGAGTTCCTGGAGAGATACAAGATTCGAAAACGCTGAAAGATCGGTAATTCCAGCCGATTCGAACCAGAGTTTCTTGAGACGAGTCAGGTTCGCAAACGGGGAGAGATCGGCTACGGGATTTCCATACAGATGCAACTCGGTGAGCGAAGTCAGGTTGCTGAAGGGTGAAAAATCGCGCACGCGGTTGGAATTGAGGTCGATGAAGTCGAGCGACGTGAGACCGCTGACGGGCGAGATATCGCTTATACCGCAATCGTATAGAAACAACTTTTCTAGGGAGGAAAGGTTGGCGATAGGAGAAAGATCGCCGATCGGATTCTCCTGTAAAACCACCTCACGTAAAGCGATAAGACCGCTTAGCGGAGAGATGTCCGTTATCTGATTTTTACGAAGATCGACGAACTCCAACGCCGTCAGATGCTCCAGGCCGCTGATGTCGCTGATTCCGCGATTGCTGCAATCCAGTTGGGTCAGCGTCTCGACCTGCCATTTCATAATGGGTTCGTTTGCGAATAAACCGACGATTTCACGAATGCAGGCTGCTAGATTCGGATCCTTGAAATCCGCCGTGATGTCGTCAGTATTCTGTGCGGAGCTCGGCACAGGTGTCGGAGCCGGTGCGGTCGAGTCGCTTTCAAATTCATCGAAGAATACTCTCCGACCTGCGACCCAAACCTCAAAGTTATCGAACGATGCGTTGACTCCCGGCCAGCTCCCGCCCGTCAGACCGGGGAAGCCTGTCGGACGTTTAGCCACATCCAGCCCACTCCACTGAGTCATATTGAATACTTCGCTATCATCGGCTCCTTTTCTTTTGATGCTTCCCTCCAATACATCGTCCGAAACGGTAAGTTCGAATACGTACCACGTTCCCACCTCCCAGGGATATGATTCCTTCACAGGGCCCCAAGCCATCAAATCGTTGAGAAATTCTACGTTACCCACATTTTGATGGAAAATGAGATTTGTTCCCCCTGCCGGGGGATCTTCTGTGATTCTTACGGCGATGCCCGCTCGGCTGTAATCTTCGTCTTCTACCCAACTGTCGACACGCACATCTGCTTTGACTGTATAGTCCGACCCAAAATCGCCGGTGACCCAAGCATGTTTCGGATCCTTATCGTCGTTGGAAAAGACTTGTAGGATGCCATCCTGGACAATCCACTCGCCTCCCAGAACTGACCAGTCCGCTCCCAAGCCCGAGGCGGAACCCGATTCTTGAGCCGCAGGTCCCTCTGTAACGATTGCGATCACAAACATAATACAGACGAAGCTTGTAGATGATTTTTTCACGGGATCCATTCTCCTATTCCATCAGCTCTAGGTTTCCTGTAATCCACAGGCCTGCTGCCGACCAGTGTTATTAAGCTGGCTGCGTGTCATGTGAATACTGGAATATTCTCCTTGTCATATCAGTTCAATTACCATAAAACAGTTCTTTGCCCTGGCGGGGTATCCGAGCTCCCTTTCGGCCAGGCCTCCAGAGATGTCCGTCGCCCGTCTTTCATGTCAATTGGATGTTTAGAATATCGGCCTGCTCCATTTTTGAGAAGAATACCGATGACCCACGATATGCATGATTATCATTACTTGTATCATATCCGTCAATATGAAACGAATGAAAAAATATTCCGTGTAATGGACTGTGGCCTTTGAGGCGGTTCGGCGGGCTACGTTTCGTTACGAGGCGATGTGACAATATTCCCGGCGTCCCGGAAGCTATAGATGCGAGAAAGCCGAGGCATCACCGCCGTTTCGAGATACGACTCTTCAATCGGACTTCGGAGAAACGCAAACGGGGGATCGTGCGATCCCCCGTTCTGACTCACGAATTTGTTGAATTGGTTCAATCGACTTTCGGTAGTTTTTTGAGGGCTTCCTGGAGTTTCTCTTCGGGATAGTCGTAATCCATCAAGCCGCCCGCAAGATACCGGTCGTACGCGCCCAGGTCGAAATAGCCGTGCCCCGAGCAGTTAAAGACGATCACCTTTTCTTTGCCTTCGTCTTTTGCTCGCAACGCCTCGTCGATCGTTGCGGCGATAGCATGGGCGGTCTCCGGAGCAGGCCAATTCGAAGCCGCGCTTGTAGAATACGACCGGGCGATCGAGATTTATGAGACGGTGGTGCAAGAACAGCTGCGTGAAACGAGCAAATACGCCCCGGATCAGTTGTCTTCAGCGAAACCCTCTGAGAAAACGTTTCCATTTGAATCTCAGTGCAGTGATCATCGGCCGGGTAACCGACGATGTCAATAGGCGAACTCGACTATTGCATATCGTGTAATGGATCGTTACCCGGGTATTGAATGGTCAGATATGCTTCGCTTTCCTATCGCGGCGTTACCACCGTGTCTTCGAGTGGCAGAGGCCTGTCGGGTAAACGCGCAGCAGGACTTTCACTCCCATGTTCGATGATTCTCACGAATCCCATCGCTTCGAGGCTAGTTCGCGTACATGCGCAAGATCCCGTCGGTTCACCGGCCGCAGCTGGGATGCGTGCACGGTAGCGACGGCCACTGTCCGGCCCGTGAACGCGATAAACTCCACTTCATACGCAACGCCGCCCTGATGAACATGAATCACGGTGCCGACGTCGCCCGCGCTGAGTTCTTCCTCTGGAAGGTCCTGCGTTAATACGACACAATCGTGTTCCTTCATCATGCTACCTCCACCGGATACGCGGTGATCAATCGGGGCGCAGCTTCTCCCGTGTCCAGTTGCCATACCGTCCGAACGTAGGGGCGACGGCCATCCGGGCACAGCAACTCGCCCTCCACCTGATACCGCGGGCCGAACCCCGTTTCTTTTCGCTTGCTGACCTCATGCGCTCGTCCATGTTCCTGCAACGCCTTGGCCAGGACTCTCCATTCTTCCGCACGAAACCCGAATTGCGTAAAAAATTGCGCCTTGCTCGCGCCGAAGCGGTGTTGTGGGTTCAGTAGGTACTCAATAATCTTATCCTCCTCAACAGTCGCCCGATCAGGATTGGGTAGTCTCATCTCCGCATACTCTTCTCGACCGGTTTGCCTCGTCGCTAGACAATACAAGCGGATCTCATGGGTCCGGTATCCTTGTCGCAGGTTTATCGCATTAAATGGTCGGATCTTCTCAAGGTGTACGATGTGTTTGAAATTCCAGCTCACGATGACGTCTACTTGTTCAACGCTGGCGATGGCAACGTGATAGGCATCCGCCATAGAACCCGGATCGAGTACACCCGCCGACCACGGATGTGTCAATGTAGATCCTCGGTTTTTTCATCGCTGAGAATGCTCCGTCATCCGTGAGCGATCTTTCTGGTATTCTCCTTGTCGGCATCCGTCAGGTCAACCGTCCGACTAGAGTCTTGCATCTCGTTCCGCCTTCGGGCGGTCCTGCGGTTGTAACATTGGCCTTATCCCCGGAATTCCAATAACAAGGGGAGAAATACGGGAAATCAACGCCGTTTCGATATCCGGCTCTTCAACCGGACTTCGGAGAAACGCAAACGGGGGATCGTGCGATCCCCCGTTCTGACTCACGAATTTGTTGAATTGGTTCAATCGACTTTCGGTAGTTTTTTGAGGGCTTCCTGGAGTTTCTCTTCGGGATAGTCGTAATCCATCAAGCCGCCCGCAAGATACCGGTCGTACGCGCCCAGGTCGAAATAGCCGTGCCCCGAGCAGTTAAAGACGATCACCTTTTCTTTGCCTTCGTCTTTTGCTCGCAGGGCCTCGTCGACGGTTGCAGCGATAGCGTGAGCGGTCTCCGGAGCGGGCAGGAGTCCTTCCGTTCGTGTGAACTGGATCGCCGCCTCGAACACACGCGTTTGCGGATATGCCACCGGTTCGACGAGACCTTCATGAACGAGGAAGGAAAGCGACTGTGCCTCGCCATGGTACCGAAGTCCGCCTGCGTGGATACCGGGCGGAACGAAGGTATGCCCGAGCGTGTACTGTTTCAAAAGAGGCGTCAGGTGCGCGGTGTCGCCGAAGTCGTAGGCATAGACGCCTTTGGTCAGCGTGGGACAGGCTGTCGGCTCGACCGCGACGGCGCGGACTTCCTGACCTTCCAGTTTCTTTTTCATAAACGGATAGAGCAAACCTGCGTAGTTGCTTCCGCCACCCACGCAGCCAAGGACAACATCCGCCTTCTCTCCGACCATATCCAGCTGCTTCTCGGTTTCCAGGCCGATAATCGTTTGATGGAGGAGGACATGGTTGAGTACGCTGCCAAGAGAATACCGCGTATCGTCGTGCTTAACGGCGTCTTCCACCGCCTCACTGATTGCTATACCGAGCGAGCCCGGACATTCGGGATCCTCCGCGAGAATCGCCTTCCCGGAATCGGTGCGGTCCGTTGGGCTGGGGAATACCTCGGCGCCGTAAGCCTGCATGAATGACTTTCGATAGGGTTTCTGCTCATAGCTGACTTTCACCATGTAGACCGTACATTTCATGTCGAACATGGCGCACGCGAACGAAAGAGCGCTGCCCCATTGACCGGCACCCGTTTCGGTACTCAGCCGCGCGATTCCCTCCTGTTTGTTGTAGTACGCTTGGGCCACGCTGGTATTTGTTTTGTGGCTTCCGGGAGGGCTGACTCCTTCATATTTGTAATAAATCCGGGCCGGTGTTTTGAGTTCCTCTTCGAGAGCGGTAGCGCGTATGAGGGGGGAAGGACGCCAAACCCGATAAATCCGAAGTACGTCATCCGGGATGGGGACCCAACGGTCCTGACATACTTCCTGTTTAATGAGTTCCATCGGGAAGATGGGTGCCAGAAGATCCGGCGTGATCGGCTCCAGAGTGCCGGGGTGCAGGGGTGGATCCAGCGGCCTGGGCAGGTCGGCGGCGATATTGTACCACTCCTGCGGAATGTCCTTTTCGCTAAGTAAAATCTTGCGTGTGTCCATCTGCCATTTCTCCTTTTGCGGGAATACCACGATTGGGCGAAACTATGCCACAGGTTTGGCCATGTGCCAAGGCGGGACCTGCCGGAATCCCGTCGCGACATCCCTGAGTCACCCTTTTCGCAAGAGAACGTTGGGAGGGCGAATCTCCTGATGAGCCGTTGATATCGTGAACGGGAATGCGGCTCATCAGGAGATTCGCCCTCCCGCCAACAGCCCACGTGTTCTCGGCTTAGTTACACTCAATCCCACCGCGACTGCTTGACGAGAACGGGGAGGGAGCGTAGCCTCAAAGTCCGAATCTAAACCATGGGAGCAGAGTTATGGGGAATACGACCTGGTCCTTACGACCCGTCCGTCTGGGGTTCGCACCCACCCGAAGGAATGTCTTCAGCCGAGAAGACAGCATCCGGCAGAAGAAAAAACTCGTTGACCTCTTGCGGAAATGGAATATCGACTTTGTCGATATTGAATTCCTTAACGAGGATGGCTTGTTATATGAAGCCTCCGATGCGGCAACCGTTGCGGATCATTTTCGCTCGCGGGGGGTGGAAGCTTTGTTCTGTCCTCACTGCAATTTCGGGACAGAAGACGCCGTCGGACAATTGGCTGCGTTGATGGATGTGCCCTTTCTTCTCTGGGGCCCGCGGGATGCCGCCCCGGAACCGTCAGGCGAACGACTTCGCGATACGCAATGCGGTCTCTTTGCAACCAGCAAGATGTTGCGGCGGCTCGGAGTTCCCTTTACTTATGTCGTCAACAGCACACCGGATGCTCCTGTTTTCGAGCGCGGCTTACGAAACTTTCTAGCAGCCGCGGCGGTTGTCCGTGAGTTTCGCAGCCTCCGAATCGGACAGATCGGCACACGGCCCAAGGGATTTTCGACGGTGATCTGTAACGAAGGCGAGTTGCTCGAACGGTTCGGCATCGAGGTGGAACCGATCAGCCTGATTCCGATCTGCAAGGAGGCAAAGCGGATCGCTCAATCCCAGAGCGAAGAGCTGGAAACGGAGTTGGATACAGTTCGAAAGCGATATGACGTCACCGGGCACTCGGATGACGAGCTTCGGATTCTCGCGGGATTCAAACTCTCCATGCTTCAGTGGGCGCGGTCGGAGCGGCTCTCCGGTATCGCACTCCAATGCTGGCCCGCGCTTCAGGAGGAGCTGGGAATCTCCGCATGCAGTGTGGACGCCCAACTGACCGGAATGGGCCTGCCGGTGGCCTGCGAAACCGATATCCACGGCGCGATTACGGCCGTCATGCTGCAAACCGCCCTCCAGGGCTCGAGCCCAACCTTTTTCGCGGACCTGACTGTCCGACACCCCGAAAACGAAAACGGGGAGTTGCTATGGCACTGCGGTGTATTCCCTCTAGAACTGATGGCCGAACATGCGCAACCGAAAATGGTTCATCATTACATTCTCCCCACCCGCTGCCCTGGCCTGAACGAGTTCGAAATGAAGGGCGGCGATATCACGCTCACCCGGTTTGACGGCGATCACGGAGAGTACAGTTTGTTTTTGGGCCATGTCAGAGGGACAGATGGGCCCAAAACCCGGGGAACCTATGTTTGGGTGGAGGTCGACGATTGGCAGCGATGGGAAGAGCACCTGATTCGGGGGCCGTACATCCATCACGTCGTTGGTGGACATGGAAAACTTGCACCGATTCTTTATGAAGCGTGCCGGTATATTCCCGGCCTCGATCCCGATCCATTATCGCCGAGCGAAGCGCAAATCCAGTCATATTGGAGAGGAAAGGAACTCTGAGACAACATGCCATCTCAAGAGAGGCGGTATCGAAGCGTTGGGGGGGCTGCGTATCTTGGCTGGAGTCGAGGCGTTCCTCGGCTTGGTGCTGATGGCTGTTTTCACCGTCACATTTGCACGGAAGTTGATCTCGTAAAAACTCATTCCATCCATGAATTTCTTTTCCTAGGTACTGGGCAATTCCTACCCATTGCGGGCAAATTCTGGGACTAAAATGCCCATTTTTTTACATCATGCTAAACAACCTGAAATTAACTTGACATTCTTTTATCCCCTACATATACTTTGACCGTGACGCTTCAGCATGACGTTCTTCCCGGAGTCAAATCTCTAAAGCTGCCTTATTTGGGATTATCTCCTAATGACTTTCTGACTATGTTAATGATCGAAAGATAGGGTAACAGCAGCAGCAGACAGTTAAAAAGGACAAAGGAACACACTCCAATTCGCACACGATCTACGGATTTAAGAGAAACAGAACTATCCCGGTTCTGTCCTTATTTTATCTTCACCTGTGGAAAGGACTGACAGTATGTTTACGAGTAGGTTGCAGATGGTATCGACTCTAGCGCTTTTTCTTCTCATCGTGGCACCGTTCAGCTACAGCGAATCGGAACCGAACGACACGATCGCGAACGCGAACGTGATGCAGGTCAACTCCTCCGAGACGGGAAGCCTAACCGCAGCCCCCCCTCACGACGTTTATGACTTCTACAAATTCACGCTTCCGAGCGACGGGATGGTTCAGATCGGTGTAAAACCAACGACCGAGATGAACGTAAGCATCGAATTACTGGACACCGATGCGTTCACCAGTGTTATGTCCGCAAATGCCACCGGTAAAGGTGGCAGTGAGGGTTTGCTCCATCGGAATCTGAGAGCCGGAACCTTTTTCCTGGTTGTTCGCTTGGAAGAAGGGACCGGGGATTATACGGCCATGGTCAACTTTGCCCCGGCGGCGGAGGTCGATCCTGAACCGAACGATCAAGTATCGCAGGCGGCGCCTCTGCAGGTGAACGGCCAGGCCGAAGGACACCTGGGGTATTACAGTAATCAGTTTGTCGATCGCGACGATTTCTATCGAATCGACCTTCCGGACGATGGCAACCTTGAAATCACTTCTTTCCCTGACGGAGATCTCGATCTCGCACTCGGTTTGTACGATCTACCGGACGGGTCCATTGGGCTGACTTGGGTCGACAGTAAGCGAAAAGGTGGATCCGAAACGCTGAAATATGAGGGTCTTGCGGCGGGCACATACCATCTTCTTGTCCATCGAAACGACGGTTTCGGTTCGTACAGCTTAACAAGCCAATTCGAACAGACCACAGCCGCCAAAGACGCGGAACCTAACGATTTCTTTGCGCAGGCAAAGGAGATTGTTTTGGAAACCGGTGCGGACGATGACGGCACTCCTATCGCTACGGCTGAGGTGAGTGGCCGCTTAGGTTTCTTTGGGAACCAACTGCAGGATGATCGGGACTGGTATAAGTTCCAGGTTCCTTTCTTTGGCGATCTTTCTTTTTCATTCGAAAAACCCGATGGCAGCAGCGTCAATCCAGGATTCGACGTCTACGATACAAACGGTCGTTTTATCGATGGTACCGATAACGACGGTTTTACTATCCAGGATAGGATTCCCGGTACGTACTACGTGAGTTTCTATCGAGACGGTGGATTCGGGGCGTATGACTTTACCTGCAAAGTCGAACAAGACGAAGCGCCCGAGCCGTTGACGGAACCTGTATCGGACCTGGCTCCAAACGGGACCGTCTCCAATGTCTTCTTGGACGAGAATACACGGTCGAAAAATTTCAAAGTAACTCTCCCCCAAGACGGCCAATTGATTGTCAAAAGCCGGTATACGAGCGACATCGAAGCCCGTACCGCGCTGTTCGACGCAAACAAATACAACCGGTACGGTTATGTAGATCACTGGCGTACCAATGATGAGAAAGTCCTCACATTCCCGGACCTGCGCGCCGGAACCTATATCATCGAGTTGTATCGGCACAACTATTCAGGCTCCGGCAGCCTCGCCACCGAATTCACTCCCGCCACGTATTCGGACACAGAACCGAACGACAACTGGACCCAGCTCGATGGCACAGCGATCACGCTCAACCAGACGACCAAGGATCTCAGTATCAAAGGTCATATTGGGTATGGTGGCAACAATTGGCGGGATCGATACGACGAATATGTGCTGGACGTTCACGATGATGGTGCGATCTCATTGACAGGCGAGGGAGAAGCCACACTCGAGTGGCGCATGAGCCTCCACGCCCTTCGAGGCAGCACAATCCAACGACTTGCCTATACCGATTTTTGGCGGACCACCGATCTTCGGTCGATCGACGACCCAAATATCATGGCCGGCAAGTACCTTGTTCGAGTATATAGGCATAATTACTACGGTTCGTACGAAGTCAAGCTGAATTTCACGCCGAACAGGACAAACGATAGCGAACCCAACGATCGGCCGGACCGAGCGATTCCCATCACTCTGGGGCAGGGAGTCGCCGGGCGCCTCGGATACGATCGGCCGTTTTACACAGACAGGTCGGATTGGTATCGGATCGTTCTCCCTGCTGACGGTTCTTTCCAAGTGTTTGCACACGGAGACGCCACACTGGAATACCGCCTTGCTCTTTATAACGCTGACAGAACATGGCGAATCGGCTATTCAGATTCATGGCGGCAGACGGGTGTGCGCAACGTGGGGCACGACGGCCTTAAGGCGGGTACGTATTTCATCGAGGTGTACCGACACAACTACTACGGCAATTATCATCTCTACACCGCGTTCCGCCAACAACAGAAGAAAGACACCGAGAACAACAACTTCTTCTCTATGGCAATTCCTCTCCAACTTGGCGAGATAGCCAATGGAGCGATCGGATACCAGACAAACTACTCCAGCGACTGGGCGGATTGCTATCGAGTCGATGTGTCTGCAGCCGGTCGTTATAAGCTCAGCTATCAGTTGGGCGGTGTATTCGAATCCCGGGTTGAGGTTTACGCTGCAGATACGCTGTCGAGAATCCACTACACCGACCGGTGGCGGAACACGGATCTTCACGAATGGGAATCTGACCTGGATCCGGGAACGTATTACATCCGCTGCTATCGACACGGGAGCCACTTCGGACCGTATACGCTACGCTTCGGGAGTGTGGATGGAATCTCCACCGGATCGCTGTCTGGAACTGTCACAGCTTCCAACAACTTCCCGCTGTTCGGCGTCGACGTGAACACGCTGAATCGGGACACCGAAACCGATGCGTCCGGCGTTTACTCGTACGCCCAGCTCGCACCCGGTATGTACCGTGTCGGATTCAGTTCAGGCGCGAAGTATTACGATGTACAAAGGGACGTCGAGATCCGAGTTGGCGAAGAGACGGTCTTGAACGTTACGATGCTTGACGCCAACAAGAGTGCGCCGTACGAGGTGGAGTATTTCTATGCCATACCCAATGATCGTTATGTTACGCTGTTCTGGTCCCCGACAAGGAGTCCGGATGTGGAGGACGGCGGCGGCTACAAGCTGTACATCAACAACGAACCTGCGATCGATCTCGGTAATGTACTTTCGTACCGATCAGATGAATTTACGAACGGCCAGACCTACAACTTCCGTTTGGCTGTGTATGACAAGTTCGGCAACGAAAGCGGCGGCCAGACCATTCAGACGGCTCCGCGGCCTTCGGATGGACAGCCAACACCCACCCCAACACCCGGTGGCCCGACACGGACACCGACACCCACACCGACAATGACTCCGACACCCGGCGGCCCGACGCCGATTCCACCGGAAGGGGTGCTTGGCGACGCAAACGCGAACGGGACGCTGGATATCGGCGACGCGCTGGCGATCGCTCAATTCCTGGGCGGTCTGCGAGACGTTCTTCCTGGAGCGGATCGTGCGGATATTAATCGGAACAGCGTGATCGACATTGGCGATGCGCTCTACATCGCCCAGGTCCTAGGCGGGCTGCGCTCCCAACCCAACGCTGCGAAACCGTGGGTCGGAAAGGATCCCGCAAACATTACGGGATCGTCCGACAAACAGCTTCAGACCAACGGCGACTTGAGCGTCGGAGTGCGATTTGAAGATAGCGCGTACAACGCGGGAGACACCGTTCAAGGTCGATTGGTTATCGATGTCGGTACAGCCGCGCTTGGTGCGTATGACCTCCAGGTTATGTACAATCCGAGCGTTCTCCAGATTTCGAGTGTCGATGCCGGTGCTTCCGCCGAATTCGGCTCTCCCTCGGTCGCCAATTTCGACAACACTGCCGGCACTCTTCTGATCAACGATTTCCAGGCAACCGGTTTGGATCAACCGACCGGCGAAGTCGAAGTGGCGGTCATCGATTTCAACGTACTCGATGTCAGTCCCGGGCTTGCCACGGTCGATATTCAGGTTAACTCGGTTCAGGACACCAATTTCAACGAGGTCGCAGTCACACCGCAATCCGGCCGAGTCAATTTGGGATCCGGTGGAACAGGCGCACAAACCGTTCAGCTGAATATCGGCGAGAAGGTTTACGGTGTCGGAGAAACGGTCAGCGCTAATCTGACGATCGATGCCGGGAACTCGGCGCTTGGTGCGTACGATCTGATGATCACCTACGATCCGTCACTGTTGAGCATCACCCAGGTCGACCCGGGCACCTCGACGGAATTCGGCGCTCCATCTGTGGCCAACTTCGACAACAACGCCGGACAGCTTCTGGTCAACGACTTCCAGTCGCAGAGTCTGACGGTGCCGACAGGCGTGGTGAGTGTGGCTGTGATCCAGTTCCAAGTGGTCGCAGCGACAAGCCGGAGCGCGATCATTGTAACGTCGGTCAATTCAGTTCAAGACACCAATTTCAACGAAATCCCGGTCACCGCCCAGAGCGCACAGGTCCAGCTCTCACCGGGCGGCACCGAGCCTACGCCCACACCTCCGCCTCCGACCGCGTTGGAGCCTTCTGAGGTGTTCGATTTCAGCGCCCTCGATCAGTTCTCGGAATTCCCGGGCGGTTTTGATGGGTATGCTCCGGGAGCCGTGGAGATTGGTGTCATGCCGGGACCGACCGGCGATTTCACGGACGGAACCGGCGCACGTGTTACAACCGGTCCGGACGCGGTCGAGTTGCTGTTGTTCCCCGCTATGGAAGTGGGAGATGATATCGTCCTGATGCGATTGTCCGTCCAGGCCAGCGCGGCGGGCGCGAGCATAGCGCTGGCGGTACTGGATGGTTCGATGGACGGTTCTATCGCAACGAACATCCCCGCAAACAGCCAGATTTTCATGGATAGTTGGGATCGAATGATTTTGGTCTACGATCCACCGGGAACGAGCATTATTCCCGTGGTTCAGGTCGCGAACCTGGGCAATACCGTTCCGGTTCAGGTCAACTTGGACAACTTGGAGATTTACCGAATTCCGAGAGAACTCGGAGCGTTGGCTCAATTGCTGTGCGGCGAATGACTTGACGGATAACAGAGAGATTCAGCGGGGGTCGATGCGATATTCGACCCCCGCTTTTTTCTTGCATCACCGTGGCGTCCGGGTTTATCCCGGACGCCCACACAGTCCACCTATACGTCGCAAAGCTGGACGGCGTGTCTCAGCGAATCGAATCCGTGTTTCCCGCCGAATTCGTGAGCGACGTATCCGGTGAATTTACCTTCCTCGGTCAATTGGGCGATGGCTCTCATAATCCCCACATAATTCAGTTCCTGCTCGTCATCCAGATCCTGGCGACCCGGATTTCCCGCCGTATGGAAATGCCCGATGTGGTCAATATTCCTGCGGATGGTTCGGATGATGTCGCCCTCCATGATCTGCATGTGATAAATGTCGTACAGCAACTTGAAATGGGGCGAGTTCACACGACGGCAGAGATCGACACCCCATTCGGTTCGATCGCACATATAGCCCGGATGGTCGACCTTGCTGTTCAGGAGTTCCATACAAATGGTGACTCCTTGATCTTCGGCAATTCGAACCGCTCTTTTCAGAATCAAGTGACAGTTTTCGAGACCCTCTTCGTCGCTCATTCCATGGCGCATACCCGAAAACGTAATCACATTCGGCCACCCATTTGCTGCGGCCGCTTTGATATTGTTCTCGAAGTCTTTCCTGTACTTGTCGTGGTATTCCAATTCATTGAGGCCGTGGATGATTCCGCCGGCTCCCGGGACCATCGTCGCAACCAGCCCGTGTTTCTTGAGGTGCGGCCATCCGTCGCGGCCGACCAGGTCGACTCCCACCAGTCCAATCTCGGCACATTTCTGCGCGTATTCGTCCCAGGACAGTTTGCCCATGAAGCCGCGAGTAACGGATTGTTTTATGCGTCCCTTAAGATTGCTGTTACTACGTGCGTGAGAGGTGGAACCTCTCGACAGGATTGCAAATGTCGAACTTCCGACGAGACCTTTTAGAATATTCCGTCGCGAGAACATCTTCGACAGCGCCATTGTGCTTCTCCTTCCTCAGCGTGGTTGAGTGTATTTTCGCAAAGTCATGTTGCCTGTTTGTTGCAGGATTGTAATGAAGGAACGTGTATCCGAATAGCCAGCTTCTGAGATCCGATACGCGTTGCGATTCGCGCGGAGTCGTTGCGCAGAATCGATAGCGGACTCAGGCGCTATACCCTCTACACTCTTTCGCGGCCTCCCAGAGCTCTATGATGTTCTCAAGGGGCACGTCCGCCTGAATGTTGTGGACGGTGTTGAAAACATAACCGCCACCCGGCTTGAATATACTCATAATTCCCTTTACTTGTTCTCGGACCTCGCCGGGGCTCCCCGCAGAGAAAACTCGCTGTGTATCGATTCCACCGCCCCAAAAAACGATTTTGTTTCCGTATCTTTCCTTGAGGACCTGCGGATCCATATCCTTCGCACTGATTTGTACCGGATTCAGAATATCGGCACCGTTATCGATAATATCGGGTATATATTCAACTACCGAGCCGCAGGAATGATACCAGACCTTGGCAGGTGTTTTCCGGTGGATAAACGAATAGAGGGCTTTCTGCCGTGGCTTCACCAGGCTGCGATAAATCTCCGGCGAAAAGAGAGGACCGCTCTGCATCGCGATATCGTCCCCGACACAAATCACGTCGAGATACTCTCCCACTTCCTCGAGAAATCCTTCCAGAAAATCCGTCCAATATTGAAGCGTATGATCGAGGAGTTTTTCCACATAGTGCGGCTGTTCGAGCATGTCGATATAAAGCCGCTCCAAGCCGCGCATGTACCAACAAATCTCAAATACCACGCCGGTAATTCCGCTGACTAAGGCGTAATTCGTATCGTTGTACAGGCGTTCCGCATACTCCCGCAAGCCTTTGAACGGAGTTCCATCCTTGCCGTCCGGCCAGTCATAGTGATCGAGATCCTCATAGTTCAGGTCGGCAAGCGGGTGCTCAATGATGTCGCAGTAAAGGCCCTCTCCCGGGCGGTCGCCGGGCATCGCCCAGGTTACACCGAAGCCGTCCGTAATCCCCCAAAAGCCTGATTTCACTTCTTTTAGTTCCGGTGGCGGCAGGAACATCCCGGGACGGATATACCGCGTATCGATGTCGAACAGCTCGAGCACCTCTTCACTGGGTGCGGCGAGTTGTTGAACAATGTCCATAATGACCATGTCTTCATCGAGACCGTAATAGTCGAGAACTTTTCGATACGCCACCCGGTGGATGCCGGTTTGATTGCCGCCCAGGTCCAAGGGGACTTTATCGGGCTCGCGGTGTTGCAGAGTTGTCTGTAATCGTTCTCGTGAATTCATCAGTTATCTTGAGATCCTTTCTACAGGGGGAACCATGCCCGCACTCGAGGGCGTTGGTGCGCGCCCCCGTGGGTGATGATCCCAACACACTCCTCTGTTTTTGATCACGGCTTTTCTCTGCAGCCCTCTCGCTTCTGGCATGCCACCCTCTCCGGGAAGGTTCCAGGAAAATCGAGAGCGATTCTTGGGCTACGGGCTCGCTTGAGCGTCAGCAGGATACGATAGCGCGAAACGACGCCCGTGAGCCCACCCTACCACTGGATCGTCTGGAACCGAATCGTATTCAGTTGTTGTCCTCCCCCGAGATCGGGGGAGGTGTAGGAGGGGGTTGATGCTCCGTATCGTCCACTCTCTCCCCCTCGTCATAATGACCACAGAATTCTGATCGCAACGGCCCTCGGCTTGCAGCGTTCACGAATCTCCTCCTTCAACCGTTCCGCCTTCTTTTGTGCTTCGGGATCGGGTTGTCGGTTATCGTCAATCGACGCCCGCCAATTGCGGTACAGGATGTTATGGCGCTCTTTGACAAGATCCAGAACTTCGAATGCCTCTGAAACCGTCGGAAATTCCGGATAATCAAGCAAGTCGATTCCGTTTTCGAGCTGTTCTTTTGTCACCGTTGCGATCTTCTTGTTATCAGCCATGAGCATGTATTTCTCAGCGGTCAAGCCGGTCGCTCGTATTCGGTATCTATTCAGTTTTTCGCGCATGAGCGCAATCTCGATCATCTGCTTATCCCATGCCGGATCGATCGGCATCGGAAGAGGAGTGATCCAGTCGAAAGAGACTCCTTCGGCGTTCTTCATAATCGGACCATCAATCTTCCCGCGTTCCACTTCCATCGCCTCTAGAGCGACACTCAGTTCCGCGCACTCCGCCGGGGCATTCCAGGCTTCCAGAAGCGTTTGCGCCATCAGCCAATGGCCGGTCGGATTTGGATGGACGGCGTCCGGAGAGAAGAAATAGCTGACCTCTTCTTTTCTGCGTTCATTCAGGTATTGATTCATCGTGGAATGCAGATCGATAACCGGCAGCTCGGGGCTCCGCAGCGAGCACAGCCACTCGGAATAGCGTCCCAATACCTGGTCATAACACACCACCGGAAACTTGTATCCATACTCAACCGCATCGGGATCGCCCGCTTGACGCCTGTAGGGATCATAGGGAGGGGGCGTGAGGATCACGGGACGTGCGTTCGCTTCGTGTCGAACGCGGCGGATCAGTTTATGTACCCCTGCGCGGTATTTCGCGAACAGGCTCGGTCCGAAAGGATGATAGTTGCCGTCATTCATCCCGAAACAGGAGACGACTACGTCCGGCTTAAGCGGAGGAATATCCCGTGCGAATCGATCGTGGGCGTTCGGCCGTGGCGGATCATGGTCCTTCTCGGAGCTTCCGGACACAGTCTCGCTGCTCTTGCCACGGTTGATCACGGTGAAAGATTTGTCCGGAAAGCGTGTGGAAAGAAACGTATCGACATAATGAACGTAAGTGCCCGCCTGGGTAATACTGTCACCGAAGAAAACCACCGTCTCTCCGTCTTTTAGATAGAAATCGGCTGCATAGATATGAGTCGACAGCACACAGGCCAGGATGAAAAGGCAAGACAAATAATGGAGATGTTTCTGAGTCATCGATGGAATCCCTCCGCGAAAGCTGCAGGGCGAGTTCTGTTTTTACGCAACTCGGTTTTCAAGTACCGATCAAATGGTACCCTATGAATAGAAGGAAGTGAATTCAGATCCAACCCGGTTGGAATGCATCATGGGAAAAGACAAGCGTAAGAAGAAAAAGTCGCCGTTTGAGGGACGTCGTCTCGAACAGCCGCCTCCCACAAAGGAGATCCCGGCCAAGAAAGGCCGTGGAGCCTATAAACGCAAGAAACTCCGCAAGGAGGACGTTGAGGCTGAGGAGGAACACGTGAAGGAGAACTGACGCGGGGATTCGCTGTCGAACGACATTTTGATGAAAGAACCTGAATACCCCTTACAGCCAGTTCAGCGTGCTAGCGCTGCTGCAAGCTTGGTTTGGCGGCTAGTGCCAAATCTGTGAAATGAGAAAGCATCTCGGTACATTCAGCGTTTAAGGATGGTTCCTTCTACGGGTTGCTCGCGGTGTTCCCACTGATAACGATCCGGTTTGCGGTACGCAACGGCGTCACCTGGTATCGATTGTTGGTGGGTTTTGTTGTGGGACTTCTGCTGCCTCCTCTTGTTATCGCTCTATTCATGCTGAGCATGCCGCAGGGAGAGTATTACTTCTCCGGAAGACGGCTTCTTTCATCGGCACGGCTTGACCAAATGCTCGCTTCTTTGTTTGGTGTTGAACATGTACCGGTGACCTGGGTGGTGTGTTTCTCTTTTCTGATCTTTCTGGCGATGTCTGCGGTGCCGTCCCTTGTTTTGGTGCGCTGGAACTCCTGGGCACGGTGTGTCGCTGCCGGCCTTACGACAGAGATCAACCAGCCCTGATGAGAATCCATCCATTGACTGCGTTCAGGATCCACTTTCTGAGTCCTCCGTCATCGTGGCGAGGAGAGTAGCTGCGGAGGATCTCACCTCATGTGCGAGGCTGGCAGCTGGCGCTTCGTCAGGGATCGGCAGCTCTTCTGCACGGATCAACCCGGTTTTGCCGCTACAACGACGGGTGTCGAGCTTTCGAGCAATCAGATACGACGCGGCCACGACGAAGTCATGCTTCATATCTCCGCCGGTCTGTCCGAAGCGATAGGAGCCTTTGGGTGGTTGAGCTTCTCCTGAAGCGATCAGGTCAAGAATGAGCTCCGGCGTTGCCTCCTCGGAGAGCAAGAGTGCGGTCAGAATTTGATTGCTGCCGACTGCCACACCTTGGACTCTCGGCCGGATCAGAGAATATCCCAGCCATTTATCAATAAACTTGAGATCGTGACTGGAGCAGCTAACGTCGAAAACCAGCGCGTGCTCAAGCGCGAACGACAACGCCTTGCGGTTGGGACACCGGCATAGGACATCACGAGTGACCTGCTCGCATGCGAAAAGCCGTGCAGACAGTGTATCTATATCTCCACTGCGTCGCTGCACCCGTTTGGGTAATGGCCGGTAAAGGGCATCAACCCCTTCGACAATGTGTTCTACCTCCTGATCCGAGAGGTAAAGCGGAGTGTGAGGATCTTCTTCTGCTCCAACCTGTGCTCTCAATTGCTCGATCGCCGTTGATTGGACAGCCCGATCCTCGCACAGAAGGTTACGAAGAGAAACGTCCCGAATGTAGATTTCATCGGCTGCCGCAGACAAGCCGATGCTTACCATGATCGGAATAGAAAGCGAAACGCACAATTTGTGATAGCTTCTAAGTTCCATTATTGTTTTCTCCTTTTTTCTGCTATGATGAAGGTACTGCTTATATGGTTCATCGATACCCGGCTGTTTTGGATGACATCAGTCGGGAAGGTCATCATGTCCCTCGCCACAACTATTCACGACGACTCTCCATTGCACGTCCCAGGGATCATCCGGGTCGTATTGCGGACCAGGCACAACCGAATGCCGAAGCTTGTTCACTTCTCTGTTTCGTCAACTCATTGTCACCGCGATTCGACCGGTGGAAACGGCCATACCGCACCCGTCATTGCGAAGACGACGGAGTACGAACCGAGATCAGGATCTGTTTTGACCACACCTCCGAGACAACACACAAATCGTTAACAGCTACTGCGTGGACTGCCACCATAATTTGCCCCTTCTCATCGCACTTGATTTCAAGTTGGCCGGACTCTGTCCACAGTGCTCGGACATTCGGTAATCGAAACCTTGGTGTGGAAGTCTGAACCGGTTCAGCGATCCAGGCAGATCGATAAAGTCGGCGTCCATGGAAATCTCCTGCATCCAAAGGAACAGACACTTTTTTCCCCTTGTCTAACGCAAGGCTCGATGGGAAATCCGCGGCGTGAATGATGGGTGGTTCTACTCTATCGCCTTTGAAGATACCGTCGGCTCCGTTTTTCAAGTCCTCATCAAAGGCTCTTAGGAAGGCAGCGGGATTGAGTTCTTCTGCTATCTGAAGACAAACGAAAACATTATCCCGCACAAACCAACGTGGAACTTCTTCTCGTTCGATCGTCCACGAGACATAGCCTGGATCCTCCCGCGAAAGTTCTACTACTCTCGGAACCGCAGCGATGGTGTCGAAATGTCTCTTCGCGGCGATGAGCGCCTTTCTGGGATCAGGATAAATCCCTATGTCGAGTCGCATGAACCTTGGATCGCCCTTGCTCGACCAGACTCTGTGCATTTCCTCAACGTTTCTATAGGAAGGTCTTGGCACTCTCCAGCGAAATAAAAGGCCGCATCCGCTTGGTCCAGAAATACTCTTTTGGAATGAAGAAAGATCGGGTATGTGTCGGTTTACAATTGTATCGACATCGATGCCAGTGACCAGCATCTCCGGGTGCTGTTGAACTGGAATGTCGACACCCAATATGGTTATGAAATCATCTGTCTCGTCACTCGTCCCGCTCACGGGCAGAAAGACCAGCAGCAACCCGAAACAGAGACAGAACGTGTTTCTCTTCAGCGATGTCGATGTGTGCATCTTACTCCTCCTTCCGCTTATTCGGCTTGTGCCTTTCTTTCCGAGATAAGTGAATTGCCGGTTCATGGTTCACGTTATGGTCGAGGTCCCTCGACAAGATTACAGCTGTCCGAGTTCCACAAGTCTGTGAGATCTGATGAGCTCAGCGTTTCAACATAGTCGTCCCAATGTATATCGTACTTGGCAAGGATGCCCGGGGGATCCCACTGATTGCCGTTGTAAATATTACTGTCGAGTTTTAGGCTTCCGTCGATCATATACCACCAGCCGAGCCAAGTGTTGTAATTCAGCTGATGATAGTTCCAGAGAACTCCGGTGTGGGCGGGAGAGGCCCATCTGGCGGGGTAAATCGGATGAGTCTGAAATGGTCCACCGGGATCTACGATTCTCACAACGCGAACCCCTGGATCACCGATCGCACCGGTAAGACACAGGCTGAAATTTCCAAAATCTCGGCAATCGTTCCCTTCACTTGGTCCTGACGAATATCCATTGCAGTGCCACACAAAATCTTGAATGTAAAAATTCAGGGCGCTCTGTACGGTAAAGTGCTGGCCTCCATCGTATTCCATGTAACCATACAGTTTCTCGATGATGTCCGTGTATGCCTGGTCAACTCTTGCCGCCGTGTTTGCTGTCACACACGCAAAGTCCATTACCTCCACGTAGACGGGTATTCCGCCATCGTAGCCTCCATTCCGAGACCAGGGGGGGTGAGGGATGTCGAATATGATGTAGCAAGGATTAACTGTCGAACCTGCATACTCCCAAGGACCCGACGAACTATCAAAAGAATAATACCAATCCAACTGAAGTCCGTCATAGCCTATTGTGTTGTCTGTCATTGTTCCGGCTTCTTCAAACGTTTGGGTTTCGATCACAAAAGAATCTGAGGCCTGCAACCACAGATACTCGGTGGGCACTGTCAATCCATCTGTTCCAGTAGCACGAATCCAAATCGCGCCGGAATATGGCTCCGAAACCTCGAATGTGGCATCAACGTTTATAGTCTTAAACCGGGGATAGAATACCGGTTCGCTTTTGCCTGCGCTGGTCCAGTGGGGCGGCTGTATAACAGCCCCAGTATCCGCCCACTTCATATTGTAGTTCTGGTTCGAATTCAAATTAAGCACCGTAATTTCAACAGCTGAGTCTTGTGTCCATGCAGGCATCCCGAAGATGAGTACGATAGGACAAATCATGAATGTCTTAATCTCATGTGATATTTTTTTTTCTGACTGATCCTGCGGCTATTTCCAGTGCCCATGATAATGACCCTCCATAGATATTAGGTTTTCAACTATACATAACGTCATAAGTAATTGCGCATATTGTCTCTTTTTGCTAAGATGTGC
>CAZTDD010000110.1:0-23989 GCA_964612675.1 uncultured bacterium
GGAGATTCAGAGGGGGTTGACACCTCACTTTCCGCATCCCGACGACTTTTTGCGACGGCATCAGTATTTGTGGTTTCGAATTTCCGTTGCAGAGGCGCATGCTGTTCAATGAGCGATCAACGTCCGAAAGTCGTCCGTATCATCGCCCGACTCAACATCGGCGGGCCTGCAATACATGTGATTCTGCTGTCGGAAGGTCTCAAGGAGTACGAAACCGTCCTCGTAAAAGGAATGGAGGCGGATTCGGAAGGCGACATGATGGATCTGGCGCATGAACGCGGTGTGAAGCCGGTGATCGTGGACAGGCTGGGACGTGACTTGAATGTCGTTCGCGATCTATCCACTCTCTGGCATCTCTACCGATTACTTCGCAAGGAACGCCCGGACATCGTCCATACCCACACTGCAAAGGCCGGTACGCTGGGCCGTATTGCCGCCCGTCTTGCCGGTGTACCGGTCGTCATCCACACCTTTCACGGTCATGTCCTGTCCGGCTATTTCAGTCCGATGAAGACCAGATTTTTCACATTGATCGAACGATGGCTGGCGCGGTGGTCGGACGTCATCATCAACGTGAGCGAGAAATGCCGGGAAGATCTGTTGTCGGTGGGAATCGGAAACGATAAGAAGATGATCACCATCCCATTGGGGCTCGAACTCGACCGATTTCAGCAGCAAGTTCCCGCCCTTGCTGGAAGATTCCGCGAGCGACTCGGTATTCCGGAAGATGTGCCCGTTGTCTCCCACGTTGCCCGAATGGTGCCGATCAAACGGCATGATGTGTTTTTACGTGCCATCCGGAGAGTGTGGGATCAGTTTCCTGAGGCACGTTTTGTCCTGGTGGGCGACGGGGAAATGCGTCCGCAACTCGAGCGTCTGGCCGAGGAACTCGATCTGGACGACCGTTTGGTTTGGGCAGGCTTTGTGCGGGAACAGGAACTCATTTATGCCGACACGGATTTACTTGTATTGACTTCCGACAACGAGGGTCTGCCCGTGGCGGTTATCGAGGCGCTCGCTTCCGGCCGGCCGGTAATCTCTACACGGGTGGGCGGTGTGCCGGAGCTGATCGACGAGGGCGAGACGGGTTACATCGTCCCTCCCGGAAATCCTGAGGCGTTGGCGGATGCTCTGGTCGACGCACTCAGCGATATGGATCGGCTTCGAAGAATGGGACAAAAAGGACAGCAGAAGACTCTCGAAAAGTATAATTCACACCGACTGGTTCATGACATCGACCGATTATATCAAAGTCTTTTGAAAAAACGTGCGGGGTAGTTCTCAGCGTGGACGCAGCAAACGGATCAGTTGCCGCAGGTCGGCGGAATCGATCTGCCGAGCGTCGTCGTCGACCAGGTCCTCTCTTGCGTTTCGTTCTCCGTCCTCCCGCCATCGGGTGGAGAAGCGATATAAATCGCTCACGTTTGACACTCCGTCTCGATTTAAATCGCCCTGGGGAAATCGGAGTGTCCGAACGGTGATCGTATAGGGAAGCGTTCGGCCCGCCTGGTTGGCCAAACCGATGAAATATCGGCCGGTCTTCAGCGGATTCGCGCTGTCCCGGGAGCGGGTCAGTTTCACATCCCCTAATCCTTCACGTCGGGCGTCGTACTCTTCAAAGGTCACACGGGCTTCGTGGCGGATATGCAGCTGGATGCGAGCCATGTTCTCGGTCTCCACTTCAATCTCCAACCGATCGTCCTCTTCTGAAACCACATAGAGAAACTGGTAATTCTCCATCACCCGGTAGCCGCTGCGGCCTTCGACCGCTGCGTATTCGGTTTGGTTGTTGGTGAGCAGTACGGTGTCGTATTCCTCGTCGGGATCGGACATGCGAGCCGCGTGTATGTCGATTCCCTTTACGGTTTCTCCCGCGTTTACCGCCACCAACGTCGAGTCACTCCGGTTGTCCATCATCCCGTCATACGTTTCATTGTCTGCGTTATAGAACTCGGCGTAAGGAACCCTCAGGAAAGAGAGTCCCGAGCTGGTATCGGAATAGGGACCGACCTGCGAGTTGCCGTAAAAGCCGGGTGCGACGGCTTCGATCCAAACCAGATACTGCCCCGGCGGCAAACCGGCCAGCCTGTATTCGCCGGTGCCCCGGCGCAGGTAATCCGAGACACAGGTCGTCGCAACGGTGTATGGTTCGTCGACTTTCCGAGCTAAGACGTTCACCCCGGGGAAATAGCGTCCCCCTTCTCCAAGCACACTGCCGCGGATTTCTCCATACTTGTTGCGGAACGAGCTCGCGGGATAGCTCATCGAGACCGACGAGCGATCATCCACACTCAACAGCGGCCGTTCGGTCTCGTCATCCGTTGAGGTTGGAAACAAGACCGGGATGTATAGATCGTCATCGCTGTAATCATTTGTCGCGAGGTGCCGGAACAGTTGCGAGTGATCCAATCCAATGAAGTGGCCCGTCTCATGGAGCACAGTGTTAAAAAACTCTTGTGCCGTGTAGCCGTTCGGTCCGAGATAGCGGCCGTTGAATGTGATCTTTGCGTATTCCAGCTGTCCGGAGCTCGAACTGTCGACGGAAGTCAAACCGAGGATCGACTCCGCCGATTCCTTACCCAGAATCAGGTCGAGGATGGCGCCGTCGTCGTCGAAGATGATCGGGTTGTATCCTTCGGACTTTGTGTAGTTGACAAAATCGATATAGTTGTCGGCATCGACATCCAGATTGAATTGCCCCTGGGAGAGAAACTGAACCGTTGCCGTGTCGACATCCTCCCAGACGGCGAAAGCCTGGTTCACCATCTGTGTCGCCTCGAACGGGGTAAGATCCCCGAGGGAACCGGGATCAAATGCATACCGGACCAATCGGTCGCCCCAGCTGACCGGTTGGCGATTATCCGAGAGAATCGGTCCGGCGGCGAAAGACGGGAACCCAAGAAACACAATAGCAGCACAAACAGAGAATCTGATCACCGGTTTTTGAACCACGGATGTTCCTGTGCGAGCATGGTCGGATCGTTCAGCTTTTCAATCCTGGGAAATTCGACCGAGGCGATCTTGAGTTCAGGGGGCGCGCCGCCGAAGAACAGAAAACCTGTCGTCGGTGAAGCTTGCCGGAACTCGACTACTTTCTTTCCGCTGATTCGCGCGAATCCGTCGGCAATCTGATCGGCCATTTGCTGTGTAATCGGATTCAGTGACTGATAGGCCAGGATGGCGTATCTGCGTTCATCTTGCCATCGGAGCGCCACCTGCCAGGATTCCATCCATCTCACTGCCGGACGACTAAGGCGCTGACGCCCCGTCTCGACCATCTCGCGCGCCAGTTGCAGTATGTAGGGCGTCGCGCGATGGGAGGCGCCCCGGGCCAATCGACTGTTTGTACTCAGATCGCTTGATATCAGACTTGCGTTCGAAACCGCAACTTCGATGTCCCATCGAGGCTGATTCGACATGATGCCTACTCATGCTCGGATTTCGTTGCTAGTAGTGTTACAAGAAGGGACGTGAGAAGGAAGTGAGAGAGGATTACCCCGTCGAACCGTCCTGCTCCGATCCAAAGGTTCGTACTTTGCGCTCGCCGGGATCGAAACCCGCAAATCGCTTTCCTTCAAGGAGATCCACCAGTTCTTTGCCAATCAATTCGTACCGCCAGCCCTGCAGCACCGGCACACGGGCATTCCGATCGACGGCCAGCCGTTCGAGATCCTGACGCTTGGCAAGTATGGTCGGAGCGATTCGGAGTTCCTCCGCCCGGGCGCGGAGTACTGTCGATAAAAGATCTACGAGTCCCGGCGGAGGTTTGGCTTTTCCCGGCTGCGCCTTTCGTGACGGCCACTGGTCTTCCCTCACGTCCAGACCGCGCTCAACCGCTTCAAGGAGTTGATTCCCCTCGTGTTTGACAATCCCGGGGTTGAGAGCGCGAATCTTCTTGAGTTGGGAGAGGGTCGTCGGCGACCGGCGTGCAATCTCGACCAGGACTTCATCAGGGATGATTCGCCCCCGTGGTCGGTTGCGTCGCTCGGCTTCGCTTTCGCGCCAGGCCGCCAACTCCCGCAACACCGCCAGTCGCCTTGGCGATAGCGTTCCCCAACGCCGTACCTGACGATACCGTTCTTCCGGGGGGCTTTGCGTGGTCTGGATATCGGCGATTAAACCGGCGAATTCCTCTCTGGCCCACTTGAGGCGGCCGAGACGGCGCAGTCGCCGTCGCAAGCGATCCGCGACCGGCAACAAATAGCGGACATCATCCAACGCATACTCGATCTGGTTTTCTGAGAGCGGCCGCTCTCTCCAATCCGTGAATCCTTCGTGCCGTTTCAGCGATACACCCAACAAGTCTTCAACCAGGCGTGTATACGAGATTTGTTCTCCGATTCCCACCAACGCCGCGGCGATCTGGGTATCGAAAACAGGCGTGGGAATCTCACCGCCCAACCGGTAAAAGATCTCCAGATCCTGACGACCGGCATGAACGACCTTCTCGACATGCTTGTCACAGAGGACCTCACAGAAGGGGGACAAATCTTCTACAGACTGAGGATCGATGATCTTGGCCTGTTCATCCGTACCGATCTGAATAATCCCCAATTCCGGTGAGAAGCGACGCTCGGAAATGAATTCCGTATCTAGTGCGAACCGGGGTACGGATCGCAAATGATCGCACAAATCGGTCAGTTTCTCGTGGGTCCGCACAAATGCAGACAAGGTCTCTTGAGTCATATCGACCGCCATTTTCGTCGGAGAAGGCTCTCGTTGAAAGGGAAGTCTAGTTTGACGTATGTGAGGATCGCGCAGCCCTATATCGACCAGTTCTCCGTGTACGGATACTGTCTCTTAAAGGAGCCGCGGATGGGCCGCAGAATGTCGCCGCTGCTCTGTACACCATTGCTGGCATCGTAGATATCCGCCGTTTCATAGGGCTGGTCGTAATCGATATCCGGTCCCAAACTCAACACAAAGAAACCGGTGTTCTTCTGCTGAGACCAGTAATCCGGATTGTTCCTCTCCAAAAACGGCCATTGTCGGTTGTGCCAGAAATAAGCCGGTTCGACGTGATACTGACCGAGAAAGTACTGCCACTGCGTGATCTCCCGCCCCTGAAAGGTGTTTCCGAACGGATCGTAGATGGAGGTTGTAAGATACGCGACGGGGGTTGTTACAAAGCGGTGCTGCGCGGGATCGCTGTCGATGTGCGGCGGCCAACCGTTTCGGTCCATGAAATACTGCGTGTATGCCTCTTGGACAGAGCGCTGTTCCGATAAAACTCTCGCAACCAGCGCCCGCGTTCGTGCGTTTAGGAAGTTTGGGACCGCTATCGCCGCGAGAATTCCAATGATTGCGACAACAATCAACAATTCGATCAGGGTGAAGCCTTTTCGGGACATGATCGCTCTCCCATTGTCTTCTTCAACATCCCACTAACGATACTTCCCGTATTCTACCACAAGATCGATCACGCGTTTGTACTGTTCAAAAGAGACATCATCCGGGATGGAATGGTCGGAATGATATATGTATCCTCCGCCTTTCATGGCAAAAGGGATTTTCTCCCTAATCTCTTCTTCGATCGCTGATGGGTCGGGGGCAGCCATGTTTCGTACATCAATACCGCCCATGAACGCGAGACGGTCTCCATACTCTCTTTTGAGTTCGATCAAGTCCATCCCGGCTTTTACCTCCAGCGGCTGGAGGCAATCGAATCCGGCCTCAATGAGATCGGGGATCAGTTCTTTTACACATCCGCAGCTGTGAAGAATCACCGGCATCTTCCTGGCATGAAAGAAATCGCAGATACGTTTGTGATACGGGAAAAGAAGGTCGCGATACATACGCGGTGAAAAGAGCGAAGCATTTCGGTAGCCCATATCATCGAACATCCAGGCTCCGTCAAACTGAAAGCCCCCGCCGATCATCTCCTCCGCGCAGTCGATAGTGAGGTCGATCAACACGGCGAACATGTCTTTGACCCAATCGGGATCGTCAGCCATCGCCATCAACAGGTTTTCGGAGCCGACGATTCCCTGGGTACGGTCATAGCCGACCGCATTGCCAAAGAAACACCATTTTCCCGATTCGTAGTTTTTCCTATTTTCTGCGAGATCCTCGTCCCAGTCGATCCGATCCCGTGCCATCGCCAGACGTGGTTTGTTCTCTTCCCAGGCCTTTTTGCCGGTGATGGTGAAACCGATCATCTCCGGCGTGGATGTGGCATTCTTCCAGTTTCTGAACAAGGTGCCCATTTCGTCCCGCTCGACGATGTAGTCGTCCGTTTCCTCGATGGTTTCCCGCGGGAATCGAAACGTCGTATCGGCGCTGTTGCCGGTTAATTCATACTGGAAGTACTCCGCCAGTGTGACGTCTTTGGGAAGCCCTTCTTCATGCCAGCGGCGGATTGTGGTGAACCAGGGGTTATCGTGGATTGCGACCCGGTCGGGTTCCTTGTGCTGTAGCAGGAAATTTACACGTTCGCGTGCGTTCATATCGGTTCCTCATCCGCTCTTCTGGTATGCAACTCATTTTGGACAAAGAGGTTGTGAACACCGTCCGTTGGCGTAGGAATAGACTTGTTGGTTGATGTTTTGAAGGGGATAGGGCGGCGGCAATGCAATTAAGTTTAGAAAACAAGGGATGTTTTGAGAGAAAACTGGATTCCGACCGAAGTTCCGCCAGCCGGAACTGGGATTGTGCCGTCAACGGTGTTTATGCTGCATTGAGCTACCCCGATTGACAAGCAATCGGGCTTAGCCGTTACTCGTCGCTCGGTCTGTGTATCGCTTCTTGGTGGTTCTCTCTTCACGCCTTCCTGTTTTGTTGGCTGAATCACGATTATCAGGAATGAAAGATGACCAGGATAAGAAACAGAAAACGAGCCCCAGGGGATTCAGGACACATCCTCGTTCTTCGTCTATTCCTCAGTACCTCATTCCTATATATTGGTCTTTGTTATCCCTACAGATGATGGGGCGGCAAAAAGTCTGTCGGCGGTCGAGGAGAGAAATGTTCAATCCCCTCTGTATCTCCCCCACCTTTGGCCACGCAAGCGTGTCCCTGTTGGGGGAGAATACGCTGCAGACACACTCGTTTCTTTTCCTCCCCCGAAGATCGGGGGAGGTCAGGAGGGTTGAAATCCGTTCTCCCGACTCTTTGCGGCACCATCGCAAATGGAGAAAAGACCCATGCTGAATCGAAGAACAACTTTCGTTTTTCTGTTTGTGTTCGGGGTGATGATTGCCCCGATAACGATCCAGGCTCTCGAAGTAGGTGTCGCGACTGTGGACATCACGCCACCGCCCGGCCTGCAGATGTGGGGCTATCAGTCACGCACGCAGCCGGCGATAGGATCGTGGGACGCACTCGCCGCAAAAGCCGTTGTGTTCGATGACGGCGAATCCCGTGCGGCGATTGTTACGCTGGATCTGGGCCGGACACCTCCCGACGACGTTGTGGACCGAATCCGGAACGCCGCACGAGAGCGGTACGGCATCGAACAGGTACTGCTGACGGCGATCCACACCCATGGCGCGCCTGCGGTGACACCGCTCGCCCCGGGCGAGAAGAATCGCACATGGATTTATGAACTGGAAAAGAAGATCACCGACGTTATTGGTTCGGCTGCGTCCTCGTGTCGGACCGTCACAGTCCACGTCGGCTATGGTTCGGCGGATGTTTCCTATGACCGGCGTGTACTCAATCCGGACGGCTCTGTGACTATGCTGTGGTCGAATCCTCAGCAACAGGAAAACACACCTGTCGATCAGACCGTCGGCGTAACGGTGTTCAAAGCAACGGACGGAACGGTTCTCGCGACGCTGGTTCATTTTGCCTGCCATCCGGTTGTGTTTGGAGGAAGGAATTTGAAATACTCTGCGGATTTTCCTGCAGGGATGTATGAATATGTCGAGGAAACACTCGGGGGGACCTGTCTATATGTCCAGGGGGCATGCGGGGAAATTAACCCCTATTTCACCGGTCTCGGACCTGAAGAAGAGTCGTATCAGACACTGATTGGTGTAGGAAAAGAGATCGGCGAGGAGGTTGTTCGGGTCGCGAACGAATCGCATCAGATATCCGAAGACAGTTTCCCGATTAAAACAAAGAACAAGAAGATCGAATTTGACCTTCGGTACAAATTGGACAACGAGTGGATCCAACTCGGCTTCTTCTTCACGTATGGAAAAGAGGATATGGCTCCGGAGTTTGGCGGCGTTTCCCCGAAGATCGCTGTGGAGACCTCGATTTTGACATTGGGCGATCAATTGGGTTGGGTCGGATTTCCGGGGGAGTTTTTCGATGATTTTCAGATTGATTTACGTGAACGGTCGCCGATTCCGAATACGTTTTTTGTCGGCTACTGCAACGGGTATGTATCGTATTTTCCGACAATTCAGGCCGCCTCCGAGGGGGGGTACGGTGCGCATTATGGAACGATTGTCGAGGTCGGCGCAGGCGAACGCCTGATCGACGAGGCGATTGTGGATTTGTATGAGATGAGCGGGCGGTTTAAATAGAGTCCCTGGAGGTCCTGGCGGGATGGGCGCAGCCACAAGAGGTCCTGAGTTCACGCCGTCATGCGTTACTCTACTGCCTCTTGCTCCTTCGTCGCCCCGATTGCTTTTGATAGGACAAATTCGAGCAATCGGGGCCACCCAGCGCGAGCTATGCCTTCTGGAACAATCTTTCCTGCCGATTCTTAAACCACCAATTTCGGCGGTTTCGTGACGACTTTTTCCTTCTCTTTGTCGAAATAGAGAACCTTGCCTTGCTTGTACGATTCGACCGACATGCCGATCGTCGCCATCGCTTTGTACCCCAGTTCGGAATGCAGAACCGGTTTCTCACGGGTCCGGATACAGTTGAGCCAATTATCCATGTGATCTTCCCGTTTCTCCGGTTCGGTTTGGATGACGATCTCCTCATCGCCCCATTTTTTCTTGAATTCCTCGCGGAAAATTCGCTGGGCGGTGACGGTAATGTGAGGGGTTCGTCCTTCGAACTGACCGTGTTCCACCATCATCAGCGTTGCTTCATGGCCACGAATCAAACCCGGAATGTGCGTATCGTTTGCCATCGACGAAGAAAGCACCACGGAATGTCCGCTCGGATAATCCGCGCAGAGCATGAATGTGTCGGGGACCTCACGATCTTTGAAAACGTAGATTCCACCGGTGCCGACAACGCGGTACGGGAACTCACCGTTCCCCCACACCAGATTCAGCGGAGCCATCACGTGGTAAAACAGGTCCGTGGCAATCCCGCCGGAGTAGTCCCAATACTTGCGAAACCGGAAGAACCGCTCGGCGTTCCACTCCCGTTCGGGTGCCGGCCCCAGCCATTGCGGCCAATCGATATGTCTTTGCCCGCCTGCATCCGGCCCGGCTCCTTGATCGATACTGTAATTCCACTCGCCGCCCTTGGAATTTCGGTGGTAGGAGCCCTGAGACATGATCATATTTCCGAGCATGCCTTTTTGGATCACATCCCGTGCTTTCCACCACTGGTCGCTCGACGTGGTCTGGCTGCCGACCTGGAAGACCGCACCCGCGCGTACAGCCGCCTCGTGGACCCGGCGCGCCTCATCCACGGTATGAGTCATCGGTTTCTCACAATACACATCTTTCCCGGCATTGACCGCAGCAATTGAGATGGGGGCATGCCAATGATCGGGCGTGGCGATGATCACCGCGTCAACCTCTGGCGAGGCCAGCAGATCTTTATAATTCTCATACGCCTTTGCGTTTGCACGCTCGGCGGCTTCCTGGCGGCGTCTTGCGTACACGTCGCAAACCGCAACAACCTCACAGTCTCCACGGCTCTTGCTCTTCTGCAGCGCCCACCTGAGAAGGGCGTTGCCCCGTCCGCCAATGCCGATCACACCGATCTGAATCTTCTCATTCGGCGAGATCCGCTTTGAGGCCACTCCGGCACTGGCGACCTTGTCTGTTGTTTTACACGCTGTGCTAGCGAGACCAAGCGCAAGGCTTCCCCCTGCAGCGGTCTTCATGAACGATCTCCGTTTGACTTGTTCTTTCTCCGTCATTAGTCGGTCCCTTTCTCCCGGTTTCATAGCGAAACCCCTGGATTTTTCTTTTGATGATCGAAGCATGCCTGCTACACTGAACGAGGCAAGAACAAATTCTAGCCGGAATAAATAGAAGGAAACAGTGCAACAGTTAGTGCTTCAAGATAGCTGACAGGTGGTATCAGACTTCAATGTCATTCGGTTAAGGAGATGCTGGCTGTTCGCGGGCGTCATTTTGTGAAGGGCTTACGGTAATGGCATTCGATCAGACCTCCCATACTGCGAATTCTGGTATTTGAGACAATGGGGACGAGGTAATGGACCCGGAACAGACGGGAGATAGACGCCAGAAAGCGGTCGCGCTTCGTTATGTGCGTGGTGAGGACAGCGCTCCCGTAGTCACTGCGAAAGGCGCGGGGGCAATCGCCGAGCGGATCCTCGAAATCGCGAAAGAGAATGATATCCCGCTTTACCAGGATCCGGACCTTGTGGAAATCCTTGCGAAAGTTGATCTTGGGAACGTGATTCCGCCGGAACTCTACCAGGCCGTGGCAGAAGTCCTGGCATTCGTCTATAATCTGAATCGCAAAATGGTCGAGGGGCAATCTATGCGCTGATCCCCCCATCCGAGAATACCCGATGGAAAGGATTTGATATGGTCGATCTTTACAGCACCGAAATCGAGAGGTATCAGACCATCTTAAAAGAGAATCAGCAGTACGCGTTCGACCGGTACGGTTGGACGATATTTTACAGCCTGCCGCCCGAGCAGATCCACGAGATGAAGACAGAACTTGGCTGGAAGCCGGAGTCCGCTCTGGATCATTACAATGTCGGAGCCCTGCTATGTCGGTCCGGTAAGGTCGCCCAGGGACTCAAACATCTGGAGAAAGCCCAGGAAATGGGGTTGGATATCCCGCAACTCCATTATAATCTTGGACTTGCATACGAAAATCGGGACGATAAACGGAAAGCGAAAAACCAATTCCGTAAATTCGTCGAGACTGTCGAACGACAATCCGTCATTTCGACCTCGCTCCGACAGGACCTCGACGATGTTCGCGAACATCTTCAAGAGATGTAGATCTTTCGCCCGGACAAGAATTTACGATAATTTGCTTGATAGCTGTTGACAAACTGGATACTCTAAGGCTAGAGTACTTAAGGTTCTATGTCCTTTGGTCGACAATCAAGTTAGGGTCCA
Organism: uncultured bacterium; assembly: GCA_964612675.1. Classification (GTDB taxonomy): domain Bacteria; phylum Hinthialibacterota; class Hinthialibacteria; order Hinthialibacterales; family JAKPRU01; genus CAZTDD01. The sequence continues at coordinate 11,190 of CAZTDD010000110.1, forward strand.
TCCGGTTGTACTTACTCTGGGCCGGGGACAGGGACAGATGGGACAATAACGGAGACTGAGCGTGATTCGTTTGCGTATGTTTTGCGTTGGAGTGGTATTCTTGGCTCTTCTGTTGTCCTCTGGTCTCTGCTGGGCCAATGTCCTTCACTCCATCAACTACGTAACAGAACACCCCCGATTCAGTATCATTCTCATCCAAACCAAATCGGCGATTTCCAGCTACCGGTTCAATGAAACACGCACTGGTTCCACGGTCTACCTGGACCTTCCCTCCGTTAGCCGAGGCGATCAGGCGCCGGAGGTGGAGATCAATCAGGCCGGACTACGCCGAATTCGAACAGGGTACGATAGCAGTCAAAGAATCACACGTATCGCTATCGACCTTCGGCCGGGCGTACGCGCCAGCGAGATTGTCCATCGGAAGGTGAATTGGAACGGTGGAGGGCAGATCGTCCTGTTCGTCGATCATCCCAGTGACGAGACACATTATTTGCCGACCGAGGAAGAGGCCAGGCGGCTGAGAGAACAGGGAAAACGGATCGTTATTATCGATCCTGGTCACGGCTGGCGCGATCCAGGCTGCCAGTACTACGGCATACAGGAAAAAACCGTCGTTCTCGACATCGCCCGTAAACTCGCCTATCTGATCGATCAGACAGATAACATGAAAGCGTATCTGACGCGTGACGGCGACTATTTGCCGGTGATGAACAAAGAAGATTTCTTCGGATCGTGGATCGACGTGAAGAAGAAGAGTCTTGACGCGCGTGTCGAGTTCGCGAGGAGAATGCACGGTCACGTGTTCATGTCGCTGCATCTGAACTACTGTCCGGGACGAAAACGTCGCGAGAAAGCCCGAGGATTCGAAATATGGTGTCTGGGTGAGAACGACTCCGACCGTGTTTATAAGAGCCAGATCGAGGACATTGACACCACCGATTTGTTGGCGTTTCAAGGCGATGATCCGGGATCGGGTCTGGACGACGAAACCGGCAGACTGTTGTTTGCAATGCAGCGGGATATCACGATGGAAGATAACAAGATCTTCGTCGAGATCCTGAAAAACGAGCTGTTGAAAGTTCCCGGTCTTGTACCGCGCGATCCCCCGATCAAGGAATTCAAGCTGTTCCGTGTACTTCGGAACCTGTCGATGCCTTCAGCGCTTGTCGAAATGGCCTTTCTGACCAATTCCGCAGATCGGAACTTGCTGAAGACAACCGAGTTTCGGTGGGAGTTGGCGAGGTCGCTGTACCGTGGGCTTGGCAATTACTTCGAGACGCTCTCCGACAGTAACTTGTATGACGAAACAAAATTCCAGATCGCTAAGGTTTCGGTCCCGAAAGAGAACTATCAGATCCACGTTGTGCGACGAGGAGAGAATCTATTCGACATCGCCCAGCGATTCCGGACCGATGTTTCTACGCTGCAGCGCATCAACAGCAAAGGGCGTGGAACGACCATTTATGTGGGAGAGGAATTGAAAGTACCCGGGAGCGCCGCTCCGCAGAGCCCGAGCCCACAGGTTCGCTATGCGGCCGCTAGTCCTGAGTACACGGTTCGGCGGGGCGACAATCTGTACACGATCGCTCGGCGACACGGTACCACGGTTAGTCACCTGAAACGAATCAACAGTCTTCGAAGCGACGCGTTGAAGCCCGGCCAGAAACTCCGTATCTCCGGTTCATCGGCATCCAGTTCTTCCCCGCGAAGCGGAGTAACGCGGACCACCTCTTACCGTGTCCGTCGGGGAGACAATTTCTACACCATCGCAAAGAAATTCCACACGTCCGTTTCGCTTCTCAAGCGGCTGAACAACCGTCGCTCAAACCGACTCTACCCGGGAGACCGTCTCCGCGTCCCCATTCGCTAGCCTTTTCGACGACTCGCTATTGTCCTCACCTGTTGTTCAAGACTTGTTGTTCAAGACCTGTTGTTCAAGGCGTCCTTTACCCTCGCCGGAGTCATTGGTAACTGAAGGACACGCGCGCCGACGGCGTCATAGATCGCGTTAGCAATCACTCCACCCATGCAGATAATCGCGGGTTCCCCGCCGCCCTGCGCCGGAGCCTCTTTATCATCGATTACTACGCTTTGCTCGCGGTGACGGCGACGAAATAAGCTGCAAACAGTCGCGTTAAATCACCGGTAACGCCGGTCCACGGTATGGAATGACGGTTACAGAGGTCCTGAATGTGGTACAAATACGTATGGGGGCCATCCTGCTGATTGAGACCACTCTGACGGATCTCTTCACAGCGAGGCGGTCTGACAGAATTTCAGTTCCTTGAGGAGAACCACAGAAACCATGGCTATCTACATTAACGACGAACAGATCCGTCAACTCATCTCGATCGAGGACGCTGTGGAAGCTGTTGAAAACGTTATGCGTGACCTGGCTGTCGGTCAGGCATTCAACTGCCCGCGCCAAAGACCTCGTACAGGTAGCACGATGCTTCATGTTCTTTGTGCAGCGGGGGAACAAGTTGGCTCTCTCGGGCTCAAAGCCTATACGACACGAAAAAGCGGGAATCGTTTTTTGTTTCTACTTTTTTCCGACGAGACCGGCGGATGCGATGCCGTTATTGAAGCGGATTGGCTCGGTCGATTCCGGACAGGTGCAGCGAGTGGAGTCGCCACGAAGTACCTCGCGCGCGAGCACGCCGCGACGGTCGGTGTGATCGGAACGGGCCGGCACGCCCTGACGCAGTTTCTCGCGGTATGTGCGGTCCGCCCTATCGAGCGAGCCTATGTGTGGAGTCCCACTCCCGAGCACCGTGCCCGCTTCGCGCAAACGGCAGAAGACGTACTAGCTGTTCCTCTGGAAATCTGCGATTCCGCCGAGCACTTGGTCAATCGCTCCGAGATCCTATGCACAATAACCAAAGCGAATGAACCGGTTCTTCAGGGGGAGTGGATCAAACCGGGGACCCATATCAACGCCGCCGGATCGAATGCGACCACGAGGCAGGAGATCGGTGTGGATACGGTCCGCCGTGCAGAGGTCATTGTTGTCGATTCAATTGAACAAGCTCGGATCGAATGCGGCGATCTGATCCCCGCGATCAAAACCAACGAGTTGAAGTGGGAGGATACAATCGAACTCGCACAGGCGGTCGCTTCCGAGAATGCTCTTCGCACCGACCCGTCTCAAATCACCTTGTTCGAGAGCCAGGGACTCGGTCTATGGGATGTGGCGGTCGGAAAACTGATTTCTGACAGGGCAAAAGAAAAGGGAATCGGGACAGCACTCCCTTTCTGAAGAAATAACGCCGGGTTCGATTCATCTGTAGGAAGGACTCAAGGACATGTACCATGGGTACTCGGTCGGAGAAAGGTGAGATGTCGGTAACGCACGGTTCATACACAATCGATTACAAAGAGCACAATAAAGAAGTCCGGGAACTTTGGTCGGCTTATAAGTCCGGCGACCCGCCTCGGACTCCGATAATCCTGGGGATTAATCCACGCCTTCTTCTTCAAGATCCCGTTCTGAACGAACAGAAGACAACATTCCGCGACTATATCCTCGATCCGGACGTTATGTTCGACACACAGTTGCGATATCAACACCACGTGCGCCACAACATACCGCAGGATCAAGAAATGGGCTTGCCCGTGAAATGGCCGGTGCACGTGGATTTTCAAAACATCTATGAAGGGGCGTGGTTGGGCTGTCCGGTAGAGTTCCCGGGCGATAACGAGGCGCCTTATTGCGTACCGATTCTGACCGATGACAGACGTGAGATGCTTTTCGACAGAGGCATCCCCGATCCCTTCAAAGACGGCGGTTGGATGCAGCGTAATATCGAAACATACGAACGCCTACGGGAGCGGACCAAAGACACGGTGTTTGAAGGACGACCCGTCAGCGAGGAGATTGGTTTGTGCGGCAGTGATACCGACGGACCCATGACAACGTACTGCGAACTCCGCGGTGCGGAGAAAGCCTGTTTGGATATTGCGCTCGATTCGGACTATTTTCATCGACTGATGGACTTTATCACGGAAGCCATTATTACGCGGTTGAAAGCGTATCGGAAATTTCTTGGCCGGGATGTCAAGGAGAAATCGTTCTTTTTCGCGGATGACAGTATCGAACTAATCTCCACCGAGATGTACAAAGAGCATGTTTTGCCCTATCACCGGCGGCTTGTGGAGACCTTCGCCGATGATGGTGACAATTCGATCCATCTCTGCGGGAACGCGTCGCACCATTTCAAGACCATCAAGGAAGAACTCAATGTTATGCATTTCGACACGGGTTTTCCGGTCGATCACGGTGCCCTACGAAAGGAACTTGGGCTGGACGTGGAGATTTTCGGTGGGCCGCGAGCTGGGCTTTTTCTCGGTGAATCAGCCGCATTGCTTAACGAGACAAAGCGAATTCTAGACAGCGGTGTGCGGGATGGGAAGCAGTTCGTTTTACGCGAGGGAAACAACCTGGCTCCCCGAAGCCGTCCGGATAACCTGTGGGATTTCTATTTCAACGCGCGAGAATGGGGTAGATACCGATGATTCGAACGTACGATGTCCACCAAACTTACGAAGAAAACTACCGACTGGGTCCTGGACTGGATTTACCACAGCCTCTCGATCTGCCGAAATCGCCTGTGCGTCTCTTTGGATTGAACGTGGAATTTCCACTGGGGATCTCGGCCGGACCGCTTCTGAATGCTCGTTGGATCGACGCGTACGCCCGTCTCGGTTATTCCATTCTTACATACAAAACCGTGCGTTCGTTGGACCGTCCCTGCTACTCGATGCCGAACATGATTCCGGTTGAGGGCGAACCGAAGGTTCACGGGCTCGACATGGATGCGGAACTCCAGCAGGCAGAATCCATGCCGCAAGATGTTGAGCGTTCGACGTGGACTGTGTCGTACGGCATGCCGTCCACCGCCCCCGAGGTTTGGATCGAGGATGTGCGGCGTGCGAAGGAGTGTCTTCGTGATGGGCAGATCCTGATCGTCGCGGTGGTCGGAACGCCACGGGAGGGATGGGGGCTCGACGAACTATTTGACGATTATGCTCAGTGCGCAGAGTGGGCGAAAGAAGCGGGAGCAGATGTTGTTGAAGCGAATCTCTCCTGCCCGAATGTAACCACCAGCGAAGGGCAGGTGTATCGATCCGCCAAGGAGTCACTCGACGTTTGTTCGCGAATTCGAGAACGGATAGGCGACACACCGTTCGTTGTAAAAATCGGCGCGTTTTCGGATGATGCTGAGGCCCGTACGTGGCTCAAAGCTGTCTCCCCGACGATCGACGGTGTGGCAACGCTGAACACGCTGTCACGAACTATCAAACGGGGAAACGAAGACGCGTTTCCCGGGAGACCGATCGCGGGTGTTACCGGAGCGGGAATCTTCGAGGCGGCGCGGGATTGTGTAGCTCAAATGGTTTCGTTACGGGAGGAATTGGAACTGGATCTGACGGTGTTGGGGGTGGGAGGCGTATTGGACCGAGAACGATATAACAAGATGCGCGACACGGGTGCCGATGCGGTCCTCGTGGCAACCGGAGCGATGCTGATGCCGGATCTGGCGGGGCGGATACGGGGGGAGTAATAGGGGAATACAGGTTTTCTTTTCAAAGACTGACTTTTTCAGGTAGCGTTTTTTTTTGCGCAGATCGACCCTTTAAGAATAGAGGTCCATTCGCAGAAACTCTGCGGATTGTCGCTTCTGGCAGTAGAGTGCAGAAAAGAAGGACGAGGGACGAAAACCGCGGATTCCGTAAAACCTCGTGATGGCAGAGAATACGGAACAATAGCCTTCTGCTTTGACATAAGACACTAGATGCGCTAAAGTTATAGTTTGTTGACCGATCTGTGTTGATCACTTTGGTTTTTCCATTTCTGCTGTAATTCAGGCTTGGAGGTGCCCTGTGGAATTTAAAGAGTGCTCAAAGGAAACGAAACAACGAAGCGAAGAGCAAGTGTTCGATCCCAAAGTGGGGCCGAAGGGGGATTACAAGCCGACGGAACTGTGCAAAGTGCTGGGGTTGTTGAGGAAGTGGCGAGAGGATTCATCTCACTCACAGCTTCTCGTTCGCTGATATGCATTCACGTATTCCATTTAGGTCTCAGCTGTCGATGATCCGTTTATTGCAGTCTCACTATTAATGACCATGGCGATTCAGTTCAAGACCAATATGGCGGAACGCGACTTCGTCGAAATCCTGTCCATGTCTCCACAGTCGGTCGCGTTCGGACGGATTCTTGCCTTGGTCGAAGACGCTGGCTGTAAGTCTATCGCCATTGAGAATGAACCACACGAAGACGAGTATGGAAGTGAGTATTCAGCTTTCTTTTCACGGGTTCTCACCACTTCTGAAAGGAGACATCCCACCCGATTTCATTTCTTTGACCGAAACGTGGAGTCGGAAGATGAAGCTGTAAGAGAAGCAAAAAGTTATTTAGGGTTTTGCGACCTGCGCCCAACTCCCGCAGGAACAGTCTCGATGGCGTTTCTGGATCAAACTGTGTTCATCAAGACTAATAAAGACTATGTCTACTTACTGTGTTCAAAGCCCTTTAAGGTCCCACTAGGCGAGCATTCCATCGAAATCCAGGGATTTCCTTTCATTCAACAAGACGGCAGAATCGTCCGATGCGCACAGGCAGCCCTGGCCTCTGTGTCGCAGTTCTACGAGATTGGAGGTTTTACAGGTCCCGACATCACCGATTATGCGGATGAACTTCCTTCGGGAGCGCGGTCCATTCCAAGTCGGGGACTTACTGTGGAGCAGATCGGCCACGTTCTCAAGAAGATGGATCGTTTTCCGATTGTCTACGATTTCACTAGAACGCCCGAGGATCCGGATATCACTACATTGCAGCACAGGGAACAATTGATATATCGATATGTGGAATCCGGAATTCCCGTCATCATCGGCATCGAAGCGGGGAATGAGATGCATGCAATGGTAGTGATCGGTCACACGTTTTCCCCGGATTCATGGCTCGCTGAAACAAGCCAACGATACTATGATCAACCCAGAACAGGCACATTGTGTCATTGTTGCACAAACTGGATTGAACGATTTGTGGTTCAGGACGATAATCTTGGACCGTATACGTTGGTTCCATCGTTTCTTCTGCAACACGCCCTCTGTAAACTCATCATTGTTCCTCTTCCTCCCAACGTGTTTTTGACTGGTGAAGAAGCGGAGATGTTCGCCGCCGACTTACTCTGTCCCCAAAGTGGAGACTTTTCGGAGGAAACGTTGGAGTGGATCGCGACGTATCACAAAGAAAACAACAGTGTTGACGCAGATACGTTGTTTTGGCACCAACAGTTTCACGATCAAGCACATTCAAACGAACTCGTGCTTCGAACCTACTTGATGCCGAGTTGCTCGTGGCTTGAACACCAGAAGAACATTCCAAGTTTCGTTCAGTATGAGGATCTATTGCAGGACTTGCCGCTTCCTGATTATGTCTGGGTGGTTGAAGTCAGCTGGCCACAGATCTATCGTCACAAGCGGCGGATCTGCGGTGAAATGGTCTTGGACGCCACCGACCAGGTGAGTCCAACTGTCGGCTCCTTGCAGCAGGTTTGGCTTTGGATGCATTTCCCCGGTATTGTCTTGCGACGCGATGTGAGAGACAACAAGAGTTCCCTATTCATTCTCGAATCCCCCGACCCCATTCGGGCCTGTCGACAGTCAACAAGTAGTTCTCTCCTTTGATATTAAGGATGTATTTGTGTGCCACGAATAGTCTCTTGAGCTGTGTTGAGGAAAACTCCGGCAATCCCCGGATCAAAGTGCTTTCCGCTTCCTTCGCGGACAATTTCCAAACACCGCTCAATTGGCAACGCCTCTTTGTAACAACGAGGGGTCGCCAACGCGTCAAACACATCCACGACAGCCACGATCCGGGCCTCCCACGGGATCTGTTCTCCGGCGAGACCTTCGGGATACCCCGTCCCGTCCCACTTCTCGTGGTGGTATCGAGCAATTCGTTCCGCCATTTGAACAAGAGGAATATCCGAACCCAGCAAAATGTCCGCACCAATCGTCGTGTGGGTTTTCGCAAACTCGTATTCGTCCGCGGTCAATGGTCCGGGCTTGGACAGGATCGCGTCCGGTACCCCGGTCTTTCCGATATCGTGCATCGGACTGGCGCGTTCGATCAGGCTCAGTTCGGACTCAGACCGCCCCATTTTCTCCGCAACAAACCGGCTGAAACGGCTGACTCGCCGCAAATGGTCGGGAACATCGGCATCGCAATGTTCAGCCACCCAGCAAAGACGGAGAATCACGTCGGTCAGGGAATTGTCCAGGTCATTCTTGGTCTTCCGGAGTAGTCGGAGCATGTCTTGGACGTCCTGAGGGAAATCGCTGAGTGCTTTCGACCGGGCGATGTTCCGAATCCGCAACATCAGCTCGCAGGCATCGAGAGGCTTGTGGATGATATCTTCGATACCCAACCGAATCCCCCGCTCCTTGTGTTCGATTTGCTCTCGTTCCACAGCCAATAGAATGGGGATTGAACTCAGCGACCGCGATTGCTTGAGCATTTCGACCTGATCGACCTCTTTTCCTTCCGGCGCAGTCACGTCGACAAAGGCCATGTCCGGACCATTCTCCTCTACCATTTCGGCGAGGTTTTCGGATGTCGGTACGATCAGAATTCTGTAGTCCGGCCCAGCCAGGCAGGTACAGATCTGCTCCACAATCTTCTTATTGGTCGAAAACAATACAATTTTTGTCATCTTCAACCCCATTTTGGTAGTGAATTTGAAACGTTTTTGCGATAGAATCGTACGCTGACAGCAAAACAAGCCTTGTTCCCAGGCGAACAAAACAGCGCGTACTCAAGCGGACGGGCGACCGCGACGATAATTTCCAGAGACGCACGGCGAGACCGTGCAGACTGGTTCTGTCTGCGCCGACTATGACAGGCATTCCGGCGCAGTTGCGATTGAACCGGAACTTCTTGTTCCGTCGACCAGGGAAAAGGGCTAGATTATGCCCAGGAGAAGCCCACATGAGTCCGACCGGTACGCTAATGACACGATCTGTTTCCATTTGTAGTATTGCCAGTTTTATCTTCATTGCGAGTCTTTTCACGGTTCTTCCCACTGACACATATTGTCAAGATGTGGAGACCTACTTCATCCTGCCTTACGCGGGAACCGGCGTGGCCGGATTTGCCGGGGACGGATCGCCCGCGACCCAGGCCCAGTTTAACAGAGTCTGGAACGCAGCGCGCGGCCCAAACGGTAGTGTTTATGTAGCCGACAGGGAAAACAATCGAATTCGACGAATCGCTCCCGACGGAATCATAACGAACTTTGCGGGAAATGGTCTGGCGACCTTCGCAGGCGATCTTGGCGCAGCGACCGAGGCCTCTCTCAACAAACCCCAGGGTGTTATCGCGGCACAGGACGGCTCGATTCTCATTGCGGACACCGGCAACCATTGTATCCGCCGGGTCGACAAAGACGGCATTATCACCACATACGTGGGGATCGGTGGCGCGGGCGGAATCGGTGAGGAAAATGTCCCGGCGGATCAGGCACAACTGCGGTATCCGACCGACTTGGACGTGGATGCCAGCGGGAATATCTATGTTGTCGATACACAGAACAATCGTATCCGTGTTATCGACACCGATGGAATCATGAAGACGATCATCGGCGGATCGGGATTCGGTTTTAGTGGTGACGGCGGTCCCGCCATCGAGGCACGGCTCTCCGGCCCGACCGGCATCGACATTGATACAGAAGGCAATATCTACATCGCCGATCAGATCAACAAAGTCATCCGCAAAGTCGACAGCGAGGGGATCATCACGACCGTCGCCGGAATCCCCGACCAAATGGGCGACAGCGGAGACGGAGGACCGGCCACTTCCGCAGAGCTCAGTTTTCCACGCGATGTTCTGGTTGATACGCAAGGCAACCTTATTATCAGCGACGAGATCAACAACAAAATCCGCCTCGTCGACACCGATGGAATTATCCACACCATCGCGGGTGTCGGCATCTCCGGATACGAGGGAGACGGCGGACCGGCGAATCAGGCCTTTCTGAATCGTCCCGCCGGGTTGATGCTTCTGAGCCAGGATAGCTTCCTGGTTGCGGATTCTCGCAATCACGTGTTGCGAGAACTGACCACGCGCGATCTTGACGTTACACCAACACCAACACCAACCGCGACATTTACTCCGACTCCTACACAAACAAACACACCGACACCCCGGCCGACCGATACACCGACAAACACACCCACACAACTGCCGCTCAATCAGCTCGCCCCTGTCATCAACGGTGCCACCGGGACCGGGCTTTATTACTCGAATACGAATTCTGTGGAGATTCCGGTCGATCCATCGCAGGGCCGCGTTCGTGTCGCTCTGTCCTCGACACCGGACGGATCGGGGCCGCTGATTGTTGACGACACAATCGGATTGGACGTCCTGCGCCCCGACGGGACTATTGCGAACGCGACGATCTCATTCAGTGTAGACGAGCCGAGACGGTCTCCGGAAAATGTCACCAGTCTCTTTCAAAAGGGAATGCATGAAGTTACGATCCGTCTCTTGAACCTGGAGGGCGAAAGCTTCGACACCAGCTCTCCCGTGTATGTCACAGCGCTGTTGGCACCGGAACTGAGCGATATTCCGGACTTGCGCTTGATTGTCGGACAACGTGTGTCTCAAGCCCTGGATTTGGATGACTACGCGGTTGATCGCGACTCGGGAAGCGAGGGATTGACGTGGACCTTCGAGCCGACAGGTTCGGTGTCCGGTCTTTCGATCGATGAGAACAACGTTGTCTCCGTGCAGGCGGCAGCCACGCCGACAGAGGGGGCTGTCATCTTTCGGGCGACGGATGGAGTCTTCTCAAGCACTGACGAAGTATCGATCAAAACCTCTACATTCCTTGTGTCGCCTTTCATCAAAGATCCTGCGCCTCTTGTGCAGGACTTTGCCTTCATAACTCCATACTCGCTTTACGAACAAATGCTCCCCGAAGGGGTGTATGCAGCGGACATCCCGTTTTCGACGACATTCGAGCATGATCTCGGTTTGGATGCGGCGAATGTAGCACGAGGACAAACCTATCTGTTCAGCACGTTCCCGGGCGGGCTTGTCAAAGACCCGCTTCCGGTCAGTCTGCAAGGATACCGGATGAACAATCCGGAAGACCGGGACGGCGCTGTGATTTACACCTCCTCATGCATTCCCCCTGTCTACGGAGATGCCGATAAGGATTATAATTTCTCTGCGAACTCTTTGTTGGACGCTTCGTGGTTCCCGGGCACGCCACAGGGATTTCAGTCCGGTTCGATTGAGATCGGCGACCTGCCGCTCACAGCCGAATCGCATGTCACAGACGGTCGAGGGCTGGTTTTCAAGGTTAAGCCGGGTGAGGCGGCTCTCGTTCTCACCGAAGACATTGAGGTCGGCAAAGGCACCGTCACGATGCAAGCAAACATGGCCGCGGAGAATTTCCTCGATTCCCGCGACCTGCCCCATATTTCCCTTGGTCTGTTTGCCGATAGTTCGAATGTGTCCATCAACACAATCGTTCACGACGACATTCTCGGCGGCGCACGGTATCAACTGTTGAAGACAACATACGATTCGCAGAGCGACGTATTGACCGGAGTCATTCAAGTGTTGGGGACGCATACAAAGGGCACTGCGTATGTTTATGTGGATAACGTTCGCGTTTACCACAGTGCCCGCGAAACCGACCGTGCGCTGGGCAAAACGAAAGTCGATACAGCGCCGTTCGACGGGACATTTGAGAGCATCGCCTCGGGAATCGCCGGGTTGGGTGAGTTGGTGGCGATGGACCCCGACAACACCGTTGGCGGCGAAGCCTATGTCACATCAGATCACAACCATGACTTGTTGGCGGGGGGTAACAAGCAGTCGATGATCCTGAAGATGAACGATCCTCTGGGGGCGGTTTGGGTGAATATCGGACCACTGCCCCTGTCGGGAGTCACCTTCCCGAAGACCATCACCGCGGAGTGTTATGTCAAGGCGACAAAGAACGGGGAAGGCTATTTCTCGATGGCGTTAACGAACGGGTTACATACTGCGATCACGTACATGAGCAACGACAGCCTCCCTCGCGACGGCAGCTGGCACAAGATCTCGGTCACCGGCCATTTCGAGAACCAGGGCGCGATTGACCCGATGTTGATTCTGCGAAACGCCGCCTTGGAGGGCGCGATACCGGGCCTGGTGAAAGACGCGGCCACCCTGGCCATCGACGACATCACGATCCGCACCGTCCAGGATCGGTCTTGGTTCTGGAGTAAGAAGCTGTTGCGGTATTGACCCGGTTTCTGGAGGAACGCGGCTCAGCAGGAGCTTCGCCCTCCCCGATCCCCGCTGGTCCAGGAGTTGAACTCCTGGACCTTTTTCGTGGGTGGCCCCGATTGCTCGAATTTGTCCTATCGAAAGCAATCGGGGCGACGTAGGAGCAAGAGGTGTTCCCGGAAGCGTCGGTATGTGGCACGGTGAGCACGTGCTTACCTCCTGTGGCTTCGCCACCCCGATTGACGAGCAATCGGGGCTACCCAGCTTTCGTTGTTATGGGCTGCGTCGGAGTAGTCCCGCTTATGCCCCCATCAAAAAATGGGCCGTTCGTCTTAACCTTTTGGGTCTCTGGAACGTCTTATTATATAGAGGGGAGAGACATGGAAGGGGACGTTTGCGAACTCGCACGGCGTATTCGTGCAGGTGAGCTTTCGTGTTTTGACGATATCGTTGCCTGGTACTCGCGTGACGTACTCAATCTGTGTCATGCGCTGCTGTGGAACGAAGAAGAGGC
>CAZTDD010000111.1:0-22607 GCA_964612675.1 uncultured bacterium
GCATTTTCTGCAGACGCCTCCTCCAAAATACATCGCTGATTTCCCCCTCGACGATGAACGCCGTGGCGGTACTCACCACGAACAATAGGACCCCCATCCCGGATAGAATAAGGAAAATCGTGAACAGCCTGGCCTCCGGGGACATATCCCAGACTTCTGTGAATCCGACGGTCGAGAGCGTGATGACCGTCATATAGAGGGCATTGAGAAAAGTGACTTGTCCTTGGCCAAGGAGAACATAGCCGGTCGTACCCATCCCCATGACGATGATGAGTACAATAACTCCCGCAATCAGGCGTTTTCGGATATCCATCTCTCGCCCCCTCGCCTTGGGCGAGTATACTACACCAAATGACGAGATAAATCGATAACTCACTGCCTCTGCGGACGGTGAGTTGAGAAGAAAACTTGGTCTCCATTGTCGTCATCGCGAGCGAAGCATGGCGATCTCTTGGTTGTGCATCCCGGCAGCGAGATTCCCACGTTGCTTCGCTTCTGGGAATGACGGAGTCGGTCGCATTAGGGGGTGGGTTACCTTCGACGATCGCTGATGGCCATACGCCGCACGGCTTTCTGGGGTCTTGTATCGGGTTCCTGCTGTGTGGGAGTCTCCTGTTTTGCGGACTTTTCTTGTTTCTCGGTCTCCGGTTCTTCGCGCACGACTTGCTGGGCGATTTGAGAGATCACCGACTCGACCTCTTTCTGCTGAATCTCGATCACTCTTAAGCCTTTTGAGACTGCTTTCAACTCTCCTTCTTTCACTCTCAGCTCCCGGTCGCATTCATCGACTTCTTGTCCGAATTGACCTTTCCGCGCTTCTTCCAAGGATGCCCCTCTACACAACATATTCAGTTTGTCGCGGTCTTCCTGAATCTGCTCTTGCAACGTCCCCTCTCGCTGCGCGGCGACGTAGCGCTGATGGCTCAAAATGGTCTTTTTGATTTTCTGGAGATCGTATCGATGACCGTAAATCACGTTCATATCGGAACTCATCCCGCGGCTGAACTGCAAATATTTCCCACGCATGCGTGCCAGCTCGGCTGCGACCTTTGAGGCCTCCTCATTTCGCCCGGTTCTCTGCAGGTTGAGAAGCATACCCATCTTGTTCTCAAATTGTTGGAATATAGGATTGCTTTTTCGGAATTGTTCAACACGCGTCTCAATTTCACGCAATTCCCGGTATGTTGTATTCGTGCGTCGCTCACATTGGATCAACAAGGGGCGAATACGATTTGCCTCGTTGATCTCCAGGGAACCTTGATTTTGGTATTGATCCATCATGTTCAAGGCAATGGCGACGAGCGTTTTCAGTTCGAGCACTAAAACCTTGGACTCTCCTTTGAGCGCCCGTTCAACCTGGGCACGAGTACGGCTGTCTTCCTCTCCTTCCGATGGCTCGAGTAGAGAATCGGCCTCTTCGGATGTCATCCAAATGACTTCGCCATCCTTCACGATGCGAATCAGCTCATTGGGCGATCTTTTCCGTGTCTCCGCTTCTCGTTTCGCGAGGTTCTCGATGACTTGTTGGAGCTGGTCCAGCCCCAACCCTTCGGTTCTCGAACCGTACAAATCTGTTACCGGTTGTCCCATGGTTTTTCTCTTCTCCCCTCAGCATGCTTGGATTCACGAGGAGTCTGCATATTTGACTCGACGTGTGCACCCTCTAAGAGCATACAGAATATACACCGAGAAATCCTTGCTGCCGCCGGCGACGTTGCCCAAGAATCCCACGACGTTGAACCAAACGACAAGCCACAGTCTCTTGGTACGGCGATAAATGAACTCTCTACCTCTATCGACTTTCCGTCGTTTGTTCCTATTTGCGTCGGTCTGCGGTGGCCATCCGGATTTTGTTGCCGGCCTGCTTGGCGGCGGGAGCCTTCTGAGGCTGTAGTTTGCGCCGGTTTTCAAGACTCTTCACCTGAGATTGCACATCGACGGCCAGTTCTTTGTCCTGCAGCACATTTGCTGCAACATGTTGGATGACCTCCTCGGTTTCCTTCTCCTGTTTCTGGAGTACTTTGTTCTCCGTTCTGACCGCCTGCAACTCATTGGCTGCTTCCTGAATCTCCTGGCTTGTCTTCTCGAGTTCCGTCTGCGCTTTCTCGACAATCTCGGACTGGGTTGGATCCGTTCCTGCGGACGATTCAGCATCGGCCATCTGCTGCTTCACTTCATTGATATGGGAGCGAAGATCGTGAATCTGCCCCTCCAGCGCCCCTTCCTGTTTATGACATAGGGTCTGTTGAACATTGAGGATTTTCTTCTTGATCTTCTGCGCCCCGAGCCGGTAATAATACGATGTGTTGACATCGGGCTCGATCGCACGAGAAAGGAGGACATATTTTTTCTTGTCGGCGGCTAATTGCACGGCCACTTGCCGTGCTTCATCCATTTTACCCTCCTGCTGGAGATTCAGCAGTTTTCCCATCCGCTGCTCGTATTCGGCGATAATGGGTTGACGTTGCCGTGCCGCGGTGATGCGTTGTTCCACTTCGCTGAGTTGCTCGAACGTGTCGGAAATCTCGTAGTCCCGGCGACGCAGCGAAGGTTCAATGCGTTCGCTTTCTTCTTTTGCAAGGAGTCCCTCGTCCGCCTGTTTTCGAAAGGTCCCCTGGGCCAGTGCCAATAGGACGCGGAGCTCCTGGTGAATGATCCGGGCTTCGCCTTTGAGTGCCCGCTCTACATTCGCTCGAAGCTGTTGGCTCTCCTGGTCTGAGGAATCGGATTGAAGGTAGAGTTCTGCCTGACGAGCCGTTACCCAAGTAACTTTCCCGCCATGGACGATGCGAACGAGCTCGTTCGGATTGATGTCTCGCTTGGCCGTCTCGGAAGTAACAATCTGGTTGAGGGTCGCATACAAGCGTTCAAGCGGTGCGTCTGTACCACCGGCCTTGAGTAGCTCCTCCATTGCTAACGAGCCAATAGCCTCTTCTTGGCCCATTGGAGTATCTCCTTGGGTTCTGTGTACCGGGATCAGCTGGGCTGTGTCCCCGCTCTTTCACCCTCGTTCAAGCATCGAAAAACACTACATCCCAGGAACATGGTGCGGTGGGAATGCAATCACCTTCGGGAAGGATCTGTGTGCCGACAAAGACTGCGTATTGATGGATCCCTCGCGATACACTTCTCGTATTTTAGTACGATTGGTCAGATAGCGCAAACCCCTTGGGGTCCCATTTCCGTTTGAAGTCTCTGTCCGTCTCCAGATGTTACAACTACATCTCAGGTGCCGGCGACCACGCGGGAGACAAATTCTGCCCCGGGACGTAAGTTACCCGGCGCGGATTGCTTCCGTCGGCGCGCATCACCCAGATCTCGGCTTTTCCCCCGGCTCGTGTAGAGGAAAACGCAATATATTGACCGTCCGGCGACCAGCTCGGATTCGAATTATCGTAACGATCTTGCAACTGAGTCAAATTCACCAGGTCGGTCCCGTCGGAGTTGACGGAGTAGATGTCGCCTCGAGCCCCCCCGATCGGATAGGCCCGAAATGCGATTCGATGGGTGCCGTAAGCACCTCCCACCGGAACCGGTGACCATTGGGCCGTATCGCACGAATAACCGGGCATGCGAACCAGCGGCCGGACGTTACTTCCGTCGGAGTTCATGATGTAAATCTGCGGAAAGCCTGTCCGGTCCGTTGTGAACACTATCTCCTGCCCGTTCGGGGAGAAACACGGTGCTTCCTCGATGGATTTATTGGTGGTCAGTTGGCGGGTGTAGCGGCCATCCCGCCGAATTAGATAGATATCCGGGTTTCCTTTGAAGGAGAGCGAAATCGCCAGCCAATCGGAATCGACGGGATTCCAAACCGGCGTGACGTTATTTCCGGGTTTCTCCGCCAACGGGAAGACCTTCGTACCGGTTTGGCGGTACAGATAGTGGATGAACGAGTCCGGCCAGTCCTTGAAATACGATGTATACGCCAGACATTGCCCATCCGGAGACCAGGCTGGAAACAACGTGATCGACCTGTGGTTCGTTACCTCAACAAGGCTGTCTTTCCATCCATCATAGTCGATCATGAAGATCTCTTTGATTCGCTTGGTTGGCTGATTGTTGACAAAAGCGATCTTTGTTTGAGCAATGCCCTTTCGGCCTGTGCAGCGATGAACCACTAAATCGCTGTAGCGGTGGACGACTTGCCTGAGTTGGCTGCGCTGGAAGTCTTTTGTCTGTTTGCCGACAGTGACGCGCTGGTCCCGGATGTCGTGGAGGAGTAGATCGACCTCCAGCGTATCGGGCGATTGACTCCTGACCGCGGTTTCTACCAGATAGTGGACACCGATGTTTCCCCACGCCGCATAATCCACCGCTCCACTTCGACGGTCTTCCGCTAACAGTCTCTCGACCTGAGGGCGGTCATCGAACACGTTGAACGCCAGACTCCACGTCAGGTCTTGATGGAGAATCTCAAAGATGTTCTGTGCAATCTGTGCTGAATTTGTAAAATCACCGTCCACACGGGTAGGTAGTATCGCGATGGTGGGAGGCGGTGCGCCGACACGGACCTCTCCTTCGATATCGGCTGGTTGGGACTGGCCGATGTCACCAAGACACACACTAAGGATAAGAATCAACAGGCACTTACGAATCATATTTTCTCCTCGTTCGGTGTCATTCAAAAATCTCTTTTGGATGGACGAATCTGCGGCCTCTCGTAGATGGCGGCTCGCGTGTCTCTGTGTACAATCTGAATGGACTATTTGACGACGGATTCTACCAGAAGATAACATATTGCAAAGAATATGACGGTGAAAGGTCTGAGGCTAGTCAACCCGTAGATCGGGTTGGAGAAAAAGGCTGGACAGGTCATCTACCTGTGTTGAAGTAAATGACGTTCGGTTGTCCCTCATTGCCTACAACCAGATCGAGGTCCGAGTCGTTGTCCAAGTCGCCGCAGGCCAAGCAAGTGGTGTTATCACTGCCCGTCCCGAAATACAAACCTGGTGCGAATTCACCGATGCCGCTATTGAGCAGAATACGGTTTTGTTCACCATGGTTGCCAACGATCAGGTCCAGGTCGAGGTCACCGTCTATGTCTCCCAGCACCACACATGTGGTTTTCGACGCGTGCTCACCGATGTACCGGGCGGCCTCAAAATGTCCTTGCCCATCATTCAGATAGACAACGTTCTTTTGACCGTAGTTCCCGACTGTCAGATCGATGTCGCCGTCCCGGTCGACGTCTCCCAATGCCAACGAATAGGTCCGGTCTTGGCCGCTCCCGAACGGCACGCTTGTATTGAATCGACCCGTGCCGTCATTCAGGAGGATCACATTCTGGCCGTCGTTTCCGACCGCCAGATCCAGATCTCTGTCGCCATCTACGTCTCCCTCCGCCATACACCATACGCGAAGATTCGAGTCGCCGAATTGAATACCCTGGGTGAAGCTTCCGAATCCTCCATTAAGATAGACTGAGCTCGGTTTTGTTTGCTTGGAATACTGTTTCGTACCCACGATGAGATCCGGGTCGCCGTCGCGGTCTACATCGCCGAAAGCAATTGCGTAGGTATCGTCTGTTCCGGGACCGACATTAATGATCCGTTCGAAAATACCTTCATCGTTCAGATATACCGCGTTTCCCGTTTGCCAGTCGTTTCCCGCTGCAAGATCAAGATCGCCGTCCCTGTCTGCGTCTCCGAGCGCAACCGCATTTGTTCTTTCTTTGCCCGTGCCGAAAGGGATACTCACGTCAAAAACGCCCGTGGAATCGTTCAAGTATATCCAGTTCTGTTCACCTTCCGATTTCCCGGTGTTCCCCACGACGATGTCCGTGTCTCCGTCTGTGTCCAAATCGCCGAGCGCCAATGCTCCAGGCGAATCGGTGCCGGTCCCGAAGGTCCTGCTCAACTGCGAGAAGTCCGGTGTGAATGCGTCGGGAGTGGGTGTCGGTGTGGGTATGAAGAAGTCCGGCGAGATCGGTGTTGGAGTCGGCGTCGGGGATGGTCGTGTTGTTGGTGTCGGGGTTGGGCTGATTTCCCCGCCGCGCTCTCTAACGATACGGAATCCCAGGAAGATGTACCGAAAATGAGGTTGGTAGCCGACACGGTGGGCGGATCGGCAATTCCAGGCCCCCAGGTTCCAGCTGCCGCCTCGGTTCACTCTGGATATCCCGCCGGCCGGACCGGTGGGATCGACCTGGGACTTGGCTTCCTTCGAATAAGGCGCAAACCAATCCTGGCACCATTCATAGACATTCCCGCTCATGTCGTACAGTCCCCAGTTGTTCGGTCTCTTCAAACCCACCTCACGAGGATGATTCTCGGAATTCAGTGTGTACCAGGCATGTTCTTTGACTTGGACCTCATCCGGGTCCTCTCCCCAGTAGAATCGGGTATCCGTGCCTGCGCGGCACGCGTACTCCCATTCCGCTTCCGTCGGCAGTCTGAATTGTCCTAATCCCAGATCATTCAGACGCTCGATGAACATTTTGCAGTCGTTCCACGATACATTCTCTACCGGGTGATTCAGATTTCCGTCTTGATATCCCGCGGGATTTCTGCCCATCAGCGCTTGCCATTGCCCTTGAGTGACTTCGTACCGTCCCATATAGAAGTCTTTGGATATTGTGACTTCATGTTGCGGCCACTCATTCGATTCACGGAATTCCTGGCTTCTGGGACTCCCCATTGTGAAACTCCCACCATTGATCAACACCATTTCCAACGGTTTCGCCTTTTCTGAGAGACCCGGCAGCGGAATTGTGATCATTCGATCTTCTTCGTCGACATAGGGCGTTGGGGTTACAGTAAGGGGCGGCGATGGCGAAGGTGTCCTCGCTTTCACAATGACGGTTGTCTCGAACCGATTTACCGGCACGGTATTCCACGATTGACGGTACAGGAGCTCGATTTTGGTTGTACCGGCCGATTTCGCCAAAAACGTGAACGTACGGGTTGCACCGCTATTGGGGTCATTGGGTGTGTTGAACGCAAAAGTCGATTGTTCGAAGAAGGCGATCTGCTCGTTGATATTGCCCAAGGTCCAGCTATATCCGGTACTGATGTTTTCCGACAACCGGATCGAGAACTTGTCTCCCTGCTCGACAATAAAGGCTTTTTCGTAATCTTCCTCGCGGATAAGAAGCGTATCGCCGTCGCTAAGCGGTGTATTCGTTGGCGTAGGCGTCGGTGTAGCCGTTGGTGTGATGCTCTCCCCGTGGAGTAGGTTGCTCGGGATTTGAGCATCTTTCGGAATCAGGAAGACTTCGAGGTTATCCAGGTAAACCGATACAGGTTGTGTACCTGCCAGATTCGCGACTTGAAATGCGGGGATCACTGAAGTCCCCGGCGGATCGTACGTGAGGACCAGACGCTTATATTGGTCGAGAAACATGCCGCTGTTTCCAGGGACGTTGGTTCCAATAGCCCCATCCATGGTTCCATTCAGTGCTGCAAGGGCTAATCCGGCACCGGAGCCTATAGCCTGTACGGAGGCTCGAATCGTCACAAGATCCTCACCAACGTGCAAAGTCGGGAACAGTAGTAACTCAACGTCGCCGGGAGATACCGTGATGATCGCTCCGCGCCCATCGCTGAATCCGCTCTCTGAAGGAATCGTTCCCACCAGTACGCTGCCCGCGGGGGCGTTGTCGAAGCCGCCGGGGTATTCGGTGAACTCATCATTCGTATCGAGTGCGAAACTCCACTTGGGCTGGAGATGGGAAGTCTGGTTCTGTGCCGGACAGATCATGCTGACCAGGGTAATGAGAGCCAAAATCGCAGCGCGTTTCATGATCGTTTCCTTCTGACGGAGCGTTCGGCGGACAGCTCTATACCGCTCGATCTCCGGATTCCTTATCGAGTCTGGACAATCCCTCATTGACCCCATGGAATTGGACAATGGACACGAAGACATGTCTGTCCTTATCGGTAAGTATCGGCAGTTATTGAATTTTCTTGACTTGCACATTGGGCTGCTCCTCGGAATTTCGTTTCCTTATTCAGGCGGAGATTCCGGTCAGGATTGACGCGGCCGAGAGACGGAAGTATCGTTTCACAGCAGGCGAAGGGCTGCAAATCGCGGGTGCGACGGGCAGCCCTTTTCATTTACGATTGTTTCAGGGGACTTGATACAATGTTGACACTATCGGGTGTCACAGTGGCTTACGGTGACCGAAAGGTATTGGACGAAGTTACATGGCACGTTGGGGACAATGACCGGGTCGGTCTCGTCGGACCCAATGGAGAGGGGAAGAGCACGCTGCTAAAAGTGGCCTGCGGGAAGATCCGTCCTCAGTGTGGCGATGTGATCAAGCCCAAGAACCAGACCGTCGGCTACCTGCCGCAGGAAGTCATGCGGGTGAGCGGCGTGAGTTTGTGGGATCACGTCCTCAGCGGACATCACGAAATTCTCGCGGTTGCGGCCGATTTGCACGAGTTGGAACAGAAACTTGCCGAAGACACCGATGACGGGAAGATGGAACGCCTGCTCAAGCGATACGGTGACGTGCAGGAGGAATTCGCCCGGATCGGCGGATACGATATCGAGACCGAGGCCGCCAGGATTATCGGCGGGCTGGGATTTCCTAAAGACCGCTGGCATGACCCGACCGAAACCTGGAGCGGAGGGTGGCAGGTCCGCATCGAACTGGCGAGGCTCCTGCTCCGTCGTCCGGACACTCTGCTCCTAGATGAGCCCACGAATTACCTGGATCTTGAGAATATAGAATGGCTTGAGAACTTCCTCGGCAATTACCCGGGGGCCGTGGTGATGGTCTCGCACGATCGCGTTTTCCTAGACCGCATTACCACCCGGACAACCGAAATCGAGATGGGTTCTTTGTACGAGCACCGTGGTAATTACAGTTACTACGAACAACAAAAAGAACTTCGACAGCAACAAGTGGAAGCGGCCGCCAAAACCCAGGAGAAGCGCATCGAGCAAGTCGAGAAGTTTATCAACAGGTACCGGGCCGATAAGCGGCGGGCAAGACAGGTTCAAAGCCGCATCAAGATGCTTGAGAAGATGGAGACCATCGAAGTTCCCACGGAGCGCAAGCGGATCCGAGTCCGGTTCCCTCAACCGCCGCGTAGCGGCAAAGAGGTCATTAAACTGAATTCTCTCGCCAAGCAGTACGATTCTCGTCCCGTTTTTTCCGATGCGGACCTTACGATTGTGCGTGGAGAGCGCGTCGCACTTGCGGGGGTCAACGGAGCGGGGAAGTCGACAATGATGAGAATCTTGAGTGGGAGAGAAAGGCCTAGCGAAGGCAGCGTGAGCCTGGGACACAATGTGTTACCTGCGTATGTTGCTCAGGACAGGGCGGATAATCTCGTCGGTCGACAGACGATCCTGGAGGAGATGGAAGACGGTGCTTCCGATGAGGCACGAGCCAACATCCGGGGCATCCTGGGAGCGTTTCTCTTCAGCGGCGACGATGTGCTCAAACCCGTACGAGTTCTCTCAGGGGGAGAGAAAACACGGCTTGGGCTTGCCAAACTCCTGTGTAGTCCATGCAACCTACTGCTTTTGGACGAGCCGACGAATCATCTGGATTTGATCTCCAAAGAGGTGTTGGCCGAGGCGCTCGAGGAGTATACGGGGACGATCATATTCGTCTCGCATGACCGCCATTTCTTGCGGCGAGTCGCAACAAAAGTCATCGAAATCAAGGATCACGTAGTAACCGAGTTTCCTTGGCCGTATGAAGATTATGAATGGTGGAAAAAGAACGAAGAGTCACTATAGGAACCGGGGAGCGACGATTGGATCGCTCCCCGGTCCTGTGAAACTGGCTATACGAACGGGACAAGTAGTACTGCTTACTCCTTCATGGAGATGGCTTCATTCGGGCAGGTTTCTATACAAACTTCGCAGTCCGAACATTCGTCTTCATCGACTCTGGCCTTGCCATCCACGACCGCTATGGCTCCGGTGGGGCAGGAGTCGACGCAATCTTCGCAGCCATCACACTTTTCAAGATCCACAATTGCCGGCATAACAGTTCCTCCTTACAGAACTTCTTCTTGCGTTTATTTGCTGAGACGTCTCTACGTCCCGCTTCAAATCCGCATGCGGAAAAGAGTTTTCCACGCCGAGGGCCTCAGGAAAAGGGTAACCTGGATTCTTGAGCCAATACCACTGTTTCCGCTGCGCTCACGAGCTGCTTCGAGGTCCTATCTGTGCCCAATTTCTCCAACCTTACACGCCGTAAATCACAGCTCCAGATCGGCGAATTCAACCGGTTCGCTACCTTCTGCACTGAATGAGGGTATCCACTCGCTCAGCTCTCCGGTGACCCCGTCCTTTCGGCTCACATTAATGCGCCACGTTATGTCTTCGAGGCTGCCGGCGGATAACGCATACAACGGAATCGCCACCTCGGCTGACCATCCCATACCGGCGATATTGGTGGTTGCAGCAACGTCGCTCGACCATTCGGACTTACCCCAACGCATGTCCAGAATGTCTCCGTTCGAGCTGATATAGAAACGGTATACTCCCTCACCATTCCATATATGCACGCCGATGTTCTCCGCGAGAACAAGATCCTCATTATCGCGGCCTGTGAACGGAGACCTCCCCAATTTGAGAGGATCTTGTTCAACCCGTGCGCCGACAAACAGCATCTCGTCGTTCTTCATTAACCGGATCTCTGTTTGGGATGCGGGGACATCGGTTCCGGCGTTTGTCACAAAGCGTTCAATAACAAAGGCGCGCTCCCAGTCGCGCTCCGTTAACTGCCCATCAATCAACGGGGCCTGATCGATATCCCGCGGGTCGGCCTCCTCTTCCGCGAACACGCGCATCGGATGTAATCGGATACTGTCGTTACGAAAGCCCACCGGGAGGTTCCCGTATTCTTGTGTGCCGGTGGCCGGGGAAAGACGTAGAAGCAGGCTCGGAAGGGGGTAGAGATCCCGAACACGTGCCTCAGCCTGGATTGGAATGCTCAAGAGGTGCCCCGGCCGCAAGTCAACCTTGAACCGTCGAGGCTGGATCTCCCACGCGGCCGAGCTGTGCCAATCGCCTCGGAGAGTCACAGGACTCTGGAACTCGGTGGGGGTTTCCAGACGTACCTCGATCTCGCAATTCCGTCTGTCAGCTTCAACAGGCGGTCGCGTCGACAGCCTGCGCTGGAGGCGCTCTTCGAGGACAAGCGACCCGAGCGCGATATACTCTTCCGGTGAAGGATAGGATTGCTTATCCAGGATGAATGCGTCGATGCCTCTCCCATCGCTGTCAATCGTCCTTCCGACGATGCGGTCTCCACCAACATCCAAAACGACATAATGATGGACCGATGCTCTGAATGCAGAATATGGCTGTTGGACAGTCGGATGGAGAGTCGCACCACCGCCCCCGGCGGCAAGATGGACTATGCCGCGGCGCGGCGTTTCCTCAACAGGACCAATCGGATATGTTCGATGGTAGTAGTGATCTCGCCCGCCAAGTACCAAGTCGACGTCGTTCTCTTGAAACAACCTCTGTAGCGTCGATCCAAACATCGGGCCGCGCCTGAAAGGATGTGCGTTGAAGAGTGTGTGGTGAAGAAGGACGAGCGTCCACTCTTTGTTATTCGTTCGAAGGTCCTGAAGAAACCACCGGTATTGTTCACTGCCTTCATCGCATGGTAGACAGGTATTCAAACCGACAACATGAACGTTGGCATAGTCGGTCGACCACCAAGTCTCTTTTCCGGGAAGGGATAGATAGTTGTAATAGTGTCGGGATTCCTCTTCGTGTTCTCCGGGAACGGCAAACCAGGGGATTGAGGATGCGAAAGCCTGAATCGGATCGAAGAATTCCGGTTTCCATGCATCATACAGGTTCCCGCTCGATACCAGATCGCCCGTATGAAGGATAAGGTCGGGCTGTTCGTCGGCAATCGCTTGGGCAATTCTTGCATGGATCTGGGGATTGCCCTGCGATTCACCGTAGACCACGATCCGGCATTGACGTGCCTCTGCAGGTGGCGCCGTTGTAAACTTTGCAGGTGCCAGGAGTTGACTGCCCCAGGCACACCGGTAGTGGTAGGTGGTGCCGGGTTCCAAACCGCTCAGGGTAACCTGGTGGATTTTTGCGGCCTGAGCCTCTGCTGCGGAATCCAGCAACATATCTTCTCCGTAAACCACCTTGCCGACCACAGCGGAAGTGGTTTCCCACATGATTGTTATGGAATCGGATGTGACGTTTTGGAGGTAAGGGCCGATCACCAAATCGGTGGGCTGGGCTCCTGCTGTGTTCAATGACAGCAATAGAGGAATCAATAGAAGGCATCGGATTGTACGGGACATCCTGTTTTCTCCTTTGACCGATGATGGGTTCCAAGGACTCTGAACATCTTAGTCGGAAACCCTCCCCAACTTGAAGGATTCACTACAGTGGCTTCACTTCCCGACTGAATCCATCAGGATTACGTTCTATCCTGATGGTACTAGTGTCGTTCTTTTAACGTCTCGACTCGGTACGTTGGAACCGTCCGGATGGTCAAATGTCCAAGAACTGGCTACCTCTCTCCTCATTTCCTTCTAAGATCGTTGAAGCAAATCTGACTCTCCTACGCGGGCAGTCTCCGGATACAGCAGCGAGTATCGAAGAGGCAAGTACGGAAGGTATTGAATTGCAGTCGTACGAACGTGGCCTGTTCTTGATGCGCCGTCAACAGGAGAACCGCTGTGTCATGATTCACGGTTCGGAACCGCTGGACCGGGAAATCGTCGCCGATCTGGCTCGTGCGAAGCAGGCATTCGAGGGGGACGCCTGGGTGGTTGTGCTTGTCGGTGTAGGTTTGGGGTATGTCGCCTCGGAGATAGCCAAATTTCTGGGGGAGAAATACCCAGGTCAGGCGCGAGGTCTTGTTTGCATTGAAGACAATCCGGGATATCTCAAAGCGGCGTTCAGTGTTTACGACAGTCGGCAGGTTCTGTCTTTGCGACGAACTTTTTGGATAACAGGACCTCACACCGAAGATCGCATCCGTTGGATTGTCCATCAGCACGATCTTGGTGTTCTCGAACCCGACCAAATTGTCTTTCTGCCCGGCAGACCTCTGCTCGAACCCGGCGATGCGCAGCGTTTGATGCGCTTGACCGAAGTGTTCCGGGACACGTTGGAAAGGCATCGACGGACATTTCACGACCTGCGGCTGCGAGCCGCACGCAAATATTCGGATCGCTCTTCCGGCCCGATCAGGTCGGTGTGGTCGCATGGCGCAAGCGATTCCGTTTGGGGGTGGATCACGAGGGACGCCGTTGCTGGATTTCAGGATATTGGTCTCGAATCGTCCATGCTCATCATGAACGATTATTTCTTCACCCGATGGTTTCGAGCGCAAGCGGAGTTTCTTCGCACGCTTCCGGATGCTCTTATCTTTTTGAACCACTCTTCCGAGTTTCTCGGAGCGTTCTGCCGTGAGTATCGTTTCCCCCGGTTCATCTGGTATGTGGACGATCCGGCGAATAGTGTTTCCGTACCTCATCACACGGACGATTTCCTATTTACAGTGACTCCCTCGTTTCGGAAATCACTCGACGATCTTGGCGGAACGTTTCTCGGAGACATTCCCATCGCGACCTCACGAAATCGCAAGGAGGGAGAGCTGCGCGACGAATACCGTTCTGAGGTCAGTTATGTCGGGTCGGTCACGGATTCCTCCGCAGTGCGTGAGAAAATCGACAAGCGTTTCTCGGAATGGCTCGATAGTGTGGTCACGAAACGAATGGAGGAGCCTTTCCTCTCTTGTGAGCAGATCCTCGGCGAATATCCTCCGCCCCGAGGAGGCATGTTGGAGTTCCTGGCTGCTATTGCCGCATTGGTCCGCAAAGCGCGCTATATGACAGACCATCAGCAAATTGAGTATTATCTATACATTGAGGCGAACACACGCCGTCGGCTGTGGTTTGTAGAAGCGTTGGCCGATTTCGATTTGGCCGTTTACGGTCCCGATGACTGGCTGCGTCTGCTTCCAGATCATCTCCGGCACTGCTTCCGAGGAGTTGTCCCCACCGAGCGGGACTTAGCTTCCGTGTATCGATCGAGTACGATCAACTTGAACATCAATGCACTTCAGGGCTTTTCGTTTGTGAACATCCGCAACTTTGACGTGCCCGTCTACGGTGGTTTTCTCCTTTCGGAATGGGTACCCTGTGCCGCAGATTTCTTTGAACCGGACGAAGAGATGGTCTTCTTCGAGGGCATTGAAGATCTCGTCCGAAAAGTGGGATACTATCTGGAACACCCTCATGAGAGGCAGGAGAGGATCGAGCAAGCGCGCCGCCGCATTCAGTCAGATCATCTTTACGGATTTCGTATGAAACAGATGTTGGATCTGTATTACGAGTATCAACAGAGAACGGAAAGAGGCACCGAATGACCGGTTACGCAATTCGCCGTCTCGTTCAAGCGATCCCTGTTCTTCTCGGGGTGACGTCGATCACGTTTCTCCTGATCTATGTCATTCCCGCCGATCCCGCACGGCTCATGATGGGGATGCGTGCCGATCTTGCTACCGTCGAATCGATGCGCGAGGAACTGGGGTTAAACGATCCACTTTACGTTCAGTACGGCCGTTTTTTGTGGAACGCCGTTCAAGGAGATCTCGGACGGAGTTTCGCGACGAACCGCGATGTTCTCGAATCGATCCTCGAACGACTTCCCGCTACGTTCCTTTTGGCGTTCGCATCGATTTTTTTTGCTATCGTTGTTGGGATTCCTCTCGGGGTGATTTCCGCCATGCGGCGGAATTCGTTTCTCGATTTCACCTCGATGTTTTTTGCGCTTGCCGGAATCTCCATTCCCGTCTTCTTCCTGGGCATACTTCTGTCGTGGATATTCGGTTTCGAACTACGTTTGTTTCCTGTGACGGGGTACGTCGACGAGCGCGGCCTTGCGGCGCTGGTGCTTCCGGCCATAACGCTGGGTACTCGCCCACTTGCATTGGTGGCCCGCTTGATGCGCTCCAGCATGCTGGAGATCCTGCGTAGAGAATACATCACAGCGGCTCGGGCGAGGGGGGCTTCCGAATGGCTGGTCATTTTTAAGCATGCTCTGATTAATGCATTCAATCCGGTCCTGACCGCGATAACCGGTTCGCTGGCCGCTCTCCTGGCGGGTGCATTTTTCGTTGAATTCATCTTTCAATGGCCGGGGATGGGGCTGCTCGCGATTCGTGCGATCCGGACGCTGGATGTGACCATGATTCAGGGAACCGTTCTTGTCGCGGCGATCATTTTTGTGTTTGTAAATCTTGTCGCCGATCTTTTATACCGAATACTCGACCCAAGGGTCAAATTATGACTGAAGCAGCAGCAACTGAAATGACGTGGCGTGGACTCTGGAAAGAAATCCGCAAAGAGAAGATCGCGCTGATTGGCTTGATCCTTATCGTGATTCTTGTGCTGCTCGCTTTTCTTGCCCCGCTCATCGCCAAACATACCTATACTCACCAGACGCTGGAAGACAAAGTCGAGTCGCCGTCCGCCGAATACTGGATGGGGACCGATCGGTTCGGCCGTGACGTGTTCGCCCGTGTCTTGCACGGCGCGAGAATCTCGCTTTTCGTGGGATTCGTGTCGCAAGGGATCGCGATTCTGATCGGGATTCCTATCGGTGCATTGGGCGGCTATTTCCGGGGGTGGATCGATGACATCGTGATGTGGCTGATCAGTGTTTTCTGGTCGTTTCCTCCGTTTTTGCTCATCATGGCCGTGAGTATCTCGCTGCCGGATACCTTTCCCGGCATTGTCCGGGTGTTTGTGGCCGTTGGTGTGGTGAGTTGGATCGGGGTTGCCCGAATTGTGCGGGGGCAGTTTGTCTCGGAAAAAGAGAATGCCTATGTCGAGGCGGCGCGTGCACTCGGATACAGCCATTTGCGCATAATTTTCCGGCATATCCTTCCGAATACATTCCCACCGTTGACCGTTGTGGTCACGTTGGGGTTTGCGAGCGCCATCCTTGCAGAGGCGGGGCTCAGTTTTCTTGGGCTTGGCGTTCAACCGCCGACTCCGAGCTGGGGGCAAATGATACGAGACGGGTACGGGTACATTGTAATCGGTACGGGGTGGTGGATGTCGGTGTTCCCCGGCCTGGCGATTATGCTTGCTGTTCTGGCGTTCAACTTCCTCGGCGACGGACTGCGCGATTTGCTCGATCCACGTCTGCGCGGAAGTCGTTGAGGGTTCTTGATTGTGCCCATTTTACACGCCATCAAAACTCATCTATTCAACACGTTTCCTTGACTGTGGCTGTACCATCATGGTTACCTGTGAAGGTAATCCTATTTGTTTGTTCCCCCATTTATTCTATTCAGGAGTTTTGTTTCATGGCTAAATCGGATTTGATTATTGTTGGTTCCGTTGCTCTCGATTCTCTCAAAACGCCGTTTGGCGAGCGTGACCGCATCCTTGGCGGATCGACGACATTCGCTTCGGTAGCGGCGTCCGTTTTCTGCAGACCGGGCATTGTCGGCGTGATCGGAGACGATTTCCCGGCTGAACATGAGTTATTCCTCGAACAGAGGGGCGTTGACCTGGAGGGGCTTCAGCGTCAAACCGGAACAACTTTTCACTGGAGGGGCCGGTATGAGGCCGAAGATATGAACACAGCAATTACTGAAGATACCCAGCTCGGTGTTTTCGCCGATTTTTCGCCGAGAATCCCGGATTCTTTTCGCGAGGCCGACTTTCTTTTCCTCGGCAATATCCACCCGCAGCTGCAACTTGATGTTCTCGACCAAACAAAACCCGAGGTTTTCTCTGCGGCGGATACGATGAATTTCTGGATCGATGGAACGCCGGAACTTTTGCGCAAGGTGATTTCCCGCGTCAATCTCATGTTGCTGAATGACGCCGAAGTGCGCGACATTTCCGGCAAAACGAATCTGATGGACGCCGCCGAAGAGATCCGTAAGATGGGTCCCGACATCGTCATGGTCAAGAAGGGCGAGCACGGCGCGCTGATCGTCTCCAACTATGGGATCTCACTCCTGCCCGCATTTCCACTTGTCACAGCGAAAGACCCAACGGGAGCGGGCGACACCTTCGCGGGCGGCATGATGGGTTGCCTGGCGCGGTATGGGGTCAAATCGCGAGAGGCCCTCGCCGGTGCGGCCTTGATGGGGACGGTTCTCGCCTCATACACGGTCGAGGACTTTGGCGTTACCAATCTCGCCCGGGCAGACTCGGCCAAGATCAACGAACGGCTTACAATGTTGACTGACGCCATGAAAGTCGCAGTCCATCCCGTTGAATAGCACCTTGGCGCATATCCCCCAAAAGGAGTGTATCGAAGAACCGATGCGCCGACGCCACGCTTTCACACTGATTGAACTTCTGATCGTTGTTGCGATTATTGGAATTCTTGCCGCGATTGCGGTACCGAATTTCCTGAACGCGCAGGTTCGAGCGAAAGTCGCACGTAGCTACGCTGACATGAAAAGTCTGGGAACCGCTATCGAGTCGTCACGTATCGACAGGAACGTGATGTTGGTGGATCTGTGGGATGACGATTACGAGTGGGCGACACAACGTATTCATGACGTTTTCGGCGGCGTTGGCTATAGGTCGAACCAATTGCAGCGAACCGGGCGCGACGTGTTTGCACCATTGACTACACCTGTTTCCTATATGTCTTCCATTCCGTTTGACCCGTTCATTGAGAAGTACGGCGTGGATGTACACGGCGGGAACAATGTAAACTTCCGCAGCTACATCTACGGAGATTTGGAAACCCTGGATGCCGATATCGGCGGATTCTACGTGCCTTTATACAATCCGCTTCAGAATAAGACCAACATGCATGGTGTGCGACCCCTTCGAACAAACGAGTGGGTGATTTTGGGATTCGGTCCGGACGGGGATATGCCGAACACGACGTGGGGTGTGCCGTACGACGCGACAAACGGGCTGAAATCAAACGGCGAGTTGGTTCTTCGTTCCGGCGGCGGTATCGAATGATGCCTCGGTTCTATAAAGCGGGGATTTCGATATAGCTGGAGGAACTTGTCGGTTCGGGAACAGCGAGACCCTCTTGCTTCATTCCCTCCAAGTGGAAGTCGACCGCTTCTTTCATGTTTATTTCGACTTCGTTCCGGGTTGCGCCGGTTGTGGCACAGCCCGGCAGGTCCGGCGAGTATGCTGAGAACCCGGTCTCGGTTTTTTCAATGACAATTAAGTATCTTTTCATTTCCTTAACCTTGCCCGTCACTCGGATGTCCATTATAGCCTCAAATGGCTTGGGCTGTAATCACATTCGCTGTCGGGAAATATCCACTTCCGTCCTGTCTCTCCGAGCTTCCCCCCAGCCTTTGTCGAACTCGTGAGCGGCAATATAGTGATGAGGTCCAAATCAGCGTGTCTGAGGGTTACAGACACATGGGGGAAGCGTCTTTTTCTGCCCCGACACCTTGATGTGAGGAGAATGCTCATGGCCGGCGGTCAATCGCTTCAAGTTGGAATTATCGGGTTCGGTACTGTAGGGACCGGTTTACTTAGTACGCTTGTGCACAACCGTGAGCAGATCGCGGATCGCGCGGGTATGGCTGTCGACGCCGTCGCCGTTGCCGATATAAATCCGGAAGTCTTCAAAAAGATGGATCTTTCCGGCGTTCGTTGTACGACCGATGCGGGCGAGATTCTCAACAATCCCGACATTGATGTCGTGGTCGAGCTGGTCGGGGGGACCGGAGTGGCGAAGGATTTTGTGTTGGACGCTCTGCGGGCGGGCAAAGACGTCGTTACCGCCAACAAAGCGCTGCTTGCCATGCATGCATCTGAGATCTTCCAATGTGCCGAACAGAACGGAAGAAAAGTCCATTTCGAGGCGGCGGTCGGTGGTGGTATACCCATTATTCAGTCGCTGTACGGTGGGATTAGCGCCGCATCGATCTCGCAAATGCATTGTATTATCAACGGGACCTGCAACTACATCCTCACCGCAATGGAACGCGAGGGCCGGGATTTTGATGGTGTCCTTCGCGAGGCGCAGGAACTCGGCTATGCAGAGGCGGACCCGACTTTCGATATCGACGGCCATGACGCGGGGCACAAGATCGCAATTCTGGCTTCAATTGCCTACGGCACGGCGATTGATTTCGATGAGGTGTATCTTGAAGGAATCCGGGACATTACCGTTGATGATATCCAGGCGGGAAAAGAACTCGGATACACACTCAAACTGCTCGCGATTGCCAAAGACCACGGCGACAGTATCGGTGTCAGGGTCCACCCAACGTTCATTCGGACTGCGAATCTTTTGGCGTCCGTCAGCGGGGTTCATAACGCGGTGTACACCTGTGCGCCCGGCCTCGGGGCGGTAATGCTGTATGGCCGCGGGGCAGGGGACTTGCCGACCGGGAATGCGGTGGCGAGCGATTTGATTCAAGCCGCCCGCGATAAGGCCGCCCGCCAAGCTTTCTCCTATCGCAATTTCTACGAGAAACGGAAACCGCTTCGCGACATGTCGCAGGTAACGAGTTCGTATTACTTCCGTCTTGTGGTTGCGGATTGTCCCGGTGTGTTGGCTGCGATATCCGAGATTCTCGGCGAGTACCAGATCAGCATCTCTTCAATGAAACAGACGGAGGCGGGCAAAGACGGTGTGTGTCCCATCGTTATCATGACCCATGATGCCGTCGAGGGCAGAGTAAAGGAAGCACTTGCGAAAATCGACAGGTTGGACGTTGTGAACGAAAAACCGCGACTGATTCGCCTTGAACGGATCGAGGAGATTACGCATTTCTAGATAGATCGCTGCTTGAAGAGTCCCGCCATCACTGCGGATTGAAAAGAATGTCTCCCCGGCTTCTGAGGCCGTTTGACGGCGCATAGATGGTCTCCGCGCCATCATCTTGCAAGTCAGGTCCCACAGAATACGCGACCGGCGTCTTGTACAAGTATTCGCGATTACTCAAGGGATCGATCGGCTGCTCAGCGAGGATATCGGGCACGAGCTGGTCGAGCTGTTCCGGGTATTCCCCATGCGTCTCATTGAACAGCCGCAAGGCCAAGGACACGGTTGTACCGTAAGCCGTCGAACTCTTAATTCTATCTCTGGTGTATGGTGTTTCTATTCCTGTAACCAAAACGTCAAGCATTTTGTAGACTTCCGGGAGCATTTCACCTTGAGAAGGTCGGTATTCCTCGAAATCGGGAAACGGCCCGTCGACTCGCTTTGCATTGACTTCGTAATACTCACCGATCTTGTCGTATAACTCGTTCAATTGCGCTCCAACACTCTCTTCGTTAAATACAGAAAGAGCTTTCTGCGCGATTTCCTTCTCTACGCGTAATACAACGGAGAATCTCGGAGACCTCTTTTCCAGATTCTGGATTCGATCAATGGCGGTTTGGAAATTTCCGCCCGTGTTCCGAAGTAAAGCCTCATAGCCCATCTGCCCGATAGCATTATCAATCCCTTTCCCGAAAATTGTCCCGTATCCGCAGCTCTGCCCGAATCGAATCACAGCAAAATAATCCTCCTGCGCGGCATCCAGCTTTCCTTCAGCCGCCAATTTCTTTCCGTGCGCGATCATCAACTTCGCTAATATCGGGTAGTTTAGAACACTCGGCTTCGGAGTGTTCAGTCGGAACGGCAATGCGGCCGGTGCCAACCGAGGTTTGGCGGC
Organism: uncultured bacterium; assembly: GCA_964612675.1. Lineage (GTDB taxonomy): Bacteria > Hinthialibacterota > Hinthialibacteria > Hinthialibacterales > JAKPRU01 > CAZTDD01. The sequence continues at coordinate 20,576 of CAZTDD010000111.1, forward strand.
CCCTTGCCGAATCAGCGCAAAGACGTCTTCGAACTCCGTGAAACAACGCTCCAGATTGGGATTCGGAGCCCACCCATTTTCTAAAACTGACTGCGCATCATTCGAAAGCGAAAAGAGATCGTACGCCCCTGATTCGCGGGCACTATCCGAATCGACCGGAATGCCCTCAGCGGGAGGCTGTTTCCGCCCCACGTAACCCATCGATGCCATCGGAGATTCCTGGACTGCGGACTCGGCCCCAAGCCGTTCTCGAAACAGTCTCGCCGCTCGCATAAAAAAGGGCATACCGTTGCTCTCATCATCCGCAGTGCCGGCAATCTGAAGGATCTCGAAGATAGGATCTTTCTCGCCTGGTACCATTTGAATAAAGACATCCTGAAACGATGAATCGTCATTTCCGTCTCTCCCCACGCTGTACACCCGAACGAGTTCATTGTTGATGTTTATGTACCTGTAAGGACCGTCACCGAAAGGATCATTCGGAATACTTATATCGAGCTCGCTTAATGTCTTTGGGTAGGTGCCATGTTCGGTAAAATACAAACGCAATTCTTCCGATAGGCGCTCGAGATCCGCCTGTACTCGATCTTCCTTACTTGCACAACCGATCAGAACAGTCGCCATGAGAATGCAGAACAATATCACACGGTAAGAGGGGAATACCTTCACGTTTACTTCCTCCTGTTCTCGTATGTATATAGTCGTAAACGACAGAAATATGAACCACGCTTGCATAAGCATGGAACAGCGACGGTCATTGCCACTTCGTTAATACCCGATCAAACTGGGATCGCATGGGAATGACGTTCTCGGTCCAAGCTTGATCATATCGCCGCGACTGCGGAGACCGTTCGACGCCGCCCATGACGGCGGGTAGCCGTATTCGCTCGCGTCGAAATCCGGTCCCGCCCCGTTGATCTGCCACTCGGAACAGCGGAGGTTCGCCGGCAGCAGAGCGGGCTGTCTGTGTTTCATGATCGTGTGTGCGTCAACGTAGTCGTAGGTGACGTAGGCCTCATGCTGATCTTCGAAAATTCGCGCTCCGTATCGTTTTTCCAGGAACGGGTCCTGTGGAACGGTTGATATATACGAGATCGGCGTTGTTAGGGGGATCAATCGGCGGTTCACCGGGTTGATGTTCACCCCCTGATCGTTGATGAAGGCGGGGTACGCGTTATGGTCCATGTGATACATCTCCAGTGCTGTTGAAAGTGCCTGCAGATCGGCTTCGGCCTTTGCAATCTGTGCCCGAATCTGGGCGTTCAGGAAATTCGGCACAGCAATCGCTGCGAGAATACCGATAATCGCTACGACGATGAGCAACTCAATCAGCGTGAATCCATTTTGCCGGGTCATTGTGTTTCTCCCGTGACGGAGTTTGTTACCAGCCAGCCGAATCCTTCACCATCGGCTCAGTATAGCACACCCGAAGGATGCGATGTGAAAGAAATTGAAGCGGCTCAAAATACGCAAAAAAAACAGCCGCAATGGGGTTCCCAGCTGTAATAAAGGGGGCAAATTAGGTCTGGAAATCGATGCACACCTCGAAGAAGACAATGTATCGTCTTCGGAAGATGGGAGATATTTGTTTTTCTCTCGTGGCGAAGACCAAAGATGAGATATTTACTGGGTCGACACCGCTGTTTTGAGAGAAGGCCGCCCGGCGCACGGATTGAATAGATTCCTAAAAAGACCTGTCAAGCCTTGGCGCCGAACTCGTTGATATCCAAAGCAATGTTCTTGCCATCCGTAACGACAAGGCGGTTTTCTTTCAGTTCGTAGCACAGATCCTCAAGCACGGTCTCTTTTGGAATAATATTGATGATATTTCCGCTGTCAACGAGAGAGACAATCTTGTTTCGACGGTCTTCTCTTCGGAGATACTCGTTTCTCCCGGAATCGAAAACAAATACATAACCTTCGGCGCGTATCACCGATTCCGAAACCGCCTTCACCTCGCCTGCGAAATGTCGACGTACCTCTTCGGGAAACCGGCGCCGGCTGATGACGTGAATTTTCTCTCCAGTCTTAA
>CAZTDD010000112.1:0-21976 GCA_964612675.1 uncultured bacterium
GTTGCATTATCCGCTGACGTTCCTTTGTGTGTGACAGACCCCTGTCATCATCCAACCCCTTTGTCGCTGATTCATTTGCTGTCTCTGGCGAATACACAAGATAGTCATAATACGCGAATCCAGTGCAATGATCGCCCCTCACCCTAACCCTCTCCCGGGGGGAGAGGGAACTTCCGATGCCAACTTTCGACTTCTTGTCGCACCGTAAAGACTGGGGCAGACTCAGAGGGGGTCAACGACTTCTCTCAATCTATCCCATAGACCGGTGCGGGAACTGCAGTGCGAAGACAGTGCCGCCATCGGGGGCTTCCCGTTCGCGAACCGATACCTGCCCACCGTGATCCCGCACAATCCGGCTGACAATGGACAGCCCCAGTCCCAGACCGCCGGGTTTTGTCGACTTGAAGGCCTCGAATAGACTATCTCGTATTTCCGGGCTGACACCGGGTCCGTTATCCCAAACTTCGATAGTCGTCATTTCCCTTGTTCTTGATGCTTGGATACCGATTTCTCCTTGATCGGGAACCGCTTCAATGGCATTAACGATCAGGCTGAGAAGTGCCTGCTCCACCTGATCCCGATCGGCGAAAAAGTGCGGAAAATCGGGCCGTATCTCGTTTTGGAATGTAATATGGCGTTCGCGCATCTGGTGTCGCAAAACAAGATAAAGACCGTTCACAATCTCTGCGACATCGCACGCTTTCGGTTGAGGCGGTTGTTGCCGGGCCAGTGTCAGTGCTCCCTCGACGATACGGTTCAGGACAACGATGTTGTCCATGATGACCCGGAGGTCGTCCTGCAGCTGAGCGGGAAGGGATGACGGCTGCCAGGAGTGGATCAGCATGTTCACAACCGCCAGCGGGTTCCGGATCTGATGCGCGAGAGAAGCCGTGAGTTCACCCAAAATAGAAAGACGGGATGTTTGGGCCGCCTTTCGCTCAATCTCTCCGATTTTCTCGACGAGGAAAGCATTCTGTATGGCGACCGCCGCGCTGGAAGCCAATCCATGCAACAGTACTTCTTCCTTTTCCGTCCACTCATGCGGTATCGCTGAGTAAATGCTCAACACACCGAGGGTTTTACCGGCGAATCGGACCGGAGCCGCCATCAGTGAACAAAGTCCTTCTCTTCGAGCGAGATCTCTATGGAGGTATTTCGAGTCCGTACGGACATCGTCGATACGCACAATCTCGCTTTGTTTTACGACACGCCCCAGAAGAGAATCCGACACCGGTAGATTCGGTTTTTCGAGATATTCAATGCTGCACCCGTACGCCGATTCCAGAACCAACTCTTCTTTCTCGTTATCGAGTAACATCAATGAGCAGAGCTTTGCCGTTAGAAGCACACCGGTCTGTTGGACAACCTGGCCCAGGACTGTCTCACGATCCAGGGAGGAGGCCAAACTGGTGCTAACATCGACCAAAGACTGGAGTGTTGCCGATCTTCGGTGAACCAACCAACCGATCCAGGCTTCGTGAAGCGCGTGAAGGCTCCCTTCGAGGTACGCGCCGGCCTCTTCGATTTCAGACACGGAGTTCGGCTCGCGTCCCCTCCGCACAACGAACAGGAGTCCGAACGGGATGAACTGGAATCCAAGTCTCAGTACCGCCCAATTGTCCATCTCCAACGACGGCAAGTACGAGAACGCCTCCGCATCGGCTGTAAACGATTTTCCCTCATTCCATACTGTTTCCAGTGGTCCCCTGAGCCGAATCATTTTGCCTGCAGGAACGATCTCTTGCGCTCCATCGCTCAGGGCTGCCAGATTGCATGTTTGCCCTTCTTCCATGTCCGACAAGTACAGGAACACCCCGTCCGCATCGAGGATCTCGCGGACTCGGTTCGCGCAGGTACGAAGCGTTTCTTCGGCTTTTCTATCTTTCGGCAAGTTCACGGCTGTGCTTTTCTGCAGTTGTTTTTTTTGAATTGTACACGATAGTCCCGCTAGACAAACGATACCAGCGTGCATCCCAGAGCAGCGCACAAGGGAACGGTGAAGTTGTCATCCACCCAGGGGAGCAACAACTCGGCAAGAGCGCCAAATAGCGCTCCTACAAGAGCAGCGATGGGGGACACAAACGGCAAAGCCGACAGCCATCCGACGATCACAAAAGCACACGTCCCTTCAAGGCTCTTCTCACCGATTCGGTGTCGTCCCCACTGGATTCCGATGATGCTTGCGGCATTGTCTCCCAACGCCAGTATCATAATGCCGGCGGCTGCGGAGTGCATGTCGAAAACAGCGATTGTCAACGTGCAGCCGAGAAGATACCAACTGGATGAGTTTAAGTTCTTTAGGTCGCTTGGACGTGCCAACGCACTTAGTCGACTCAGCAGCCACTCGCGAGCACGTTCACTTCGCCATTTGATCAGGTCAAAACCCAGCGGTAGCAGAGCAAACCCGGCAAGGATCAGTGTCGCGGACCAGCGTTCTTCCGGTTCGAAACAGCCCAGATAGATTGCGACGATGAAAATACCTGCAAGATGATAGAGACGTCTTACCCACTGGATTCGCTTCATATCCTGATCTCTCCCGAGTTGTTTTGGCGACCATGGTACACTAGAGCGGATGTGACCAGTATGTTCGTATGCCGAGGACTTTCACTTTCCAGAAACACTGGCAAGGCGAACGTCTCCGTGAGCGGCGTGAATTCAGATAAAATGCCTTCGCACTAAGGAGGTGATAAGATATGGCCCATATGGACTGGAGAGACCGGATCGCTGTTGATCCCCAGATTTGTCATGGGAAGCCCTGCATTAAGGGGACACGTATCATGGTCTCCATTATTCTAGATTACCTCAAGGCAGGTGAGGGAGTTGACACGATATTGAGGGAGTATCCGAGCCTGAAAGCAGAAGATGTGCAGGCTACGTTAGCCTATGCGGCATGGCTGGCCCGTGAAGAAGAGTCTCAACCGCTGCACACGGAAATCACAGGATGAGAATCAAATTGGATGAGAACATGCCGCAGGCGCTCGCGGATCTTCTGGGTTCCGCAAAACATGATGTCTCAACGGTTCTTGAAGAAGATCTGTCCGGTGCTGAAGACCTTAATGTCCTGACCCGTGCGACACAAGAAAACAGACTGTTGATGACGTTTGATCTGGACTTCGGAGATATTCGTTCGTATCCGATAGGATCTCACGCTGGTATCGTTGTCTTTCGTTTGCGTGACCAACGATGGAACGCTTTGGAAGTACCTGTTAAGCGCTTGCTTACTGCGGGGCTACTCGATGGTCTTAACCAAGGACTTGCGGTTGTGAACGAGCTGAGAATTCGAATCCGGAGAGTATGAGGCCTAGTAGAATATGCCTTGTTGATCTGCCGCGGAACAACAAGGTGGCACTCTCTCGGTAGTTGGTGCGTAGATTGGCAAATGTATGTTTCTCGTTCACATGATGCCCTCATAACGGTATCACGAGCGCTGTGTGAAATGACTTCAACATATAACGGAGAACTTGATGGATATCGAACGAACGTCTGAAAGTACGCCACGGAATCATCGGCAGGACGGCCGTCAATCGGACGAATCCCGACCCGTGAAGCTGGATCGCGGATGTCTCGATTTTGCGGACGGCTCATGTCTGATTGAGGTAGGGAGGACACGGGTGCTTTGTACGGCTTCCGTGGCAGATCGCGTGCCGCCTTTCCTGGAAGATACCGGCCACGGTTGGGTAACCGCCGAGTACAACATGCTTCCCAATTCGACTCCTACGCGTATTTCACGTGACCGTGCACGCGGCGGACGCAGCCAGGAAATCCAGCGTTTGATCGGACGCTCGCTGCGCGGGATTATGGATCTTGGCTGTATGGGTGAGTATACCGTCATGGTCGACTGCGACGTGATCCAGGCGGACGGCGGAACTCGAACTGCTTCAATCACAGGGGCGGTTATCGCGCTCCATGACGCGCTGCTTGTACTGAAGGAACAGGGAGACCTGCAAGCATGGCCGATGCGGGAGTTGGTGGCCGCTATTAGTGTCGGATTGGGACCAAACGGTCCGTTATTGGATCTGGATTACAAGGAGGACAGTAGCGCCGACGCGGACTTCAATATGGTAATGACTGAATCGGGTCAGTTTATTGAATTTCAGGGAACGGCTGAACGTGGAACATTTGCCGAGAGTCAGGTCGCAGAAGTACTCCGTCTTGGCAGAAAAGGAATCAAGGAGTTGATTGCCCTCCAAGAGGATATACTTAGAGAGCAAAGCCCCCTAAACTCGACATGATTCTGCAACTCTGTCTCGATCACCACATCCAATACACCAATGCCTGGATTAACCCGATCAGAAACCCCAACACAGCACCCGCGATCTCGATCTCCTTCATTTCGCGCTGGGCAACCGCTCGAACCACACGTTCCACCTCTTCCTGGGGCCAGTTCGCGATCTTTTCTTCGAGATGTCTCGCTATATCGAGGTCTGTGATGAAACGGCCGGTCAGGCCGGGAGAGAGATCGTCCATTTTCTCCGGAAGCCGCTCTGCGACGATATCTTTGACCACTGAAACCACGCGGTAACGCACGGGCTCCGGTATAAGTCGATATCCCCGCACCGTTCCCGAAAGGCGCTGGTCGATCATTGAATCGGTGATTTCCCGCAAGTAGCGACGAAGCTCCACCTTTTGAATCATCAAGTTCAGATCCTCGTGAGTCAACAACCGTTCTGTGACGGTTTTCGAGATAGCTCGGGCCAAATCCCCCTTTCGTCTCGCGATCAAACCCTGCCATCGCAGAAATCCAACGCCTCGGGGATGGTAGGGTTTGAACAACATGAGAAGTGCGACTTTGTTTGTTAGCCAGCCGATGAAGGCTCCGATGAGTGGACCGATCAATACGATACCCATTGTTGTTTTTCACTCCGTACAGCATTGTAGGGGAACAATGAATTCGATATGGTACATTCCCGACAGGAGGACGGAACATGGGAGTGGACGATCTACAAGCACAGTTTTCCGAACGATTTGGCGGGGCTTGCGACTTCGTCGTGCGCGCCCCCGGGCGGGTGAATCTGATCGGGGAACATACGGATTACAACGGATTACCGGTCCTGCCGATGGCTCTGGAGCACAGCATCCATATGGCTGTCGGCCGCAGAACGGATCGAAGAATCGATTTGCAGAACGTCGATCCTTCTTTCTCACCGGACGCTTTCGAAATCACGCACAGCATTCCTCCCAGTCCCGCCGGAGCGTGGGGCAATTATGTCCGCGCCGGCGTTCAGGGGATCATCGACTGGCCGGAAGACGCTGTAGACGCCGACAGCCTTATAGGTTGCGACGTGCTGGTCTCGGGAGAAATCCCTTCGGGGGCTGGGCTAAGTTCATCTTCCGCTCTAGTGGTGGCATCCGCGCTGGCGTTCCTGGAGACAAACGGCATTACCTATGACCGGATCGAACTCGCTGACATGCTGGCATCCGCCGAGCATTATGTCGGGACTCAAGGCGGAGGAATGGATCAGGCTGCCTGTCTTTTGGGAGAGACGGGCAAGGCCCTGAAGATCGATTTCTTTCCGTTGGAGGTGACTCCAGTAATCATTCCCACTGGATGGTCCATTGTTGTCTGCAATAGTCTTATCCAGGCGGAAAAAACACGCTCCGCCTTGCGGTTGTATAACCGGCGGCCGATCGAATGCCGAATCGCCACATCGATGCTTGCACAGGAACTGGGCTATGATCCGGATCGCGTTGCTCGCTTGGCGTCACTCTTGTCCCCCGAAAGAAGCTTGAGTCGGCTCCTTGATCTATCTCAGGATTTCTTTCATGAAGAAGGCTATGGCTGGACCGAAATCGCGGACGATCTCGGCATATCCGTTGATAATGCGATGAAGCGCTTAGGCCGAATGCGGGATGGAAGCCTATTCGAGGAGCCCACGGACGGATTCCAGCTTCGCAGGCGGGTCCGCCACGTGTTGACTGAAGCGGCCCGCGTGGGAGATTCCGCGGAGAGTCTTTTGTCGGGGGATACGCAGAGGTTTGGCGAGTTAATCAACGAGTCTCATCGATCGTGCCGGGACGATTACGAAATCAGCTGTCCGGAACTGAACGTGCTTGTGGAGATCGCCCGGGTTGCCGGAGCGGCCGGCTCACGGCTCACGGGAGCCGGATTTGGTGGATGCACCGTCAGCCTCGTTCCCGACGACCTGGTCGAGTCATTCACCTTTCGGGTCTGGGACGAATATTACGAACGTTACCTGATGGTGAAACGACCGGATCTCCTCCATTCTGTCGAGCCCAAGAACGTGATCTTCATTTCAAAACCTTCCCAGGGAGCACAGATCGTCCGGTAGCTCAGGTCACGCTGCGTTTTGAATTGTCGAGAATCTCCTCCGGGTTTTGATATTTCGTCTCTTGGAGTCCGGCTTTTTGTTTTGATTCCCTTCCAGCTTTGTTCGAATACGGTCTACGAGAATCTGGCGGCCGTGATGACCGTTCGCCCACCGTATGACGCGCTGGAACTGGCTGGGCATGGTGAGCATCGTGAACTTGTCCTTGATTCCAAGTGCGGCTCCGCATTGATCGAGGCAGTTCCGTTCCGCTTGGGTGATTCCGAGTTCGTTCAGAAACCGCAGGTATCGCTTTTCACGTTTCGATGCTCTCTCAAAATACCGGTACAGCGATATTGTGGTATGGATTACCAAGGCTGTCACTACGATCGCTGCCGTCCAAAACAGGATCGGAGTGTGGACAGGTAATTCAAGCGATGTAGAGAAGATTGGGTTGAGTATCTCCGACTTCATGATCCACCTCCTTGTGGGGTCCGGTCGGTTCGACGGGCTCGCGCGTCCTTGCTTGGCCCTTCCTTGTTGCGTACAGTGCTGCCTCTACAGCACCCTCTTATTATGCCCTCGCTCTAAGTATCGGCGGCAATTGAAGAATCTTTTGTGCTGGGAGCTTTAATAGATACTCGTATCTGTTCCATCCTGTGTTTAATTGTCTGTTAATAGAATACTTATGATGGTTGCCTTGAGGATGAATTTAAGGGCAATATCTTCCCATTTTGACTCTTGGCAGGATCAGCGGGGCTCTATCTGGAGGCTCGGTGAGCCCCCGTACAGCCCATGTTCGCGGATGTAGGAAAGAACACTGTCGGGTACTAGATACCGGATAGAGGAACCTTCGCGGAGTCTACGCCGGATCATCGTGGAGGAAACGTCAATCGTTGGCATGGGGAGCGTCGGCATCGACTCCGGGATCCCTCCGTGGCCCTTCTGACAACCGTGTTCCGCAGTATGGCCGGATCGTTCGATCGCCACAACCTGGTAACGCTGAAGCAGTTTATCTCCTTGATACCATTCGTGAACTTGTCCGGCCCAATCGCCACCGACAAGAAGAATGATCTCCACTTGGGATCCCAGTTCTTGCTGGATCGTGTCCAGCGTATGAATTGTATAGGACGGTCTGTCGGAATCGATCTCGATGCGGGATGCACGAAATCGGTCGTTGCCGGTGATCGCCAGTTCAACCATCCTCAGACGATCCTCTGCGGGAGCCAGCTCATTCTCATCGTGTTTATGGGGAGGCGTGCCGGATGGCACGAAGAGAGCGTGTTCCAGTTCGAGTTTGTCGATAGCGGTTTGGGCGAGTATTAAATGACCGATGTGGATTGGATTGAACGTTCCCCCGAAAACACCGAACTTCTGGCTCACAGCGTACGCTCTCTATCCTTATTCTCGAATTTGGCCGTCACCGAATACGACAAACTTCTGCGTAGTCAGCCCTTCGAGGCCGACCGGTCCGCGAGCGTGGAGCTTATCGGTCGATATACCGATCTCCGCTCCGAGTCCGTATTGCCCGCCGTCTGAAAAACGAGTAGAAGCATTGACCATAACGCTCGAAGAGTCAACCTCTTTGAGGAACCGCATTGCAAAGCTGTGGTTTTCCGTCACAATCGCCTCGGTGTGTTGGGAGGAATGACGGGCGATATGATCCAGGGCCTCTTCGAAACTCTCTACGACACGGATAGCGATGATCAGGTCCAGGTATTCCTCATCCCAATCCTTCTCGCTTGCTTCCTTTGCCTGGGAAATCCGTTTGCATGTTTCCGGGCAACCTCGTATCTCCACTCCTTTTTCAGTCAACGTCTGTCCCAGCCGGGGCAGGAACTCGTCAGCTACGTCGGTGTGAATCAAGAAGGTCTCCGCGGCATTGCAAACACCGGGACGTTGGATTTTTGCATTGATACAGATGCTGAGGGCCTTGTCGAGATCGGCGAACCGGTCTACGTAAACGTGGCAATTCCCCTCGTAATGTTTTAACACAGGCATAATGGCTGTATCGGCGACCAGTTCAATAAGCGGCTTCCCCCCGCGCGGAACGACCATGTCGATGTATCGGTCCAACGTCAGAAGAATTCGAACCGCTTCCCGGTCTGTTGTCTCCACAAACCCAATGGAAGTCGGTGGGATACCCACTTCGTTGCAGGCTTTTCGCAAGGATTCTGCCAATGCCGCATTTGTGTGAAACGCTTCGCTTCCCCCGCGAAGCACGACCGCGTTTCCGGATTTGATACAGAGTGCGGCTGCATCCACCGTCACATTCGGTCGCGATTCATACACGATACCAATGACCCCGATCGGGACCCGCATTCGGCCTACCGAGATGCCGCTGGGGCGTGTAGAGAGGTTCGAGATCTCGCCGACGGGATCGGGAAGAGCCGCCACATCATAGAGTGAATCCACGATGGTCTTGATTCGGTTCTCAGTAAGGGTCAGGCGGTCCAGCATCGCGGAAGACAGCCCCTTCTCTTTGCCTATTTTCAGGTCCCGACGATTCGCCGACAGGATTTCGTCCTGAGAGCCGCGGATCTCTTCGGCCGACCGGAGAAGCCAGGCGTTTTTGGTGGCGGTTACCGCTCTGCCTACAATGCGGCTTGCCTCCTTCGCTTGTTGGGCTACATCTGTAATATACGCGGCGGTATCCATCGGGGCTGCCTCGCTACTGAACTTAGTATAAATGAGGATTCCAGTTATCGCTAACCGTGGTGTTGCCCGAAACCATACGAAAATTGCGAAAGGAAAACCGGTGAGGCTTTCTTTTCCCCCACCGGCCTTCGCTCGGTCTCAATTGCGTTGATCCGACTAGAAGGAAATCCCCTCGATTTCTTTCTTGTTCAACGTACGCAAGAAGCGAGTTGATACCCAAACCCGCTTCGTTTGCCCGTTGATTTTGACCTTCTTCTTTTGCAGGTTGGGTTTGAACCGGCGCTTGGTTTTATTGTTTGCGTGGCTCACATTGTTGCCGGTCATCGCCTTGATTCCGGTGAAATAGCATTGCTTACCCATGGTTATCTACCCCTATAACGGTTTGCAAACTACTATATTAGGAACGGAACTTGCCTCACTCAAGGGTAAGCGGCCTTACGGGACCAGCGTGATTCGCTGACGATCCGCTAAAGTTCGACGAGAAGCCCGTCGTAGGCAAGCGCCATCCCCGGGGGAAGTTCCCGGCTGATCTTCCCATGGTCGATATCGTGGGTAAGGTGCGTAAAAAAGACCTGCTCGGGATTCAACTCCCGGGCTTTCTGGATGGCTTGGTCAAGGTTGAAATGGGTGGAGTGCGGCTTGATACGTAACCCATCCAAAATCAGTATCTTGAGATCTCTGAGTCGCTCCATGCTCGCATCGGGAATCTTGTTGCAGTCATTGATATACGCGAAGGAGCCGATGCGATAGCCGTAAACCTCCAGTTTCCCGTGCCACACCGGGATCGGCGTGACGCATACTCCTGCCGCATCAAAAGGCTCGTGGACTTTTTGGAACTCCACCTTCGGAATGCCGCCGCCTCGTTGAAGCGGATTCGTGAAATAGGCAAATATCGTCTTCAACCGATCCACCGTTCGCTCGTTCCCGTAGGCAGTGATCGGACAGCGTTGGATGAAGTTGAATGAGCGGAGATCGTCGCAACCGAGGATATGATCCGCGTGTTCGTGGGTGTACAAGACGGCATCGACACGCCGGACATTATACCGTAGGCACTGCTCGCGGAGGTCGGGTGGCGTATCAATCAGCAGATTGACACCATTCGCCTCGACCAGCACGGAGGAACGCAGCCGCTTGTTGCGCGGATCGGCGGATGTACAGACCGGACAGTCGCATCCGATTACAGGAACCCCGGAAGAAGTTCCACTGCCCAGAACGGTGACTCGCACGCCTTTTGCGACCTCAGACATCGTTCTACATTTTCTCCGGAGCAGTGACTTTCAGTACGCCGAGTGCATTTTCCATGACCTGCCGCACGGCCTGCACCAGGAGAAAGCGTGGCTTCGAACTCTCGACATTATCCGGGTCGAGGACACGCTGAGCCTGATAATATGTGTGAAATGTTTTCGCCAAATCCTCGAGATAGTTCGGCAACTGGTGAGGTTCGAGCCGGTCCGCTGCGTCCAGCAGGACGGCCGGGTAGCGCAGGAGCTTTACAAGGAGTTCCCGCTCTCGAGGGTTTTCCACAATCGACCAATCAAGGTCTTCTCCCACTTCCGCGGAGATCCCTTTCTCACGTGCCTTCGCCGCGATGCTACAGGCCCGGGCGTGGACATACTGAAGGTAGTACACGGGATTTTCCATCGACTGGCTCTTCGCGAGTTCCCAGTCGAATGTCATCTGGCTGCTGTAGCTGCGCTGAATAAAGAAATAGCGGGTGACATCCGCACTAACATCGTCGATCATCTCCCGCATTGTGATCAGATCGCCCTCACGCTTGGCGAACTTCATCATTTCCTCGCCCTGTTTGAGGCTCACCATTTGAGTCAGAAGATACTTGAGAGAGTCGGTCTCCTTGCCGAGTAGTTCGAGTGCATACCGCACTCGCTCCGCCTGGCTATGGTGGTCGTGACCCATAACATTGATGAGCAGATCGTATCCTCGTTTCAGCTTGTTGCAGTGGTAGGCGATGTCGGGTGTCACATAGGTCGGCTCTCCGGTTCGTTTGACCAGAACACGGTCCTTTTCGTCTCCCTTGAGGGTTGTCCGTATCCAGGTTGCCCCTTCTTTTTCGTACGCCGCATCGCGCGCCGCAAGGTCGTCCAGCGTTTTTTTGACGTCGCCGTTGTCGTATAGACTCTGTTCGCTGACGAAACTGTCGAATTCGATCCTCAGCGCCTCGAGATCCTGGGAGATCCGCTTCATCAGAATCTCGGCAGCGTGATTCGTGAAGACTTTCCAATCCGCGTCCACAAGACTGTCGCCGTGGTCGGTTCGCAAATCGCGGGCGATCTCGTAGATGTAGGAACCCGGGTATCCATCTTCCGGGAACTCATAGGGAAGGCCGTGGATTTCACGGTACCGGGCCTTCACGGACAGTCCCAGGTTGCGCATCTGCGCACCGGCGTCGTTGTAGTAATACTCCCGGTCGACCTCATAACCCGCGTGATTCAGGATCTCCGCCACCGTGTCGCCCACGACTGCTCCGCGGATATGACCGACATGCAGCGGACCGGTAGGATTGGCGCTCACGAACTCGACAAGCGCCCGCTTGCCTTGATGTACGGAAAGCTGGCCGTAAGCGTCCTCTTCCTTCAAGATGGTTTCAAGGATTTCTCTGAGTATTTGTTGGGAGAGGAAAAGGTTCAGGAAGCCTGGACCGGCGATTTCTACTCGCTCCACAAGGTCCGACTGTTCGAGCGATTGTTTCAAGTGATCGGCGATCTCGCGCGGTTTTCGCCGGAGTCTCTTGGCCAGGGCCATGGCGGCGCTGCTGGCGAGGTCGCCGTGCGCGGCGTCTTTGGGTGCTGTAAGAGGCGGCAGACTCTCCGGTTGAATCTCTTCATCCGCGAGTTCTGTGCAGCCTTTCGCAAGAAACTCGGTAACCGTGGTACGAATAGAGAAGATTAACGACATGACGTTGTTTCGACCTACTTTCTCATAGTTGACATTATGGTGTTGTAGTTCTCTTCCAATTCTTGGACCTTATCCGACATATCGGATGCCAGATTGCGCAGCTCCGTGGGATCCTTTTCCATGTTATAAAGTTCCCACTCTCCGGCATTCTGTTTCACGATTTTCCACTTCTTCTCCCGGTACATCCTGAATTTTTCGGTGAAACCGGATATGAAAAACTCCGGCTCTTTCCTGGTTTTACCCTGAAAGATGGGCAACAAGGAGTGACCGTGAAGAGGTATTGTCGATTTCCCATGGTACTCTTCCGGATAATCGACACCGATCAGATCGAGGACAGTGGGAAATATATCGACAACGTGACCGGGCTGATCGGTGATGAATCCGCTTTTGATTGTATCGGGCCAGTGGGCAATACAGTGTGTGTTGCAGCCGCCTTCGTGCCCGTTTTGTTTGTAGTAGCGGAATGGAGTGTTTCCAACATTGGCCCAACAGGTATTCAAGCAACGATAGGACGCGGGGCCGCCGGGTGGAATGCTGAAATCCTTGTTGCTGTCAAACGGACAAGAACCGTTATCGGAAAAGAAGAGAATGAGTGTGTTCTCCATCTTCTGTGCTTCTTCCACTTTTTTTAGTACCCGGCCGATATTTTGGTCCATTCTATCGATCATTGCTGCAAACACAGCCATTTCCAAATCGAATTCGTCCTTTTCTTCTTCGGTCAACGATTCCCAGGGCCTGTATTTCGGTATTTTCGCTCTTCGCTCTTCGTCACCTTTGGGGTGGCCTCTGAACTTGTTGGTATTATCGCTGGGCGGGCTCAGCCTGCAATCCGGATCGATAACACCGATCTCCTTCATCCTCTCAAACCTCTCTTGCCGGACTTTGTCCCACCCCTTTCGGTATTTTCCCCTGTATTTTTGAATATCAGCCTCTCGCGCCTGCAATGGATAATGGGCGACATGGTAGGGCAAATAGAGGAAGAAGGGATCCTCTTGATCGATCACTTCGTCCAGCCAGTCCAGCGCATAGTCCGTTATCACGTCGGTTTTGTAAAACGGTTTCTGCTTCGTTTTGATCTCACCTGGCTCCAACTGCTCGCCATTCAGATAGAAAGGCCTGCTGAATTTGCCGGAAGGAGGAATGAAATACTCCGTGGTAGCCCAAAAAGTAAAGGAATTGTCAAAAGTATTTTCAGCGTAACAATGCTTCGGTACCCAGTTATCGAAATGTTCTTTCCCGCTCATGATCGTATTATACCCGGCATCGCTGAGCAGCTGGACAAATGAGATCGCTTGATCGTTTCCATAGTAGCGGCCGGTCAACAAGCTCGAGCGGGTGGGGTTGCATTTGGCCATGTTGTAGAATTGTGTAAACCGGACACCGTTCTTGCCAAGTCGATCCAGGTTCGGTGTATCGATTTCGGCTCCATAACAGCCGATATCGGAAAATCCCATATCATCGCCGACAATGAGAATGATGTTGGGTTTTTCTTTCGTAGCTGCCTGTGAATTCAGAGTGGGAAGAAGCGATAACAGACAACCATTACCCAACATTTTCAAGAAATCGCGTCTGGAATTATCAATTCTAGCCATTTGGTAGGAGTCCTTTCTCTAGTATCCGGGAGTCCGACACCTGGACCAGCGGGTTGTGAAGCGGGTAGGATGGGTTAGCGACGAACTACCCGTAGATACGCTATCCACGCACTTCAGAGGAACGTAACCCACCATCCCCTTCTACTTCCTCAAACGCGAATGATCGTCAATCCCGGAGTCCTCGCGAACGAGATACACCACCCAATCCGACCGATTCGGGAACTCGATTTGAATCTCGTTTCCTCCACGCACCGGCTCGAGCTCGCTTCGATTCCCCGTGGCCGGATCGAGCAAGACAACGCTGTATCGCTTTTCTATTCCGCTAAGGTCAATGTTTACCTCAGTCGACTGCTGAGCGTAGACCACATATTCATCCGTTCCACGGGCCATGGTCATTCCGGAGGACGCGAAATCGGCGTCAGGTTTCATCTCCGGCCACCGTATGTCTGATTCATTCCAAAAGCGTGAACAGATTCCCTCGCGGTCCAACATTTCGTCTCTATCCTTGGACTGAGATGCAACAGCGGCATTCGGGTCGAAGCCGAACGAAAGATCGTTCTGGACAACCGCTCCTGCCGCGCCGCCCAACACCGATCCCCATAGCATCCGCATCATCGTGTCAAGCGAGCGTTGCCCGCCCTCGAATGAGGGAACAGGCTCGGAGAAAAAGACCGGTTTTACCGGTTCTTTGAAAAACTCGGGCCGATAATGCCTGAAGAACACCAACGCCCCGGGATGATTGTCCCAACGGGGCCGATGCAAAGTGATGACATCGATATTCGCGTCATCCCGTCCCGAGAAATTCGCGATGTGATCGACATTCGAAAAAACGATCTCTCCGCGGGACTTGAAGAACGCCGCGAAGTGTTGTTCATGTTCCGCACGCTGCTGATTATCGTACCATTCGCCTTCATTGAACAGTTCGAACGCAATGTTTTCGAATTCCTTGAGCTCTTCGATCAGTTTCAATGCAAATCGTTCTTGATACCACTGATTCTTCTTCTCGGCAGACCACGACTCTTTGAAATCCTGCGAAACGATCTCGGTCCCGGGTGAATCGAGTTGCACAAACTCGCTGTTTCTTCGCAAGGGACCGCCGTTGCGTTGATTGAATTGATGAGTGCTGAAGCGGGTTTTGGTCCACCCATCGAACACTGTAATGAGAAGAGCAATCTCTCTCTCCTCGCAGAGACCGGCGAGTTCCCGGAGACGCTGCCAGTAGGTGTTATTCCAAGAATGAAGATCCCATTTCAGGGGTGTATCCGACACCTTCTTCCACGGCGATTGATCGGGACTGTCATACCCGATCCGACTGTCGCTGTCTCCCGCCGCGGGACCAATGAAACTCCAAATCATCAGACAGCGGATCTCGCATTCGGCCAGAGCCTGGACATAGGCCTCATGGTCGAAATTCGTCCCGGTTTCCATCCAGCCTTGTGTGACCGAGTCGCCTACAAGCAGAACCGGGCGATTGTTCAGGAGCAGCCAATGTCCGGCTCCGGGGCCGCTGTCCATCACAGTGACTCCGCCGGACGCCTGACCGAGACTGAACAATACGAGCGTGCAGAGAATTACGCTAGAATGTCGGATCATGTCGGATTCTCCTTTGCAGACTCGTCTTGCGGGAAGCTGATGCTACCATAGTTATGGGATTTTTCCTGTTTTCCCTCAGCTGTCAACTGAAAGAGGATTTGGATGGCTACAGACAATCTCCCCCGCTGCCTTTTCCTGAATCCGCCGATGCGGGACGGCACGATCTATATGAAGGAGATCGGCCGCTGCGGACGGCGGAGTATCGGTGGCGAGCTGTGGCCGCAGACCGGGTTAGCGTATTTGGCGGCTGTGGCACGCGAAAAGCGATGCCCGGTACAGCTTCTCGATGCCATGGCGCTCGGCTGGGATTGGGACCACACGGCGAATAAAGCGCAGGAATTTCGTCCGGACCTCGTTATTGTATTGGCCACAACACCGACATTTCCCAACGATGCCGCGTTTGTACGGTTCCTCAGGCAGTCTCTGGAGACGCGTATAGCGCTTGTCGGGACGCATGTGACCGCTCTTCCCTCTGAATCGCTGACACAGTCCGGGGCCGATTATGTGATCCTGGGGGAAGCCGAGCCGATTGTCGGGGACCTGATCGATCGATGGAACCAATCCGAAATGGATATCCCCGGATTGGCCTTCAGAAGGAACAACGAAACTGTTCTCAATCCCCGGCGATCTTTCGTGGAACCGCTCGACGATTTGCCCGACCCCGCACGCGATTTGCTGCCGCTGAAACGCTATACCATGCCGTTTACCGAGGGCAGACCGTTTGTCACTGTGATCCCGTGCCGTGGGTGTCCGTTCCCGTGTACGTTTTGTCGTGCCGGAGATGTCTGGGGAAAGAAGGTCCGTGTGCGTTCGCCGGACCGCGTGGTCGCGGAGCTGGAGGAGGTTCGAGATCGTTACGGGATACGCGATGTCGTCTTCATGACGGATACCCTGCTTGCGAATCGCGACTGGGCGCTGAGTTTTTTTCAGTCCATCGTTGAGGCTGGTTTAGAAATCAACTGGATCGGCAATGCCCGAACGGATCAGGTGGATACCGAACTTCTCAACGCGATGAAACGTTCCGGGTGTCGTTTGATTTCTTACGGTATCGAATCCGGTTCGCAGGAGATGCTCGAGTCGATGAGGAAACACCTGACGCTTGAACAGTCTCTAAATGCGGTCCGCATGACCAAAGAGGCCGGCATCACAACATTCGCCTATTTTGTTCTCGGTCTGCCCGGTGAGACAAAGGAGACCATCCGGCAGTCTATCGACTTTGCGCGCAAACTGGATGCCGACTACGTCAATTTCCATATCGCGACACCGTTCCCGGGAACCGAGTTTTATCGTCAGGCGAAAGAAAACGGCTGGTTGATCAGCGATCGATGGGAGGATTATGAAGAGGAGGGCTCGGCGGTGGTTTCTTATCCTCAACTTTCAGCCGATGAACTTGTCGCCGCTCAGAAAAAGGCGATGCTCCTTTCCTACGCAAATCCTTCCCGACTGGTTCGCGAAGTTTCAAACATACGCAGTTTTGACGATTTGGTCGCAAAATGCCGGGCGGGATGTCGTTTGTTCAAGTTGTTTTCAAAACGATGACGGACGGGATTCGTTTTATGGACATGGAGAAAAATGGACCGTATCACGGGTTCAACCACGCCCAAGTGGAGTTGGGGGTGGCATCCAGGTGCTTGTCAGTGAATTCCTTCCCCAAGTTTGACGCCATCGCAAAAAGTCCGGCGGAGTTCTTCCCCCTCTCCCTCTGGGAGAGGGCGGGGTGAGGGATCTTTGCATTTTGCGTCACCCCTCCCTCTGTATTTAATGAATTCCTGTCATCACAAACACCTTTTGCCTCTGCTTAATTTGCTGTGTCTGGCGAATACACAAGCGAAGAATAATACCCGAATCCAGTGCAATGATGACCCCTCACCCTAACCCTCTCCCGGCGGGAGAGGGGAACTTCTAATGTCAGGGGACGACTTTTTGCGGTGCCCTCAAGACTAAGGAGACCGCAAAAAGTCGCGAGGAGTAACGATAGAGAAGTATGCAACCCCCTCTGTGTCTCCCCTTCCTTTGGCCACGCAAGCGTGGCTTCTTTGGGAGAGAAAATGACCCATGTGCCCGGTCGCTCATGACTCAGCTGCGTCCGTTTCTTTTCCTCCCCCGAAGATCGGGGGAGGTTAGGAGGGGGTTGAAATCCGTTTTCCAGACTTTTTGCGAACCCGTCAAGATTGGGGAGGGATCGGGTGGGGTTGACAGGGAAGAAGGATTTTTCCCGGGCTCCTAAAGAATGCGAGAGGTGAAACATGCAACGACGCAAGTGTTTCTGTCTTTGTTTCGCGACCGTATTTGTCTTTACGGTTTATCAGCCGAATCCTGCCTGTTCTCAGACCGAGCGGAATCGCGTCCGAGAAGGGACATCGGTTTACCCGGTTCTCATTGCACGTAGCGTGAAGACCGGCCACCCGCGCCTCTTTGTCACACATGAATCCATTGATGAACTGAAGCAACGCGTGGAGACCGACCGACAAGAGATTTATCAGGATATGGTGAGCCGTCTTCGCGAGGATTGGTTTCGCGACAATATGAATGAGGTGGGTTGGACCGCCCGAAACGGTCTCGAGGCCTGGGGACTTGCAGCGATGCTGACAGAAGACCCGTACTATCTTGAAGCGATTGAAGAGCAATTCGAGGCTGTATCCAATGATTTACCTCGAAATCAATATCTCACGCCGTCCTATTTACGTGGTCTCTCACTCGTTTATGACTGGACTTATTCTCTCGTGACACCGGAGGAGAGAGAAAGGCGTGCGGAGGTCCTCTGCCGGCTCGCGGATTATTGCCGGACGATCTGGAGGCACAACGACTTTAATAATCATTTTGTCGCTGAACGGATGGTTGTGCTTTATCCCGGCGTCGCCCTACACGGTGACGGCTATTTCCCCGAAAAGGTGAATCTGTATCTCGAAGAAGGCAAAGACTTCTGGTTGAACCATGCAATTCCGGCCGCGAACCAAATGGCGGGACAGGAAGGAGGCCACGCGGAAGGATTCAGCTACGCAGGATGGGGGTATGCGCCGCATATCGCCTTTGCGGCGGAACTCTGGCGGACCGTGTTCGGGCAGGATCTTTACAGCGAAATTTCGTTTTTGCGGGAATATGCCTCATGGAATATCCATTGCATGCGTCCGCAGGATGGCGCGGTTGTCCGATCCGAAGACTGTCATTCCGGTTACAAATGGAATCAGGGGAATGAGGGCGCCTATATGCCCCTTCTCGCGGCCCGATACCGAGACGGCCTCGCTCAGTACATCCTTTCTCAAACGCCGACAAAATACCCTCAATTGCGTTGGGGCGAGGTACTTTGGTACGAGCCGTCGGTTCCGATTACTCAACCAAAATCGCTACCACTGTCACGGTTCTTCTCCGGACTTGGCTGGGTCGTCACACGGTCGGGGTGGGACGAGAACGACACAATGGCCATGTTTCAGTGCGGTGATTTTTACGCGGGACACCAGCATGTCGACAACAACAGTTTTGTGATCCACCGTGGCGGACCGCTGGCTATCGACAGCGGTGTGTATGACGAAAGCCCGCACCGGGCGAACTACTTCTGCCGCTCCATTGCGCATAATACGATTACTGTCTTCGATCCGGAGGAAGAATTCTCGAATGCGACCTGGTCGCCCAGGGGAACGGGGGGTTCTAATGACGGCGGTCAACTTCGCGGTATGCCGGCCAGTCGGTTCGGCGAGGTCTTTCCGGGGTCACAGCACGATGTCGGAAACATTATCTCCTACGTGACCGGCGTTCATTTTACCTACACCTGCGGTGATGCCACCCGGGCTTACTCACAGAATAAATTGTCCCTATTTACGCGCGAATTTCTGCATATTCGCCCCGATCTGTTCATCATTCTCGATAAAGTCGTCTCCAAATCGCCGGAATATACAAAACGATGGCTTCTGCACAGCATCGACGAGCCCGATGTTGACGGTGACACTGTTATTATTACGCAAGGGAAGGGCAGACTGATTTGTGAAACTCTTTTGCCGGAACGGGTATCGATCGAAAAAGTCGGCGGCCCTGGACGTGAGTTTTGGGTCAACGGTCAAAATTATCCCCCGCATAAAAGCGATCCGGAAGCCGGTGCGTGGCGTGTTGAAGTTTCACCCGATCAAGAGAGAACCGAGGATGTCTTTCTTCATGTGCTCCTGGCAGGTGACAGGAATCTTTCGGCTATGATTCCTTTGAAAGTGGAACGGGATGATGAACGGGTCCGTGTTGAAGGAGAATATGTAGGCGGGAATATTGAATGTGTCTTTCTACTCGACAAGGCTTTTGGAGGAAGAATCCGCATTGAGCGTGACGGGCGTGTGGAAGAAGCCGAGTTCAATGAGCAGTCGGTGAACTGATCCGGTCTGTTTCCGTCATGGCGAGCGAAGCGTGGCCATCTCGTTTTGTCCGATTCAACGGCGAGATTCCCACGTCGCTTCGCTCCTCGGAATGACGGCTATGTGGCTTACTCACACAAATACGTCCTCCGCCCTTCATTGTCACCGATTGTCATTGTGTACGACTTCGTATTGTTGGCAACGACGGCCTTGATATATTTTCCCGATTTCTCAGGGTCGGGATTTGCAATATAAAGCGGATTTGTGTTGTCCTCATCGCTGGTTCGTACATTTCTGTGCAGCTGATAAATTGTCTCCATGCTGGGCAGATCGCGAAGCCAATGAACCACCTTTGCATCGCAGCCTTTACGCGGCCCGTTGCAGAAAACGGCCGTATTCGGATTGATGCTTTTTAGAAAAACAGGGTTATTGCTCATCTCGAATCCGTGATGGTCCACCATATACAAATCAATTTCGCCGATACGATTGTCGGGACACACCAAAGCATATTCAATATTCCATGTAATATCGCCACCCAGGAAAAACTGAAAATCGCCGTAGGAAAGTTTGAGCGCGATACTGTCCGCGTTGTTCGAATCGTCTCTCGGTTTCGGTTTATTTAATTCACAGAACGAATTCGTACATTCCGATGTTTTTGGAGGGAGTACCTCCCGGTTGGCCGCGACGCATTGGAATTCGAGTTGTGGTCTGCCCGGCGTCTGTTTCAGCGGAACAACATCTCCCGGTTTCATGACAACCGATTTTCCGCCGGTGGCCTTCTTGTACCGTTCTATCTGAAACGGGAACATCTTCGGATCTTCCGGAAATTCGTCGGGGATACCGATATCGTAGAAGTGTTTGATGGGAATCTGTTCGGCAAGATGACCGACTGCACCAAAATGATCTCTGTGCCAATGTGTCGTGATCATATAATCGATCTGTTTCAAATTATGCTTCTCTATCGGTTCCAGGATTCGTTTGGCGTCTCTTCCGTCCTCTGTATACCAGCCGGAATCGACAAGAACGACTTCATTCTGCGGTGTCACGATCACCGTCGCCGCTCCACCCAGCACGTCGACGAAATAGATATGAAGCAAGCAGATCAGTTCCATTGCGCTTTTCTCCTTCAAACGATTCCCAGTAGCATGGCCTCAATACGTCTCGAACGCAAGGTGAAACGAATTCGAATTCCAGTGTAATGTTACAGGTAGGTTGTAAGTTGTCGTCATTGCGAGCGAAGCGAAGCAATCTCAGCAAGTTGGGAGATCGCCACGTCGCTTCGCTCCTCGCGATGACGGACACAAAATGCACGAATATGACATAAACGGGGAGATACTACGCTACATGAGAACAAGGTCGTCGCGATGGACCACTTCAGGCGGGGCTGAATCTCCTAGAATCTTGCGGATCTCGCCGGTTGTTTTGCCCCGAATTTGTGTGAGAGTTCCCTTGTCATACTGGGCCAACCCGCGTGCCAGAACGGTCCTTGATTCATCTTCAATTTCAATAAGGTCACCTTTGGAGAACGATCCACTGACCTCGGTGACTCCTCGTGCCAGTAGGCTCTTGCCGCGTTTCCGAAGGGCCTCCGCGGCTCCGGCATCCACGCGAATTCGCCCGCCGGATGGTTGTTTCCCGAATCCGATCCAGTGCTTGCGTCCCGGCAGACGTTTTGCTGACGTTGACATCCAGGTGGCCGGCGCTTCCAGATCCCAGAGCCGTGAGAGTATCCGAGGTTGAGTGCCGTTTGTGATCGCGGTGAGTACCCCCGCCGAGGCGGCTGTTTTCGCCGCCTGGATCTTCGCTTTCATGCCCCCCAGCGACCGATAACTGTCCGATTCCCGGGCGTTCGATAGGAGCTCGTCGTCATCCGGGTTGACGTAGGGAATCAACATCTTTCTGTCATCGTTTGTATACAGTCCGTCGACAACAGTAAGCATCACAAGCAAATCCGCGTCGACTTTGCCTGCGAGGAGGGAGGCCAGCATATCGTTATCCGAAAAGCGTAGCTCATCGACCGCCACCGTGTCGTTTTCGTTCACAATGGGGAGCGTTCCAAGCTTCAGCAGCTCCGTTAGCGCTTCGCGGGCATTTACATACGACATCCGATTATCGAGATCGTGCCGCGTGAGGAGAACCTGAGCCACCGGAATGTTGTAAATCCGGAAAATGCCTCGATATTGGTGCATCAATTCGCTTTGACCGATAGCGGCGTAGGCTTGTCTGCGGGCGAGTTTTCTTGGACGTCTTGTGTCGCCCCGGATACGCATGCCGAGACCGATCGCACCGGAACTCACCAGAATCACTTCCAGGCCGCGTTCCCGCAGTTTCGCGATATCGCGCGCCAGCTCGACTGCCACCGGTCCGTTGAACCGGGTTTCCGGATCGTCGATTATGCGGGTTCCGACTTTAATTACAACGCGCCGGACTTCAGCCATCCGCTGCTTCAGTTCCGCGCGCTGCTCGTCTGTTAGCGTATAGGGTTCAGGATTTCTCATTGTTTTTTGGGAAATGCCTTGTTGTTGCTGGGGCGATCTGCGACCCAATCCTATTCCTCTCCAGTCTTGATGCCGTCGCAAAAAGTCCGGCGGAGTTCTTCCCCCTCTCCCTCTGGGAGAGG
>CAZTDD010000113.1:0-21678 GCA_964612675.1 uncultured bacterium
AATCCAATGCAATGATCGCCCCTCACCCTAACCCTCTCCCGGGGGGAGAGGGAACTTCCGACGCCAACTTTCGACTTTTTGCGACGCCATCAAGTTTGGGGGAGGTGTAGGAGGGGGTTGCCCAACCGTTTGAGAATTACCGGCCTCTTCCTTGATCTTGCCATTCGCTGGTGAAACCAACTGCGCTCACCTGTTTTGCTCAACGCAGCCGTGTTTGCTCAAGTTAACGCTTCTGGGCCAACATCCCTGGAAACGCACACCGCGACATCTCCCAAGCCCCCACAATTCCCGATAGCGGAAAAATGTTCCACCCGTCAAACCAATCTTCTCTCCGATCATGAATCGTAACCAATTGAAAATAAACAGGTTAAAATCCAACGCCCTCCTGGCATCCAGCTTGCTACCTACTGGTACCGAAATGGGTTCCGAAGGCAATCGGAAGCCTTCGACCGGTCTATGCACGGCCGCTATTGAGGAGCAATGAGACTGCGTTAGGAGTTGAGACCATGACACCCTATGAAAGAGAACTTGCCTGCAGACGTGAAGCCTATCTCATGGCGAAAAAGTCCCCGTGGCACCTCTGGTCCGCACAGGCATTACGCCACGGCTACATTCCGCCGTTGACACCCGGAGTGGTCCCCTCGGACATCCCACGGCTACTACCCGTCGGATTCGGACACGGCGACTTCGATACCGAATGCTCGCTCGGCAGACTCAAAACCGCGAAGCAGGACGAAGGACGCTGGACTTCCTTCGCCAAGTCCGCGATGGGCTACATCTTCTCGCTGATCATACTCGCGTCGATCTCCCTGATGATCTACGCGATCAAATACGGCGGCGACTTCCAGGTCGCCCTGGTCAACCGTCTGGGGCAATGACGGGCATTGCTGCGGTAGCAAGAATACCGGAAAGGCGACGTTCACAAAAACTCTGCTGACAGAGAACGAGCCGGGAAATGCGCTTCCTTCCCGGCTCGAACATTTCTTTGGCCTGAGCGACATTCCAGCAGTCGCTAGAACGCGTAAATAAACTTCAGCCAGGTCGATATACCCCTCGAGTGGTTGCGGGCTCCGAACTCCGGCATGACCTTCGCAGTCACTGTCAGACGTCTCTCAAAGAAACTTGCGGATACCAGCGGCCCTGCGGCAAGAACACGGCTTTTGGGAGACGGGTCCGCTACCCCTTCAAACCGGTCTTCATCCAGCTGCCAATACGCATACCCCGCTACACCCGCGCGAATGTTGGGAGTGAGCGCCTTATCGATTGCGTAATCGAAATGGAACTCGTTGCCCGGCTCCAGGTCGCCTTCCACCAACGTCGCCGGATGAGTGAACTCGTCGTTCTCCGTACTGAAATCCCACATCAGCTTCTGATTGAACGACCAGCCGCCGTCCGTCATATAGGTCCATGCAAACACCGGCTCGATAGTGACATTGTTCTTGCTGATGTTAAATAACTCATCTTCATCGTAGTCCCCCGTCGGCAGGAACAGATCCACACCGAACGCACAATGAAAATGTTCCCAGTGCCAGGAAAGAATGAACGGATCGATGATGATGTCTCCCAGGTCGTCAACATCGTTGTCCAAAAAGTCTCCCATGATCGGCGGGGTCCCCACAGGCGCGTCAAAATGCCCATCGAGAGACATGTACGGAATAAACACGTGCATGGCCCAGTTCCCCCCAAGAATCTGCTTCGGGGTCACATAGATTAGACGCAGAACATTGGCGTAGAGATCCAGTTCAAAATCATCCAACGCCAGGTCCTTGAAATCATCGGCTGTGTAATAGAGATTGTAGTCTATCGCGTAGAAACCGGGCGGCGGGACCATGCCGCAAAAGATGTCCTCAGCTCCATTCGGATAGGCTTGATTTCCGCCGGCAAACGCCGACCCTGCAGCGACCAAAATCGCTGCCGCTACAACTAGACAACAGAATCCTCGCTTCATCTCCCTGTCTTCTCCTCTCGTTTCCTTAAGAATCAATCGGGCTCCACGGGTCCCCGACCGCCGTCGGAACGGCTGATCGGGAAGCATCTTTCATAACGCCGCAAAAGTCAATAGGTTGACAGGTCTATCTGAAGAGAAAAAGAGAGATGGAGGAGATTTATGGTTGAGACTGCTCTTCCAGGGTGGATATCCGCTGCTTGGCCACGGAGACACCCTCAATCTCCCGATAAAACGAAATCGCAGCCGCATACTCCCCTTGCTTCTCTTTCAATCGCGCAAGATGGTAAGTGACCAGTTTCTTCCATCGACCCTCGGGACAGCTTGAGAGATAAAGCATGTAGTTGCTCTCCGCGGCTTCCAGATGACCGGCCTCCTGCTGGGACTGCGCCGTGAAAAACAGGATGTCCTCTTTAGCGTCGGCCGGTGCGTCCTCAAGGGCCTTGGCATAGGCGAACATCGCCCGATCCGATAGTCCAAGCAGCTGCGACGTACGCGCGTCCTGATAGTGAAGTGTTCGGCTCATCACCTCACGGCGCTTCTCGATAAAGTCAGGATTGTTATAGGAAGAACGGGAGAAGAACGGGTAATCCCAAAACCCAATCTGGACTTCCGTCTCACGATCGGTGTCCAAACAGGTAAGCGCCGTCTCGAAACGGGATTGCAGATCGACATAGGCTGAAGCATACGGTGGCATGCAGCGCAGGTACGGTTCCAGCAACTCAAACCGGGGAAATGCACCGTCCGCTTCACACACTACCCCAACACCAGCCTGTTCAAATGAGTCGTAGCGGGTCCCAAACGCGGAGTCTTCTTCCTTTCTATTGAGTCGCCGCACGATTTCATCCAGCGTCGCGGGACTGCCGTCTTCAAATGTCAGTACGATCCCCTGAGTTGTGTCGCATAGAAGCCAACGTCCCGAAACCAGAACCTGACACAGAGTATGGTTGGAGAGGTTAGGAACCGGCTGCCCCAGGAAAACCAGGTTCGCTGGAAGCCCGGCACGATTACATAATAGAGATAAGACCCAGGCGGAACGATCGCACAGCCCGTAGCCGCGCATCAGGACATCGACCGGAGAAACATCGATCAGCTTCGGTTCAAAGAACCCGACATGCCGAAACACCCATTCCAGCAACCGGTCCAGCTTCTCCCGATCCGGCCGATCTTCACCGGCAACCCGGTCGGCGATGGTCTTCAGGAAGAAACAGCGCCGGATGTAGCGGGTATCTTCGGTCGTGAAATGGCGATAGCCGATGGTCACGGGATCGATCTTCCATTTGGAGGCGTGATTCGCGAGAATCCTGCTGCTGAGCGGCTCCGAGTTAGTCCGGGCCGCTTCTGTCAGCAGACGCGATGCGGATTCATCGTCCCCCAACCAGGCATAAAGAACTCCCTGGATAAACCGGTCGTGAGTCGACAGCTGTGGATTGTCCAATTCCCGCAACTTATCGAGTGCCGTCACATGCTTGAACTCGTTGATGAGTGCCGTTATGTCGGCATATTTCTCCTTGAACACTGATTTTGAAGAACTTACTTCAGTAGATCTCTTGGGTTTTCTATCCTTGTCCGAGTCCTGTTTCGGGGCGTTTTCAGGCGCGAACAGCCTGTATCCACCGATAAACAGCCCAATTACCACCACAAGCAGAATCCCCACGAGGATGAGTCGACGGTGTTCGTCCCCGGCGGGAGGCGGTGTGGAATGGTTGGTATGATCGTTCATGGGCACCTGTGAAATCGTTTGGCGGGAACCGAGAGAACTCGACCCGACGGTTCTCTCTGCCTGTCCATACACCAACTACGATGAACCGTACCAAGGAACACGCCCGTGTCAATGCAAAGGGGCTGGCACACAAATAGCCGAACAAATCCCTTTGACCCCAGAAGTTGCGCCCGATATAATGAACTTGAGATCCAATGAAACTGAGGCTGTAGCCTGTGCCGCATGCAGCATACCTGCAACATTTGGAGTCACTGAAGGATGCGCTCGCGAAGAGCGACGAGAAAGCCGCCCTCGAAGCTGCCGCTGGTTTGGAGCAGGTAGCAAAACAGTATCGAACCCTCCTCGAGCAGGCCAACGACGCGATCCTCCTCTGCGATGCGGAGTCCAGCCGCATTTTGGAGTGGAATCCGAAATCGGCCGAATTGCTGGGCTACCCGGACCATCGCTTACGTACGATATCTCTTTCGGACCTTTGGCCGGAGGAAGAACGAGAACGACTGTGGAAAGAATACGGGCAGCATAAATCCAAAGAACGGGCATTCACCCAAGAGGCCCCGATAGTACGTGGGGACGGCGAAATCATCTACGTCGACAGTTCCTACTCCATGATCGAGTTTGGGGAGCAACGCCTGGTTCAGGCGATACTGCATGATGTA
This sequence comes from uncultured bacterium, assembly GCA_964612675.1. Classification (GTDB taxonomy): domain Bacteria; phylum Hinthialibacterota; class Hinthialibacteria; order Hinthialibacterales; family JAKPRU01; genus CAZTDD01. The sequence goes on from CAZTDD010000113.1 coordinate 4,325, forward strand.
ACCGAACGAATCCATCTCATTCGTCAAACACGCGAGCACGCGGAGGAACTCGAAAGAAAGAACGTCGCTTTGGGGCGCGCAAGACGACTGACCTCGGAGTTTCTTGGCAGGGTTTCCCATGAATTACGCACCCCTCTGAACGCCATTGTCGGGTACACAAGCCTCCTTCTCGACGGGATCTACGGTTCATTAGACGCGCCACCGGTCAAAGCTCTTCACAAGATCGATTCGAATGCCATTCAACTGCTTACGCTCATCGACCAAATACTCGACCTGTCGCGGATTGAGGCGGGTGCCGTCTCGGTTTTGAGCGAAGACGTGGACCTCGTGCAGTTGCTGGACGAAGTATTTACTCATTATTACGAAGATCTGGCGACAAGAGGCGTGGATTGCCGTTTCGAGTGCGACTCGAAGGAGATCATCTGTCGCACCGACCCGGTAAAAGTCCGCGGAATCGTACGCCAGCTTCTCTCGAACGCGGCAAAATTCACACAGAGAGGCGAAGTCGTTCTGAGCCTTGAAGTTGACGGAACAGACACTCTGGTCGAAGTCAGAGATACAGGCGACGGGATTCCTTCAAATCAGTTTGACAATATCTTCGAGTTGTTCAATACCGGCGAACGGGGCTCATCCGGGGGATGTTTCACCGGTCCCGGTCTGGGTCTCTGTGTAGTGAAGAAGATGACAGACCTTCTGGGCGGAAATATCGAAGTGGAGAGCCGAATAGGAACCGGAACATCGTTCTCCTTGACGTTGCCCGGCATTGTCCGATCCGCAGAGCTGGTCAGGTCCACTGTGGCTGAGGAAACCGGTGCAAACGTTCTGAAGCAATGGGATGAGGCTGTAGAGCCTGTATTGGAAGCTCTCCTGGTTGAAGACGACCCGTACACGGTCGAGATCCTCACGGAGTATCTGGAACAGTCTGCCGGTTGCCGCGTACGAAAAGCGTACAGCGGAGCGGACGCTCAACTGCGGCTGACCGAACGAATGCCGGACTTCTTGTTCGTCGACTCTGTACTCCCATTGATGAGGGGGGAGCGAATCCTTCAATACTGTGAACAGTTGTGGGGAGAAGGCAGGGTATCTCTCGTGGTCATCGCTAGAGAAGATTTGAATGGCTCAGAACAGGAAAGTCTTCAAAAGCGATCGGTTACCATTTTAAAAGGAAAAGATCTTCGATCGGATCTTTTGGGAAATCTCCTCTCACCGATCATCCAATCGCGCCGCACGAATGCTGCGGTTGGATGATATCCGTCAAGGTTCAACCCGACACACTTCCGTTGGTCCAGCTGTGCCTTTCTGTCACTCTTTTGTGTGTTTTTGACGCTTTACATCCCCTTCCCCGGCGCGATTTAGACAGTCCTTTGAGTTGAGTAGCAATTCCGTAAGCTTCCTTTTAGACGAAAAGAGGCGCTTGTTACCGGGCCGATAGGTCTTTCGTAATATGTAAGCCGCAATTTGTCCACGTTTTGCGTGTAATTGGCGCAAATGATGCTTGAGCGACCTTATCAAGATTACAAATATGTTGGAAACCACATGTTCCGGACACTTTCTTTCAACGGATGAGCCGGAGCGATTAACCAGGAGGTAGATCGATGAATAGAGAAGATAAGTATCGAGGTTTTCGAAGCGTCCACCTGTTTGCGGCGGTCCTTCTTGTCGCCATGATGGCGGGACCGGTGTCGGATTTCGCAGACGCCCGATCATCGAAGAAGCTGGCGGAATTCAGCGAGACGTTCGCGCAAGCCGCCAAAGAAATCACGCCGTCCGTAGTCAACATCAGGACGTCCCAAAAGGTGACAATTGGCCAGGGACCGGGTGGACAGGGTATTCCCCCGAATCATCCCTTCGCCCCGTTCTTCGAGGATTTACTGCCGTTCTTGCGAGAGTACCAACAGCGATCACAGCCCCAACAAGAGCAACAACAACAACAAGAAGGCCCTTCAGAAGGACTCGTACCACGGGGAATGGGGTCCGGTCTGATTGTCTCATCAAATGGATACATCTTGACAAATAACCACGTGGTCGCCGGTGCGGATGAGATCGAAGTGGTTGTGAAGGTAGACGGCGATACGAAGACGTATATAGTCGAGGAACCGCCCCGTACCGACGAGCTGACCGACCTTGCGATTATCAAAATTGATGAAACAGGTTTGCCGGTCCCCACATTTGGTGATTCCGACCTATTGGAACCCGGCGAGTGGGTTTTGGCGGTTGGAAGTCCTTTCGGCCTGGATCACTCAGTTACTGCAGGCATTGTCAGCTATGTCGGCCGTGAACCGGGAAGAATCGCACGATTTGGCAACTTTATTCAAACCGACGCCGCGATCAATCCGGGCAACAGCGGTGGTCCGCTTGTGAACATGGACGGCCAGGTCGTCGGCATCAACGTTGCCATCGCGACCGGCGGTCCGATGGAACGCAGCTATGCGGGAGTCGGATTCACAATTCCGATCAACACGGTGAAGACTGTTAAGGACGCTTTGATCGAGAAAGGTAAGGTCGTCCGTGGCTATCTGGGTGTCTACATCACGAACGTGTCGGAGGATTTCGCTCGACACACCGGACTCGACAGTCAGCAAGGCGCGTTGGTGCAAAAGGTAGAGGACGACGGCCCCGCAGGGCAAGCCGGAATCGACGTCAAGGATGTGATTGTGAGTGTCGACGGCAAATCCATCGACAATGCGTCAGACCTTCAATTAAAGGTCGCTGCGACAGAGCCGGGCGATCGGGTAAACGTCAAGATCAAGCGATATGAGGACGACACGTGGGAGGAAATGAATCTCACGGTCAAAATCGGAGAGCGTCCGTCCGAACAAGAGCAAGTTGAAGAGGCCTCCGCTGCGCCAGCCAAAGAACTGGGTATGAATGTGCAGAACTTGACTGACGAACTCGCCGAACGCCTGGACTATGAACCGGGAAGCGGCGTCCTCGTTACGAAAGTGGATCGGTTCGGTCCGGCAGCCCGAGCGGGTATTGAGCGGTACGACTTGATCCGTGAGGTAAACCAGGAAGACGTCAGCAACATCAAGGAATTCAACGAGGCCCTCAAGAAACATGAGGAATCGGCGTTGCTTGTCGTCGAACGGAAGGGCGACACGTTCATCGCGGTGATTGAATTCAAGTAATCTCTGTTGACCGACGAAATGAGCATCATCGAAAAGGTCGAAGACTCAGCGTCTTCGGCCTTTTCTTATGCCTTTCTTTATGAGTTTCGAACCGCCTTCGTCAATTGCCGCTTGTACGCAAAACTGATACTCTAAGCGCATGGACAGAGAGCGAACAGCGATGTACCGAATGTCGGACCGCCCGAATGACGACTTCGTTCCCGGTACACCAGAGGAGCGCATTCAGCTCGTCTGGATTCTTACCCGAGAAGCGGCTTCTTTAAGTCAAGACCACGATGCTGAACGAAGATTACAAAGACATGTTACAAATCTTATCCGACGAGAAGGTTGAGTTTCTTCTGGTCGGTGCGTATGCGATGGCTGCCTACGGCTATCTCCGAGCCACAATGGACATGGACATTTGGATTATCCCGTCCGCTCAGAATGCCGATGCCATTCTACGCTCCTTGCGCCGCTTTGGCACTCCACTGCACACTCTGACCAAGAAAGACCTTCAACAAAGTGGAACCGTTTTTCAGATCGGAGTAGCCCCGAGGCGAATCGACATTCTCACTGAGGCAACCGGACTTCAGTTTAATGAAACGTATGAACGGTCTTTGTCTGTAAATATCGAAGGAATTGACGTGCGTATTCCGTCGCTCGATGACCTAATTCGGAATAAGCGAGCAATAGGAAGAACAAAGGACTTGGCCGATGCAGAAGCACTGGAATCCTTGAAACGTTCTACATAGATACCCCTCCCCCAGCGAGCGATCCCAACGTTCCGATCTGCTGACACCCCCCTGGAGTGCGGCTGCCCCGACGCCGCTTTGGATGGTTCGCGCGCACGATTCCATCGCTCAAATATCCGCATGTAACATTTCCTTCTCATAGGCGTTATGGTGGTGAAAACAGGGCAAGCGTCGCCCGGATAAACACGGGCGCTACTCCTATGTAGGGGCGACCGAGGTAGTTGTGAAGCGAGTCGAACTGTCCAAAGAGAGGGAAATCCAAACGATATCGCGAACCCGGAAGGATCCCCGGGCATTCGCCCCCCTGTACGAACAGTGCTACGACAGGATTTTCCTCTATCTCTTACGACGCTGCGGCAATCGATCGCTTGCCGAGGATCTCACCTCGGAGACTTTCATCAAAGCGCTGCGGAATATACGCAGTTTCCGCCACGATGGTTCGCCTTTCAAAGCCTGGCTGTTCCGTATCGCCCATAACGAATTCATCTCGCATTGCCGGAAAGAGAAGGTTCGACGACTGTTTCGCGTGGATCGCCGTCAAAACGGGCACCGGCATTCCTCTGGGTCCAAGGATGCTTACCGCAATCTCGAACAAGGCGAAATCGTCGATCGGCTCGAAGAATCCATCCAACAATTGAGCCCACGCGATCAACTCCTCGTCACTCTTCGGTATTACGAAGATTTCAGTATGCGCGACATTGCTGCCGTGTCAGGACTCTCTGAAGGAAATGTCCGTACCCGTCTTCACCGCGCACTCGCGCGCTTGAAATCCATGATTGAAAAGGATGTACCGGAAATCGCGACACTGGTTGATGGAGCGGAATCATGAAAGACAAGAATGACATCGAACGGATGGAATCCCTACTTCGGAGAACAAGGTTTGAAGGTCAAATCAACGGAGCGCACAAGGCACGTCTTTGGGAACAGATAAGCAGCCCGCCGCGCGTGGCAACTACGTTCCGAAAGGACGTAGCCATTGCCGCTGTAGCCGTCTTTCTCGCCTTAGGCATTTATTTCGTCTTTCCGAATCTACCCCGTGCCATTGTAGGTCCCGTCGAAGTGGGGTCCGGTTCGAAGGCGGTTGTGGATATGGAAAGAGACATAAGATATACCTCCGGGAATCAAACGGTTCGCATAACGCTTGAAGACAACAGCACGCTCTACTTTCTCCCCGACTCGGAATTCACGGTTCTCTCCACGAATACGAATCGAAAAACAGAAGACAGTGTGGTCTTCATGGAGCACGGCACCGTCGAAGCGTCGGTTCGTGAATCGCTGCCTCAAGACCTGATTGTGCGAACTCCGGATGTCGAAGTAAAAGCGATTGGAACACGGTTTAGAGTCCGGGTAGAAAAAAGAAGTGAATAACGTGATGAGATAAGGAGCCGAACGATGAAGCGACATGTTCTTATTCCTCTGGCGATATTACTGCTGTGCGGGATAGGCGGTTATACAGTAACGCAATGGGATCGACCGGCGGGTTCGGATACCAACACAATGGTTTCGGTGGATGAAGGCAAGGTCGAAGTGAAAAGTCTTAAGAATCCCGGCGACAAGGTCCTGCTATCGCACAATGAAAAGGTAAATTCGAGCAATGGCAAGCTCAGCGCTGTGGAACGAACGCCCGGACCGACACCGAAACAGGTAGCCGTAGCCACCGATGCTGACAATACCGAGGCCCAGCCGGGGCACCAATCCGCTGAAGACCAACCGCTGTCCGCCACCCGCGAGGGATACTGGATCTCCGGCCATGTCAAAACAAACGACGGGCGCTTTATCGGCGGAGCCAAGATCACGGCGTTAAAACAGGAAGACGCGTACAGCCGGTATGGCCACAAATATACAAAAACGATCATGACTCTGGATGCGTATACCGACAACGTCGGGCAGTACGAGATAGAAACCGGCGGGGCAGGCCGATATGAATTACGATCCTCACTGCCCGGAAGCGCCGGGGAGTTTCTCGATGCTTTCGCTCAAGTCAATCTCTCGCGCGAGGAGAAAACGAAAACACAGGATTTCGTCCACAGGGCCGGCTCGGGATATTGGATTCTGGGAACAGTAAAAAGCGAGGACGGTCAACCAATTCCAAACTCGACAATCGAGGCGCGAGACGACAATTTCGAGACCGGTAGGAGATTCGAAGCACACACGGACAGCCAAGGGCGGTTCGCCGTTCAAGTCGATCAGCCGGCGGGCTATCTCACAATCTCGACACCGCCGGCCGATTACGTGCAGCAAATCGCCAAAATCTGGCTGAGCAGAGAACAAAAGCAGATGGCTCACCATTTTGTCCATCCCAGGGGAGCCTGCGTCGCCGCCGGAAAAGTACTGACCAAACAAACGTCCAAACCGATAACAGGCGCCAGGGTCGTGCTTGTTCGTCACCCCGGAGATCAAACCCGCAAACGCGGCGATCCGTCTCAGTTCGAAGCGGTAACGGATCGGAACGGTGAGTTCAGGGTCAGCGTGGTGAAAGGCGAGTACTCCCTGTCTGCTGACGCCAAGGGATTCATCTCATACCAGGGCGGCCGTTCCGACGGACTTTCCCGGTGGAGAATCGACGAAAACAGCTCTCCGGTCACAATTCGGATGCAGACGGGGTTGGCTGCGCTGATCCGCGTCAAAGACTCCGACGGCAACCCGGTACCCAATGCGGAAATCAGTTTCCGAACGTCTGCGGGCAAAGTGAACCAGGGGCGCACAGACTCCGATGGTGAATACCTGGCCGACACGATGCCCAACGGGTTGGCTATTGCCAAGGTTGAGAAAAGAGACGGCAACGTAAGGAATGACAGGGTGCCGCGGTCAAGCGTCAACAGCGAACCGTTCCGGCCCGGCCCGCCGGACAATCCAACCGTTGTCGACGTAGAATTGACAACGGCGTGTTCCATCTCCGGACAAGTGACCTATGAAGACACGGGGGAGGTCGCTACAGAACGCGAAGTGAATATTGGCTTCGACAGCATAGACGCCGTGATGCCGGGAAGTTCCATGATGGGGGCCTGGTCCACCGATGCGAACGGTAAGTATACCATCACCGGTTTGGCGCCCGGGAAATATACGGTCATGATTGAGAGTAAAGGCTCCTATCGCATGATCGCTGAGAAAAAAGTCGAACTCGCACCGGCTCAGCAACTTACGGGATGCGATTTTGAGATCGACCGCGAAGAAGAGGCCACGGAGGAGGTCAAAGGAAGAGTCGTGAATCTCGAGGGCGAGCCCGTAACCGGCGCAAGTGTCCATATCTCCGTCCGCCCCCCCGACTCTCCTCAGTCTCCCACCTCTGATCTTGAATTCACGGATAAAAATGGGGGATTCCATTTTACAAATCTAAAGAAAGCGGAGACATTTTCGCTGCGCATCCATGAGGACGGGTACAAGACTCACGACAAAGAGTACCCAATGAACGGTGAGTCCCTGTCGATCGCATTGGAACCGGCGGGATCGGTGAGCGGTGTGGTCGTTGAACAGGACACACAGGCCCCTGTGGAAGGGGCCAGAGTAGAAGTTGCCGGATCGCGTGACGCGGTCGGCATTACCAACGCAATCGGGGAATTCCAAATCACCAACGTCCAACCGGGTACCCATGCGATAACCGCTGAAGCGCCCGGGTATCGCAAAACCGACGGATCGGAAATCACATTGAAAGCCGGTCAGGCCTTGACCGGAGTCGTCATTGAGATCGAGCCGGGCGGAATCGTACAGGGAGTCGTGGTCGGTCCTGATGGCGTGCCTGTTCCAGAAACGGTCCTCGCTTTGAAATCGAAAATCGAAAACCCTCACATGGGTTTCTTCAGCTCAAGTTTCAAGCCACCCACAATATCCGATACGGTAAAGACGGCTCTTGATGGAACATTCAGAATGTCCGGCGCTTCACCGACAGGCGATGGGCTCATGGTCCAACACAGAGATTTCGCACCGCAAACGGTTCCCCTGCCCAAGGAGAAAATCGGACAAGGGAGTGTGCGAATTCAACTGACACGAGGCGGCGCCCTCGAAGGATTGGTCGTCGATAGGAACCAGAATCCCGTGCCCCATGCCGGCATCGGTGTATTCAACTATCCACAGAATTACTTCTGTTATCGAACCAATACGGACGAGAACGGCGAGTTCCGTCTCGAACACCTCCCCGCCTTGAGCTTCACGGTTACAGTCGATAAGACGGATGGCCCGACCGAATCCCAGCGGGTTACGGTGGTCGAAGGGAAAACGGTTCGGGCGGACTTCGGCACCGGCGAAGGTGCTGTCATTCGAGGCACCGTGTATAAAGGCGGAGAACCCGTGCCGGGGGCGCGTATTAACCTCCAGCAGCGCGGGCGAAATGACATGCGCAACACCGTCTCCAATGTAGATGGCAGCTATGCCTTTCAAGGGGTTTCGGAGGGAGAGGGGTTGATCATTTATACGACGAACCCGGATCATCGTTACCTCAGCTCAAGCAACTGTGAAGGCATTCGCAGAATCTACATTCGCGACAGTCAAAAAGAATATAACGTCGACCTTCAGGTCATCCTGTATGAAATCGTCGGGACTGTAAGAAATGCGGAAAGCGGTCAACCGATTCCTCAGGCTAAGGTCCGCCTGGCTCGCTCCGGCGGGACCCGTTGGGTACACGTAGGGGGAGCAACTTCGGACGAGAGTGGCAGGTTTGTTATCAAGCCGGCTGAACCCAGAACCTATACGTTCGCCGTCATGGCCGAGGGATACCAGACGAAGGAATTCACTGTAAACGTGCCGGCCGATGCGAATCAGGTTGAAGTGCGGATTCCCGTCGAGGTTCAACTCCAACCGTCAACCACTGCGATTCGCGCGCATTTGTCTCATGGCGGCGGACCCGTTGTAACGGATCGCATGCATTTCATGGCTTTTACCTCTGACGGCCATCGGTACGAAGTCCCATTCCAGCCGGACGAGGGACAACCCGGAACGTACGTGATTACGTGCCTGAGCGAAGGGGCGTTCGATCTTCGCGTGACTTGTTTCACGGAATCGGGAATCCTCATGGCCTATCCGCAGCCGATTTCCGTACAGAAAGGACAGACGGCCAGTGTGTTCATGGATCTGTTCAAGGTTGTGCGCTACAGCATCACTCTTGAGCCAAACGATCGCGGAATCATCCAAGCCAAACCACAAGTGATTGTCCCGGACTCCCCGGCATTTACGCATAGTTTCCAGGATCATGTATATATCAATGGAAATCAACTCAACCTGGAACTCCCGGAAGGCCGTCACAGAGTCCAGCTGGGCGTGCCGGGATATCGTCTCGTTGAGTTCGTCCCTGCGGACATTGCGGACTTCAATTCGGATGGAGATCGAGGCTTCTTAACGATTGCTTTGCAGAGGGAATAAACTGCAGACCGCTTCGCCCTCCCAACGTCCAGCTGCAAACGGCTTAACTTCGTGACATTGGGGTTCGGGTGGGGTTGATAAGTTTAGTGTTTTCTCTTTAGTGTTTTCTCTTTAGTGTCTCTCTTTGGTGTTTCCCTTTGGTGTTTCCCTTTGGTGTCTCTCTTTGGTGTTTCCCTTCGGTGTTTCCCTTTGGTGATCTCTCTTCGGTGATCTCTCTTCGGTGTCTTCCCTTTTTCCTCCCCCGAAGATCGGGGGAGGTTAGGAGGGGGTTGAGATCTGTTTTACTCACTTCTTTCCGACTATGACGCAGTGGCAAAGTCTCTACAAACAGATAATCGTGTCACGGACCATCGTTTTGGTATATCCTCACATTCCGAAGCACTACCTGGGCACTTTCATCCGAGCCGCCGGACAGCTGCGTTGCTACATACATCGCACCGCTGGAATTGCGTAATGTCACCCCGGAGAGTTTGACGGTATGCTGTTGGCCTTGCGAAAGGATCCATAGCGGCACGTCGGTTTGGAACGCGCTTGGCCCGTTGCCGATCCACAAACTAAACGTACTGGATTCACCTTCCTTTTTGATCACGTCAACTTCCACGCTGATTCGAACCGGGTAACTTTCCGGTTCGAGCACAGCCATCATTCGGCTCGCTTTGTCGGAGTTCTCGCGAACCAAAATCAAGTCGTTCCCTTGCGGATACGCGGTTCCACTCTCCATGTCCGACAGCCAGAGATTCGGCTGCCATTCCACCGCCTCAGCCGCATCGCCCTTGTCGGCGGCCTCGCCGAGATCGACCGCAAGATTATCCACATAAAGAACTCCAACATCGCTCTCACTCGAGTTGAACAATGCTATGAACGGGACAATCTGCGTATAACCGGCTTCAATCTCAATCTCCGCATGTTGCCAGGTGTTGGCGGCCACTTCCGGTTCACTGCACATCGTGTAAGACACAGTCCCCGGCTGACCCTCGATATCCGCGTACGCTCCCAGGCCAAACTGCAGCCACGGATCCGGGGTACGGAACCACACGCCGATTGTGACCGGCTCGTCGCCGATAGGAAGCGTTGGACCCGTACTTGTAACGAAATCGCCCGGCTCGGCGAGGATCTGCATACCGATTCCGTTCGTCGCCTCGGCTTTCCGTATGTCCACTGGAATACCGGCAATCCGTGCATCGACGGATTCCGGCACCACCGGGAAGTCCAGCGACTCGGGAGTCTCCGTCATCGGATCGAATGTGAAGAGCCAATGACGGCGCGGCGTTGCGGTTGCGGTCGGAGTCAGTGTCGGTGTCGGAGTATCGACGGGCGTTGCAGTGAATGTCGGTGTACTCACGGGTGTTGCGGTGTTCGTAGGTTCCGGAACCGCCGTCGGTTCCGGTGTGTCCGTCGGTTCGGGAACGGGAGTGGCGGTTGGCTCCGTTACCGGTGTGTTGGTCGGTGCCGAGTCGGGACTCGTCGGCGTTGGAGTTGCCTCATCTTCCGGCGTTGGCGTCAGAGTGGCCGCAGCCTCACCATGTTTTGTGACATTTACGGTCAGTCTGAATGGATTGTTATCCGTATCGTTCGAACCGATCAGAAGCACCCGGCCCGCGTCCCACGTAGGAGCAAGGTCCCAATCCACGGTAACTGTGACGACGACAGACTCACCCGCAGGAACTTCAAATGGCGCTTCTTCGGAAACAGCGATCCATGCAGCCGCTCTATCCGGAGCAATGGATGAGATTTCAAGAGGGATCTCACCACGGTTCTCTATCTCGAAAGAGAGTTCGGTATCGCCGTCCGCATAGTAGAAGCCCAGCTCCTGAGGATCCACAGCGATCACGGCTTCGTCGGGTAACGGCGTGGCCGTGGATTCCGCCACGGAAGTTGCCGTCGGAGTCGGCGTTTCATCCTCTTCTTCTGGAGTGGGTTCCGGTGTGTCGGTTGCCGAAGGTTCAGGCGTGTCTGTCGGGACAGTCACGGGCGTAGCGGTGGGCACCTCTGCCGGAGTGTCTGTGGGCTCCAGAACCGGCGTGTTCGTCGCTTCCGGTCCCGGTTCATCTGTCGGCGTCGCTGTCGGCTCCTCGGACGAAGGTGTCGGTGTGTCCGTAGGCTGTTCCACTTCGGTCGGTGTATCTGTCGGAACCGGCGTCGGCGTAACGACCAGCCGATTGACATGAATCATCACGCCGTCCGGGTATGGACTTTCAGCGAAGTCGTCGGATTCCACCAAAAGCCTTCTTGTGTATTCACCGACAGGAACTTGAGCCCAATTCACAAAGACAGTCAGTTCCTCCGACTCGCCGGGAGCAACTCGGATCGGTGCCCGGGGAGCCCACCGAATCCACGAGGTTGCCTGATCCAACGATAACGAAGAAATTCGGCCGGTGGTTGTGCCTCTGTTGTAAATGATCACCGATGCGGTTGAATGCCCCGAATTGACGTTGCCGTTGGGATCTTCCGTCTCAAGAATGAAATCCAATACGAGGGGTTCGAGATAGAGATCCGGACCCGGGATTGGTTCCGGTGTCGGGGTTTCAGTCGGCTCGGGTGTATTGGTTGGCGCTTCCGGATCGGTCGGTGTGTGAGTCGGTGTCGCTGTCGCAGTATTCGTCGCGGTCGGTGTCGGTGTCGGAGGCACAGCAGTCAGGACGATCCCACTGGTCATGATGAAATTCGAGCCGGTCGTATGCCGTTCAGCGAAGAAGAAATCGAGAGGATAGGTTTCGCCTTCCACAAGCCCAAGATCGCCTGTATTAATGCTGGCGCTCAATCGCGGATGAACGCCGCCGAGATCGATCACCAATTCATTGTTGATGAACACCCAAACATCATCGTCGCCGCTAAAATGAAAATCCTGCGGTCCGGTGTACGTGAATTCCGTATGCAGCTCAAACGTGAAGTGGAAATTATGGTTCCTGCCCTGGTTTCCAAAGATTTGACCATCGATGGGGAAGAAACTTCGACTCTCAAAGGTATACACCGGCGAGTCAAGCGGAGAATCCGGGTCTCGTTGCAGGACGATTTCGTACGGTGTCGACTGGTTCACTCCGGGGACGTCGTTATACCACTGAGCAAATGTCTCAGCGGAAGTCACCTGACGATGACTTGCGGAAGTGTTGTACACCGGTTTTCGATCCGGCCCCAATGTGGTGTCTACAATTCCCTTCTCTCCTCGGTTTGATGTATAGCGTTCAAAGTCAGGATGATTCGCATAGAAGTCGCGTACAGCCCCGACCATAGGTATCGTGTCCGGAGGTGGGGTCGGTGTATTTGTCGCGGTCGGTATCGGTGTCTCTGTTGGCGTGTTCGTCGGTGCGACCGTCGGTGTATTCGATGGCGTATTTGTCGGCCCCTCTGTAGCTGTCGGCGTGGACGTCGGCTCCGGTTCTTCCGTCGCTGTGTTTGCCGGGATTGGTGTATCTGTCGGTTCTGCAACCGGAGTCGGGGTTGCCTCGGGTTCGGGTGTGTTTGTCGGCGTTGAAGTGGACGGTGCCATCGGCGTTGGCGTGTCGGTCGGCACGGGAGCGGGCTCTGTTTGGTCCTCTATGAGAAGGATCGGCCCCGCGTTGCCAAACGGGCCATAGAACAAGGGAGTCCCACTACGTGTCACTGCGTAGACTCGGAATTCATAGCGTTGCCCGAACTCGGGACCGTCCCGGAACTGCGAAGCCAATAACCTGCGATTGTCAGCGGACCAGTCCAGATAATCCACCGTCCCGCTGCCGGTCCGGCCAAGAAACGCAAAAGAACCGGTCTGGTTGATACGAACATACACGTGGACATCGGTGATGTCGGCGACGTCGACTTTCGTCTCATCAAAGTGCCAGCGGATCACCAGACTCTGAGCGCCCTCAGTGTCGCTGTCTTCCTGATTGCTCAGATCCGAAAATCCCTCATCGAGAGAATCGGTAACTACCACGGAATGAAGAGAATTAACGGAAATCGCGAGAACCGTGATAGTGTCTGCAACAGGAGCCTGGTCTCCATCGTCTACGGTCAGTTGTAAAACATAGGCTCCCGCGGTCGAAGGAGTGAAACTACTGTCAGTCGATGCCGTATCGGAAAACTGTGAAGGACTGCGGTCCGGTCCGGAGACAACGGACCATGTATAGTCGTAAGGCTCGTTTCCGCCGGTCGCCTGCCCATGAAGCGTTACACTGTTACCGGCAAATGTACTCTGGTTCCTCCCGGCATCCGCTTCAATCGGAGCATAGACAGTTACCGCAATTGAATCGGATACGGCTTCCTGTAATTCATCGTCAACAGTGAATTTCAAAGTGTATTCGCCGGGGGCGGCGGGTGTGAATAGTGTTTCACTCTCTGCGGTTGCGGTAAGCTGCCCGCTATCTGTACTCGGTCCGGCTTCAATTTCCCAGGAAACAACGTAGCTGCCGTCGCCTCCGCCTGCCTGACCGATAAGGTTAAGCGATTCACCCAGCAGCATCGTCTGATCATCGCCCGCGCTGGCTTGAACGGGCTGATAACGCACAATCCTTCGAATTGCGTGGTTATTGATGTCGACTATATACACCCAACCATTGGTATCAATAGCAAGGCCCCCGAGATTCGTCATTGTGGCTTCTTCGGGCGGCCCGCCGTCCCCCGAATAACCGGTATTACCGGTGCCGGCAATTGTTTCGATCATTCCCGAGGTATCGACAACACGGATGACGTGATTTGCGCTATCGCCGATATATAGGTTGCCAGCAGAGTCCGTGGCCAATCCGGAGGGGTTGTGGAGCTGCGCTAAGGTCGCTGGGCCACCGTCGCCCGAGTAACCGAATTCACCGGTACCGGCGACCGTTGTGATGATGCCGTCACTATCGATCTTTCGAACGACATGGGTATCTGTGTCAGCTACATAGAGATTCCCTGCCGCGTCAAAACACAAACCGCCCGGATTGCTCAGCCACGCTTCCGTTGCCGGACCGCCGTCGCCTCGATAACCCGAATTTCCCGTTCCCGCGACCGTAAAGATTTTGCTGGAGCGGATCACCCGGACAACGCTGTTATCGGTGTCGGAGAAATATACGTCGCCCTCGCTGTTGCAAGTCAGAAAAGAAGGCCTGTTCAACATGGCATTTACCGCGCGTGAAGCCTCCCCTGTATATCCGCGCTCGCCTCGTCCAGCGACTCGGATGATGATTCCCGACGGGTCAACTCTACGAATCATGTTGTTGAAGGTGTCCGCGATGTAGATGTATCCCTGCTCATCTACGCTAATTCCGACGCTCCGAGAGATGCGTGCATCTGTGGCGGGTCCACCGTCTCCGGAATATCCTTCTACTCCGGTGCCGGCAATTGTCCGGATCGTGCCGGTAGGATCGATCATACGGACCTGAGCATTGCCATAATCGGTTAAGTAGACATTGCCCTCCGCATCAACCTCAACGGCTTGCGGAAAAGAAAGGGGGGCCTCATCTGCCGGCATGCCATCCCCGGAAGTACCGAGCCGTCCGGTTCCTGCGAACGTCTCGATATATGCGTATCCGCATTCGGTACCGGAAACGGGGGGGATCTCATCAGCCGCTGCCGCAAAAGTGGTGGTTGGAATAGAAATGCTTAGAGAGAAAGAGACTGCCCACAAACCCCATATTTGTTTGTTCATGAAAAACCCTCCTAATGTTGTTGGAGCCTCGCAATACCAAATCCTTTTGGAAAAGAGGTTCTTTTGTTGCCTCCACCGTCTCAGGTCGAGCACATATCGCGAGTCAAGCACAACGTTCCATTGAACCAAATGCAACAAAATATTACCAAAATGTTGCGTATCATATCAAACTGTTTTTATTATACCACCTTCTTTCCGCAAAGCAAGAAGAAAGACGTTCCGCCGAGATGGGAGAAAAACGATTGCCTATAGTAGGGTTCTTCGTACCAGCAATTCTGCGAAAACCGTAGAATGCCGCTTAGCGAATCTGTATAGTATTTTCAGAAAACCTGAGGGAGCACACGCGAGAATGGCGCGTGGAATCCATTGCCTCAGTTCTTCGGCACACTGAATTTGACATTCCTCTCATGCTGACAGTATATCTCGTTCGACACGGCGAAACCGATTACAACGCGGAAGGTCGTCTGCAGGGGCATCTTCCGATTCCGCTGAACGATCGCGGTAGAGCTCAGGCGAAGCGGCTTGCCCGGAAGTTCCAGGAAATCCATGTCGATGCGGTCTATAGCAGCGATTTGCCGCGTGCGGTTCAGACTGCGGAGATCGTCGCGGAACTGAAGGGACTTCCGGTTCATACGGACGCACGCTTTCGCGAGCGAAGCCTCGGTCACTGGGAAGGCCGTCTTTACTCGGAAGTGGAACGTGAGCTGGAAGAAAAAAACTGGATCTCTCACACCAACGGGGAAAGCCTGGAAAACGTTCGCCGCCGCGTAATGCAGGCTCTCAGCGAGTTCACGAGAACCCTGGATGGCAAGAGCATTCTCCTCGTCGCCCACGGCGGCTCGTGTCATGGGATTCTCTCCACAATCGCCGGGCCTGACTATGGCAAAGGTTTTCTGACGTGGCACAACACAGCAGTATCTATACTCCGCTGGGAAGAAAAGAACGGCTGGTCTGTGATCGACCTGTATGATGATGAACATCTCGAGGGAGACGGAATCAATTTCGCCGAAGCGATATCGCGGACATGAGTCTTGAATTTGAAGAAGTTTGCCTCTTCTTACTTCACGGAGCGGCAAAGAGTCGTTGGGGTGCAACAAGAGAGGCATTCAACCCCCTCCTGCACCCAATGTCATTAAGTTAAGAAGATGACGGACCTTTCGCGGGAGGGCGAACCTCCCGGTGAGCCGCGCACAGGAAGGGAACCCCGGCTCAGCAGGAGCTTCGCCCTCCCAGCGTCCCGTTGCAAAGGGCTTAACTTAATGACATTGCTCCTACACCTCCCCCCGGTCTCGGGGGAGTAACGGAAAGAAAACAGTGTCGGTTCGACTCGGCGTCCGTTTCAGTTTCCCTCCCGAAAATTGACGCCGCCGCAAAAAGTCGGCCGCTGACGTTAGAAGTTCCCCTCTCCCGCCGGGAGAGTCGGCCGCTAGCATTAGAAGTTCCCCTCTCCCGCCGGGAGAGGGTTAGGGTGAGGGGTGATTCTTGTACTTTCTGCCGGACCATCTCACCTCACCCGGTGAAGTCGGAGTATAGGCGATGGAAAAGAACATTCGCGTCTCTGCAGTCCAATTCGAACACGTAGCCGGAGACAAGAAAGCAAATCTGGAGAAGATACGCCAATTCACTGTTGAAGCCGCCCGAGAAGGCGTTGAGATTCTCGTTTTTCCGGAATGCTGTATTACCGGCTATTGGTATCTGCGCAAACTGAACAGGTACCAGTTGATTGAACTCGCCGAACCGGTGCCCGATGGTCCCTCTTCACAAGAACTGTTGGATTTGGCCTACAAACATAAAATCACACTAGGCGCCGGTCTTATAGAAATCGACGAACATGAGAGGCTGTTCAACTCCTATGTAGTCGCAATGCAGGATGGATCGTGGCGTCGCCATCGAAAGTTGCACGCGTTCATTAACCAAGAGGTTTCCTCTGGAAATGAATACACCGTGTTCGACACTCCATACGGCTGCCGTGTTGGGGTGCTAATCTGTTATGACAATAACCTGATTGAAAATGCGCGAATCGTTTCGCTGATGGGGGCCGAGATATTGCTGGCCCCACACCAGACCGGCGGGTGTGCATCGCGCAGTCCGCACGCCATGGGGCTGATCGATCCGGAGCTGTGGGAAAACCGCCGCACAGATCCTGAATCCATTGAATCGGAAATCCGAGGCCCCAAAGGACGCGAGTGGCTTCTGCGATGGCTTCCGGCGCGAGCCCACGATAATGGACTCTTCATCGTATTCAGCAACGGAATCGGAGTGGATGACAACGAAATCCGAACCGGTAACTCGATGATCATCGATTGCTACGGCCGCATTCTGAAGGAAACATGGAAGGCCGGTGACGACAGAGTGACCACGGATCTCGATGCTACCCTGTTGTCTACATGCACGGGACGCCGCTGGCTGCACGCGCGCCGTCCCGAGCTGTATGCGCTGATCGGAAGAAAATCCGGTACGGAAAAACCAACCCGGGAGGTCCGTTTCGGAGAGTAAACCCTATGGTTGCAAAAACGAGAAGAGGCCGGCCGGAAACGCCGTTGG
>CAZTDD010000114.1:0-21581 GCA_964612675.1 uncultured bacterium
GGGGGAGAGATTTTGAAATGTTGGCAGGAGGAGTCAGTTTTGCAACGTTAGGGTTGATCCTTGCCAGAAAAATCGGCAGTCAGATGCGCTACGCGGTTGAGTTCTCCGAAAAAGTCGCTGAAGGCGATCTATCTCAACGAATTGAGACGAACCAGGAAGACGAAATAGGCCAGCTGCTGCGAACGCTCAGCGGGATGTCCGAAAACCTCAGTCGTGTCATCAGCGGAATTCAGCACGCCGCCGATCAGGTCACCGGCAGCAGCGAACAACTCTCCTCCTCCGCTCAGAGCCTATCCAGCGCCGCCACCCAACAGGCCTCCAGTCTGGAAGAAACCTCCGCTTCCATTGAAGAGTTGGTTTCGTCGATTGACCAGAACGCCGAGAACTCGAAAAACGCCAGCCAGATCTCCAAAAAGGCTGCCGAACATGCCGAGCAAGGCGGCACCGCCGTCCTCGATACGGTGGACGCTATGCGAAAAATCGCCGAGCGGATCGCGATTGTCGACGACATCGCCGATCAAACCAATCTGCTCGCTTTGAACGCAGCAATCGAAGCGGCCAGAGCGGGCGAAATGGGCAAAGGGTTCGCCGTGGTCGCGGTCGAGGTTCGAAAACTGGCGGAACGCTCTCAACAGGCTGCCAAGGAAATCAGCGAACTGGCTCAATCCAGCGTGAAGGGCGCTGAACAAGCCGGGGAACTGATCCGTGAGATCGTCCCGGATATCCGAAAGACGGCTGAATATGTGGAAGAGATCACCATCGCCTGTCAGGAACAGTCCTCCGGCGCAAATGAAATCCGTCAGGCGGTCGGTTCTCTCGATCAGGTCACACAACAAAACTCCGCCACCTCCGAGGAAACGGCTGCCGCCAGCGAAGAATTGTCAAGTCAGGCACAGGCCATGCAGGATATGGTCGCTCGCTTCAAAATCGGGACAAACGGCGGATCGCGCCCTCGAATCGAACCGAATATCCGAAAAGAAAACGTCGAGGGTCCATCGAATCGCGGACGTCTTCTGGCGCTAGATGCACCGAAACCGATAGCCAAAGGGAATTCCAACCGGCAGACAACCGACGAAGAGTTCCAGGAATTCTAGCCGGCCTTTGAAAACCGACCGGGGGAGATAGACTGAACGCAACGTTTCATGTCTATCTCCCCAAGTCATTTATCAGACAAAACTGAGTGAACGACGAAAAACAATCCGTATTCTCATGGCAAGAACGATCAACAACAGAACAACAGAAAATTCCTTATCGGAAAAAGACGCCTCTTCGAGAGAACAAAACGAGCCGCAGCCGGTTCAAGAGGTCCACGAGAAATTGCGTGCACTCCACAAGGCGGGAAACGAGTTATCCAAGACACATTCTTTCGATGAGTTATGTCGGCGCGCAGTGGAACTTGGCCGGCAACGGCTGGGATTCGATCGCCTGGGCCTTTGGTTTCTTGACTCCGAAAACCCGAACGTGATCGTCGGTTCCTTCGGGATCGATGAACACGGCCGTGTAAGAGACGAAAGAGGACAACGCGTCAATGTACGAGACACCTTTATTCAAGATTTCTTCCAGAAAGAAGAAAGAATCGGGCTGTTCACAGATGCAGCGCTGTACGATCACAGGAGACAACAGGTCGGCGTGGGATGCAAGGCCTATGCAGGAATTTGGAACGGCGAAAGATATATAGGCTATTTCTCTTGCGATAATTTGCTCTCACAGGTTCCCATTACCGATCAGGACTGCGAATTACTGAGTTTGTACGCTTCGACCGTTGGACACCTCTGTTCGCTGAAAAGGTTGGAAGAAACACTCCGTACGAGAAACAGCGAATTGAAGCAAATCAACGATCGCCTCACCGGTGTGTTCAACTCCACGAAAGGACTCACCAACTGTTCGCGAATCGACCAAATGGGGCCGCTTCTCTTGCAGGAATTCGCATTGAATCTAAATGCACAAGGCGGAAGTCTGTACTTCAAAACGAACGGCAATCTCTCCCTGATCCACGCACTTGATTTCGACCACGCACCTGCGGATCTGCCCTTTCCACTTCCGAGCGGAAGTATTCTTGAACGGGCAATAACACAGGGGGAGCCCGTATTGATCGAGGACATTGAGAACGAAGGGAATGTTCAAAGAAGCGGCTGGGACGGTTATCAAGATGCGTCTCTCTTGGTCTTTCCTTTGCGTGATGAGAATGGCACAACGATCGGTGTTCTTTCACTCCATAACAAACAAACGCCGCCGTTTACCAGTCAGGATCTCGAGTTGGGCAGAATTCTCGCATCGTTCAGTTGTGAAGTCCTCCGAGTGATGAAAACAAACGAAGAACTGCGGCGAAGTGAGGAACGGTTCCGGAATCTGGCCGAATTACTTCCGGAAATTGTCTATGAAGTGGATGACAAAGGTATCCTGACATTTGTCAATCAGCAGTCGTTTGAAATAACAGGATACACACAGAACGATTTTGATCGCGGGTTCGAGGCCGTCCGGCTGTTCGTCCCGGAAGACCGGGATCGAGCCCGTGAAAACATCTGTAAGATCGTACAAGGAGGTCAACGGGGGTATCCCGAGTATCTCGCACAGCGAAAAGACGGGACGACGTTCCCGGTGATTGCCCGTTCGACACCTCTAATCCAGGACGAAAAGGTCGTCGGCTTCCGCGGCATTCTCTTCGATATCAGCAAGCGCAAGAAAATCGAAGAAGGACAACGAATCCTGACGGACGGTTTGCGGAAGGTTGTCGAGATTACAGACGAATTGATCGCGTGTCCCGACCTGGACAGTCTATTTCGCAAAGCCGTGGAACTGGCGCGAGAAGAACTGGATGCCGAACGCTGCTCGATATTCATCGAAGAAGATGACTGTCTGCGCGGCACGTGGGGCACGGACGCTTCCGGTCGCTCCACCCTGGAGACACATGTCCGGATCGATAAAAACGATCGGGTATATCGAAAGCTTCTTGAAAGATCTGCCTCCGGTAAAAATCCTCGATGGACGGTCGTCGAGGGAACATATTATGAATGCAAAGAGTCGAAAATCAGTGATTTCGGAAAGGGATGGATCGCCGCCACATTGATCCAATCCTCGAAAGGCAGCGTCGGGGTGTTCTTTAACGACGCGGCCCTCAGTGGGAAAGAGTTCGAAGATACAAAACAGGAAATCTTGACTGTGTTCTGTTCTCTGCTCGGGCAGGTCTATGAACGCAAACGGGTGGAACAAGAACGAGCGCACATGGAAGAACAGCTGCGTCACTCCCAGAAAATCGATGCGATAGGTAGGTTAGCGGGAGGCGTCGCTCACGATTTCAATAATCTCCTGACGGTCATTCTCGGCAACTGCACCTTATTGGAGTCCTCTATGGGTCGTACCAATGAGGCGCATCGATATGTGCGGGCGATTAGCAAGGCGGCGGACCATGCTACCTCGTTGACACGCCAATTGCTGGCCTTCAGTAGAAAACAGGTTTTGGAACCGAAACGACTCAATCTCAACGACATCGTTGCGGAAACGGAAAAAATGCTGCGGCGCCTCATCGGGGAGGATATTGAACTCATCTGTATCTCTGAACCGGGTTTGGGAATTGTGAGGGCCGATCCCGACCAGATACAACAGATCATCATGAATCTCGCCGTCAATTCTCGGGACGCGATGTCCGCAGGTGGCCGGCTGACCGTCGAAACCGCGAACACTGACTTTTCAGAGAAATCGGCACGACATCACCCGGGTATCAAACCGGGACGCTATGTCACGCTCAGAATCTCCGATACGGGATGCGGGATGGACACCGAGACACGGGAGCGAATGTTCGATCCTTTCTTCACCACAAAGAAAAGCGGCAAAGGTACAGGACTCGGACTCTCCACTGTCTATGGAATCGTCCAACAGAGCAGCGGACACATTGAGGTAGAAAGCAAAACCGGTCACGGAACTGTCTTCACAATCCATCTTCCGCGTATCAAAGACGCAGGAACACATGAAAGCCAATCACCTTCCCTCTCCGCAGCAGGTGGAGGAACGGAGACAATCCTGGTCGTCGAAGATGAGCAGATTGTGCGGGATCTTGTGTGCGGTGTCCTGAAAGACAAAGAGTATACGGTGCTTTCGGCTTCCTGCGCAGAAGAGGCTCTTAAGATACTTGAAAAACATGCGGACTCAGTCGATCTACTGTTAACCGATGTGGTAATGCCCAACATGAGCGGCCGTTTACTCGCCGAAAAGGTATCGACGATGGCTCCACGGACCCGCCTTCTTTTCATGTCCGGATATAGCGATGATGCCATCGTGCATCATGGAGGCATGAAAGAAGGCGTGGAACTTCTCCAAAAACCGTTCACTCCCGACGCCTTGGCGCGCAAGGTCCGCGAAATACTCGACAGACCTTGAATAACGCGAAGAGGCTACGCGGACTCGCAATCCCCATCGACTCAACTGCATATGCACGAAGATTACCCCCTGACATTTTCATTGTGGCCGGACTAAAGATTATCCCCATCGCAAAGATTATCCCCATCGCTTGAAATCCTGTTAGAGTTCAGTTAGAGTCCCTTTCTGCAGGATCAGCAGTTCGGCCGTATTTAAGTCACTCTTGTTACTCTATTTACGCCACCAACAATGATCTTTGATTGTGCCACTCGTGAGAAATCCGAGTTTTGCTAAGAAGGGACACCGCATGAAAAACATCAAATTGACATTGACCGCATTGAGTTTCCTCATCGTTTGTACCGCCTGCGCAACGGGCAGTTCCCAGAAAGACGTCGCTGACGCTCTGCCCTATCAGCTGGATGACCAAGGGTGGATTACCCTCTTTAACGGAGAAGACCTGTCCGGATGGCGATTGATGGAAAACAACAGGCCGAACTATTGGAGCGTCCAAAATGGGATTCTCTCGAACATCCGGCCAAAAGACACCGACATCCAAGGAGCAAACCTGTACACCGAGCAGACTTTCGGCGACTGCCAGCTACACGTTGAGTTCATGGTACCGAAAGGAAGCAATAGCGGTGTCTTTCTCCAAAGCCGTTACGAGGTCCAGGTTTACGATTCGTATGGACGGGATCCCAGCACGAAAATCTGCGGAGCACTCTACGGCAAGGTCGCTCCTCTCGTGAATGCCGCTAAACCCGCAGGGGAATGGCAAACCTTTGACGTGCTCTTCCGCCAGCCCAAGCTCGGACCAAACGGCAAAGTGGTCAAACCTCTCCGGATGACTGTCTATCACAATGGAATCAAGGTGATTGAGAATGCTGCGCTGCGTAAGCCGACCGGAGGACCGATTCCACACAAACCCATCGTCACTCCCGCCCCGCTTCTACTCCAAGGCGACCACGGGAGCGTCTATTTCAAAGACATCAGAATTCATCCTCTGAACCATCGTCGATAGGAGAAGATAGATAAGGCGCGGAGACATTCGCAAGAGAGTTATAAGAGATCGAACAGGTTACGCCTTGTTAAGTTCCAGACAAAGCAGGATTGCTATTGCTCGTTCTTTTGCGACATGGCCTCGATGGTTATCCGAAGGACAGGTAGGTCGCGTTCGATGATCTCCCATACTCTTTCCAGCTTGATGCCCAGGTAATTGTGCGCCAAGACATTTCTGAAACCGGAGATTGCCTGCCCTGCCAGGATACTCTCGGGTGTTGGGCTTTCGTGTGTTCTGAGAGTTTCTATGTAGATTCCGCAAGCGTCTGGAGTTCTCTGAAAACCGCACTCTGGGTTTTTCGGTCGTCGAAAAAAGAATCCCGACCCTCTTCCAGATGAGAGTCGATCCAATCCAGACATTCGAGAATATGCTCGACATACACTTGATCCCGTGTCATAAGGGTACTGCTGAGCGCAGAATCTCCTCCCGGAATGGTTCCCGAATTGCATCCGATTCGACCACGTCAACACGACGCCCCAGCAATGCCTCCAACTCACTTACAAGTCCTCCGGGAAACCAAGGTGTGGTAGAGCCACCGACTTCAATCAGGAAGTCGATGTCGCTATTCTGATCGGCTTCTCCCCGAGCAATCGAGCCAAACACATACAGACGATTTACGCCGTGCCGGTGCGCAATCTGCAACACATCTTCACGTCTATCGCCAAGGAATTCGTCGACACTCATAACCGAATCTCCCGGACACTTCTTTGTGCCGGGTGACATCATCGCTCTCCCGAGAATCGATAAAGTCTCGACCGCCCGGCGGTATACCGCCGGGCGGTTGTTGGATATTCCGTCAATAAAGCGCCCAATCTCCAACCGGAGTGCCCGGGGACTTGTTCAAATAGGTGGTAACCGTATTATTCGCCTCGGCGCAGACAGCAATGTCCGTCGATCCATTCCCGTCCCAGTCACCGAGCACCACTGTCCGTGGATACTCTCCTGTTGAGAGGACGGCCACTTCAGTGAAATTCCCCAACCCGTCGTTCTCAAATATCATCAGGGCCGGGTTGAATAGCTGGCCTCCACTCACATCGACGCCCTCGTTGGTCACAACCAAATCGAGGTCGCCGTCCTCATCCAAATCGACCGCCTTGATCCCACTGGGAACCCCGCGAATCAACTCGTATTGTTCCTCGGAAAAGGTCCCGTCCCCGTTGTTCCACCAGTAACCGATTCCCGCATTTTTGCTGTCTACCGCTTCGGGATTGTCGGTTCCCCATTCCGTCGCGGCGATATCGATATCGCCGTCTCCGTCAAAATCTCCCGTCGCCACACGGAACGGCAGGGTTGAACAGGACAACTGATGAGTCGGCACAAGCTTGCCGTTGCCGTCATCGATCAGAACGGAAATATTGAACCCGATGATCGCACCGACGAAAAGGCTGTACTCGCCCTGATTGACCGCCACGATATCCAGGTGTCCATCATCGTTCACATCCGCGAATTCAAATGGCGAAACGGAACCGCTTGTCTCGACAAACTGCGATTCAGCCTGCACAAACGTACCGTCTCCCTGGTTCACGAAAAAATCAAATCCCGGCATTTCCAGAACCAGCCTCAGTGCCTCCAAAATGAGAGTCCCGAGATTGCCCACCACAAGGTCCATGTCGCCGTCCCCATCCCGGTCGATGGCCGTGAGTGAGCCGGCGATTCCATGGATAAAATAGGTTGTCTCTTCGAACGAACCGTCAGGCTGGTTCAAAAAGACGGCGAGACTCGTGTTCTCCGTGTACTGGAGATTGAGCGGATCCAATTCACCCATCAATCCCAAAGCAACGTCGGGGCGACCGTCGTTGTCATAATCGGCCACCGCTACAGACACAGGATTCGAGTGTTGTGCCGTGATCGTGACGTATTCGGGTTCACCGAACACTCCTTCACCGTTATTGCGCAGTATAGTGAAAGCGCGTCCCGCTTCGTTCGCTGTGATCAGATCCAAATCGCCGTCCAGATCGATATCTGCAGCTTCCATATCGACAGGTTCCCGTGCCACCCGGGCAGTACCTGAATACTCAACCGCAATCTCGGCGACGGACACCGTCGAAACTCCCAAAACCGATAGAAAACAAACAAGCCATACAAAACCTTTGTCTTTGATACTCTTCACGACCCTTCCATCCTCCTTTCGGAGTTGTGTACTACTTCAAATGTAGCCTAAACAATGACCTTTGTCACTTTTTGTTGTCGGCGCGTCCAACTTAGTCTACACTAGAAATGAGGGGTACAGCCGAGCCAGTCTCTCCCGGCGGAAAGAGTAAGACGATGAAATCTATGAAGGCGTTCACGTTGATTGAACTTCTCATCGTCGTAGCCATTATAGGAATTCTTGCGGCTATTGCCATACCTAACTTCCTCCAGGCCCGAACGAAGGCAAATGTCGCACGGGCGCAGGCGGACCTAAACGGCATCAATACCGCCCTCTCCGCCTATCAGGTCGACAACAACGCGATGCCGCCAAGGTCGGCGGGTACCGGAGCGATCAGCATCATCAGCGCCATCCACCTGGGATACATGCCGCATCTGACAACACCGGTATCGTATATGGCCTCCGGCTTTATCAGCCCCTTCGGCGAAACCCACGGGTATTGGTACCACAACTGGGACTACTTCCGAGCCAAAACCGGCCAACTCCCCGTCATCTGGTGGAACAGCCCGGACAATGCTGAGGAAACTGCCTGGATGATTTCCACCTTCGGCCCGGACGCAACATCGTTTCCGTACGAAGAGGTGCAACAGGGCAATGTGCTTCTGATGTACTTCGATTACAATCCCAGCAACGGCATTGTGAGCCCTGGGATCATCCAACGTCACGGCAATTGAAACATGCCCGTCATGCAATTCCGTAGGCGAGCTGCGGGGGAGTTTGTAGACTGTTGGCTATATCATTCCCGAAAGGCAACCGTATGCATTCAAGGGCGGGCTTTACCTTGATCGAGTTATTGATTGTGGTGGCCATTATCGGCATTTTGGCCGCAATTGCCGTCCCCAACTTCCTGAATGCGCAAACCAAGGCCAAAGTCGCACGAGTCAAAGGGGAGTTCAAGACATTCGCGACCGGTTTGGCCATGTACCGCTCGGATCACGGCCGGTATCCGTTCGGCAGAACAGACCTCGCTCGACTCGACCTGAAACCATTGACCTCTCCCATTGCTTATCTGACAACGGTGAAATTCGAGGATGTCTTCAAGCCCAAACAGGTCAGACGAGGCGGTCACGAAAGTGGAAATTCGCTGCGCAGTTACCTCTATTTCAATCTGAACGGCTCTTGGGGTATCCGCCGGGGGCTGGCCCCAGAGCAGAAAACGGAAACCTACATCATCGAAAGCCAGGGCCCCGACCGGGTCCAAGACTATGTCCCCCAATTCGCCTCCGGCATTGACGGATTCGGCCCCGAACAGATGTACGATCCCACCAACGGCCTCATCAGCCCCGGCGATCTCGCCCGCCTCGGCGGCAATCCCCCCTTCAATGGCGACGCCGCCGCCCTCATCCAGTAGCGTCCAAGGCCCTCATCCAGTAGCGCTCCAGGTTTATCCTGGGCGGTCTGCATCCCTCCGCATAAACCCGGATCCAGAGATTCACCGAATTTAGTGGTTGACAACCCTATGGTCCATATATGAGAATCTCGTCATCCCAACCGGCTGAAAGGAGACTTTTGGTTCATTCGGGAAATCCCAATCCCCAGAGGAGGACGAATGATGAAGTTAGCAGTTGGTTGTCTTGTTTTATGTGTTGGATGGATGAGCCTGCTTGTCTATCCGGCAACAGCGGAAGTAATCTTCGAAGACGATTTTATGGGGGACAACAATGACGGAGGTGTCCCTGCGAACTGGCAATGGTGGCTATTCGATCAGGTCTGGGTCGTGGAAGCGGATGATGTTCCCGAGTATGGTCCAGGTGTGATGAATCTCGGTGGAGACACGGGCTCGACCATCCACATGGGGTTGGAAGTTGAAGAGGTCAAGGAACTCACGGATTATCGAGTGACGGTTCTCTTCACCGACCGCCTAATCGCGGGCGAGCAAGATGACGGCGACTTCCATGTCGGGATCCGATGTAACCCGGATTACGATCCCGAAGTGGATGAGCCCACAGCCTGTTATGAGGTGGAATACGACGGAGACGATAACGGTCCACGGAATGAGGTCCCCGAGGACGGACCAACCTCGTTCTTCATGTTCACACGTGACGGGGACGCTGAACTCCGTGGAGAGGACGAGGACTTTGTCGCATGGGTGACGAGAGATGTCGTCCCTCGTCCCGTCAGTAATACGTGGTACTGGCTTTCCCTCCAAGCCGTTGGAAACGTGATCAGCACCAAAGTGTGGGAATACGGCACCGAGGAACCCGATTGGATTCTGACCGAAGAGGATCCTTACAACGAATTCCAACAGGGTGGCGTCCGAATCGGCGTGTGGTCGGGAGTCGCCGAGGTCGCCTACGTCAAAGTCGAAACGGTCGAAGAGGCCCCAGTCGTGGATTGGTCGCTTCGATAGAACCCGCAATGAGCTGGGTTGAAAAGTAGGTTGGTAAGCGCCCCGGAAAACCGCACTCCGGGGCGCTTATGCCGATTTAGAAGTTGACTGTTGGATCCCTTTTTTCCCTCTTTCTTTACTCCTCTTCTTTCGTGTTTTCGTGGCCCTTTCGTGTCTTCGTGTTTCAATATCCTTCCAACCTGTCTCGTTCCACGTAGTCTTCTCTGCCATCGGTCGGGAGATCAAAAGGCTACCGGCCCCACGGGCATACGAACGTTGACAATCAATCTTGTCATCGACGAAACCCCTTCTTGATTGGCCACCGTGAGAACGTACTTGTGAACCCCTGTCTCTGAATTCCCATCGAACTCCTTCTCCGCCCGGGTACTGCCCGGATCGATTTGAAAGGGAATCGAGGTACCGTTGTGACTGAGACTGACCGAGCGCAGCCCCTTGCTGTCGCCTGCGAAAGCGTAAACCCGGTACTTGTCGTTTCCGATAAGCTCCCGCCGATTGTCGAAGGCTTTCGAAAGTACCATCGAAAACAGGCTCGGCGGTCCTTTCTGAAGAGACGGTTCCACAAACGCCAGTCGCGCGACGGGAAGAGACATGAAATGTTGATAGGCGAGCGCGGCGA
The DNA here is from genome assembly GCA_964612675.1 of uncultured bacterium. Lineage (GTDB taxonomy): Bacteria > Hinthialibacterota > Hinthialibacteria > Hinthialibacterales > JAKPRU01 > CAZTDD01. The sequence goes on from CAZTDD010000114.1 coordinate 10,526, forward strand.
GCACGATGATCACGAGATACACAAAGATACGTTGAATGGTAAGGTGTTTCATCCTCTTCTCCCGGTTCTCACCTCGTCCATAACCAGCGAAAAGACAACGTTGTCGTTCTTGCTGATTTGCCGGTTCGGCCTTTCGTCCCTGGACGTGCCGGAAAACAAGTCCCTCTGCAGCCTGCTCTCCCGAATACAGAACGAGGACTCGTTCCTGTGCACCGTACGCTCGTGCTTGACTTGAACTCTAGAAAGTCTACCATAAGATCTAGTAAGGGGTGGCACAGCCGCCGCAAGCCGCCCGCGAAAAGAAGGGGTTTTGCAGGCGGCACTGCAGAGCCAACGAGGTACTCTCTTGTTCAACCGAACCGTCCTTTTTTACGGCCTTCTACTGGTGGTCATCATCATCATTGTACACATCTTTCAACCGAGCGATGTGGTTTCGATGAAACAGAGCCGCTTTGATCAACTCATCGAGGGAGAAGGCGGTCTGCTAACTTCCGCCGTCGTTTCCACGGAGGAAATAAAAGGCACTTTCGACCCGGATGGGATCGAAGGTCCCGACCCGGAGCGCCAGTTCCGTGTGGATATTCTCCCCGAGTCATCTGAACCTTACCGTGAAAAACTCGCCACCTACAAAAAGGAAGTCAACCCGGATTTGGAATACGAAGCAGTCCGGCAGAATAGCTGGATCTACACCGCTATCTGGAACATCTTCCCGGTTCTGCTCCTTGTAGGTGTCTGGTTCTTCATCCTCCGCCAGATGCAGATTGGCGGTACCAAAGCAATGTCGTTCGGCAAAAGCCGGGCACGATTGCAGCAGGAAGGCGGCCCGAAGATCACATTCGAGAATGTGGCGGGCTGCGACGAGGCGAAAGAAGAACTAGAGGAAGTCGTTGAATTCCTCAAAGATCCACAGAAATTCCAGCGCTTGGGGGGAAAGATCCCCCGGGGCGTCCTTCTCCACGGACCGCCGGGAACCGGAAAAACCTTGCTTGCGCGCGCCGTTGCAGGTGAGGCAAACGTTCCCTTCTTCAGCATTAGTGGATCGGACTTCGTCGAGATGTTCGTCGGTGTCGGTGCTTCACGTGTACGAGATCTATTCGAACAAGGGAAGAAACACTCTCCCTGTTTGATTTTCATGGACGAGATCGACGCCGTTGGGCGGCAGCGGTTCGCAGGAGTGGGCGGCGGCCACGACGAACGCGAGCAGACGCTGAACCAGCTATTGGTCGAGATGGACGGGTTCAACTCAACCGATGAAGTCATCCTGATCGCCGCGACCAACCGTCCCGACGTCTTGGATCCGGCGCTGCTCCGTCCCGGTCGCTTCGACCGTCAAATTGTGGTCGATAGTCCGGATCTGAACGGCCGTGAGGCGATCTTCAAAGTCCACACCAAGAATGTGGTCTTGGACAAAGACGTCGACATGAAGATTCTCGCCCGAAGAACCCCGGGCTTTTCGGGAGCGGATATCAGCAACGCGGTCAACGAAGCCGCCCTGCTGGCAGCGAGACGGGACAGAGATTCCGTCGGCATGAAGGAATTCGAAGACGCCGTCGAACGAGTAACCGCCGGACCTGAGCGCCGCAGCCGGGCGATCAATGAACAGGAAAAGAGAATCGTTGCGTATCACGAGGCCGGTCACGCCGTTGTGATGCACTTTATCAAGCATTGCGATCCCGTCCACAAAGTGTCGATCCTGCCGCGCGGAAGCGCGTTAGGATATACGATGCATCTCCCCATCGAGGATCGTTATCTCACCAGCAGAACCGAGCTCCTGGCGCGAATGTCGGGGCTTCTCGGCGGCCGTGTCGCCGAAGAAATCGTTTTCGGAGATGTCAACACAGGCGCTCAAAACGATCTCGAACGCGTGACCAACATCGCCCACCGGATGGTCTGCCAATTCGGCATGAGCGACAAACTCGGACCGATTACATTCGGTCACAACGAAAACAAGGTTTTCCTGGGACGGGACTTCTACAAAGACCGCGAATACAGCGATGAAGTCGCATTTGAAATCGACCAGGAAGTCCGGCGGATTGTCGATGAATGCCATGCCACTGCGCGCGAGATTCTCGAAGAACACCGGGACAGACTTGATGCTCTGGTAGACGCGTTGTTGGAACGGGAAGTGCTCGCTCTGGATGAGGTCACGGATACCCTCGGCCCGAGAGAAGAAGAAAAGAAAGAACAAGGAGAGCAGCCCGGGGAGGAGAAACAGGAACAAATCCCTGAAGCCGTAGAGGAGAAACCGAAACCACCGTCCTCCAAAGTCCCCGGCGCGGGAGATCCGCCCCCCATCCCAGGCGACGAACCGTTTCCAACAGCTTAGGGTGGGGTGACGATAGAATCTACGTCCGATCGACGCGTCAACTTTTGATGGTGCGCCCCTTTTGATGGTGCGCCCCTTTTGATGGTGCGCCCCCTTTTGATGGTGCGCCCTTTGACGCTGTGCGAAAAAGTTGGCGGCTTGCATCAGAAATTCCCTCTCCCGCCGGGAGAGGGCTAGGGTGAGGGGCGATCATTCCCTTACTGCGAGAAGATAGTTCGGACTTTTTGCCTCACTGCCACTATCGAGGAGCGTAACCCACCAAAACGCCTACTTCATGAACGAAACAAACTCTCAACCGGCATCCGCGACCGTTAACAAAGATTCCATCCAAACCTGTTGGCGGTGTGGCTCGCGTGAACTCCAAATCGGCTCCAGAACCCTGTTGATGGGAGTCATCAATGTCACCCCCGACTCATTCAGTGACGGCGGCTTGAACTTCAATCGGGACAAAGCCATCGCACACGCTCGACGGCTTCGAGACGAAGGCGCCGACATTCTGGACATCGGTGGTGAGTCCAGTCGGCCCGGTGCGGAACCGGTGCCCGAAAGTGAAGAACTCGGTCGCGTGCTGCCGGTCATCGAAGCGCTTCAGGATCTCGACATACCGATCTCCATCGATACGTACAAGGCCGGAGTCGCAGACGCTGCATGCCGGGCGGGAGCATCGATCGTCAATGACATAACCGCCCTCGCAGGAGACCCCGACATGGCGCGGATAACTGCGCAGCATGGTGCCGGACTCGTGTTGATGCATATGCGCGGCACTCCCGCCTCCATGCAATCGATGACCCAGTACCAAAACCTGATCGAGGAAATCAAGGCATTTCTCGCCGAGGCGGTCGAACGGGCTGTGCGAGCAGGCGTCCGCAGGGAATCGATCGCAATCGATCCGGGGATCGGTTTCGGCAAAACAGGCGAACAAAACATCGAAATCCTCAGCCGTATCGGTTGCTTCCGTGAACTCGGTTGCCCCGTTCTCGTAGGCACGTCCCGCAAGTCCTTCCTCGGCCACATCACAGGCCAACCCGTGGACCGCCGAATCTTCGCCACAGCCGCAAGCGTCGCTTGCGCAGTGAGCCGCGGTGCGGATATTGTACGGATTCATGATGTTTCGGCGATGCGTGATGTGGTCCGGGTGGCGGATGCGATTGGACGTCCTCCCGGGGCATGACGGAGTCGGCAAAAAGTCAGTGGAGTTTACGACGACAGGATTTCAACCCCCTCCTACACGGCTCTCATGTTTGCCTTCGGCAAGCCATGAGATTCCTCCCCCGATCGTCGAGGCAGGAAAAGAAACATACGCGTCAGTGCTGTTTTCTCCCCCAAGCCTGGGGGAGATACAGAGGGGGTTGAAGTTCCTTATTGCGTCTACCCTTGCTTCATTCCCAGCGTGTCATCGTATAGGGCGAAACCGTTTATCGTTTCCACAAATTCGACTAGTATGCGCATAACGTCTTTCAGGTTGAAAGAAACCAATGGGTTCGACAGTCAGTTTTCTTTCATTTTACGTCATCCTTGAAATCCTGATCCTTTGGTTCGTGTTCTATCAGGTACTCAAGGCCGTTCAGGGTACGCGCACCTTCCATGTCCTGAACTTCCTCGTTCTGATCGTCTTACTGACCTACGTATCCCGTCTGGCGAAAATGGAGACGTTGTACTGGCTGCTCAATCGCTCTTTGCTGCCTCTGTTCGTTGCGGTCGTTATCCTGTACGCCCCCGAGCTGCGCCGCACGATGTCGAGCATCGCCCAAGTGCGATTCCTTTCACGCGACCGAAGCGTAAAGGGAAGAATCTCCTCTGAACTCTTGAAAACGTGTCACACTCTATCCCAACGCAATATCGGCGCGCTGATTGTCTTTGAACGAGACACCAGTCTGCAGGGATTTATCGATACGGGTATACCGCTCGACGGAGTTGTAACCGCAGAGTTGCTGGTAACCATCTTCACCCCGAACACACCGCTGCATGACGGCGCCGTAATCATCAGCAGCAACCGGGTCGCGGGTGCCTCCTGCCTGCTGCCGTTGACTGAGAGACTCGAGGTCGACAAAGAACTCGGTACGCGTCATCGCGCCGCTCTCGGGCTCACGGAAGAAACCGACGCCGTCGTTGTGGTTCTTTCCGAAGAAACCGGCGCAGTCTCCGTCGCCATCGAGGGACAGATGACACGGGATCTCGATTTCCCAACGCTTGAACGGGTTCTCAACAACCTGATCCAAGAGGTGTGATGTGGATAGGTTCTTGCGCAGAGCGCTCACAGAAAATTTGAACCTGAAAATACTGGCCCTGCTACTCGCCATTGGTCTCGTATTTGTCCGGGCTCGTGAGAAGACCACCGAGGAGGAATTCTCGGGTGTCCGTGTCGAACTCTCCAACATCCCGGCCACTATGGTTCAAGCCTTCCCCGAACGCACGTTCACCGCAACCATAGTCTTGTATGGTCCAAAAAACGTGCTCGAATATCTCGCACCGAGGGATTTACGCTTCAACATCGATCTCTCCCAGCACGCGAAAAAACTCGTGCAGGACCGCAGGGTCCTGATTGGATTGGGCGCGAATGTCTTCGCCCCAAATGTGGATCAAACTCAACGGCAATTGCTTCGTTTGGATGAGGAGGAGATCCGCCCTTCTCAAGTTCTGATCACCGTTCACAGGTATGACGTCACCAAGGATCCCCCGGCGATTTTCGCATCGGAAGCATCCGGGGACGTACTGGAGATCCCGCTATATCAATTGTTGAAGACCGTTCCCGTCCGTGTCCCGACAACCGGAGAACCGCAAGAGGGCTATAAGATATCAATCTCGACTACTCCAGACGAGGTAACCATTACAGGACCCGAGGCCGCGTTGAGTCGGATTGAGGAGGTAACGACGAGTCCAGTCAGTTTGACTCCATTGACACGAAGCGTAGCAACGGACGCATCGTTACCGGAAGTCGCGCGGGAGGACTCTCCCATCTCCGCGACAACGACACGAGTAACGATTAAGGTGGATGTGTCACGTAAATAGGAGGAGACGGCAATAGGTCGAGGGGACAGAGGAAACGAAAGATCAACCCCCTCCTACACCTCCCCCGGTCTCGGCGGAGGAAAAAGACCCATGTGCCCGGTCGCTCGGGACTTGCGTCTGCGTTTACGCGGTCAGTCGTGCCTTGATTTGGACACGAGTCCGTTTTCAGTTTCCCTCCCCAAGAAGGACACGCTTGCGTGGCCGCAGTAGGGGGAGGGTTCGGGTCAATGGCATTAAGTTAGGAAAGGGCGAAGCCCTGACTGGGAGGGCGAGGCTCCCGCCGAGCCGAAATGAAGAAAAATGCGGCTCACCAGGAGGTTCGCCCTCCCCTCGCTCCTTCTCTGAAACTTAACTTAATGGCATTGGGGTTCGGGTGGGGTTGAGCGAGAACATCGACCGTCTACCGGATGACCAAACCAGGAGGAGAACAAGTCCAATGCCTCTTCTATCCGTCAACATCGACCACATCGCCACTCTCCGTGAGGCCCGTGGCACACATTACCCCGACCCCGTTCACGGAGCGACCCTTGCCGTGCTCGGGGGCTCGGACGGAATCACTGTTCATCCTCGTGAGGACGAGCGTCACATCAAGAAACGGGACGTCCGCATTCTCAAGGAAATCCTCGAAGTCCCTTTGACTCTTGAGATGGCGTTGGTACCTCAAATGGTGGATCTGGCCATCGAAATCCAACCGGCCTTAGTGACCCTTGTCCCTGAAAAAAGAGAAGAACTCACAACGGAAGGCGGCCTGGCGGTCGCCGGAGTTGAAGACAGGCTCAAGCCGCAGCTGAACCGACTGATAGATGCGGAAATCCCGGTGAGCATATTCATCGATCCCGACGAAGACCAAATCCAGGCCGCCGCCGGACTCGGCGTCCCCTATGTCGAACTCCACACCGGCGCGTATTCCAACGCAACCACATCTGCGGAAGAGGACCGCGAATTCGAGATCCTCGCCAATGCTCTTGAGTGCGGGATTCAGCTCGGTCTCAAGGTCAACGGCGGCCACGGTCTCCATTATCACAACACCGTACGCATCGCCCGTATGCCCGGCATCCAGGCCCTCCACACCGGCCACAGTATCATCTGCCACGCGGTCTTCGTCGGTCTGGAACGTGCCGTACGGGAAATGAAGGAACTGATGAGGGTGTGATGAGACACATTCGTATCTCGCGCGGAGTTGGGATACAGTGTCATGGCAGACGGGGTATACTCGTGATGATTGTCAGATGGACGGATTATCTAAGGTACAAATCGAAATTGCGTGGGTTCGATCTGGCTGCCATCGAAGACATCGTCAAGTACTCGCCGGAACGCTATTTCGATACGCTAACGGGACGGCGGATTGCGGTCGGGCACTCTCAAAACAGAACCGTCATGATTCCCTACGAGGCGGATCAGGAGTCCATAACACCCATAACAATACATGTGACCTCACGCAAGCAAATCAACTTTCGGATTCAAGTAGGGAGACTCAGTCATGAATAAAACGAAGATGGTCTATTTTGAAAAGGAAGATATTCTGCACGTGGCGGTTTCGGATGAGCCGGAGGGCGGGAGTATTGAACTCAGCCCCAATATCACCGCCGAGTTGAACGATCAAGGCGAGCTCATCGGGATCGAAATTCTGAATGCAAGCGATTTCATTCGTGATTCCGTTTTGGAATCCGCTCAGGCGAAGATGCTGCAATTAACGGGTGGTCGATCTGGTTGATGGAGGCAGGGGCCTATTGGTGGGCTGCGATTCGTTTTCGATCCCGCCTGCGAAGCTCCATAACAACACACTACTTCAGTTTCTTATGCACCCATTTACATCGGCGATAGTCATGGGCTATCTCCATGCACGTCCTCTATGCCTCATTTGTGCGGAAATAGACATACTTACCTTCAGCGAATGCCCTTACATAATTCTCGTCGTTCACCAACTCGTCGAGAGGTGTGTGCTACTGTACAATTACGATTGTGAAAATTCATGAGAGCATCTGGCCGGAAAACCCTATGGAAAGGTCGACAAAAAAAACAGAGATGCCGTCAACAGACTCGATCGAGGAACTCGCTCGGTTTTGGGACACCCATAACCTGACGGACTTTGACGAGGACTTGGAGGAAGTCGGCGAACCGGTGTTTGAACGCAAACCGGAAGCGGATCTCACCATCCACTTGTGCCCCGAAGAAATCGAGGCGGTGAACCGGATCGCATCCGCCAGAGGCCTCGATCAATCGACTCTGGTTCGCGAATGGGTGCTGGAAAAGCTGCACGACTGACCCCTGCCGCCTATTGGCCACCTTGAAGTCCAGCCATGGCTGGCCCCGATTGCTCGAATTCGTCCTACCAAAAACAATGGAGGCGACCACGGAGCAAGAGGATTCTTCCGCAGACATGTGCTGTTTTTCACCGCAACGGGGACGGAGTAATGCCTCGAACGTGCCGGTCATCGGTCTCTGTTACGATACGTCACCAATCCGAATTCCGAATAACCCGCTAAATCGACATGATGGTTCTTTGTCCAGTTCTTGAGCGACCGGGCACATGGGTAACACTTCTTTTCCTCCCCCGAGATCGGGGGAGGTGTAGGAGGGGGTTGACTTCCTTTTACGCTTCCTCCGTCTTCCATGTTCCGGCCGCCCGGGCGGGGCGTTCGGCGGTTGCCTACCAGTCCCGCCCGAGCTACTTTTATCTTTGTCCGCGTTCCGCGGAACGGGATGGAACCGCTTGGTCATCACTGCGTGCACGGATGTCCCGTCCGTGGACGGAACATTTCTGGCCGACGTAATGAACTCAGAAGCCGAACCCCGATGTTGTTGTTGCGGTTGTCGGGCGAGTTGTTGTTGCGATTCGCCGACCGGCAGTTCTGGAGGTTGTTGTTCCAGTTGCCGCCGCGGATGACGCGGTTAGAGCTTCCCTTCGGTTTCACCCCTCTTGCCGCCGTTGCTCATACTCTTGTCTGAGACGGCGACTGTTCGCAAACCCCACATGCGCCGCCAGGCTCTGCGCGGATGCGACCAGTTTCTCCTCGTCGATCTTGCCGGCATGGAATGCGGCTTCCCGGTTGCGGATTTTCCGCGTATAGCGAATCCATCCCTCACGTTTCACTCGAATGAGATTCGGATAAACGTGGAATCCCAGAAAAGGCAATCCGTGCCATCCCGGTGCGATAAAAGTCCCCTTTTCTTTCAATTCCAAAGCCAATTCATTCTGCAAAAACTCTTTAATCTCCGCACGAAGCGCGTGGAGTGGGGGCTTCTCGTCTCCAAATACAACAAAATCGTCCATGTACCTTACGTACCGTTTCCATCCTAGACAGTCCTTTACGTGGTAATCCAAGCGGCTGAGATAGAAGTTGGCAAAATACTGACTGGTCAGATTCCCGATTGGCAAACCTCTGCCGGGAATGGAACCCGGCACCTCGGGACAGATGATCGCGTCCAGCAGCCTGAGCAAACGGTCATCTTTGACGATTCTTCGCAGCAATTGTCTCAATATCCCATGATCCACAGACTGGAAGAACTTCGAAACATCGGCCTTCAGGTAGAATTCGCTCCGTCGAAGAAAAGACTGGGCACGTCGGACGGCTTTGTGGCTGCCCTTATTCTTGCGGCAGGCATAAGAGTCGTGGATGAATCTTGCTTCGAAGACTGGATCAAGAACATTACATATTGCGTGGTGAACGACGCGATCCCGGAAGTCGGCAGCACAAATCAAGCGACGTTTTGGTTCGTAGACGTAGAACGTCCGATACGGTCTCGGCTCATACCGCTCCCCAATCAGGTCGGCTTGAATGGACAAGAGCTCTCGTTCCAGATTGAAAAAGAACTGCGCTACGCGCGATCGAGAGGTCTTCCCACGAAACGCTTTCTTGGCGGCCAGCACCAGGTTCTCAAAGTCACAGATCCGATCAAAAAGACTGTCGACCCGTTTCATGCCTTCTCCTGCTGTTTGATCCAGCCGCCCAACATGCGACCGGCTTCCGCCAGCTGCCTGGAGGCGTGTTCGTAGCCTCGTGTGGGCAGATATCGGAGATTGTGACAAATTCGCAGCAATACACGAATCTTTTCGATGTTCAGATCCGCTCGCTTGAGGAGAGCCTTCTTGTTCTTGCTGTACCGGGCCTCAACGAGATACTCGACAACGTCGAGCGCCAGGTTGTCTATGCGGCTTGCGAATGTAAACCGCACGGATCTCGGAAACTTCCCCGTGGTTGTGAGCAACCATTCCAAAAAGGACATCCAGTGCACGAAAATGGGTAGATCTTCGTGTGGCGCCGGATTCACGCTTGGACACCTCCCTCATGCGGACCCAAAGTACAAAATCCAAACGCGCAGCCGCGAAGCGGGCGCTCCCATAGAAGTCTCATCGTCCCTTCTCTTTGGGTGACTCAGCGTCAGTCTTTGTTTGCTCGGCCTTTCGATCCTCCGGCGTCGATTCCAGACCGCCAATGAGCCGCAGGATATCCCCGCCCATCTTGTCGATTTTCGCTTTGCCTACGCCCTCGATCGATCCAAGTTTGGTGAGATTATCCGGCCGCTTTGTCGCGATCAGGGCCAGCTGACGATTTGTCAAAAGAATATACGGTGGCACTCCTTCCGCCTTGGCCTTCTCATTTCGCCATTCTCGAAGGCGTTTGAAGACCGCCCAATCCTCCTCAGAAAGGAGTTCTCTGTAGTCCTTCTTCTCTTCTTTGTCTCCTCTGTTTCGGTTCGTTTCCTCCTTGGCGGAATCGATACCGTTGTACAGAACAAGAAGCCCGAGATACGGTATGCCGTCCCGTAAGAAGAAATGATCTCGCACCTCCACCAGCTCTTTGTCCGCAAGGAAAGAGACAACTTCTTCGTCGTCGAAGCGATCCCTCTTTGATGAGAATCGCACTGTAAACACACGGCAATGCATTAAAAACCTCGATTTTTAAATTCCGCGCGAACAAGGGGGATAAATCCCCCTTGTATCCCCCTCCAGCTCTCAGCACAACCTGAATCTACAGCAAGACGCTCTCTCCGTCTCTCATGCTTCGGCTGCTCGGGCTTCGCTTCCGGCAGCCTTCGCATGAAAGACTCCGTTCGCTCCCCCAACCCTGTCAAGAGACCAAGTGCCCAAGTGTCAAGGGCTCGACCTCAGAAGCCGAACCCCGACGTGGTAGCCGCGGTAGTCGGGCGAGAGGCCGGCGCGATACGCCGACCGGCAGTACTGGAGGCTGAGGCCCCAGGCGCCGCCGCGGATGACGCGGGGCGAGCCGCTTTGTTGACCAGTCGGGTCAACTATCGGCCCTGACGGATAATCGCCGTACCAATCCTGACACCATTCATAAACATTCCCACTCATGTCGTACAGACCCCAATCATTCGGCAACTTCTGAGCGACCTCCTTCGTGCCGTAGGGACTGTTGTTCCCAACGTACCAAGCATAATCGTCGATCTCAGTCTCGTTCAGGTCATCCCCCCAATAAAAACGTGTCGTCGTTCCCGCTCGACACGCATACTCCCACTCTGCCTCCGTCGGCAAGCGAAACGTCCCATAACCCATATCGTTCAAGTTGTCGATGAAGTCCTGACAATCATTCCATGAGACCTGCTCCACAGGATTATTCGGCTTGCCACCAAAAGATGAAGGATTGTCCCCCATCACCGCCTCCCACTGCGCCTGCGTCACCTCATACTTCCCGATATAAAAATCCTGGCTGATCGTTACCTCATGCTGCGGCCCTTCGTCGTCATCCCGATCTTTCT
>CAZTDD010000115.1:0-21401 GCA_964612675.1 uncultured bacterium
TACAAAGCCCTGCAAAAAGCGAAGAAGAAAAAACTTGGGTATTGGAGCCGGGGAGACGGGCAGTGACGCTGATGTCATGAAGCTACGAACACCTTGAGGGGCTTACGGGGAGGGCGAGGCTCCCGCCGAGCCGAAATGAAGAAAAATGCGGCTCACCAGGAGGTTCGCCCTCCCTAATTTGATTATCTCGGTAATCACCCGACCAGGCTCGTGAGATCCTGGCGTCTTAGCCCTCACACATCACAAATCTCAAACGCCTGCTGCAGCGACGCGAGTTTGTCCTTTCGCGCCGGGACAAACTCATGAGCAACGAATCCATCGAATCCTGTTTCGACAATCGCTTCCATAATGGGTTCATAATTCAATTCCTGCGTTTCATCGATTTCATGCCGTCCGGGATTCCCGCCGGTGTGATAATGGCCGATATACTGGTGGTTATCCCGAATGGTGCGGATAATGTCGCCCTCCATGATCTGCATGTGGTAAATATCGTAAAGCAACTTGAAGTGCGGAGAGCCCACCATTTTGCATAGTTCTACACCCCAAGCCGTGTGGTCGCACATATACCCCTTATGATCGACTTTGCTGTTCAGAAGCTCCATGCAAATAACCACATCGTTGTCCTCAGCGACTTTGACCGCCTCTTTCAGGATCTCCGCAGAGTTCTCCAGTCCCTCATCGTCCGACATGCCGTGTCGATTGCCCGAGAACGTGATCACGTTGCGCAGGTTGTTTTCCGAAGCCGCTTTGATGTTCTTCTTGAAGTCCGCCATACATTTCGGATGGTTCTTCTTGTCATTCAGACCGTCCGCGATGCTGCCCGCTCCGGGCACCATGGTCGGAATCAGGTCATGTTTCTTGACAATGGGCCAGTCACTCGGGCCGACCAGGTCTACACCGACAAGCCCCATCTTCTTGATCGCAGTCAGAAACACGTCCCAATCGACATCGCCGTAGCACCAACGGCTGACGGATTGTCTGATTCGCCCTTTGGGTTTGCTTTCGGAAGCGCTTGCGCTGTTGGGAGCGCCGACCGAAGCCGCTGTGACCATCGAGGCACCCGCGACTCCCGCGGAAATCGTACTCAACGCAGACCGGCGTGACATCTCTTGGCTTACCATGTTCATTCTCCTATCGACCTCGTCTGCGGTCAAACAGAGAGTCATAAAAGAACCCAACCGACAGCTCAACGCTGTTCTCTGCCCGGCCGCTTTTTGAGAGTTCTGAATCAGATTTAACGATATCGTTGGCTTCCGGCCTTAAAAGATCAAGGGGGCCAGAATCTTGTAGATGAGATATACCAGGACGGCGGACTGAACGATACGGACGGATTTCGAATGCCAAAAGGAGGTCGAAGATGACGGCTCTTCCGGTTCGGTGGTCACAGTCATGTTCGCCATGGCATCGACACGTTCCTGGTGGCGCCGTTTGATTTTGAAGACCGCTTCACGCATGGCCATTCGGACATCGTCCGGGTTGGGACCGGAAAGAGCGATTTCGATTTGTGGAAGTTGCTCCATCGTGCCGTGCCTGGCGAGAAAACCCGCCACGACTCTCCGTATCTCGGGACGGCCGTCCTCCAAGAGCGGCATCAGCAGAGAAAGATGCTTCGGATCGTCCAGCTTGTCGAAATACTGCGCCGCTTTCAAGCGAACAAAAGGCACGCGGTCGTGCAACAGAGGAGATGCCTGATCGACAATATCGTAGCCATACGTCGAGTTGTAATCCAAAACCGCTTCCCGAATAAGCGGCGACGAGGACACAAGAAAGGACATCAATGCTCGGCAGAGCTTGTCGCTGCCGAAATGACGCAACGAATTACAATGGTGAAGCACCCGTTCTTCGTCGCCTTCAAACAAATTTGGCAGAATATCGCTGATCTTGCGTTCAAGATTGCGAATGTCTTCCAAACGTAGACGCGCAATCATCAGCTCTTCATGTTCAAGGGCGAGACGCTCGAATGTTTTTCGGGCAAGATCCAGACAGCGCACTCGCAAAAAGTGCTCGCCGAGATCCAAAAGGATTTTCTGCTCGACTTCTTCGGAAGCGAGAATCTCTTCCGCCAGAACTCTCGCCTGAGCGATTCGGTCCAACTTCAAATTCGATATAACCAGCCAAAAGCGAGCGCCGACCTGAATCCCTGTCTGTTCTTCGCGATCGAGCAAACTCTCGAACGCGGAAATCGCTTCTTCGTACAAACCGGACTCGTATAGCGCTCGGCCCCATAGCCCCAAACTCAAGGGCTGAATCGGACCGACCAGCGAGGCGCGGTTAAAAAGTTTAATCGCTTCCTGGTAGTCGAGGGTTTCGAAGTTGAGACGGGCGAGATGTTCCAAAAACAGCGAACAGGTGGGCTCCAGATCGATCGCCTTCGCATAACATTCCCGGGCGTGTTCGTACCGTCCCTCTTCATGGTACGCATAGCCGAGATTGAAGTGGATCAAGGCGCAGCTGTTGTCAACGTCCAGCGCCTTCTCGTAATGCTGAATCGCCTGTTCGATTTCGCCTTCATTGAAAGACTTGCGACCGGCTTCGAGAAGACGTTTAACGTCTTTTTTGACCATGAAAACCAGGCGGTCTCGCGACGTGACGGTTTTCTTGAATGTATGGGAAGGTGTCAACCCACTCGGCCTATCTTCCATCAGACCACCTGGATGTCCCGGATTGGATTCGCTCGGAGTTATCGGCAAAGATCGATTCGCAAAAGCAGTTCATCAAGATCGCACGCTACCGAGTCACTCATATCAGAGATATACCGAAAGCGAACTCAACTTTGGTGACCACTCTCGAGTTCTTCTTCCCTATCGGATATCGGCCTCACAGATGCCAATCTTTACGGGAAACCTCTTCGGGGATACGCCCAATACGCAACGCGGTACCCCCGGCCCCATCGGGACACTCTTACCCTAATAATAGTCTGTACACGACATTTTGCAAACTCTTCGCTTAAATTGAAAAGGACTACGGTCCACCAGACCTGCAGGTAACCAACGTCGAGTTCTGTCATTTAACACATTGAAATAGAAGAAGATAGTTCAGCGAGAATTATCGTTGCAGATATTCTTCATCGACCAGCGCGATATCGTCGACCAGGATATGCCCCCAGGAGCCTGATTCGTGGTCGACAATCTCCAATTGGCCTTCACGGCCATAAACGCCCCGAAGGTCCCACACTACCGGTCGGAGCCGTTCGTCCCGCTCACCCGATGCGGAGAGAGCAAGCTGACCGTCCACATACAGGTTCAGCGCAGTCCGAAACCGGGTGTCTCCTCCGCCGATTCGAAACCGAAGGAACTCATGATCGATAGGAAAGGGTGCCGATTTCAACGTCCCCTGAGGTTCGTCGTTTCCGTTGAGAAACGAGTTGACAAAACAATCCCCCTGTTCACCACTCACCGGCTGCTGTCCCGGGAACGCTTCAACAACCGGTTGTTCTCCAAACGCTTCGCCTTCCACGGTCCAGCCCGAGTAGGTTCCTTCTTCAAAATCCCAATAGCGGCCCGGCGGTCGAAGGCTCTGCCGCACAGCATCCAACGCGATCCACGCCTCCGCCGACCTGTCGCATAAGATCCACATCGCCGTTTTTCCGCGCCATGCGCGGATCGGCCATCGAATTCTGTTCCAGGAATCCTGCACATCCGTGGAAGTGAATCGAACCACACGCCAGCCTCCGATGACGTTTCCTGTGTGAACGAAGTCGGAGGGCACCAGGTAGTAAAAGACAGACCCTCGGAGAGGATGCCCCCCATAGTGATAGAAATGCTCCCCCCGCTGTACCGGCACAGGTTGGGGAGGCATAGTCTCGACCGACTCGCTCACCAACAGCGCGACAAAAGACTCTGTTACGGAACCGATTCCCGCCACCGCAAGTTCCATTTCATCGCCCTCTATCGTGAAAGGCTTTGAAAAATAGGTGCCGATAGGCTCCGAGCGTTCCGGGCCGCCACTGGTCAGCGCACAGAATCCCTCGTAGGGAGCAGGCACCGACCAACGCGCTTGTACTCCTTCTCCCACTGTGTTGCCGCTGTCCGGATAACCCGCTTCGAAATACCAAGCCTCTCCCACGTTTCGGCTGAGACGGTCTTCGATCCATTCCCACCATCGAAACCGTTGCTCCGGGGAAACTGCAGGCACAAGATCGTCGGCTGCAATCGACCAGAGAACATCGGCTTCCCGTCCTGCACGAATCAGTTCCCGGACGGCGTGATCGCGAAGTGCCTCAGTCGTCAGATCGGCGGGACGTCTCCAAATCACCGAATGATCACCGGCCGCCACCGTATACGATGCGGACGTCAGGGCTGCAGAGACTGTTTGAAAGTCTGGTGACGGAGGATCGAGCATCGAGTCGACGACAGCAGGAAAGACGACAGCCTGGGGAGCGTCCAACAGCAGCGTGGTTCCATCTCGCCGGACGCCCGCATAGCTCCTGCCCGCCAGATCGATTCGCATCCGATAGCCACTGCCGATGAAGCCTTCTTGCAGCCGATCCGGTCCCAGGTGCCAAAGAAAGGTGGGATCGTCTGCGGCTGCCACAGGGGTTGTATCCGCCAAAGACTCGCGTGCCTCTCGCGCCGGGACGACCGCGTTTCGATACTGCGCTGCGGTAGCGTGGCCGATGTTCTCCTGCCAGGAAGGCCACTGCCAGGCGTGAACAACCGCAATACCGGCGATAAGTATCCACCCGGCCGGTTCCAATCCCGGACGAAAGGCATTTGCCGTCCGGGAGATTCCACGCACAAGGAAGATGAGGAAGACCGGGTAGAACGCGAGAAGCGCATCGCGGCGCAATTCCGACGGCAAGAATCCTGTGAAAACCAGCAAAAAAGAGAACTGAATGACGGGCAGAAATCCTGTATCGCGCTTCTCCTCCGCTTCCCTCTCCGAAACGCTGAACGCGCCGTACAACGCAAGCGGATAAACCAGCCAGGATAGGATCGGAGAAGATGTGCCCAAGGACCCGAAGAACTTGATGCCCTCGACCAAACCGCGAATCCATTCAAGACGGAGTATTGAGCTGAGGGATATGGAATCCAGAGGGTTTTCCACGACGAGGGGACCGCCTCCGCTCCAGTGTCCGGTCCACATCCAGTTGCATAGCAGCAGCAGTCCTCCTCCCAAAAGAGGGAGCACCCCGACCCAAAACAGGGGCCGAAAGGGATCGCGCAACGCCGGGCGCTTTCGAGCTAGGTAGATCCACAGGAACGCGCTTGTTCCAATGGCGTATGCATATCCCGGCCAGAACGACAGTCCCAAGAGACAACCGGATACACCCGCTATCCAAATACGTCGTTCATCCTGGTCCCGGTCATACAGAGCAAAGGTACAGAGGAACGCAAGCGGTGCAGCAAGTGCCCCGACATGGCCGGATACCAGAAGCCAGAGCAGGCCTCCATGGCTCAGCAGGACCGGTGGATATAGGAAACCGGCGCCTTCACCTTCATGTCGAGAGAGCCAAATCGTCCCAAGAGCCGCGCACAGCCAGAATCCGATAACCGACAGGAGCAATAGAAAGCCGGGCATTGAAAGGCTTTCCTGAAACACTGCCACAAAGACAGCCAGTATGCCGGATCTCAGGGCCGAAGATCCCTGCCAGGTCTTGGGATGGTCGGGCAGGTAACGCGGACCGGTACCGTCCGCCAGGTTCCGAGCAAACAGAAGATCGATATAGGCCTCGTCTCCAGCGGGAAGCGCAGTTCCCGCATTCTCGGAGGCATAGAAAAACACCGCCCCCCCGATGAGAACAAGCGCTGTTCCCAAGGCAATACAAAACAGGAGAATACGTAACGGACCGAGTGTTCGCTGCATGGCTCGCATAGTAGCCCGTTGAGGCTGTCAATAGGAAGATCCCCGGGGAAAAACTCGTAGGAGAACGTGCGGGACTGGCTGACTACATGCACTAACTTATTATTTGTGAATTGTTTATCTAGGAGTTGACAGCTACTTGTTTCTGCTTTATGGTCAGAATACGACCAATTCCTGGCGAGAAAGGGGCATGGAGGTTCTGGTGGAGAGAGAAGTCAAAAAACTCATAGTTATTCTCCCCACCCTATTTCTGTCCATTTGTAGTTTTGTCGGTTAAGTACCGGGCAGAAGCCGGTGCTTTTGGATCAAACACGTGAGCCGAGAGGAGAGAGTATGATGTACAGAGTAGGGATTTTGTTTTTCGTATTCGTATTTTTGGTCGGGACAAGTGTGGCGATCGCTGATCGGGGCGGCTGGGCCGACCCGGACGGTGGTTGGGAGTTCATCGAGGAATGGGATGAGATCCCGCCGTATGAGTACGATCCGTGGGAATCAAAATGGAACCACAATAATGGAAGCGATCAGTATTCCGGAAACGCGAATACCGAGATCTTCCAGGAGAACGGCTGGGAGGGTGGCGAGGTCGTCCGAATCGATCAGGTGGATGGAGAGAATGTACTCACCCTCATCGACCTGGGCGATCCGAGAGACTGGACGGGCGGCGACCCAAGCGACCGGAAACTGATGCTCGCCGCAATGGCGAACCGCGAAGAGGGCGTCGAGACCCCGATCTCGAACGGTGGCATCACGCTGCTCGTGCGGTACCGCATGTTCCCGTTGGATCTTGAGACACCATTCCAAGACGATAACGACTGGGCGGATCCCCCGTTCAATTTCTCCGAACGGCCGTGGATTCCGGAACAATATGATCGTGTTCAAGTCGGAATCGGATACTATGATGACCTGTTCCCGGATCACGAAATCTCCATCGGAATCGGGTACTACGCGCCAAACTCCATACTCATCCAGGGCAACACATTAAATGAAGATGGAACGGCAAAGGATCCGGATGATGGTTCGGGCAACATTCTAATCAAAGACGGCATCGACACAACTGAGTTTCATAGCATTTGGATTACCGCGACGGCCCCCGAAGAAAACTGGGATACACCAGAGTTCGAGGCGGGAGAAGTCACGGTAAGAGCCTGGATTGACGGAAGTGCGGAACCTGTCGCAGAGGGAATAGTACTTCGCGGTCCGGACGTTGCAGATCGTCCCGATCCGCACGACCTCAGCGACTTCGGTGGTTTGCCACAGGCGATTGTCGAGTGTGGTATGTGCGCTACCAACAATTACGGTGCGATGCAGATCGACTATATCTGCGCTCGGTTCGACGAGGCTGTTGAGCCGACAGGCGGCACGCCGGTGCCGGATTGGAGCCTTTACTGAGAGGGGCTCCTTCGGGAGCTCGAAAAGACTGGGGAGTTAGGCCCCCGGGTTTTCGGGCGCCAAAATGTTTTCGCTTCGCTTTCCCCGGCCGCCGTGATGGCGGCCGGGGAATTACCGAAGATACTTTTTTGGAGAAGTAGAAAGGAGAGTTTGTATGAGACGAAGCGGTTTGGTGATTGGTACAATGGCGTTCTTCTTAATGGGAACGGGAGTAGTCATGGCGGATCGTGGCGGTTGGGCTGACCCGGAAGGCGGCTGGACGTTTGTCGAGGAGTTCGATGAGCTTCCGGACTATGAGCCGACAGAAGACTCTGTATGGCTTCACGACAACAGCAGCGATCAGTATTCGGGGAATCAAAATACGGCGATCTTCCAGGAAAACGGTTGGGAAGGCGGCGAGGTTGCCCGGATCGATGAGATCGATGGTGCAAATGTGATCACGTTGATCGATCTTGGAGACCCCCGCGATTGGACCGGCGGCGACCCCAGTGATCGAAAATTCCATTTCACCCATGTCTTCCATGGTGAGGACGAAGCAGGGATCGAGATGCCGATTTCTACGGGCGGAATCACCATGCTCACCCGGTATCGCATGACCCCGCTGGATCTGTCCACACCATTTCAGGATGACAACGATTGGGCGGATCCGCCGTTTAATTTTGCCGAGCGTGCCTGGATTCCCGAGCAATACGACAAGTGTCAGGTTGCCTTCGGGTACGGCGATCCCATTTTCACAGATCTGGAAGCTCAAGTTGGTGTTGGATACTACGCAGAGAACTCTCTGTTTATCCAAAGCAACACCTTGAATGAAGACGGTACGGAAAAAGACCCGGATGATGGGTCGGGGAATATTCTGATCAAAGACGGAATCAATACAACGGAATTCCACAGTATTTGGTGGACCGCAATCACATCCCCAGACGATCCGTACACGGTCAACGTGAAGGCGTGGCTTGACGGCAGCGCCGAGCCGGTAGCGGAAGGTGTGATCATGCGTGGACCGGACTATCCGGACACGCCCGCCATCGACAGCGAAGGTGGCTACGGCGACTTCCCGCAGACCTGCATTCAGTTCGGTATGTGCGCCACAAATAACTACGGGTCCATGCAAGTCGACTATATCTGCTGCAATCCCTATGAGGCCATCGAGCCTCAAGGCGGAGCAGCAGTTGCCGACTGGAGTCTGCACTAGTTAGCGATTCTCGTTCGAAGAAGTTCAAACAGGAAGCCGGACGGTGTTTTTGCCGTCCGGCTTCTTTCATTCCAGCCAATAATCTGAATCCGGGCACTACGCCGGTCGAATTTCCCGCTTCACCGGATCGAAGATCATTTTCCGCTCTTCCTCATACGCGCGCCAGCCGAGGAGTACCGCAACACCCTGCATATAGCCCGCCCCCATGTGCGCATTCGGTTCCTCTCTACTCTTCATGCATTTCAGCCAATTCGTCATGTGGTCATCGTGCGGCGTCTCTTCAAGCGCTTTTTCTTCGGCGATCTTCTCCGGATGATCGCTTCCTTCGCCGGAGACGCGCGGGGCGATTCCGCCACGCGCGTTTCCATCGGGCGCATTGATCCGCATGATGCCTTTCGACCCGAAAAACAACCGGTAGTCATTTGCAGCGTTTCCAAAATGGGTCGTGAAACTGGTGCTGAAACCTTCGGCGTAATCGAGAATCGCAGTAACTGTATCGGGACAGGTTCGTTCCTCTTTTGATGTCGTGGCGTAGATGCCTCCGTGCGCGATTGCCGAGACCGGAAAACTGCTGCCGGTAACATAGTGAATAAAATCGCTGAAATGGCTCATCCAGCCGCCGATGGTGCCCGGCGAAAACTCCGCGTACCCCATCCAGGCACCGTGTTGATCCGCTTGGAAAGGACGAAACGGACGGTTGTACAAAAACGCATTCCAGTTTGTGTCTTTCTTCTCCGGATTCTGATAGTTGTTCCAGTAAGGGGCATAGTGACTTCGGCACTCCTCGACACGAAGGAGTTTGCCGAGTTTGCCCTCGTGGACAAAGCGATGGGCGGCGATAGCTCCCTGGCTGCTTCGGCCCTGCGTTCCGTGTTGTACGATCCTGTCGGAGGCCATAACCACGTCGTTCGTTTTGTTCAGTTCGTCAAGATAGGTCGCGATAGGCTTTTCCACGTAAGCGTCTTTCCCAGCCTGCACCGCGTTAATCAACATCGGGCAATGCTGATGATCGGCGGTGGCGATCACAACGCCGTCGATATCCTTATTGTCGAGCAGCTTATGGTAATCCCGATATTTCTTGGCGTCGATCTCGAAACGCTCCTTAATGATTCCGGCGGCACGGTCCACTTTTTGTTGCCAGATATCGGCGGCGGCAATGACGTTGATGTCGACATCGCGGGAGGAACGGTGGAGCCAGCCGATGTGGTAGCAGCCTCTTCCACCGCATCCGATAATACCGATCTGCAACCGTTCATTCGCGCCGAGGACACGATTCGCACTCGCGGCGGTCAAACTCGCCGCTGCAACCGTTTTCATCGCCGCGCCTGCGGTGACACCCTTTTTGATGAATTCACGACGATTCGCTTTTTCCATGGCTTGTTCTCCTGTCCTTTTGTATCAGCCGTTATGCATCCTGAGCTACGCTTCGCTTTGAGCTCACGCTACGGCCCTCAACAACGTCAAATACAATGTCATGCCGCATAGTCGCACACCTGGAGGCGGACACCCCGTCGGGATGCTTCCTCCACAAGAGAAAGCAGTCTCTCGGTCACTTCCTCGTCTACATATTCCTCTCCACAATTCTCACACACTTCGGCCGGAACCGATTTAACAATAAATGTCATGTCGTCTCGTTCGAGGGTCACAGTCGCCTTGCCCTTGGTAGTCTCACCGTTCTTACAGATTACACACTTCATTTTCTTTTTCTCCGCGAATAGGAAGAATTCCACTTTGATAAACTCGGTTCATATACTGTAACTACTACCACTTCATTATCATGAATATTGTCTGCTATAACAACGTGAACCGGCCTAGATCCAAGAAATCCGAGGAGAAGACGACTGGGATATGGTTCATCCTCAGGATATTCCTCGATAATCTGACCCGTCTTCATTATTTGATGCCGTCGCAAAAAGTCGGGAAAACGGATTTCAACCCCCTCCTAACCTCCCCCGATCTTCAGGGGAGGAAAAAGAAACGAGCGTGTCTGCAGCGTCTTCTCCCCCAAGAGGGACACGCTTGCGTGGCCAAAGGTAGGGGAAATTCAGAGGGGGTTGACACCTCACTTCTCGCATTCCGCTGACTTTTTGTAGTACCGTCATTATTTGGCGGACATCTTCTTTATCGATTGCGCGTTGTGACATTCGCTTTACAGCATGTAACGAGAATACGATGCTCGGCGATTTCATCTTGACTCTATTCGAGGAGTATCGTTTCAATACTAAGAATCAAACAGATACGATCAGCGTTTGCATCCGGGCCAAGAAATCAGGACGATTTGCCATATCGGAATCATCGATTGGTTAAATTACCATATCTGTCCAATTCCGCTATTAGTCGCCGCAGTATCGCTTCCGCCTCGTTTTTCGACTGAACACCCCACATCCCCGCTATATACCTGCCCGTACGCGCAGCGACTCCCTTGCCCAAACCGGGATCTTTCGCCCAAAAGTGTTCCTTGCCGAAGTCATCCTCCCCCTGACTCTCAATTTCCCCCCATTCTTTCTCGTACCCAAGCAGTCTGTCGAGCGCCTCATCCGCCGCCTTCTTTGTCTTTAGATCGGTCACGAAAAGAAGGGCTTCCTGATCTTCGATTTTGTAACTTGCCAGCAAGCCGCCCGGAAGAAAGGAATGACCAAAAAGATCTTTTGCGACATACTGATCGCTATGCGGAATAAAACCTCTTTTCGGAAGAAGGTCCAAGATCCGCGGCCTTAGATCTTTTTTCGGGATCGAGGCCACAATATCTTCCATCAGCTTCTTCGTCATCGAAATCAACGCTGGTTGGTCCTCGTCAGCGGAAATGTCAATGTAAAACCGCTGTTTCCATGCAACCGCGACGGTCCCCGAAAGATATCCTTCGGTCCCCCAGCCTTCCCGGACCTCGATATCGCGGCCGTGCCCCGTGCTGTAGATCCCATACGCACCGAGCGGACTGCCCATATCGTAGACATCTACAGCGATGCTCAGGAAATCATCGTCTTTGTATTTGTAGCGAATATGCGCCAGTTTTTCGAAACCGTACGCGATGTACTTCGGTGCAGCCCCGTTGTTGTATTCATAAAGGTTGTCCGGGGTATATACGGTAAGTTCCTTCGCGATACTCCAGTCATCCAGCGATTCAATCCGCGGAATCAATTCGGCAACGTTCGGTTTGGCGGGAGCCTGAACGTTATGTGCGGTTACAGGCTGGAAGACAGACTGCGGTGAGGTGTTCGAGGATTGTTGCTTACTCACATCGTCGCTCCGCCCCGGGACACCGGCCAGGAGCAGAGCGACGAAGATTATAGATAATCTGAACCAATGCCTCATGTCAACAACCCATGCGCTTCCAGTAGTCCTTCACGCGTTTTTCTACCGTATGGACAGGCTCCATCGCAAGCGCCGTCGCAGTTGAGGCAAGCGGTGGCGGTTTGCTCATTCGGCAGTTCTGCATACAGCTGCATCGAGTCTTTTTCGCGGTGATAGTACTTGAAATACATCGCGTACCGCATCACATCCGACACCGCAACACCATACGGACACGCGCCTTCACATACCCCACAATGCCGGCAGTATTGATTATGCATGATGCCCGCATAGCGTTCCAGCATTTCGAGTTCCGCTTGTCCGAGTTTCTCGCCGACAGCCCCGCAGTATTCCTTGATTTGGTCAAAATTGGTGATTGCCGCGCACACACTGGACACATTCGGGTTGGACAGCGCCCATTTCGCCGAGGCTTGAGCAAACGAAAGACCGCCCTTTTCAAGCTCTTCAATCTCTTTCTTTCGTTCGCCCGCACCGATCTTGAAGACCGCCGTTCCGATTCCTTTTTTGCCTGCACGCTCGAAAATCTCCGCCTGGTTCTCATAACTCATGAAATTGTATTTACAGAGGATCACGTCGTAGTGTCCGCTGTCGATTGCGGTATTGAGACATTTTTCCAGATTCCTGCCGTGTGCCGAGAGTCCGAGGTGAAGGACTTTACCGGCCTTCTTGGCCTCTTCGAATGCCTCCAGAAACTCGTCGACCTGCAGCGCGGAGGGGTCGTCGACACTATGCGCTCTGAAGACTTCGACCCGGTCGGTCTGAAGCCGTTTCAGACTTTGGTCGATTGTTTCCAGAACCTCTTTCTTGGACTTTCGGGGACTTGTACCGGTGAAGACCACCAACTCATCGCGGCGGTCGCTGATTTTGCTAATCGCCTTACCGATGGCCTCCTCCGCGGTACCGTTTTGGTAATCGGCGCAGGTACAGATAAAATTGATCCCCGCATCGAGAGCCCGCGACAGAAGCGCAGGATTGTTGAAGCCATAACTACCGAATGAAATCTCCGAGACTTTCAAGCCGGTTTTGCCCAGCTGACGATACTGCATCTTCCCGGGGCCCTCTTTCGCCTCCGACGCGTGCCCGAGCGATGTCCCGCCGACAGCGAGCCCGGTCGTTACCGCGCCGAGCCGCACGAAACTTCTTCGGTCCATGGAATGCCGTTTTTCAATCATTGTTCATCTCCTGTTAATCGTTTTTTATCTCGGAATCTGTGCGGTACAGATCGGATCGCCGGGAGGGCCATGAACAGGAGCAGAGGTGAAGAACAGAGTTGTTCGATGGAATGTACCCAAGGCGCAATCGGCCTCCCGGTGCATCTGCTTCACGGTAGCGAAACAATCAAGCACTGTCAAATTCCGAACGAATGTCGGCAATGCGCTCTTCGTTCATCCGTTTCCGGAATCTCAACAGTGCGCGGAAATAGTCCCAGCTGTCGCGGAACGGCCGGACGGTGGACTCGCGGTCCCAGCGCCGGACAAACGTGCAGGGGATCTCAGCGATATTCAGCCCGGCCCAGTAGGCCAGCGCCATCACTTCGGTATCCCAAAACCATCGTTGATCCCGGCACCGACCCAGAATCGGGAGGATTTTCTCGCGTCGGAAGAATTTATAGCCCGCCTCGGTATCCCGCATTGGGAGACGCAGAAGCCACCGTACCAGGCGGCGATACCCAACGCTCAACACATCCCGGAGAATATCGTCGAAACACATCTGGACCTGATAGGTACGGTAGGCCGCAGCAACATCGGCCCCATCCCGCAACGCCAGCAGCATACTGGGTATGTAACGCGCATGGACCTCGAGATCGATATCGAGGAATCCGACATAGGGAGCGGAAGACGCTCGAATCCCATCCGTTACAGTCCCTCCGCGTCCCTTATTCTTCTCGTGCAGTATCGCTGTCCGGGCGGGGTGATTCTCGCAAAGGGTCTGAATGAGGTGTCGGGTACGATCTCGGCTACAATCGTCGACGAAGATCAATTCATATTCACACCGGAACATTGTCATGATCCGGTCGATCTCGTAAACGCTTTCTTCCAAAACCGCCTCTTCATTGTAACAGGCAATAACAATCGACAGTTCCGGCATTCTCTCTCTCATCCTCAAGGCTGTTTCGCTTCCCAATCCTCAAACCCGCTTGGAGGCGCGCCTTCATACGCTCCGATCAAGGCGGGCTTTCCCCAACAGAGACCTTCATAATCTCTCAGCGCCGGCAAAACGAACATGTCTCGGGAAGAAGGAATTCTACCCACGCACGTTCTCACGTTCCTTAAGATACACCGACAACGCCTCCTGCCACGTAGGCATTGTATCCAGCCCCAGCTTTCCAAGCGCCGCGTTTTCCAGAGCGGAGTTTCGAGGCCGACGGGCCGGTGCGCCGTATTCCTCCGCCGTCACCGGCTGCACCTCCACATTCATCCCGGCTTGCGAAAAGATCTCGCGTGCAAATTCATACCAGGAACAAGTTCCGTGATTGACCAGGTGATAGGTTCCGAACTTCTCAGTCTGCACCAGCCGGCGAATGTGGTGCGCAGCGTTGGACGCCGATGTCGGGGAGAGATACTCGTCCGACACGATCCGAAGAGGTGTCCCGCGAGCGCCCAGACGCAGCATCGCTTCAACGAAATTCGTCCCTTTCATTCGGCTGGGCGTAATCCCAAATAGTCCCGCCACACGAACGATGTAGTGTTTGTCCCACGTATATCGTAAGTAATACTCACCGGCCAACTTCGTTAAACCGTAGGCATTGACCGGCGCAGGAGAATCGTCTTCAACATACGCCAGTCTCTTATCGCCCGCAAAAACATAGTTCGTGCTGATATGCACAAGCGGGATATCCCACCGTCTGCAGGCTTCTGCAAGGTTCTTCACGCCGAGCGCGTTGACTCGAAACGCCTCTTCATGTTCGCGTTCGCATTCATCGACCCGTGTAAACGCCGCCGCATTGATCACCAGGTCGCACGATGTAAACGCGATCTGCTGCTGGACGCGGGCATCGTCGGTAATGTCCATGTCTTCAATGTCGTACTCGACAACATTGACATCCGAAAACGCCTTCACCAGATCCCGTCCCAATTGTCCCAAAGCACCGACGATTAATACGTTCACGTTCTAGTTCCTCTGTTTTTCTCGTGATGAACTCAACTCCACACTTTTTCCAATGTGATCGAGTTAATGTCCAGAAAAGGAGCGAAGGGAGGGCGAACCTTCTGGTGAGCCGCTTTTTTTCTTGACTTCGGCTCGGCGGAAACCTCGCCTTGCAAGTCGTAGGGTGGGCTCACGGGCGTCATGTCGCAACCTTCCCTCCGACTCATTATCGCCTAAGCCCGTAGCCCACCAATATCCGTTGGGAGGGCGAACCAACACCCTTGATCTCGAGCGCGGAACCTCCAACGAAATTCGAATCAGATCTCAACCCCCTCCTAACCTCCCCCGATCTTCGGGGGAGGAAAAGGAATGAGCATCTTTACGCTGTCTTCTCCCCCAAGAGGGACACGCTTGCGTGGCCAAAGGAAGGGGAGATTCGGAGGGGTTGATCGTCCTCCTTGATAGCGCTGCTCACTCCGCTCCTATCTACTCCGCCGCGAAAGCTCGAATCCCCTCTATCTTCAACCGCACACGGTACAGTCCGTTGCGCGCCGTCAGATAAAGCGTCTTGTTATCCTTGTCACCGAATGCGCAATTGGCGGGATTCTCCGGTACCTTGATCGTTCCGAGATGGGTCCCCGAGGAATCGATCACCCATACACCATCGCGAGCGGTTACATACAGATTCCCCTTTGTATCCACTTTCATCCCATCGAGCCCTCTGGGCGGGATCTCGATCAGTATGCGTTCGTTTTTCAGAGACCCATCGGCCTGAACGTCGAACGCATGTACAACTCCCACCTCGGTATCGTCCACATAGAGGATCTTCTGATCCGGTGAGAGCGCGGTTCCGTTGGGTTTACGGAACCCTTCTTTCGCTTCGAGATGGAGTTTGCCTTCGGTGTCAATTCGATAAACGCCCTGGAATTCGAGGTCTTTTTCACCTTTCGGCGTTCCGTAGTCCGGATCGGTAAAGTAAATCGTGCCGTCCGAGCGGACACAGAGATCGTTCGGGCTGTTCAGTCGTTTCCCCTCATATTTGTGCGCGAGCGTGACAATCGAGCCGTCCTTCTCGGTACGTGAAACGCGGCGGTTCCCGTGCTCGCACGCAAGCAGACGCCCCTGCGGATCGAACGTCAAGCCGTTCGAGTTTCCGCTGGGCTCGCGAAATACCTCCTGGCCGCCCGGCCACCATTTGATGATCTGATTAGCAGGGATGTCGGAGAATAGAAGGTAACCATCCGGGTGCCAAACCGGCCCTTCGGTAAACTGGAACCCGTCCGCTACCTTCTCCACGTCACCGGCCACAACATCGGAAAGATCCGCACACACGTTCATTCCTCCGGTCACGGTCACCCCCAGCATGACCGCGAGCATCCATGATTTGCTTTTCCAGCTGGTAATCACTGTTCCTAGCATTATCCACCTCCGACTCGGTCGGATTTTACGCGATTCCCTTGGATTGTAGGAGAATCTCTCGGTACCCGAAAGGTCACAAATCGAAGAGTTTATGCGACGGAAACGGCGGGAGGCGGTGGACTGGTCACCTCAACCGCTTCCTTCTTTGCGCTGGCGATCGGAAGCGGATAACGGTCCAAAGCGGGAAATCGGGGAGGGACGGTGTCGAGTCGCGCCAGCGTCGGTTCATCGATATTGTATGTCTGCCCGGACTGCCAATCGGCCAGAGTTGCTGGAAGCACAAGTACTGAAAAGCCCTCTTCCTGCGGACGGAACAAATAGGTTTGAAACACTTCGCTTTCTTCCACGGGTTTCTTTTTCCGCATATCAACCTGAATCTCGAGAACGCTTTCTTGTTTTACGTCGGGAGGACCTTCCACGGATTCACGGACTGCGGCACACACTCGAGCGAATCGATAGCGATGTGCGGAGTCCTGTACGAAAATCCGACTTCCGGGATTCTCAGAAACAAATCGTAAGAACGATTCATTGGTTTTCGCAATATCAACAATCCTCTTGGGAGCAAGCCGTTCTTTCTCACCGTGATATTTATGCAAAGGCCGAAGGATTCCGTATACGATTGACGGAATGACAATAGAGACAACGCTCACTCCGACAAAGGAAAGCAGTCGAAGTCCGGTAAGCGACTCGTTTTCAAATGAGTCGGATCGATGAAACCAAACGATCAGCGCAAAATACGCAACAATCGCAAACATAAATCCCCAATGGTAGATTCGCGATATTTCGTATTGATGAATCAACTCCTCCCGTGAGAATCTTTCACCGATAACACCGAAACGCATGTCCAAAATATAAAAAAGCAGAGCAAAAAAATAAAAAGCAAAGAACAACTCTTTGCTGCTCGTGAGAAACCAGTGTTCCCCCATGTTGGTTTCAGTGAATTGAAAAACGAAAAGAAGAACAGTGACAACCAAGAGCGCGCTAGCGAACGTAACTGTCTTACTCATGATCTCTTATAGCTTCCTCCCCCGTTGGCCTATTCCAGATGCTCTTCGCGAACTCGTCGCGCTCGATCGAAATATTTATCCAGCCGCTCTAATTCGAATTCCTCGATGATCTCGTCCACGGATCGGTCCGGATGGTTCGATGTCATCAGGAAAATAGCCTCGGGGCTCGCCACCTCGATCTCGACCTCCGCGCCGTATTTCTTCCGAATATCTTTGAATTTCGAATGGTTGTAATCCAAATGCAGCACAGCACAGTCAAGGTTGATCGTTCGCGTGATCGTCCGTTCGTAGTCGGAAGACTCCACAAGGATCCGCCCCAAGGGACTGACAATCGCGCTGTTCTCACGCGGTGTCGAGGACACAAGATAGCAACGATTCCGCATCGCCCACGTTCGCAGAAGAAATCCCCCGCGAAACATCGACGAAAACAAAACGAATTCAGCGCCCTTTTCTCTGTATTGCTCTGCTAATTCCTCAAAATTCAAATCGAAGCAGATCAGGAAACCGATCTTGCCCAGATCCGTGTTTGCAACAACCGCTTCTTCACCAGGAACAACACCATCTTCCATTTCCCCGATAGTCGGGAAACACTTCGCATATCGAGCTGCCAATTCACCTTTTCGGTCGAAAAACAGAATGACATTTTGGATCTTACCGTCGTGTTTTTCGAGGATCGGGCATGTAATATACGCCCCGTGTTCACGCGCCTTTTTCGCGACGGCCGTGGCGGTTGGACCGTCGGGCGGTTCGGCCGATTCGAGCCAGCCCCCGCCCATCCCCGTGAATGTCTCCGGTAGAACGATAATGTCCGGCTCCTGCGTGGCGGCGTCATCGATCCGTGCACACATGCTGCCTCGGGCTCGTTTCAGTTTTTTCTCACCCGATCCGGAGACGCCGCGAAACGAAATGCTGCTGACAGTGACATACCGTGCCATTCGCTGTTCCCTTCCTATGGTTCACTCACACCTCGGAAAATTCCACCCAGACTGAAGAGGCCGTTTGTCGCGTCATAGCTCGGCCCGGCACGAGTGTGCGCGGGACCCCATCCGTGAACCCACCAGTCGGATGTTTCATACAGGTTTTTCAAGAACGGATCGCGACGCCGGTAATTCCCATAAATGTGCCCATGCGTCGGCAGCGGCCACCAGTGATAAAGACGCCGTGTATATTCCAGACCCTGAGTTTGGAAATCGATTTTCTCTTGAAACCGGTCGTACATGAAGGCGTTGAGGTACGAGACCGGTGTGGTGAGATATCGTTGTTGGTCATACCGGTCCGAGTGCGGATGAAATTCGTTGTTATCGTTCCGATACAACATCGCAGCCTGCGAGTAATTCCGCAGGTCGGAGTAAGTCCCCGCCAGCTGGGCGCGGATCTGGGCGTTTCGCAGATTCGGGATGGCAATCGCCGCCAGGATGCCGATGATGGCAACGACAATCAACAACTCAATCAGGGTAAACGCAGAAATCCGCACGATGAGATCTCACTGACTATTCTTGTCCTTGGCCTGAAACTCCGATTCGAGAATCGCCATCTGCACCATATTCCAATACTGCCCTTCCTGGAAAATGGCGTCCCGAAACCGTCCCTCCTCCCGGAATCCGAGTTTTTCATAGAGCTTGACCGCGCGCTCGTTGAAGTCGAACACTTGAAGATAAACCCGATGCATATTCATCTCTTCGAATGCAAACCGCATCAACAAAACGAATGCCTCCCGGCCGTACCCTTTCCCCTGCGCTTCCGGGCCGAGATGGATACCGATTTCCACGGACCGGTTTTTGTAATCGATGTTCCGAAGTTGAACATAGCCGACCGTATTTCCGTCGAGCTCATCCACCATAAAAATCTTGTTCCGGCTGTCGGTGGACGACCGCTCATACCATTCCTCTTGCTCGATATCGCTCACCAACATGTGAGAACAATGCCAGCGCCGCATGTCCGGATGGTTGCGCAACGTGCGCAACAACTCGACATCTTTTCTTTCCATTGCCCGTAGTGTGACTTTTTCACCCGGAATCAT
The DNA here is from genome assembly GCA_964612675.1 of uncultured bacterium. Lineage (GTDB taxonomy): Bacteria > Hinthialibacterota > Hinthialibacteria > Hinthialibacterales > JAKPRU01 > CAZTDD01. Next base: position 19,226 of record CAZTDD010000115.1, read on the forward strand.
GTCGTTTCGCACCTTTCGTTCAAAGTGAATCGCCGAACGAGATCACCGCGTCGATAACTCGCTCCACTTCCTCGTCCGTAATATCGGGGAAAAGCGGCAGACTGACAATCCGTTTCCAGATTTCTTCCGCCACCGGACACTGGGAATCGTGGGCCGCGTAATAGGGATGCATATGAATCGGATAGTAGTGAACGCCCGGAGCGATCCCCCGACGTTTCAAATGCGCGATCAGCCGATCGCGGGCGGGAACCTTGATGTGATAGATATGCCATGACGAACGGACATCGTCCCGCTCCGGCGGCCGTTCGATCCAGCCGTGAGACCGAAACGCCTGGTTGTAGCGTTCGACGATACGCCGCCGCTTGCCGTTATTCTCATCGAGACGTCTCAGCTGAACAATCCCGATAGCAGCGCTGATATCGTGCATATGGTACTTATAGCCCAATTCGTTGACCCAGTACTGCCAAGCGTATACCCGTTCGACGTCGGACCGAGTAAATGTGTCTTTTGAAATTCCCAGCCACCGCAGCTCTCGGAGTTTCTTTCCGAAATGCGGATTCGTCGTGGCGACCCCACCGCCCTCACCGCAGGTCAGGTTTTTGACGGCGTGGAATGAAAAACAGGTGAGAAGCGACAGCGTTCCGATCTTTTCGTCGCGATAGGTCGCCCCGCAGGCGTGTGCCGCGTCTTCGATCAAATGGAATCCGTGCGCACCCGCCATGTCCGACAATTGGCCCATGTCGCAGGGATGGCCCCCGTAATGAACCGCGATGACCGCTTTTGTTCGGTCTGTGATTTTTCGCGCGACGTCGTCCGGATTGATACACAGAGTCTCTTCATCGACATCGGCGAAAACCGCGTCCGCCCCGCAATACTTCACCACATGCGCGGTCGACACGAATGTAATCGTCGGAACGATCACCTCGTCTCCCGGCCCGATTCCGAGAACGCGAAGCGCCAAATGCAGCGCGGCGGTCCCGGAGTTAAGGGCAACCATCTCGGGGATTTCCAGGTACTCCTTGAATGCGTCTTCAAATTCCTTTGTCTTCGGACCAAGCCCCAGCCAGCCGGACCGCATCACTTCCGTTACGGCTGCGATCTCTTCCTCTGTAATGGAAGGCCGAAATACCGGAATCAACGGCGGTGTGTTTGAGTTCTCTGCCATGATCGATGAATCCTGTGAATGGAGTTATTCTGCGTACGATACACCAAACACGGTCATTTGAAAAAGGCGAAAACAGGCCCTTTATAGAGACACTTATTGTGCCGGTTTCATCGCCAGAACACCATACGAAGCGCCGAAAAGGAATCGTTTGGTGCGAATCACATGCAGCCCAGCCCGCTCGCAGGTGGCTGCCATCTCCTCGGATCTCTGGAAGGCGAGCGCCGACGAAGCGAGATAGCGGTACATCTCATCTGTGCCGTGAACCAGTTTGCCGATCAACGGCACGCTGACACGCAAATGCAGGCGATGGAGCCATCCGATAAGGCCGGCCGCAGGTGGCCCCGCGTCCAGAATCGCGAACCGCCCGCCGGGCCGAAGTACACGGACGACCTCCTTCAGTCCCGCGTTCAGATCCGCCAGATTTCGCAGTCCATAGCCGACTGTCGCGCCCGCGAAGACTTCATCCCGGAACGGCAACTGAAGCGAACTGCCGCAGATAAAAAAAGGGGCATTCTCTGGAGAGGACGATACACACCAACCGCGCCGACGTTGTGCTGACACCAACATGTCGGATGCGAAATCGATCCCCGTGACGGAACCTGAGTCAACCGATTGGCTGCACAGATACGCCAGGTCTCCGGTCCCACAACAAAGATCGAGGATGTTTTCATTGCCGGTGAGATCCAGCCACCGCACCAATTGACGCTTCCAGCGGCGATGGAGGCCGAAGGTCATCAGGTCATTGATGCGGTCGTAGTTTGGGGCAATATCATCAAAACCGGAGCGGATTTGTTCCTCTTCGTGGCTCTGGTTGTCACTCGGATTGAGGTTGGCATGCGGATTCAGGAGTTGAACTCCTGGACCAGCGAGGTTCTTAGCGAACTGAGAGAATACTTTGCCTCCCCCAAGACTGATGGGACCGCAAAAAGTCGCGAGGGGTAAGAATAGAGAAGTACTCAACCCCCTCTGAATCTCCCCCAATCTTTGGGGGAGAAACCGCTGCAGACACGC
>CAZTDD010000116.1:0-21201 GCA_964612675.1 uncultured bacterium
CCTCGCTCCTTCTCTGAAATCTAACTTAATGACATTGAGGTTAGGAGGGGGTTGAAATTCGTATTCTGGTAACCCCGCAGGTTCTGGTAACCGGACGGGTGGCCCCGATTGCTTGTTTCTACCGGAGAGTTCTTGTGAAGAGGCTTGGTGTGAAATGATGACAAAACCAGCGCTGATTATTCCGATTGTGCTCATCGCCGGAATTTGGACACTGCCCGGCGGAGCCGAGCAAGTGGTCATGGAGGATCAGGGTCTTCCTTATGTTTACACAGAATGGGAGACATTCACCACGAAATCGACAAACGGCGGCCTTCCGAACGATCACATTTTCTATGTACGTCCCGACGGCGACCGTGTTTGGGTAGGAACGGAACACGGGCTCGGTCTGTATGAAGACGGAAAGTGGAAAAACTGGCAGCAAGAGGATGGGCTTCCGTGGTATGTGATCGCCGGGATCGACGTCGATCCGAAGACAGGCGATGTATGGCTGGCATTGTTTGGAGGCGGACTCGCCCGTTTTTCGGCCGGGCGGTTCGATCACTGGCATCAGCTGAACAGCGGCCTGGTCAACGATGTCGTCTACGCAGTTGCGGTCCAGGATGATTATGTTTGGGCGGCTACCACGGCCGGGACGAGCCGATTCAATACCATCACCGGCGAATGGGATATCTTCACGGAGAAGAACGCTCCGATGGAGGAGATCTGGTGTTACAACGTTGTTGCAAATGACGGAAAAGTCTACGTGGCCGCGTGGGGCGGGGGCGTTCTAGAATGGGACGTGGAGACCGAAACATGGAAAGACTATCGCGATCCGGACGGTGAGATGGAAATCGACCTGTTCCGGGACGACGGGGTCATTCACATCATTACGACCGGAGTATCGTACGGGCACGGTATCCTGTGGGCCTCAACATATTTCGGTGTCAGCCGGTACGATGGCCGTCACTGGCGAGGGTATATGGACCACGATAGCGGCCTGATCAGTTCTTTCAATAATTTTGTCAAAGAGCATAATCAGGAAGGCTGGTGCTGTACCGATCGAGGGCTGTCTGGAATGGTCGATTTCGAAACGAATACGTGGGTGACCTACACGAAGGATGAAGAGGCCATGACGGGGTCCGCGCAGATCATCCGAGGAACCGAGACAATTGAAGTAGTGAAACTCGATAGATGTTTGCCGAATAATTACGTTTTGTGCGCGTACTTCGATGATCGGGATAATATCTGGGTCGGCACGTCGAAGGGACTGGCCCGAGGCGATGGTTCCGGTTACTACAGAGGACTCCGGCGGCAAACCGCCGCCGAGTGGAAAGAACTGCTGGGAAGCGCTGTTCGATAGAAAGGATGGATGACCATGAAACAGCTCGGCTATTCCACACTCCTGGTTGTCATTTTCCTGTCGGTTGTTGCGCCGGTGGCTTACACACAGGCGGCCGAGGATTCTAAGACCGCTCAAGAAATGTATGGAAACACCCCGAAGGAATACGAGCCGTTCGGCGACTTCGTACAGGAGCCTTATAAGCGGTTCTTCATCGATCCGAGGGAAATGGAATACACCGGCCCCGGCCGGGAGAAGCCGGAACCCGAACATGTGGACACGGTGAAAGTCGGGTTTCTGGGGCCTCTGATGCCGATGGTGTCGGTAGCGACCGGCGGAATGTCCAATGAACACCGGTACGGGATCAAGATGATGCAGGGCTGTCTACTCGCATTCGAACAGGCCAATGCACGCGGCGGCTATCGGGGAGAAATCCCGTACGAGCTGTTGGTTCGTAACGATAACGGTCTGTGGGGAGCATCGGGAGATGAGATTATTCGTTTTGTATATGACAAGCATTGCTGGGCGCTTATTGGGACGATCGACGGCGCAAATTCCCACATCGCAATCCGGGTCGCTCTGAAGTCCGAGATTCCACTTATGAACACAGGCGATACGGACCCCACATTTATCGAGACCAAGATTCCTTGGGTTTTCCGGTGTATCAGCGACGACCGGCAGATGTGCTATCTACTGGCGGATTATGTGGTAAAGAAGCTCGGAAAGCGACGGATCGCTGCGATTCGGCAAGGCGACCGGTATGGCAGGATGAGTATCGACGAATTCCGCGACGGTGTCCGTCGTATCGGATATCCGCTAATCACAGAGCTCCAGTTTCCACCCGCCGCAAAAGACTTTACGATGCAGTTGGACCGGGTGGAGGCTATGAATCCCGACGCGATCATCACCTACGCCAATAGCGAGCCCTCCGCACTTCTGTTGAAGCAGATGCGCGAGCGTGGTATGGACCAGCTGTTCATCGGCAGCGACCGGATGGTGACACAGGACTTCATCGATACAGTCGGCGACCTTGCAGGCGAAGTGATTGCGGGATATCCCTACGATCCCACCCGGGACGATCCGAAATTTCTGCAATTTCAGAAAGATTTCTATGAACGATTCGGCGAACAACCCGAGCAATACGCGGCGCATGCGTATGACGGTGCGTGTATGGTCATTGATGCGATCGAAGAAGCCGGTTTGAACCGCGCGAAAATACGGGACGTTTTGGCGGAAACAAAGACCTACCACGGTGTGACCGGGAAGATCGTGTTCGATGCGGTATTCAGCGATGTCAGTCCCGCGTGTCTGGCTGTTCTCGAAAACAAGGAATGGAGTTTCTACAAACGTGCGGAACTGGAGATTCCCGACTCGGTGCCGAAAACAACCCTGGCGAAGTAGAACAAGAGCGTGAGATACACTTTCAAACAAAGACATAAGAGACAAACGGGCGGTTTTCGAACCGCCCTTTGAATTTCCATGATTTGGCAACTTGTCGCAAATAAAAAAGGACTCGGTTTGCAGACTGTGGGATTTTTGTTTGCTTTTGTGTTTTTTGCGTCTACCAATATTTCAACCCCCTCCTACACCTCCCCCGAGATCGGGGGAGGAAAAGATGGAGCGTGTTCATTTGAGTTGCCCTCTCCAAGATTGACGGAACGGCAAAAAGTCGGAAAAGCGGATTTCAACCCCCTCCTAACCTCCCCCGAGATCGGGGGAGGAAAAGACGGAGCACGTTCATTGAAGTTGCCCTCCCCAATCTTGACGGAACCGCAAAAAGTCCAAGAATCGCCCCTCACCCTAACCCTCTCCCGGCGGGAGAGGGGAACTTCTAATGCCAGCGGACGACTTTTTGCGATTGCATCAATCTTGACGGAACGGCAAAAAGTCCAAGGGATACACGAGACGGAGTATCAACCCCCTCCTAACCTCCCCCGATCTTCGGGGGAGGAAATAGAAGAGGCAGTGCCTGGTCTGATTTGTCCCCCAAGCGGGCCACGCTCGCATGGCCGAGTAGGGGAGATTCAGAGGGGGTTGAATCTCTGTCTGGGACCGACTGCCCCGCCGATTCTTCCTCACAAACGAATGCTTGACGAACCGACAAGTTACCCCGGCTATCGTGGCGACGATCCAAAAGAGGTGGAGGAAGTGCGCATCGGATTTTTCGCTCCGATCGCCGACAGCCCGCTCGGGCTCTCCATGTGGCAAGGTGCAACACTAGCAATCAAGGAGGCAAATGACCGCGGCGGTTATCGGGGGAAACCGTTTCGTTTAGTCCACAGATGGGCTGCGGATCCGTGGGGGGCTGGGGCAAACAAAGTCGTTCGCTTGCTCTACGACGACCGGGTGTGCGCACTGATCGGGAGTATCGACGGCGATAGCACACATCTGGCCGAACAAATTGTCACCAAAGCTCGCGCCACACTCGTTTCTCCCATCGCAACCGATCCGACGTTGAACTATATCCGCATCCCCTGGATGTTTCGGTTGGCGCCGGATGATGAACGGCAGGCGAATCGTATCGCTGAGAAGATTGATAGTATGAAAGCCAAACGGGTTATTCTGCTTCATTCGACACGCCACGATGACCGTATCGGTGCCGAGGAGATGGTGGAAGCGCTACTGAAAAGGCAGCGCCCTCCGATTCGAAAGTATGTTTTCGATTCGCCTTTGCTTGAACCTGAAACGATTGCTGGGCGAATACAATCGGCCTCTCCGGACGCGATCATCTTATGGTGCGGTCCGGAAGATGCCCAAAAGATTCTCGTACACCCGGATTCCGGCCACATTCAGTACCCCATTCTCGGCCCGTTGTCGCTCAACGTTCCTCGATTCCGCTCGTCCGTGGCGAAGATGCACCATGACGTACACCTGATAACGGTAAGGGAAGACTCGACGTCTGCTGCTTCAAAGTTCAAAAAGGTATTCGAGAGAGAATACGGCAAACCGGCCGATTATGCCGCCGCATATGCGTTTGATGCTGTGGGGCTCATCGTGAAAGCGGTCCAGTCTGTCGGTGTGAACCGTGCGGATATTCGGGACGCTATCGCGGCAAGTTCGGGCTATGAAGGGGTAACCGGGGGTATTGAGTGGGACAACGGCGGCGGAAATCGCGGATCGATGCGACTGGAGACAATAACCAAATTACATCGCTAATCAGTGCGCACAGGTGCGTATCCCAGCAAAAGACTATTGCTCACAGCCAATCCTCAGTCCGTAGCTGGTTCCAAGCGGTTCGAAGGTGTTCGTCCCTGAACATTTTTCGCTTCCGGGGACTCCAGTTGTGTATCTCTTTCACAGCCGCTTCAACATCTTTGCGGGCTGCTGTATTCTCCCGGCACGCCACCCAGTGAACACTCGCCAAAAGCTCCATACCGTAAGGAGTCTCAAAACCTTCGATAAGGCGGCTGACTCGTGATAGACGTTCACGCGTTGCCACACGCTCTTGTAAGAATTGCTCGGCCTGCAGGACCGCGTCTTCCTTATACTTGATGGTTTTCCCCGGTGCCTCGGTCCCTTCTCCAAAGCCGATAATGAAATGTCCTTCGATTCGATCCAGGACATGATGCAGGTTCTTCGCATACGGACCATATCTTCCCTTAACGTACTTCAGGCGAAGAGGTTCGCCTGCTTCCTGCATGAAATACATCAGCTTGTGAAGCTCGAGCATAGTAACGGCCTCGTCCATCATCGGTTCCAAGTAGCGTTTCATCAGAGCAAGCAAAGCGGCCCGTCCCGGGGTCATCCGTGGTTGCATGGTACGTGTCTTCATGTCTTCGGCTTTGGGTGCGCCGGTAGGCTCGAATACCAGTACCTCGACGTTATCCAGATCTCCGAGCGCTTCATCAATCCGTCGATAAACGTCGTTCCACTCCAGTCCGCCGAGTCCGCAGCCCAGTGGCGGTAAGGCGATCGACTCAATTCCGAGACGATTAATCTCCCGAACAAGTGCCTCCAGTCCCGATTCGATATCTTCAATTCGCGATTTCCCTTTCCAGTGGCGTTTTGTAGGGAAGTTGATGATATACCGTGGGTTGTGAAGTTGATTCAGATCGAAGGTAAAAAGTGTGCCCGGCCGGAGTCGGTTCTGTTCGCAGACTTTGCGATATGCTTCGTAGTTCTCGGGATAGGCTCGTTTGAATTGGAGAGCGATCCCCCGCCCCATGACGCCAACGGTATTCACCGTATTCACAAGGGCCTGGACGTCGCTTTTTAAGAGATCTCCCTGAACCTTGCGAATCATCGTTTTCCCTTTCTGTCTAATAATACCAATCCGGACGAATGCTCACCGCAGGCTCGTGGCTCGCGAACGATTCTACCATCCGGCGAACATGTTGTGCCACCTTTTTGTTGAACACCCCGATTTCATGGAAACATGACCAGGACAAATACTCGTGAACCAAAAACTCAGCCTGTTTCTTCTCCTTCACTGCCGGGTCGCCCCAGTCTCTCGATTCCACTGCTTCCCAATCGACGACTTCGTCCATTTGATGCAGATCTCGGTAAAACTGGGTATATCCAGCGCCGGCATTTCCGTCGGAGTAAATCCAAGGCCGGTCTTTCGCGTCTTTTATCGCAGCCCCGATCGTAGAAACGAGGTGAATTATGTTTGTCTGTCCGCTTTGAAAGCGTAACTCCGGAGCTCGGGATTTGATTACATAGAGCATTACTGAACGAGGACAAAAGTAGAATGGAACATAGTCGCCCACCCTGGTACCGGGATAACAAGGAACAGGTTTATGGAGTCTTCGATGCTTGATGTGATCGTACCCGATCCGGACAGCGACACATTCTCTATCAAGCACATCGCGGTCACAAAAAAGGCGACCTGCTTCCATAATGGATGGTAGGTTATCAACATGGGTAATATGGAATATCTCACGGTCGGTGTTCATTTTCATAACCGACAAGTCTTTCAAAACCCGTACCGCGCTCGGCGGGTGTAGACCAGCCATTCAAGAAGGAAGATCAGCAGGGCACAAAAGGCAAGCGGCCACCAGATCTCCCGGTTCCGGACTTCGATCTCGCTCACGCCTGCGATCTCCACAATTCCGGTGGACATCGCCCGACGAGGTGTGATGTCGGTCTCATTCGGATCAACCAGATTACAAGCGTAGAAGATCGGCTCTCTGCCTTCAACGAGTATCTGATAGAGACCGGTCTTCTCGGTATCCGCAAAGGGGGTCGGTTCTTCATCGCTCAGCTGAATCTCACGCGGTTCGCCATCCGGCGTAACCACTATTGCCTCCGGGCTGGTTTCCATCGCCGGGATCAAAAACACGTCACCCGTCCGGGTCAATCGCATGGATTCCGGATCAGTCGCAATAAACCAGTCCAGCAGATTCGAAAAGAAAATGGGGAACGAGGCCCGCAACGGCCAGTCGCTGTCGTAGAAGTCGAAACCGATAATCAATGAGGTCGCCGCACCCGTTTCCAGCAGCGCGATCAACGGTGTTTCGCGGGCTTCAACCAGGATGTTCGCCCAGGACGGCAGATGGAGGATGTTTGCCGTTTGGATCGTCAAATGGTCCATCTGGGCATACCGTGTGAGCGGATGGAGCCGGTTCCAATCGACAATCATCGGCGACTCGACTTCTTCTCCCAAGGAACATTCCGGATGGGGAGGTACGCATCCGATAAACACATACCGGCCAGGGCCGAGACGCGCTGGAACGAAGTGATCGAATACGACAAGATCGTACCCACGATTGCCGATATAATCTCCCGGAGAAACGATCGAGACAACGCTTCGCGGATCCACATTCAAGGCTCGCTGGATGAAATAGCCTCCCGATGAGACCACAAGCACTTTCACTTTCTGCTTTCGGGGAACCACAACATGCACGCGATTGTCGACACTTAGATCGTCCTGCGCTGTCAGGCGGATCTCCAGAGTGCTGGAGAAATACCCCGGATCGTCGAAAACCAAGCTGTTCGATTCCCCTGCAGCGATAACAAGGCTGCGGGCGTCGAGAAGGTTCGCTTCGCTTTCTTCGGTTTCGTTTTCCGATGGCAAACGTCCGTAAATCTCAACGTAGGTCTCCCGTTCCACCAGCGAGGAATTCTGGACTGTCACCGTCAATTGGATCTGCCCCTGCTTCTCAAAGTTCCGCCGTGTACCGGCAGCGGTAATCCCCAAATTGTCGCTGCGTTTACCGCAGGTTACAAATCGGATCTCCGCGTCGGTGCTGTGGTCCAGCTCCGGATCGAGGAAAACTCCATCTGAGAGAACCATAATCTCCGGTCGGGCGCGGGTACGGGCCGAGGCATAGGCCATGCTTAGAGCTTCCGTGATATCGGTTGGTTGGTCTGTAGGTTCGATTGTATCAAGCGCCTGAAGCAGTTTCCGGCGGTCGTTCGTGAACGGAGAAACAACCTGGCTGCTATTCGAGAACGAGACCAGCATCAGGCTTTCATTTCGACCCAAATCCGCGATCAGTTTCCGGACCTGGTTCTTTGCGTACTCCAGTCGATTCGGTGAGACATCCATACTCGACATACTTGCAGAGGTATCGACAAGAATAATCAGGCTTCGCGTTTCAAACCCGCTCAGGCGCAGCGCCGGTCGAGCGAGAGCGAATGCGAGAAGGAGGAAAATCAGAATCTGGAGGAAAAGAAGCAGGTTGGCACGCAGTTTCTGGAACGGAGTATTCGCTTTCAGATCCTCGATACTCTGCCGCCAGAGAAGGGTGCTGGAGATCGGTTTGTCCGTCCGCCTCAGTTTCAGAAGGTACAACAATATCGTCAGTGGAACGCTAACGAGAAAGAACAGGGCCAACGGAGCGAGTATCGACATTTATTCCACCAATCCGAGCCGCCGGAGCGAAATGTTCACGAGATCGAAGAAATCGTCATCGCTGCGAGTCATCAGAAAATGGATTCGCCGTCTTTTGCAGAAGTCGCGGATCGCTTCCTGGTAAGCGGTCAGTCGTCTGCGGTAATTGCGAATCAGTTCCGCGCTAACCGATACCTCCACCGGCTCATTCGTTTCCAGATCAAGCAACCGTAGCGCGCCCGCGAGATCGGGATCGGCCTCCTCCGGCGCGAGAACTTGAATCGCATACACTTCGTTCTTGCCCTGGCTGAGGACGCGAAGCGACTCTTCAAAACCGGAAGGGTCCAAGAAATCGGAGATAAAAAGAATAATGCCGGGCCGCGACTGGCGCACTCGGAATTGAAGCGCCCCTGTTTCGAGATCCGTCTCGCCGCCGGGCTCGGCATCTTCCAGAAAATGTAAGATTTTATTGATCTGTCCCGCTCCCCGAACCGGCTGAAGCCAATCGAAACGATCAGCGGAGAACACACCGATCCCGACCCGATCCAGGCTCGCCAGTGCGATGTAAGCCAGGGCGGATGCGAAACGACGCGCGTGCAGGTATTTCTCTGGGCTCCCGTACTCCATCGAGAGACTGCCGTCCAGCACGATATAGACATGCAGATCTTCTTCTTCGTAGAACAGTTTCACGAACAAGCGGTCAAGCCGGCCGTAGATGTTCCAATCGAGAAATCGTAAATCGTCCCCGCGTGCGTAGTCGCGATAATCGGCAAACTCGATGGAGGTTCCCCGGCGGCGGGAGCGCCGTTCGCCTTTCATCCGCCCGAGAAAGACTTTTTTCGAAACAAGATGCAACTGCTCCAGTTTTCCGAGGAACTCGGGAGACAAGAGGTTTTCTTTCGTATCTTCTTTAGGGATTTCGTCCATCGATTTTCGTCTCTCAGAAATCATGTGCCTCAATCCGCCTGGAGGCGAGTTACACAAAGCATGGCTCATTCCTCGGCGGCAGTCGGTACATCAGCAACGACATCGTCCAAAATCTGATCCGTTGAAATGCCCTCCGCTTCGCCTTCGAAATTCAGGATCATCCGATGCCGCAGGGACGGTTTAAGCGCCTTCTTGATATCGTCGAAACTGACATTGTATCGGCCATCGAGTAAGGCCGTGATCTTTCCCGACAGGATCAGCGCCTGCGCGCCTCGCGGACTGCTGCCGTAACGCACATATTTGTTTACTTGTTCCGTCGCATACTCGCCGTTCGGGTGCGTCGCGAGAACCAGGCGGACAGCGTAATCCCGAACATGGGATGCGATGGGAACTTCAAGGCATAACGCACACATTTCGAGGATCGTGTCGCGATCGATAACGGGTTTGACCTCAGGAATTGTGCTTTCCGTTGTTCGGATGAGCACCTCCGCCAGTTCGGAACGGTTCGGATAGTCCACAATCAGTTTCAACAGGAATCGATCCAGCTGCGCTTCCGGCAACGGATAAGTCCCTTCCATCTCCAACGGATTCTGGGTCGCCAGGACAACGAACGGCCGCTGAAGTTCGTAGGACCTGCCGGCGACAGTTACATGCTGCTCCTGCATCGCTTCGAGCAAAGCGGACTGGGTTTTCGGCGTGGCGCGGTTGATTTCATCGGCGAGAATCACGTTGGCGAAAATCGGTCCCGATTCAAAGCGGAAGTGGCGTGCACCGGATGCGTCCTGATCGATTACGTTGGTGCCGATGATGTCGGCGGGCATCAAGTCGGGTGTGAACTGGATACGCGAGAAAGTGAGAGACAGGGCACGGGCCATGGTTCGGACAAGAAGCGTCTTGCCGAGTCCCGGTACGCCCTCCAGAAGCGCGTGCCCCCCTGCCAGGAGACAGATCAGCGTCCCGTCGATAATCTCTCTATTCCCGACAATCACTTTACCGATCTCGTTGTGAAGCGCCTCGAAATCCTGCCGGAACTGAGCCACACGTTCTTCGACGGATCGTCCACTTAGGACGTTTGTGCTGGACACGGCATCATTGTTTTTTGTTTCGTTCATGACGGTCTCCTGTTTTTTGCTGCAATCGGGATTGTGCCCGGCGTTTGGCTTCCAGCAAAGATCCGGTGTAGCCCGTGGCGGGTCCACGTTCCACCGGAGATTCGGGGATCTCCGCTGCTGTCTCCTGCGTTGTCTTTTCTTTCGGACGTTCGGTACGGCGAACGGGGACCTGTTCGGAGGGTTCGGCTTCATCAAGAGAGGTCAGCAATTCCTCTTTTTCAGAGGGCGAAACCCGGGACACGACGGCTTCCTTTTCGGCTTCCGCGCGGCTCTTGGCCTGCATCAAATGTCCCATTTCTTCCGTCGCGGGGCCTTCCGGCACCGCCGTTCGCCTGAACATGCGTGACACCCATGTCGTTGCCCGCGCGGCCCCACGGCGGACCTGTGGCATTTCAATAAAGAGACGCCGTACACAGATGTCTGCATAGAACAAAACAAGGGCAACAGCGAGCAGATACGGCCAAAGAGGTACAGGTTGCGTATGGGCAACCAGGTTATGATCGAAGACAGGCGTTTCCGGCCCCAAAACTCTCCCGCCGCCCAGGCGGGCGATACGACGGAGGAGACTCTCTTTACTTCGAATGGAACGTTGTTCCGGTGACAGCGGTACCGAGACTCCGCTCCATGCATTTGTCTGGAATTCCTCTCCCTCCACATCAAGACTGATCAAGTGGGTTCCTGTGAGTTCGATTGGAAAACGTCCTTCGTACCGCCCCGGGGCGGTCTGCTGAATTTGAAACGACGTCTTGTCGATCTCGGGATTGACGGCGGTCGCGTCGATTTTTAGTCCGTTCAGAAATTCGCCGTTCTCGTCGATAGCATCCACGGCGACGTGAACCCACCGCCCGTCCACCCGGCTTTCGATTTGAAGCTGCTCGCTCTCCGCGTCGCGCATCGTCCACCGCACCGCCTGGGTCCAGAACTTCGCATATCCTTCCCATGTAAGCCATTGCTGAGCCCAGCGCGGTTTAGCATCCGAGGTAAAGGCGGCTGTTTTGCCGAGACCATACCTCCGGATTGCTAATAACGGGTCTTTCTTGTCGCTCTGGAGGATCAACTGAGCTTCCGGACGAACGCTTGTGACAACATACCCCAAGAGCTGCGGGAATCCGGCACTAAAACCGTCAATGATTTCGTTGGGAGAAACAACAACGGGGGTGAACGGTTCTTCGACGATCAGACTGCGGCGCACACGAGAAGCTTCTTTGATGAAAATCGAGGGCAGCTTGGCACTCTCTTTGGTCGTATAAGCCCTTCCCCCGCCCCTGCTTGCGAGCCATCTCATGACATCTTCGTTGGCCGGGTTATTGTGTGTATCGAGACAGACGGTGCTGATCGTGATTTTGGCTGCGCGTATGTCTTCGACCAGAGACTGCGTAGGCCGAATAGGGTCTCCATCCGACATAATGACAATGTGTTTCACATTGGCGGGACAATTCAGCAGCGAGTCATACGCCATTTGAAGCGTCGTATCGAAATCCGGCATGTCCCCGATATCCTCAAACCGGAGGTTCGCGATAAGCTGGCGTTGCTTCTGTTTGTCCCCCGCTTGTGCCAATGGAAAGAGCCAGCTTTCACCGTGCATGTTGCTATAGCGAAGGAAACCGATATAGTCGTGACGGGAAAGGGTTTCCAAAGCGGCCATCGAGATTTCCTGTGCCCAATAGTTGGCCTGCGGGATTTCGCAGGTATGCATGATCAACGCCAGCGCACCGCTGGGGATGATTTTTCGCTGTTTGACGTCCATTGTGACCGGTAAAGCTTCTTCGACGGGCGTCCCGAGATAGCCGCCGGAGCCGAAGCTCTCCTGCCCGCCCAGCATCATGAGACCGATCCCAAAGTCTCTCACCGCGCTTTGGATCATGCGTTGTTGTTGAAGTGAAAGGTCGCCCGCACTGACATCGGAGAGGATTACCAACTCATAGGCCGTATACTCTTCAAGAGAGGTGGGAGCCGCTTCCGGCGGCCGGATGCTGACGGAGATGCCCGCTTCTTCGAGCGCCGCCGTCAGGTAAACCCCCTCTTCAGTTTCGCCCTCCAAATAAAGGACTTTCCCTGTCCCCGCGACATTAACGAAGCTCTGGCCGCGGTTATTTGTGCCTCGGCTATCGGTTCTGGGCTCGACAACCGCCTCGAAGGTACGAAACCCCGATTCGGTCATCTCCTGGGGAACCGAAAAAGCGTTCTTGCCCTGTTGAAGTTCCACCGGCTGTTCGGCAACCAGTTCGTCCCCTCGAAACAGCCGGAGGATGGCAGGACCGGCCCGTTGGGCGTTCACAATAACTGTCACATCGAAGGGCTCGTTTTCACGGACGACATGAGGATTGACGACTTCCTCCAGCATTATTTCGTCGTCATATTCGTATCGGATGGGCAAAACGGAGACTTCTATCGAATTCGCTTTCGCGCGCCTTACTTCGGATTCTACATCGCCCTGGGTCTGGTTCCCATCGGTAATTAAGACAATTCTCTTTTGCGATTCCTGAGGGAAAGCGGCCATTGCCAGACGAATCGCACGGGAAATGTCGGTGCCTTCCGTATCGACAAACGTGCTGAATTGGGCGATATCGAGTTCTTTCACCGGCGGTGTTTCGATAGCGGCCTGTTTCCCGAAGAAAACCACGCCGGCGCGGTCTTTATCCGTCATGTTCTCTGTTTGTTCTGCAAGATAGGTTTCTACAAACGGACGTTCGGACGCGGGAATCGAAGAGGAGCGGTCAACGACGAAAATAACGGAAAGATAATCGCTCTCGTACAGCAGCTGCGATTCCGCAATGGCTCCAACCAGCAGCACAAAAGCTATAGCGCGCAATACAAGAACGAGCCTTTTTCGTCCACGGCCTAGAATGCGCACAGATCGAGCGGCCGCAACAATCCCCGGAAGAAGAAGCAGCAACAGAAGCATCCACGGGCGCAAAAACTCGATTTTCATGTCGTACCCGGTACGTTCGCCTCTTTTGAATACAAGACGGACCGGTTCAATACAACGATACGATGGTTTCCGGTATCGGCGATGTAAACCGTTCCGGCCGCGTCCACCGCCACCCCCCAAGGAGCATACAACTGTCCTTCACCGGTGCCACCCTCGCCCCACTGCCCCAGATATTCTCCATTGGGTGTGAATTTTTGAACCCGATGGTTACCAAACTCACACACGTAGAGAAATCCCTCGTCATCGACAGCGACGTCGTAGGGATAATTAAATTGTCCGGCGGACTCCCCACGTTCCCCCCACATGGTTAGAAACTTGCCACTTGCCGAAAAACACTGAATTCTGTGATTCGCCGCGTCGGACACGAAGATCTTTCCGGATGGATGATAAACAACCGCCATCGGACGCCTCAGTTCGCCCGAGCCGGTGCCGTGTCCACCAAAGGCCTTCACAAAGGACCCGTCACTCCCGAATTTCTGTATCCGGTCTTCAATGCCGTACTCGCATACGTAGTAATTACCATCCTCGTCATGAGTTACGCCTGTCACAAAGCTGAAGCGCCCCGGTTCGTCACCGAACGATCCGATCTCGCCGATCGGTGTGCCATCCGTTTTATAGTGTAATATGCGACTATTGTGGGTGTCCGGTATCCAGAGATCGCCTGTTGAGTCCACCGCTATCGATGTCGGGGTGCCACGGTCCTGATCCGGAAGCGGCCAGGATCGAAGGGGAGTCCCGTCCGTTTGGTACACAATCAACCGACCCGTTTTGTCGATGATGTAAAGTCGATCTTCGTACGAAGCGATGGCGCGAGGACTGGTGAACTCACCGAGATCCTCCCCCGGAGCGCCCCAGTGTTGTACTTCACCCGCCGTATTGGATCGAAAATCGGTTTCGCACGCACAAAGAAGCAGAACAACGGAAAGGCAGGTCAGCGGTTGATGAAAGGGACACTTCATTTTTTCTCGTTCCCCCTGGAGCCTTTTACGTCGGCGGGGAGACAATCCCGATGACAACCCCACTCTACCCCCAATGTCATCGAGTCAGGAAGGATTTTCCTGTGTTTCGTTCCGTCCCACCCGTCATTTCGACCGAAGGGAGAGATCTTGTCGGCGATTGCCCGCAGCGTTTGAAATAACAAAAAGGATTCGCACTGTGGCAGTCGTCCCACTCGTGCCGGCTCAGGAGGCGCTTCGCCCTCACGCCCGAAACGCATTTGTCCTTAACCTAACGGCATCGCATGCCGGGGAGGGATAAGCCCAATGTCATTAAGTTAAGTTTCAGAGAAGGAGCGAGGGGAGGGCGAACCTCCTGGTGAGCCGCATTTTTCTTCATTTCGGCTCGGCGGGAGCCTCGCCCTCCCAGCAAACGGCTTCGCCCTTTCCTAACTTAATGACATTGGGGATAAGTCTACCGATACTCAGCAGCAACTCTTTACAGACTTATTGAATTGCGACTATCAATCGTGATGACTTCCCCACAAGCGCAGGTAGTTTTCTTACAGCTAAGAGGATTAAAACCCGAAAAGTCGTCTTTTAACTCTTATCCGCCGATAACTTTTGAAGATGGTGCGACTACCATCCAAGAACGAATCGAGCGCGGAACGTCGTTTTTACATAAGGTCGTTTTGGCCTTTATTTGCAAGGGATTTTCGGTGTGGTGTTGTTTTGGACACCGCTTTTCGATGGATTGGAAGGATGCGATGGCAAGAACAAGTGGATAAAGAAATATGAAAAGAAGCTTGACAAAGTTACATTGGGTGTAATATAACATGAGGAGTTATAAACACTCGGAGAGTGTTTTGTAACCAGGGTCGATCAGAGAGGAGGTGATTGGGTTGGCAAGAGCGGCGCGTAAGAAAGCGGCACCAAAGAAAAAGGCAGCGGCGAAAAAGAAAGCTGGGGCCAAGAAGACCACTGCGAAGAAACGCACTGCCAAGAAGGCTGCAGGTAAGAAAACCGCGGCCAAGAAGAAGACTACGCGTAAGAAGTCCGCAGCCAAGAAAACTGCGGCCAAGAAGAAGACTACGCGTAAGAAGTCCGCGGCCAAAAAGACTGCGGCCAAGAAGAAGACTACGCGTAAGAAGTCCGCGGCCAAAAAGAAGTCCACGGCCAAGAAAAAGACCGGGACGAAGAAGAAGTCTACGGCCAAGAAGAAGACTACGCGTAAGAAGTCCGCAGCCAAAAAGACTGCGGCCAAGAAAACCACGGGCAGGAAAAGAACGACCAAAAAGGTCACAGCCACCCCGACCACCACGTAACAACGGGTATGGGTCGGCCGTCGAGTCAAGACTCGGCGAGTGATGTTTTGGTTGTTTTTTCCGATGGTTCAACATCCATGAGATGACAGGCCCGCGATGCGGGAGTAGTCAAAAGGAACCGATCACGGGCGTACCAATCAAGTGAATGAGTTTCGCTCCAAAGGCAGGAAAACTTTGGAGCGATTCTTTTCTGCCAGCCACGATACCGTGGACAGATCTTGCGAAAGAGCGCTACACTTCCTACCAATTGACACCTAGAACCGCCGTTGTGGAGGTTTGAATGTACCGAAACCGCTTTGTTTGGGGTTTGTGTATCCTTTTTCTTTTCGAGGCGTGTGCCGGACACATGTCGGTTCCTTTCGCGAAGGGAAAGAGTGTACGGCCCAAGATCCTCCCTCGTTTGGGGTGGATCGATTCAATGCCAAGCGCCAATTACCTGCAGCAGGTTCCCGCCTTCATCACGATCCTGGATACCCCGCATAAATTCGAACCGTCCAATCCAGGAGCCTATCTGGCGTGGATGATTGACGAGTATATTGACGAAGACGGCGCGGGAGATGTTCCGGTACACTATATTATCGACCAGAAGGGGGGAATTCTGGCCGGTCGGCCTGTCAATACCCAGGGGGAATTGCGGTACGGCGACTCGTTTTTCCGAGCGGAAGTTCCGGATAACCATCCGTTAAAAGGGAAACGGATCGACACGGAAGGTCACATATTGGTCTTGGTCCTCGGCGATTATTCAAATGGTCCTATGCCCGAAAAACAGGACGAGGCGATGCGAGATCTAATCCAGTGGCTGATGCTGGATCAGAGCATTTCCATTATGAACGTGGCCGGATTTCGACGCTATCTGCCGGATTCCGCCAATCCGGGAGCCTATCTGTACGAACACACGACCGAGGTCATGCTGGACATCGCTCGCGCACGACGCGGTGTGTGATCGAGTTTACGCGACCCCTCGAAAAAATTTCTCGAAAAAGTAAACAAAACGGCCTGGTCCAGCGTATTTAATGGTGAAAGACAATTTGAAAAAGGACGGAAAAGGGCCATGATTTTACGATCGCCGCTAAACAAAAGATCCGACGAATTTATCCATCGAACGGACCGAAAACCGCTGTTTGTTACCCGTGGATTGGACGATCCGACCGATAGACTGTCGCGGTTGAGTGAGGCGCTGCGCCGTTACGGGTATAACGTTCAGGTGACTGCATCACCCGGAACCGAGAACATTTCCTGGTTGGGTTGACCTATGCCGATCGATCAGAATCTCGTTTGGTTTCTACTGTACATGAGTTTGACCGCAATGCCGGTTTGTCTATGGTCACAGGAGCGGGCTGTGTGCTTCACGAGAAGCACGCTCCGAGTAGAGGCGACAGGAAAAGCAGGCCTGCGACTGCACTGATCACGATCCCCGCGACAGCATAGAGTTTCCCCGTGCCTTTTAAGAACGCAACGACACTGACAAAAAACGCAACAGGTATTGAAGTGAAGATGAGCAGCCCGCCCAGGGCCGCGATAGGCGATCCTCATCCGGGGCGGGTGAGTTGAATGATCAGAAGCATACCCCACGGAACCAGGGACAAATAGAAACCGATTTGTCCCCGCTGGGTCTCTGGAATGCTCTCCATTGCCTGCCTCCTCCAGCGAATGTGAAATATATCCTATCGCCGTTGATACAAATAACCAATTTCAGCGTCCAACGACGATCAGATAGATCCAGTTCGCGAGAAAAAGCGCGACCACTCCAACACGAACGGCAATCCGCTCCCAACGCGCCGTCAAGGACCATCGAATGCGCGGCAAGCGAAATACCAAGACGATGAATGCATAACAAAGATAAAGAGCTCCGCCCACAGCCCCCAAAGCGACGAGAGGATTCCAGGCGAATGCCAACAGAAGATCAGCCCGGACAAACGCCAAAAAACTCCTCGTCATCCCACATGTACAACACGGGTATCCGGTCAGGACTTTGAACGGACAAGCGGGCGGCGGGAAATAACCGAAAGGGAACCACCGGGCCACACCGAAAATGAAAAGAGCCACAGTACCCCAAATCAACTCATGATCGATTTCGGAGCGATCGAGGCGGCGGGCCGTGAAAGTCATCGCAAAGACTCGATGAGTTCCGGATTCTGGACTGCACTTAGCGCAAAACCAAAAAAGAAGCCCATCGCCGCGAAAAGACAGCAACAGAGAAACAAGGGGGCAGCGAATGCCAACACGGCTCGCCAGGTATCGGTTCGGTGGGCCTCGCAAAGCCCGATGATCTCACAAACCACTCCCCAGACCAGAGCAATCCACGCCCCACATAAAGGAACAAGACTGAACAACGCCGTCGCCCCACCGACATACGCCATTACGCGGAACGTGGCTTCGAATCCTCGTCTCGCGCCGCCAAACAACATCAAAAATATATGGATGATACCGGAACTGATAAACGCAAATACCGCGACGATAATCGGAGACAGAACCATCGCAACAATTTCAAACATCACATCTGCCCGCGCATCCATTTCACCGACAATAGCGCCGCCGTGCTCGGAGACATACTCTGTTTCCGGCAGCACCATATCCAGGCTTATACCGAGGATGCTGTAGAAGGTCTGAAAGATGCTTCCGACGGTCCCGAGCAAAACTACAAAGAGGAGCGGACCCGCGACACCCCCGATGACAGGCATGGAACGGAACGTTTGAACGGGATGAAACAGAATCTCAGGGATGGACCTGACCAGCGCTTCGGCGAACCCCAATTCCGCCCGCCGTTCCCAGGACGGCATAGCAAAATCGGGTTCTTCCTCTTCATGTCCCGGAGACGCGCCGGGGCCGGTATAGTGCGCACCCGCCTCTGGACTGTAGTACTCGTAAATGGTGTCTTCGGATTCCTGGTGAGAGGAGTCATCGGGAGAGGGCGGTAGTTGGCCTTCGCTCTCGGAAGAATCCGGTTCGCTGGGCGGTCGATCTTCCCGTTCATCCGGACTGGATTGGTCCCAGTTTCTTTGTTCGGAATCGTTCATTCGGTCCTCCTCTCGGCGTCGATGCTTCAGCCGGGGAGGGCGAATCTCCCGATGAGCCGATCTTTTGTAAAACGGCATTGGCTCGGCGGGAGCCTCGCCCTCCCAGACCTTATCGCTTCAAGTTTTCGACGACATACAATCCTGTCTGTCCCGGGCACACCAGATCGATGTCGCCGTCATTATCAATATCCACTACCGGGACCTGCATCCCGATCCCAACCCCTTCGTCGAAACTGATCACATGCTTCTTGAACTCCGGTCCGGGTGAGACTTCGTACCAAACGACGCAAACGCCGTCATACGCACCCGGATCCGATCCACCATGACCGTGGTATCGTTTGCCGGTAATGATGTCCACGTCGCCGTCTTCGTCCAGGTCGGCCAAACTGATTGTATGGGTCTGGGAGTATGTATGGTCGATGGTGTGGCGAGTCCAAGTTCGTTTTCCACCTGAACGGCCCTGTTCATACCAGTACAGACCGTAGTCGTGCCCTTGGCCGTAGAGAATGTCTGCAAGACCGTCCCCATTCAGATCGTGGACAGGACACGGGATCCCCGAGTGCCCGAGATCAAATTCCGGACACCATTCCCATGCACGCTCTGCCTGGTTTTCCGGTGCACGGAAAAAGCCGTCCGGTCGTACAAGATCCCCTCGTCCGTCGCCGTCGACGTCGCCGAATCCCAACGCGTGGTTTTCTCCAGGCTCGCCAATATCATGCCGGACAAACTCTGCACCCTCGCCTTTACCGATCGGTTCATACCACGCTGCTTGTCCGCAATCGATCACGAAGTTCGTGGCCTCACCATCACCGTCAACATCCGCCAGAAGGAGAGTCTCGATAAACCGTTTTTCCGTATCGATCACTGTCTCTGTCCACAGGCCGCCGGCGTTGCCCGGGTTCCTGTACCACGCAAACCAGTGCTCCTTATTCTCGTTTGCGAACCAGCCGCCCGAAACCAGATCGGTCCAGCCGTCCTTGTCCACGTCGATAGCGCATTCGCCGTAGTCGTTCATATAGTGACCACTCGGCTGGACATACCGGCACTCGTGCTGTTTCCAGTCGGGTCCTTCATACCAGTAGGGACCGCAGGTGATATCCAGCTGTCCGTCGTTATTGATATCGAAAACCTGACAGCCTTCACTGGAACCGTCGTGAAGCTGGTGAACCTTGAATTTCACGGGAGAGGGCGTATCCGGCAGGAAAGTCGTCAGCGGGCAGATTGTGATGGACCTGATCTCGACTTTCATTCCCGCGTAGGCATCTCCACCGTGAATCTGGAATCCGATGCGTCCCCGCATCGAACGGTCGGCCTTCGCGTCAATCGCTTTCTTTCTATTCACCGCGATGACCATTCGTTCGCCGATCGCAGTGACCGTGATCTCATTCCAGTCGCCCGTCTTGTGAAGCCCTTTCGGCGCTTTTTCGACGGCATAGATACTGCCCGTGGGCCAGTTTTCGTCGCTGTCCCAGAGCTGCATTTCGTAGCCGCTATAGGCCGGATGATCGCCGACGTCCTCTGGAACGCGCAGGAAAAGACCGCTATTACCGCCTTTGCTGACGCGAACATATGCCTTCAAAGAGAAGTCCTCGAATTCCTCGTCGCTCAGCAGCCAGCATTCCGCTTTCTCTTGCGGATCCTGCTCGCCGACGATACACATCGGTTCGCCCCGGTCGCGTTCGCCGTTGCCATTCTTGTCATCGAAACTCACGTACCACTTTCCGTCGCCCTCGACCGTCCAGCCGTCCAGGTTCTTGCCGTTGAACAGCGACCGCCGCTCGGCGTGTCCTGAGGCATCCAAGGTCATGAATACAATAAGCAGGAAGACGCAGCTCGATACTATTTTGCCTGACAAAACCTTGCGCATGTTTGCTACTCCTTTATTTCCCGGCTCTGCAAATGTCTTTTGACGTCATCCACTCGAACAGTATCTGCAATGGTACGACAACCGGGGCTCGTTGTCAGTGGCCGGGGAGTCTTCAGGATTCGGGTTTTGTGCAAGTAAAGATCGGCCAACTGCCGGTCGGATCGAAACAGAGATCCTGAATAACGAATCCGCTTTCCTGGAGAAGTCGCTCCCACGTGTCTCGTGGGAAGACCCCGCAGAGATGGCGATCGGTTTCGATCTGCAAACGTCCCGCGACCCGGATCAGATAAACAAAGGTGAGTTCGAACGTAGTGTCCGAAGGGTCGGGATCGTACCGGTTCTCCATGTAGGTAATCTCGATATTGTCGCGGGCGTGGTTTGACGCACGAGTTGTATCGCCCTCGAACTGCTCAAGGGTATACTCCGCACACACAACAAGGACCCCACCGGGCTCAAGACACTCATAAGCCGTCTTGAATGCTGAGGACAACTCGTCCTCGCTCAACATATAATTCACCGAATCCGCCATGAGAATGGCGTCAAATCGATTCTCCGTGCGTAACGACCGCATGTCGCCTTGGAAGTAGGTGGCGCCGGGATTCAGCTTTGCGGCAAGGGATACCATGGCGGGGTTGATATCGATTCCGGTGATATGGAAGTGCTCCCGTAGATTGTGATCGTGGTGACCGCCACCGCAGCCCAAGTGGAGCAAGGTCTTCACTTCTCTGCTGGAGTGTTGGTTGATCAGGTCAACAAACTCCTGAGATTCGCTACCATAGGCTTCCGGGGGACTGATGATGGGCCAAATCCAGGAGAGATCTGTGTACAGTCTGCATTGGTTTGTATTTTGGTCTTTTTTTGTATTCATTTATTGACTCGATCTGTGGTTTCCCACCCCCAAGCGGAGTTGACGCTGTTGCAAAAAGTCTGAACAGCTTTTCTCCCTCTCCCTCTGGGAGAGGGCCGGGGTGAGGGGACGTTGCATTATCCGCT
>CAZTDD010000117.1:0-21144 GCA_964612675.1 uncultured bacterium
AGAGGGGGTTGACACCTCACTTCCCGCATCCCGACGACTTTTTGCGAACCTGTCAGGCTTAGGGGAGGCAAAAAGTCCAAGGGTGGTGTGGACAGTTCCCTCTCCCCTCGGGGAGAGGGATAGGGTGAGGGGGCCTTCCGGCATCCAGTGTGGCTGTCACGATCTGCCTGTGTATTCATAGACGATGACGCATTTAGAAGATGGCAGATTAGTTGAGAGCGAAGGGTCCTCATGATGACAGGACTTCATCCACTAAAGAGGAGCGGAACGGAAAATGCAGAATTCCCTCACCCCGGCCCTCTCCCAAAGGGAGAGGGAGAAGAATCTTCCAGACTTGTTGCAGCCCCGCCAAGTTTGGGGAAAGGGTACGGTTGATATCGAAAAACGAGATTTTCACGATCTATGAGGAATAGGCCAATGAAAACAATCTTTATCACTCTGCTCATCGCCCCTCTTTTGTCGGTCGCCGTTTCCCCGGAACCGGCGACCTATCAACCAAACTGGGAATCGCTCGATAAACGGCCTTTGCCCGGCTGGTTCGACGACCCCAAATTCGGTATTTTCGTCGTTTGGGGGCTCTATTCCGTTCCCGCCTGCGCTCCACCGGACCAATATTCAGAATGGTATTGGCATCGCGTCAAACATCCACGTCCAGAGACCTCAGGTTCCGAAGAGACCGTATATCAGTTCCATAACCGGGTTTTTGGAGAGGATTTCCAGTATCAGGATTTCGCGCCGATGTTTCAGGCGGAAATGTTCGATCCCGATCAGTGGGCTGAATTGTTCAAACGCTCAGGGGCCAATTACGTCGTCATGACGGCTCAATATCATGACGGTTTTTGTCTCTGGAAAAGTCCGTACGCGTGGAATTGGAACAGCGTTGATATCGGCCCTAAGCGCGATTTGGTCGGGGATTTGACAAATGCCGTGCGAAAAGCAGGATTGAAAATGGGGTATTATTATTCACTATACGAATGGTTTCATCCCTTTTATCAAAATGACGTCGATCGATTTGTCGAGGAACACCTTCACCCGCAAATCAAGCATCTCATTCAAACCTATCAGCCGTCGATTTTGTGGGCCGACGGTGAATGGGAGCAGACCAGCGAGGTGTGGCGCACACCGGAGTTGATCGCGTGGCTCTATAACGAATCGTCGGTGAAAGACTCTATCGTGATCAACGATCGCTGGGGCAACGATTGCCGTGGAAGGCACGGCGGTTTTTACACGATCGAGTTCGGCGGTTACACCGACGCGGAAGCCGGTCCCCGGCACAAATGGGAAGAAAACAGGGGAATGGGGCACTCGTACGGCTACAACCGTAACGAGCGCATCGACGACTACAGCAGCGCAACTCAATTGATTCATTTACTGATCGACACCGTCGCACGCGGCGGAAATCTTCTGCTGGATGTTGGACCGACCGCCGATGGACGAATCCCCGTGATCATGGAAGAAAGACTGGTCCAGATCGGTGAATGGTTGGATGTAAACGGTGAAGCGATATTCAACACAAAACCGTGGCGCGTCATCGAAGAAGGCGAACCGATTCCCTACAAACACAGTGTGAAAATTATCACCAAAGACGGTTGGAAAATCAAAAACAAAACGATACAACCTATCCGCTACACCATGACGGACGATGCCGTATACGCAGTTACGCTCCATTGGCCCAAAGACGAATTGGTCCTGCAAAGCCCGAGGAAAGCAGGCGAAATCAACGTCGAATTACTGGGGCACCCGGAACCGTTACAATGGAAAATCGACGACGACGGGGCGATATCGATCGACGTACCCGATTTATCGATTGATGAAGTGCCCTGTCGGCACGCCTACGTTTTCAAATTGACCGGTGTCGAATAGTCAATCCTTTACCGGTATCAGCCACGTCTCGGCGACAACGACACCAACACCTTCAGGAACCGTGCAGCGAATGGTTAATGCTCCGTCTTGCGTCAACCGCTGTGGAATTTTGTACTCTTCAATGGAATCGAGCGATGTGGGGGGTCCCGTCGGTTTCAAGGGAATATCCTCGGCGAAAATTGCATATTTGGATAATGGTGTTTTGTAATTTCGGGCTCGAAACACATATCGAGCGTTTCGATCGAGGCTCACATATCGAAGTTCGAAGTCGTACGCCGCTGTCCAATGCCGATAATCGCCGATACCATCCTGCTGCGATAAACGTCTCCTGTCCAAATACGGTACCCACGCCTGTGTTTTCTCGTCCAATGTTTGCCGTACCACTGGATCGACCGTCGCCCCTTGAATCCGTGCCAGCCTCGGCGAATTATTGATATTCCCAAGATCGTCGTAAAACGTTCCAGGAACGGGGGACTCATACTTGGCTAAAGCCTTCAACGCCGCGATCTTTTCCGCTTCACCCGTTAATTCTCGAATGCGCACAAACTGATCCTCCAACCACCAACGATTATTTAAAGGATAATCAATCGTATCCAGCATCGTTCCTCTGTCGTAATCGAGTTGCCCATACCGTTCGACACTCAGCTGATGGCCGATTGTTTCCATAAGCCGTTCTGCCAAATAGAAAACCTTCTCCCGCCACTCAGGCATTGCCGGATCGAGGTCCGCCTGCCGCAATTTACTCTCTGCACGATACATTTCGTGATCGGCATCCCAGCGAAATCGTGTAATCGGATCGACTTGCCCGGCGTTGGCGAGTTGAGAGGTCACCTGTTTTTCGAGCTCCTGCTCGTGGATCAAACGGTGACGTGTGTACGCATCATAGTAGGCCCGAATGAGGCCGTGTATGAAACGCCAGTTGTCTTCCGCTTCGTTCGGCGCACGTTCTTCCAGGGCTTGCCACTGTTGGAGAGTCGCATCAACCGAGCCATTCGTCGCCAACGGTCCGTCCCAATTGCGTTCCAGCGCCAACAGACCGTCTGCAATTCCCTGCCCCAAATCTTTTCGTACAAAATATTCTCCATATTCCGTCAACACCGTGCGAACATCCTTCTCCGGATTCCATCCCATCGCCGTCCAAATGATTTTATTGACATCGTCATGAATTCCGTCCGAGTAGGTTATAAATCCATTCGTATCCGGCGCAAAAATGTTATGGATTCTTTTTTGCGCTACCGGCCGGGGATTGATGCATTCGCGCCCGAGTGTCAGAGCAAAGGCACGGTCCCAGTGAATTACCGGGAACTGACAGCGGACGGTATGCGTAATATCGGGGTAGCTGCGGATCTCATACTGTTTCGGCAATCTCGTGCGGGTTTCCGCAAAGGTTGTCTGTGTCCACGGACCGAAACCGATTCCTCCAAACCATTCCGGGGCATTCTTCTCCAGCCATTCATACATGTAGGTCTGATCCTCATCAGCGAGTCCTTGATGAGAAACCCATATCTTCGCGTGTGGATGGGATCGGCGTAGTACCTTTGCAGCCTTCTCCAGAAACGGCATTAGAAGTTCGGCCTTATTGATGCCAGGGTCACTCGATGGAACAAAAACTCCGTCGACTCGCGGGCAGATTTCGAAGAGTTCCCGCCAGGAGTCGAGAATACTGTCCTGTTCCTCCTCCGTGCTCAGGGCAACGGCATCAGGGCCTTCCTCACGATGTTCCATTACGGGCATCCACATCCAGTATTCGATACCATATTTCTCACAAATCGCCGATAATTCCCGATTCATCTCCGTGCGCGGAATCGGAAAATGCGGACTTGAATACGGCTCTTCCAACGGAATCTGCTCAATAGCGTTGGTACCGAAAACCATGAGGTCCCGAATATATTGTTCGTAATCCGCAGGCGTCCACGCGTCATAACTGTTTGCTTTGGCACGGTACCCCAGCTGATGCCCGCGCAATGGATACGCCGGAGATGTTGCGATATTCAAGTCGCTCGATATGCTCACGTCCCCCCGTTGCATCGACAGAGCGCGCAAAAGTCCGCCCGACGCAAACAAAACTCCCCGTGTATCCGCCCCGACGGCCCAGACAACCGGCATATGTCCCCGCCTGTTTTGGACGAGCAATTGATAACCCTCGGCGCCGATCTTCTTTTCCCAGCGTTCGGGAAACGTAACGGGCCAATCGGTTTTCGGCGCTTTCGATGTGAGCACAATGACGGGAACTTCGTTCTCGGGCCATGATCGGCTTACCGGCCACGCGAATCCCGTTCGCTTCGACGCTTCCTCCACCAGCAGTTGAAGCGCCTCCTCTTCCGGCGAATCGTCTCCTACAAACGGCGAAACCACCGTAGCATGCGTCAGGTCGATCTTGTCTGCGGCGCTATTCGTCGAGCAAACCGACAAACCAACGATCGCGAACGCCAAAGAAAGAGAAATGCCAAGGAAATTACGTCTCATTTTCGAAACAGTACAGAGATTTTTCATTCTATTCTCCTTAAACGATAATCTGGTCGTTTTGGATTTTTGATTGTTCTCCCAATTCCTGCTGGATCGTTCTCAGATCCTGCCCCAACCCACGGCCGGCATATACAAGGTCTGCCTCCATAATGTGCAAATTCAATCCCATACGGAGCCATTCGAGGACCAAAGAAACCGGTCCAGAGTTGATTGTGTGCATCCCTGCGATCAGGCCGCGCTCGCGCGTCTTGTTGATGATTGTCTTCAGTGCCTCCGTAAAACGCGGATGCTCGTATTGCTCGGGAATTCCAAGACTACAGGAAAGATCGTGCGGTCCGATGAGAATCCCGTCCAGATCCGGAACGCGAAGAATCTCATCCAAGTTTTCTATAGCGGGCGTACTCTCGATGTTCACCAAAAGAAGCAAATTCTCGTTTCTTAGCCGCAAATACTCGGCGAGATCCGGTTCGAGCGATTCCTCTTCCTGCAGCACGCGTTCCAGCCGCTTCCCTTTTAGTGGCTTCAATTTCACCGCCCCTCGCAGCGCCTGAACCTGGTCGACTGTTTCGACATAAGGAGCGACGATCCCAGCGGCTCCGCCGTCGATCGCCTTGCTCGCTTTGTATGGATCCGGCGACGGGATACGGACAATCGGCGTCAACCCGACAGCTCCGTACGCGCAGCAGATCCACGCAAGCGTCTCCTCGTTCCGAACAATGTGCTCCGTGTCCAAGAACACAAAATCCAAACCAGCCTTCTTCATCGAGTTCGGCCAGTGCGGCGAGTTTGAAACGACCAAGGTCCCATATACTCGTCCACCGCTCTGAACCGTTTGTTTCAATTCTCGGACATTCATAACGCTACTCTTCGCACCTAATCTGTCGTGTCCCCGATTTGGTTCTGCCAAATCCAGGCACGAGAACATAGCACGAAACAAATTCCCTTGGCAATTTACCGTCTTCCGTCTCGCCTACCGGTCTTCAAAGTACGCTCTTTCGTCGGTCCGGCCCCACCGACTTGCATATCGATCCCGTAAGAGTATCATTGGAATAACCTTATTGCGGAAGATAAGCGATCGTTCTCAACGCGCCACCACATACTTATGGAGAAATACAATGACCGACCTCACCGATCTCGATGATTCCAAAGTCCGCTTAGGCATCAGTACATGCCTCCTCGGCGAAAACGTGCGGTATGACGGCGGTCACAAACATGACCGCTTCCTGACGGATACCCTGGGCCAGTACGTGGAATATGTCCCTGTCTGTCCCGAGGTCGAGTGTGGGCTGAGTATCCCCCGCGAGGCGATGCGGTTGGTCGGCGATCCCGAGTCTCCGCGCCTCATTACGATCCGCTCGAAAATCGATCACACGGACCGCATGTTGACCTGGGCACGCGGGCGCGTTGCCGACTTGGAAAAAGAGAACCTCTGCGGCTTCATCTTCAAAAAAGACTCTCCCAGCAGCGGCATGGAACGGGTAAAGGTCTACAATGAGAAAGGCATGGCAGAGAGAACCGGTGTCGGACTATTCGCCCGAACCTTCAAAGAACATTTCCCACTCTTGCCGGTCGAGGAAGAAGGCCGTCTGCACGACACAAAACTGCGCGAAAATTTCATCGAAAGCATTTTCGTATTTCAGCGTTGGCGAAGACTATTAGAGCAGCGGAAAAGCCGTGGGAATCTCGTACAATTCCACACACGCCATAAACTCTTGATTATGTCGCACAGCCCGGAACACTATCGGGAAATGGGACGCCTCGTCGCCCACGCCAAAGAGTATTCACCGACCGAGCTCTACGATCGCTACCAAACCGTACTTTCGGAAGCTCTGAAGAAGAAAACGACAACAAAAAAACATGTCAACGTTCTGAATCACGTGATGGGCTATTTTAAGGATCAACTCACAAAGGACGAGAAACAAGAACTGGTGGAGCTAATCGCACATTATCGAAATGGAAACATCCCGTTAATCGCACCGATTACGCTGCTCAATCATTATGTGCGTAAATACGATCAACCTTATCTGAAAGAACAGTATTATCTAAAACCGCACCCCATCGAATT
This sequence comes from uncultured bacterium, assembly GCA_964612675.1. Classification (GTDB taxonomy): domain Bacteria; phylum Hinthialibacterota; class Hinthialibacteria; order Hinthialibacterales; family JAKPRU01; genus CAZTDD01. The sequence goes on from CAZTDD010000117.1 coordinate 6,395, forward strand.
ACAGCTGCGAAATCACGTATAGTCTCGTTCTCCAGCTATGCGTTCGATTTTCTTCACATAGGCATCGATATCGAATTTTCTTCGCAGCCCCGAGTCATTCATGTAACGGATCTTCCCGAAAACGGGCCGTTCGGTCCATGGTCGGTCGTGTTTTCCGAAACACCACGCCACGCCGGCGAACGAATTCGGATCGCGACCGTCGAGAAAATATTTATTATTCAGATAAAGCGTATGCTTGAACCCTTCCCGGGGAGTCCGGCTCCATTCCAGAATCTTCTTTGCCCAATACATACGCATATAATTCGCCATTTTCCCTGTGATCAGCATCTCCAACATCGCTGCATTCCAATACGGGTCGTGAGTCGAGGCTCTCTCCAGTTCTTTCAACGAATAAATGGTATCCCGTTTATCCTTTTCGTGTTTCTTCAGGGTCTCTTTGCTCCACTCGTGCAGCGACTCGAATGAATCATAACGAGGATTATACTGAACGAAATTGATCGCGAGTTCCCGCCGGACAATCAGTTCTTCCAAGTAAGCATCCACGGCTTCTTTGCATCGCTTACTTTCTTTTTGAATTTGAAGTGCAATATACACTGGCGAAATTTGGCCAAAGTGCAGGTATGGACTCATATGCGATTGAATGCCGAGGCTCGGGTCGTTGCGGCGTTCGGCATACTCTTCAAGTTTGTGCTGAATAAACTCTTTCAGAAACGGTTTCGCAGTGGATGTGCCCCCGGGATAATCGGACTGAGGAGAAACGCTTCGATCCATGTTGAGTGTGTCTAGAACACTATCCACGTCGGAAAGATCAAGCCCGTCAAAACGTATGCGGACCGAACCATGCTTCAGCCTCGTCCTTCTGACCGGTGTCAAATATTCTTTCAGATTTCTTTGGATTTTCGGGCGGATCGTTGCCGCGGAGTATTCCTCTTTCTCCGAAACAACCTCCACCGGAACGACAATGTCCGATTCAACCTGGATTACGGAACATTCGGCCTGCTCGGCGACAGTTCGCCGCCAGTCTTTTTGAACGCGAAGATATCCTCGATCCGTAACGAGAAGGGACGCATCCCGGGCGAGATCAAGCGCGACTTCGTCCGGTGGACCATACCGCACAACAAATGGAACGCCTCGCTCCGCTAACGCCTCCTGTACTTCGCGAAGTCCTTCCAGCATGAAGGCATAGTGACGTAGATTCGCTTCCGGAAACGCGTCAGTGATACCGAAAACCGCGACTAACGGTTTTTCCTGTTCATTCGCCTGCCTAACCGCAAACTCGAGAGCGTGATTGTATTCCTCGCGCTGTGAAGCCTGCATCCAGTAAAGGACATAGTCCCCTTCTCTGTTCGGACGTTCGTTGAGTTCTTGTATTCGGTCCGTATGAATCATCGATCCACGATCTCTCAACGAATTGAATCGTCTTCTACAAGACGCTCACTCGACATTGGTCAATTCAAACACGTACGCATGGTCGCAGGGCATCTCGTCAGGGGCCAATGTAGGTACGTCAATGGCAATCCCTTCGCCCGACTCCGACCAGCGAATGTCGCCTTCATAGCCCAACATGCGAACGTCCGTACTCGACGTCGGTTTTGGAGTTTCCAGTTTCAGCTCGTTCCCCGGCCATTCAAAACAAATCGCGTATACTTTATTGCCTTTCGATGTATAGCGAACGAATTCCCCTTCCTGGATTGTCCGCCAGGGTCGCGTTCCGTAAATGGCCTCTCCGTTCACTTCGAGCCACTCACCCATTTGCACGAGGCGCTCTTCCATGATCACGGGAATCCGCCCGTCCCCTGTCGGACCGATATCCAACAGAAGGTTCCCGCCGTTGCAGGTCGTCTGAATCAGAATGTGGAGCAATTCGGTAGCCGATTTGTATTCAGCCAAATCTTCATTCCGGTTATACCCGAAAGAAGCCCCCATTCCCCGGCACTCTTCCCAGCTATGCTCATATTGATCGATCGTGTCCCGATGGACCTTGAAATACTCGGTCGTATAGTAACCGCCATGCACACCGCGAGTCTCTTTTCCCCAGCGGTCATTGATGGCCACAGAATCTTTTACGGGCGATTCGTTGAACAACCAGGCTAGAAATTCCGTACTCTTCCATACGGAACTCGGGTGCTCCCATTCGCCGTCCCCCCAAACGATATCGGGTTCGTAGCGAACGACGAGATCCTTTATTTGAGGCAACATATGCTCCGCGACATATCTTTCCAGGTCGTTTTTATACCAGGGGTGATACCACTCATAAAGCGAATAATAAAATCCCATTCGGAGACCTTCGTCTTTCACAGCTTCGATCAAGTCGCCCGCAAGGTCGCGGTGCGGCCCGGTGTCCACACTGTTCCAGTTCCAGCTCTCCGCACTCGGCCACAAACAGAAGCCATCGTGATGTTTTGACGTTAGAACAACGTATTTCGCACCCGATTTTTTGAAAATAGCCGCCCACTGCTCCGGCTGGAACATTTCGGCTTTGAACAGGGGTGCAAAATCTTGATACTTGAAATCCTCTCCATAAACCCGGTTATGAAACTCTCTTGTCCCATCGTTGCTTGACAGGTTTCGCCAATACCATTCCGAGTATTTTCCTTTCGGTCCCCACGCCGGTACGGAATAAACGCCCCAATGGATGAATATCCCGAACCGGGCATCGTCGAACCATTCCGGGGTTGGACGACTGTCGATCGACTCCCACGTTGCCTCGTATTTTGCTCCTTCTGTTCCTTCGGCAGCTGCGATAGCAATGCTCCCAATCAAACATAATAAAAGTATTCGCTTCACTGTGTTTCTCCTTTCTCATTGCGAATCTCCAATATATAGATCATTGTCGGCGATCTTGGATTCTCAGGTTTTCGGTCTCGGTTCGGCTTATCGACCTCTTGCTGCATATAATGCTTCTCTCCCTTTGGCAAAGGCCCGACATTTCGCGCTCGAATATTCCCTGGAAGAGAACCAGTCTTTTTCACGGACACGATATCCGCCTCTCCCGGTTGCAAGTTCAACAATTCCTCCCGCGAGACGATAAACGATCCTTTTGAGGGCTCAACACTCGAATTGGAATACCCGATATGAATCTTGTTGTCTTCCGCGATCGAAACACGCGGAATTGACGGAAATCTCGGGATCGTCCCCCGCCCTTCAAACCAAAACCGTTCTTCCCAATCAGTCAGCTGAATCACCCGCCATTCTTTACCGACCGGCGTGGCGACAAAAAGCTGATTACATCCCCTCTCGTCGAAACGCGTATACCCGATGGTTGGCAGACCGTCGTGGTCGACGGCAAGTGTTCCGCCGTTTATCAACCCTTTTCGCTGTGGTATCGGATCGACCACTTCGGCGTTTTCCGGTCGAATGGGAAGATCGTACGTGCTCCCGTCCCAGCGCTTCCACGTGTGCCCTTTGTCGTCGCTCTTTGCGTAACAGACATCGAAATTCGTGACAACATCCGGCGTCTCACGCCAACACCAGGCAATATGCAAAACCCCTGAGTTATCTTCACGAATCCCTCCGAAAGGATACGCATTGCAGGTCGGATCTCTTTCTCGGCCACTGATGAACGCGCGTCCCGTACCGGTCCACGTTTGCGTTTCTTCATCGTAGTGGACAAGCAGCCGCCGCCCGTCGCCGCTGCCCCCGTCGCGATACATGATATGGCATGAACCGTCTCTCAGTTTGAGCAGGTTCGGATAGGTGACACGATCCTCATAGCGTCCCGTCCAGGTATGAATTCCTTTGAACGTTTGGATGTCACCGGGGTTTTCAGTTCGGTAATAGCGCAGCGGCGCACAATGCATATTGCCCGTAATATGCAGATATCCCGCTCGGTCCATAAACAAAAGTATTTTGTTATGGGTATCCCAGCCTACCTTTTCCGGTAATTTTGCAAATTCCCACCCTGTATCGGAAAGGCGGCGTTTGGCGACGGTGAGTTGGTGGTCCCCGTCATAGAAGGCAAGATACTGATGTTCTCCATCGGAGATCAGGCAATGTCCCCCGTTTACAGGGTGCGAAGCCAGCCCTTTTGCAACAGGGATTTTCTGTACGATCTCTCCTGTGGCGTCAAAATCGAATACAAAAAGAAAAAGTACCGCAAAAATCAAAGAACTAAACATAAACTCTTTTTTCATAATTTTCCTTTGAGTGCGACTTTGCTTCTCACACCTCCTCGGGAAGCAGAATCAGGACGGTCGAAACGTCCAGACTTCTCCCTTTTGAGTGTCCAATTCGACTATTCCGTTCGTTCCCACATCGAGCCGGCGGTATGATTCGGTCGCACCGGACCGGCCCTCAATGCTCGGCCACGGACTCTCGAACCGTAGTTTTCCTCCGTACGGGCACTTTACCTGGAATGGCTCCACCGAGTCCGAGGTGCCGCCACCGGTCACCAGGAAACCGCCTTGCGTGCGAAGATCGACAAATTGAACGGGGCAATCGTCGTTCATCGCCGGGAATAATCGTATCACGTCACCGACACTTTGCAGAAACAGCTCGGATATCGCCATCGCCGAACCGAATTGCTCGGTATAGTGCCCGTAATCGTTAAACCGACGGGGAGGGTCCAGTCGATTAAGCGACATCGAACCGTTGTCGCGGGTGCGAGCTTGGATTTCAGCACGCAGCCAGTCTTGGGTACCGGGCATGCTGAGTCGTGCGCGGGAAATCGCCAACATAAATGTCGCGTTGTTGCCGTTCCATTCCAACCCATCAATAGTCCTTTCGAAGAGTTCCTTTTCCTCCTCCGGGGACCACCACGTGACGACATCGCATGGGAACACCGGGGTTGCAGGGACGGAGATGTTGTATTGGATGGGCGGTGCTCCCTCGACGTCCACGACAATCGGTCTGTCGCTATTTTGATGGAGCGGATAACCGGGTAGCCGATGCTTCGCCTTCTTGAATCGTTCAATCAGTTTCGCATCTCGGTTGAGTGTCTCCGCTGCTTCAATTGCGGCTTCCAGTGTGTACCTTACCATCGCGATATCGAAGGCACAGTTGTAATTGCGATCCAGTCCTTTTGTCCATCCCCAATGTTCTGGCGATACGGAAGGGCCGAGCCGAACGACGTCCTCTCCTTCACAGTTCTCGATAAATTCAGCATAGAAGATCGCAACCGCCCGCAAAGTTGGATAGACAACATCGCGAAGCCGTTCAATATCGGGATCGTATTTGTAACGCCACCACATCGGTTGGATACTAAAGCCGTTAACTCCGATTGTCATTGCCCACGTATGATGAAAGTACTGTCTACCGTTGCGGCTCTTGCATTTTAGCGGGTAGGGCGGCTCGTAAGCAAATAACACGTGGGGATAATAGGCGCCGTCGTATGAAAACACTTCGCGGCACAACCACTCTCCGCGCGGCAGGTATTCGAACATTACCCGGTCGTACGGTTCGGCAAGGTCGGGATGGTTACTCGGATAGGCACCCCAATACGTCTGTTGAAGGTTATAGTTCGTATGATAGTCGCCGTGCCAGGCCGGTGTGTCGTTAATCAGCCCTGCAAACAGGCCCACGGACTGGACGCCCGGTTTACTCACACATCGAAGAAAATACAGCGAACGATACCAGGTATCCTGCAGCAGTTCGTCGTCGATCTGTATCCCGCTCTTTACCCAAAAACCGTCCCACAAAGATTCGTGTTCATCGACCAGATCTTTTCGGTCGTCCTTGAGTGTATCTTGCGCGCTCGAAATCGCGTCGTCCCTTACGTTCTTCGACTCTATCGAACTAACGATAGACACGGCGTGCCGATCCAGCCCCGAGGCTGCGGCGACGGCGAATTCCATCCCGGGCCAGTCCAGATCGCCTGGAATCACCTGATCGATCCACTGAACATTGTCGCGTGCCCCCGACTTCGCAGATGGAATCCCTTCCGAAGCAACAGCCTCCAACTCGATCGGTGCGGAAGAATCGATTAGGAACGTGTTTCTCTCGGCAAGGGCACGGATCTCCATCACTGGCTGGTCGTCGTCATAAACAACCACCACAGCATTACGCAAGTCCAATGTCGCCGAAACATTGGTCGTAGATCCGAGTCGCAAAACCACACGTCCACACTGGCGCGGACACGGATAGGGATTCCGGTGATAGCTGTCTCGTTCTTCCCAGGTGATTCCCTCCGGCAGAACATAATCCTGATTGTTGTTCTCCAGGGGAAACCCGGTCTCGGACTCACCGAGTCGCTTGACAAGTTCCAATGTCGGCAGCGGGGGGTCGTGAACCGTTTCAAGGCGCGCGTCCCAAACATCGTTTTTCGTCAGGTGCATCACAATCGAACCGGTTGCGGCATAGACTAATGCATTGATATCTCCATTACCGATAATCAGCGCGTCGTCAATAACGCTGTCGAGGCTCTCCATATGGATTGCCGCGTCGTCCAGTGCTCCGGGAAAGGGGATTGTGTCGGATGCCCTGGCAGAGGACATAAACAACACCGAAAGGATGCAAGTCGAAAAAACCACGTGTCGTAATACGGCCATATCGGTTCCTCACTAAGCCAACATTTTCGAAGGATCAAAAACCGAATCCGATGTTCGGGTTACAGAATGGTATATCACGGCAGACGATCTTCCTACGGGGATGAAATTCGATCGAGAGCGAACGTAATTGAAACCGAGCGGAATAACAGACTGGAATCCGACAGAGGAATCACGGCCCCCAGACATCGATATCGCCGACCGAAGCGAGACCATTCGACACCGCAAAGGGAAATCCGTAATCCAGCTGTTTGTTCGGTCCCATCGATCGGATATGCCATGCCAGGCCGCCCGGGCAGGAGATGGTTTTACTCCCCCCCGCCGAGGTGACGAGATAGGAGTGATAGGAGTTCCAGTCCGCTTCAAACCAGTCGGGTTCATGCTCGCGAGCAACATAATGGTAATACCCGAGCGATCCGCTGAGAGGGTCGCCGAACGGATCCGGAGGGACTGTAGCCATGTAGGCTACGGGCGTCGAAAGCCTCATAAGACGTGGAGGGGGTCGGAGACTTTCAGGATAGTGGTTGTTGTCTAGCCTGTATTGTTCGAGCGCGGTCGCCTGCGCGTGAATGTCCGCTTCCACACGTGCGATTTTGGCTCGGAGCTGGGCGTTGAGGAAGTTCGGTACGGCGATCGCGGCCAGTATCCCGATGATTGCGACCACGATCAGTAATTCAATTAGGGTGAATCCAGCAGAATCGTTTCGACCACGGTTCATGAGAAGAACCCCCGCCGTTGGAATCGTACACCTCTATCTCAACGATATCTTATCAGATCCCTATCGGGGAGTCCATCGCCTATTTGAGGGCGGGAAGGCAATCCTTACTGTTTATCGCATTCCTTCTCGTTGGCTGGCTTCCGACTGTGTTTTTCCAGGTTTCCCCACATGTCCGCCATGATCTTGGGACCGTTCAATGCTTCGCCCATCAGAAAAACAAGAAACCTTCCTTTGTGGCCGACGACGCATTCCCCAAGATACTTATCTTCGATCAGAAGGCACCCCTCGGGATAACCATTGGCGGGCGAACCGGCTGTGACCGGCGACTCGATCTTCTTCAAGTGATCCCGATACTGGTCCAGCCGCTGCGCGGCTTCGTTCGCGTTGGGGGCCACCGAGAGCAAAAGCATCGCGGGTTTATCTTCGCCCGATTTGTAGGAAACCTGATAGGCGGGCGAAAGGAATGAATGCCCCAGCGGTGCCGATAGAAATACCTGCTCGGTATTCGGTATCCGATCCCGCGTGGGACATATTTCTAACCACTCGGGCATCCGGGACGGTCCCTCGATTCGCTCTGAAATCCGCTTAGCAAAATCAACAAGCAACTGCTCCGGGTGGTCTTTGGTACCGAAAAAGATCATCTTTATGTAGAACTTCGACTGCCAGAATCCAAGTGCGGTCTCCGAAACATGTCCTTGTCCGCCCAGTTCAATGAAATCGTCATTCACCGAACGTTCCGCCGCATAAATACCGAACGCTTGAAGCGGAATATCCATGTCATAGATTTCTACTGTAACTTCGTTCGTCTCGTTTCCATCCTCGAGATATCGGCGGGTCACCAGCTTGCGGAAACCGTAACTCAGATACACCTCGGCAGCGCCGTTATTGTATTCGTACAGATTCTCCGGCATATACGCTTCAAGATCGCCTTCCGCAGACCATCCTGGAATACTGTCGGCCTCGGGCAGGACGGATTCGGGTTCTTGGGTGAATGTCGCCTCTTTCACCTGATCGCAACATTCCGCCCCGTCCGCCCAACCTTGAATCGCAAAGAGAAAAAGACTACCGGCAAGCAGACATACCATGAAGAAGAAGCGATAGTCAGGAATCGCTGTAGCGGAGCAATAGCTGGTTTTTCGTCTCGTGTTCATTATCCAATCCTCTTTCGATCACCCCAGAATTCGATCGGCCGTTAGCATTCGTTCGTGAATGCGCAGATCCTTCACACATCGAGCCGTACAATCCGAACAAAGGCGGCACGCGTCCGCGCGTTGATTCGGACTGAGTGCGGCGTATTCTTCGCGTGCCAAAAGGAAATCGTTGTATCCCTCTGCATACATCAGACACCGAAGCGTTTCACAGATCTGAATTTGACCCCGGCATGTCTGAGTACATTCGCCGCACAATCTGCATAACACCGACTCGGTAGCCTTCGCATACGTATCGAGGTCATTGAGATCGGCGGCGCTCAATTTGGTTCCCATTACAGCCGTGTTCTCTTCCAGCATCTCGTAGCTCGTTATCCCGGGGACCGCGCATGTCATGTCTTTGTTACTCAGTACCCATCGCAACGCGGCCTGGTGAGGTGTCCCTTTGTCCTCCTCTTTCATCCGGTAACCGCCCTGTTGCGTTTTCATGGCGATCAGTCCGATACCCGCCTTGTGCGCCTGTTCGATAGCTTTACGAAGCGCGTCGTTATCGGCGTGCTTGTAATTGTAAACGGTCAACACCGTGTCGTAGAAACCGTCCTCAGCGACCGCCCGGACGACCTCCGCCTCATTGCTATGCGTCGTAACACCTGCAAATCGGATCTTCCCCTGCTCTTTCGCTTTTGCAAGGAACTCTTTGATATCCTCATTACCGACTTCTGCAGCCGATTTCAGATCGTGAACCTGATACACATCAATCGTGTCGGTTCCCAAGGCTTTGAGGCTCTTGTGCAGACTCTCTTCGACATCTTTTCCCGTCTTGCAGCCGGGATGAGCCTTGGTCCCCACATACACCTCGTGCCGGTGATCTTTGAGTATTTCGCCGACCAGGTTCTCATTGTTGCCGCGTGTGTAAACACGAGCGGTATCGATGTAGTTGATCCCCTTGTCCAGCGCACGAAACAATAGAGCGGAATGCGTAATCCGCATCGCGCCGAATGAAACCGTCGTCACCTTCAGTCCGGTCCGGCCCAAGACACGGTACTCGACAGACTTATTTTGACCGGTCGTATCCCCAGCCGCCAAAGCGGTCTGCACGGTCGCGGCCGCCGCGACTCCAACACTGCCTCGGCGTAAAAACTCTCGCCTTTTCATAAAGAATCCTTTCAATTCGGAAGGAATAGTGGCTTTGAGACGCTTCGGATTTTAGTATAACCGCCTAGAGGCCGGGTGCAACGGCGAACCCATCTTCGCTCGGCCTCAGCATAAACAGGAAGATTTAACTTCTTTACGACGGGACAATCATGCTATAGTAATGTTCATTCGTGATGTACAGCCTCTGTATAACCTTTCCGTATGTTTTGAAAGCGATGGAGGTCTGCGATGTCCGGTGAGGTTAAGTTTGCAATTGTTTTAGACCTTGTACGCTGTATCCTGCTGTTGCTTCCCCTCGTTTATGTCTTTTTCTGCGGACCGATAGCGCTCCGCCGGTATCAAGTCTTAATGATAATTGGTGGGACTTTGATCTTCTGGGGAGGATTTCTCGACCTCACCGATGAAATACCGTCTCTGAACACTGTCCCCGTATTTGGTGAAGCATCGCCTTATCACGAGCACATAAAAGATACGTTTGGTTATATTCCCGGTTTAATTCTCTTCGCATCCGGCTTAATTTTGAACACCCGTGAACTGCGCAGGTTGGACCGAATGAAAATCGATGCCTACGAGCGCATGCTCCCCATGTGCTGCGGATGCGAGAAGATTCGACTTCCCGACAGTGCGGACAAACACGAGATTTGGTGTACGCTGGAAGAGTACATGCGTGAGCACAATACGGTAGAGTTTACGCACACGTTCTGCCCGGAATGTCTGGCAAAACAGTATGAGAGAATGAAAGCGCAACAACGGTTGCAAGAGGGAAAGGTCGCCTTAACCCGCAGCTGAATGTCAATTCACTTGTCTATTGGCGAATTTGAGAAAGCAGTTTCCGTGCTTTGATGTTCTCGGGATCGATCTGCAAAAGCTCATACAGCGCGTCCCTCGCCGCAGCCCTTTCTCCCGTTTCGATATAAATCCTTGCCAATAGCAATCGTGAAGCCTCGCTGGTCGAATCCAAACGCCTCGCGCGTTCCCAGTCCGAAATCGCTTCATCAATTTCGCCCTGTGCGAGGTTCATACGTCCACGAAGCACGTACGCGGGTGCATGAAAAGGCGCTGTTTTCAAGGCGGTGGCGATGTGGACCCGCGCATCGTCAAATGCTCTCTCATCCAATGCCAAATCCGCCATTCGCAGGTGAGCTTCCACTTTGAAGGGATTCCATTCCAAGGCTTTTTCATAAAGCGCTTTTGCTTTATGTTTCTGCCCGTGTTCCTGCAGGATCAGTGCCACATCAACGAGATGCGTGCCGATCATCAGACCGTCCGGGGTCTCCGGATTCTCTATCGAACGACGCTGAACATAGTCCTGAAAATCCCGGAAGATTTCGTTCAACTCTTCCACGGCGGAGATAGGAACTGAGTCAAGCGGCTCATCGTGGATAATCATCCATAAGGGCGTAGGCTCCATACGCTTTCGCAGGCGCCATGTTCCCGGAACCAGGTCGGTTAAAATAACCGTCCCTTCCCCTCGAATGTTCTCGATATAGGAGACCGGGGTTCTGCCGGAACGCGGGACGTAGCGGTCAACCCGGATGTCAGCAGGAAGACGTCGTACCGCTCCGGCGTAATCCAACGCATACGAGGTGGCATCTTTGAACGGAACGATCCGAACATCCGAGGGAATATCCGCCAGCAGAACGCGAAGATACTTCTCGGGGACGGAATTTCCCGCCTGAGAAACCTTAGGACCGTTTGAGGTCGTTGTCAGGCCAAGTAGAGACATTGCAACCAGAAGAGTAAGCGCCGGAAAACGGGGAAGGAATCTCGCAATGGAAATCGACATCAATCCCGCGAGAAACAGATAGGAAATCAGGACAAAGGGTTTGAAATCGGTACGCTGACTCGCACTCAAAAGGCCCGTCAACAAAAGAACGGCGAGAGGGCCGGTCAATGCGAAGGCCGCCAACCAGAGATCGGAGAAAGAAGGTTTCCAACGTCTCAGTACAATCAATCCGACGAGGAGTACCAAAACCCCCAGGATCCCCCATTGCTCGACGACACTGGTGAAATAGCGTTTGAACATCCATCCGAGGGCGGCGTAGCGATCCCAGTCGAGACCACCATACTCACTACGCAGCAAATGACTCACGGCGTCGGAGACTGAGCGAATCCGCCCCCAGTCCTGCCAGGGGTTCGCTGTCCCCCGCAAATAGATATAGGCTCCCGGCGAGACGCCAAGGACAAACAGAAAGAGGTTGTTCAGCCCCTGCGATACGGAAGGCAGGCCTCGTTTCAAACCGAACCACACACAAATCGGTATAAGCACAGCCGACCCGGGATGTGCAATCAGCGCCAACCCCATCACCAGAGAAACCAGGTCGAAGCGTCCTCTTTCCAGAGCCAATAACAACCCTACAACGAGCGCAATCTGTAGAGCATAAACCTCGGTAACCACACATTGCGACCACCACGCTTCGGAAAATGCAAAAAGCAAAGCCGCCGCTAACGCCGAGACGCTCGACACCGGATCGGGAACGGAAAGCCGACGCAAAACCCGCTTCAGTAGAAGACAAAAGAGGGAAACCGCAAACGCTCCGCACAAAGCGCAGAACAGATTCATGCGCCATGCGATGTCGCCCGGGATGGGCAATGCCAAAAACAGTCTCCCAGTCAGCACAAAGAGGCTGTAGCCGGGTGGATGTACAATTCCCAACGTGGCCGCTCCCGCAATCAGCTCTCCACTGTCTCCCAGCGCAAAGCCGGGCGCTAAAGTAAAAATGTAAACAGCAAACGGAATCAGGAATGCCAGCCAATAAACAGCGGGTAAAGGAAGACCGTACCGCTCTCTGCGCACAAGGCCCTTCCGCTCAGGAGATGATAGTGTAGTGCCCTTTTCTAGCTGTGCCATGTTCGTGGCTCTTGCAGCCGTTATCGCGAGCCTGTGACCGTCGATGCCGGCGATTTGAGAAAGAAAACAGGATCCATTTCCGTCATGGCGAGTGACGCGCGGCCATCTCGCCGTTGTCTCTCGGACAATGAGATTGCTTCGCTTCGCTCGCAATGACGATAAGTAGTGGTGTTCATAAGACAGTATGTTATCTCCATGTTCTCAGCCTCAGGCCAAAACATCCGAGTTCGCTCGAATTTTCTCCTCAGGATGAAACGCAATCAATAGAAAACAAAGTCCCACCGCAGCCACCATCGCCGCAATCGCAAATGTGACAAATATCCCCACCACGTCAAATAGGTAGCCTGACGCCGTACACCCGACGGCCGTGCCGAATCCGACAGCCGTCGCAGCGAGAATGGTCTGGCCGCTCGAACGAAGTTGTGGGGGCAGCGAATCGTTTACAAACGTGACCGCCCCGAGGTGGTTCGCTCCGAAGGTAAGACTATGCAGCAACTGCGACAGAATAATGATCCATAAAGGAGGCGCTGCCGAGAGGATACCGAGGCGCAAAACAACCGCAATTTGGCTGATCACCAAAAGTCCCTTCACACCGAGACGGTGACTGAAACGATCGGAATACATGAAGAAGAATAATTCCGACAACGGCCCAAGAGCCCAAATCAGACCGATACCGTACAACGGTACATCCAACTTCCTCAAGTAGATACTCTGAAAAACATACAGAGAGATGATTGTCACTCGGTTAAAGAAAATTCCACCGATGAACACCACAAACTGTCGGTTCCGTAACAGTCGGAGGCCTCGGAAATACTGCCCCCGCTGCAAACGGGAGGGCAGACGTGGGATTTTGCGAAGGTTCCACAAAGCAAGGGGAATGACCACGCACCATACGACGAAGATTGCATGAATGTAGGGGGCAAAGAAGAAGATGAGAGACAGGACCGCCAAGGTACAATCGAACCCCATACTGCCCCAGAAACGGATTCTTCCATAATCGCCTCCGTACTCAGCGATCCCGGCGAAAATCTGGGCGTCATTGAGGGGCACCATCGGACAAATAAAGAATGAAAAAACCAGAATGAACGGCAGATAAAACAGGAACGTATCTCCGAAGGCGCAGGGGAATAAAGCCACTCCCGCAACGCCTATACAGGTCGCCATCACACGGCGCGGATCCCTTGCCCGATCCGATACATAGCCCCAAACAGGAGGCAATACGATCACCGACAACGGAATCATGGCGGACAAAATACCGATTTCCGTGCCGGTCAGTCCCTGCTCGTAATAGTAGAGGCCCAGGTAAGGTGCCCAGACGCCGAGGATCGCAAAGACAAAAAAGGTGAATATTTTGATGGAGCGAACATCTCGGTCCGCTTCGGAGACGTCATTCTCGGGATACATGGAATTGATGGTCCCAGTGCTCACGGCGAAACAAGACAGTGTAACGACCCCGCCGATGATAGCGTAGGGTGTACGGCACATCTCTCCTCTGCAGACCCGCTGATGTAGTAGAATGAAACAACGAAAACAGCGTAAGGAGTATCACGAATGGATAGATTCACCCCCCTCTTCCCCGTTATCTTAAGAAACTGCGTTCTTGTAGCGGCGGTACTTATTTTTCTCGCCGCTCCGCACGCTATTGCCCAAACGGATGATCCGGGATTTGTACCTTTGTTCAACGGAGAGAACCTGGAAGGATGGGAAATCGTAGGTCCGGCGAACGACGCCTTCACCGTCGAAGACGGTGTCTTGGCCTGTACAAAACCCGACGGGCAATGGATTCGCACAACAGAGCGCTACGAGGATTTCGTGTTGCGCTTGGAATACAAAATCTCCGAAGGCGGCAACAGCGGTATTTTCATCCGGTCGACACGCTACGGAAATCCAGCCTATACCGGTATGGAAGTCCAGATCTTGGATGACGCGGGAAAAGAACCCGACGTTCACTCGTCGGGAGCTTTATACGGGGCCGTCGCCCCCGAACAGAATGCCGCAAAACCCGCCGGCGAGTGGAATGAAATCGAGATCACTTGCGACGGAAGCCGGATTGCTGTCGTACTGAATGGCGTCCTTCTCTACGAAATCGACATCAACGATTATGCGGCGCCGCTGGAGGGTCGGACACCGCTAAAGGAACGTGTGCGAAAAGGGTATATCGGCTTCCAGGATTATGGCGACCCTGTTTGGTTTCGAAATATTCGAATCAAAGTATTCGAGTAAACGCGGCAGGCTGCCCCTCTACCTCTGACGGGTTCGGAAAAAGTCGGAAGTTGGCATCGGAAGTTCCCTCTCCCCCCGGGAGAGGGTTAGGGTGAGGGGCGATCATTGCATTGGATTCGCGTATTATGATTATCTTGTGTATTCGCCAGAGACAGCAAATGAATCAACGGCAA
>CAZTDD010000118.1:0-20732 GCA_964612675.1 uncultured bacterium
TCACCCCGGCCCTCTCCCAGAGGGAGAGGGAGAAGAACTCTCTCGACTTTTTGCGGCGCCATCAAGCCTGGGGGGCAAAAAGTCTGGTGTACAATTAGGACGACGCTCCCACTCGCTGTTCACTTCTTGCATAGGGCGGGGGTGAAGACTACTCTCAAGGCCGTGTGATGACACAGCCAATCTCAGGCGACTGAAATACCCCATCGGAGTAATTCAACTGTACTTTATATATACCCGGTGCATCGAATCGGAATGGTTCCGTTCGCACTTCCTCGCCGCTTTCGTTTCGTACCTCGAACCAAAATGGTTTGCACGGAACCTCTGTGATTGTGAATTGTCCGTTGGCCCGTGTTTCGGCGGAGGCCATGACCGAACACGACGGCGGCAATCTGTCTCCAGACAGCCAAACCTGCATCCCGGCCATCGGTTTCCCGTCCGAAGTCAATACGATGCCCTCGATATGCGCGGCGGGAGTCATCACAAAATCCAACGCGTAGGGGGTTAACGGCAAAACCAGGTCTGCGTACCATTCCAACTCGCCCTCATCGCGGCGCTCATCCGCAATCGCCAGACCACCGTGACGCCAGAGGTTGGTCTCGTAATAACCCGACAAATGCGCATGAATGGTCGCCGCCTGAAGGCCGATCCTTCTCTCGCCTGTCTCCTCGTCGACAAACCACATCCCGCCGGTAAAACGAAGCGTGTACCTCCCGTGGCTGTCGGTTCGAGTTTCGCCGGTGGGCATCAGCGTGCCCACACCGCAATGCGCGCTGATTTTCACATCCTTGAGCGGATTATTGCCGGTGTCCGTCACCCGACCGGTCACGATGAAGGGCCACCGGCGGTCAACCTCTTCATCGCTCAGCGGCACAGACCGGAGAGGCATTCGAATAGGGTTCTGCCGATTGGCGATTACGTCGACGGGATATTGCTTCACTTCCGGGTAATTCTGCTGACCGTACCGATGTGCGATTCGCTGCGCTGTGATTGTGTATCTTCCCGGTGTTAGGCGGTGAAATTCAATCCCACCATTCTCATCGGTTCGGCTGATAAAATTCCCGGATCCAAATCCGACCGGCAACCCGTCTTCTCGATAAAGGGTAACCGCCGCTCCCGCGATCGCAGCATTACTCTTCTCGTCGATGACTACCACCCTCAGCGGGGTGTCTCCTTGCTGTCGAATCGTGACGGAGGTCTTTCGGTGTGCGTTATCGAGTGCGATTACTTCACTCAGCCCATAGGGTGTCGGATCCGAGCGCTCGGGATGGACACTGGCTGCGCTGACACGGTATCTTCCAGGGTCCAGGTTCTCGTAGGTTGTGGTATGGGCGGTTTGTTGATGTTGGGTCGGTATCCAGACTGTATCGGTTTCCTTGTCGTGCCAATGGATGGTACGGAGCGGCCCTCCGCTTCTCACTTCAGCGGCTGTCGACGGCGCGGCTTCACGCCATAAAGTGAGCTGGGCAACGTCCGCCGGTTCTCCGTCCGGAGCGAGTACAAGAACTTCGACTGTGAAAATGGATTCCTTGAGTTCTCCCAGCGCTCCGGCAATCAGCGCGGCCGATAGAATGCAAAGAAGAACGATCTGACTGGCCGTCCAGCGCGAGGAGACATACTGATACAACGCATGGCGGTCGAAGAGAGAACGAGAACTCCACGGACCGTCAGGTATTCGCTGCATGGGCCGATACACTTCCAAAACACATGAGATCTGGTCAGCTTGATAATGAAACGGCGGTTTCCGGTAGAGGGTAACGAGAGAATTGCGATCTTCGAGTCCCTTTACACGGCATCCCGCTTCGACACCGTACAATTCTATCTCCAGGAGGAATGCAAATGAAACACCTGCTGCTGGTTGCCTTTTTCGCTGTCCTATCGATATTCCCGTTTTCAGCGGATGCGCAACTCCGGAAGCCGAACGCCGTCGACCCATCGGAGCTGGCCTCTGTGATCCACCTCGATCCCGGCCTACAGATCGTCGATGGGTATGAATATCCGTGCGAAGACGATGACAATTGCGCGCGGATCATCGACACCGAAACAGGGCAGGAAATCCGGATGTTTCAGCCGTATCAACCTCCCATCTTCCCTGCGGGGCCCGTGGTCGTGTCTTCCGACCTGATGGTGAATTCCGGGCAGACAGATACAGGGTTCGTGATATTTTTCCACCATCTCAGCAATGGAACGAAGATCATCGCGTACGCGGAGCCGAATAGCCCGGACGTTGAGGGATTTCATCATCTCGGGTTTGTCGACCGTACACTTTTGGTTTACCTTTCCTACGATCAGCCGGGCACAGTGACACGCCGGAATGTGATTATCCGAATCGCCGGCGATTGGGAAGGACTGGGAATTCATCTTCCAAAGGAGACGCAATCCGCCGACCTGGACGGCAACGGGGAAGTCGATCTCACAGATTTACTTCTGTTTCGGCAACAGTGGCGAACCGCGACACAAAAGACAACCAAGTAATCGCCACTGGACCCCCCGAAGGCCTGAAAGGAACACCAACAGTCTCTCATTGTAGAGTATTTTAATAACTCGCCGCCCTGCCTCTGCAACTCCAGACGGGGCGATTCCCTCTGTGTATATCCACTCCCACCATCGCTTCAGCAAGCCAAAATTACAGCAAAATGCGCCGCTACAACAATAGGTAGAAGACAGTGAATCGGAAATGAAAGGCTGACCCGATGAGCGACGCACTACGCAACGAGGAACAGACACCAATCAAGATGGGCGTGCTTCAAATCGCACAACTCGCCCGCACATTCGCGGCCCAAGCGGATGACTTGCGTGCCGCCCGCGAACGATGCGAGATCCTCGAAGCCGAACTCACGCATTTACGTGCAAAGCAGGACGAAGACAAGGATCTTCTGGACCTCGGCAGAAGTGAGATGGAACGACTTTACAGCGAGGCTGAAGGGCGATTGCGGGCCATTACCCTCTTTACTCGAGACCAGGATCGACATGACAAACTCTCCTGTAGGCTCGCCGAGCGCGATCTGACGCCTCAGGAACTGGTGCGATGGCACAAACGGATTTCGGATGAGTTTCGCTTGCTTTACCCGACACAACCCGTCTCTCATCCCGCTGAAGAATTTCCCCCGACAACCAAGAAACCGGATTCGTTCGGACAGTTTCGTCTACGTGGCTGAACGTTTGATTCCGATGACTTCAAGAACACAGCAAAAGGAGGCTTACGATGAGCCGAACAGTCGACAATAACGGCGTGGGTGCTCTATACGCCACGTTTGCCATCGACAAAACCGGAGACGATTACGATCTGACCTCGTCAAACATCGGCGATGCGGTTTCGCTGTCCGGAACCAACGAAGTCGATCATGGAACCGACGGTGCACAATTGCTCGGACGGTTGGAGCACGTGGACAACGGCCTGGTGACGGTCCAACTCGCGGGTGTTGCTCGTTTCAGCATCAATACGGGAAAAACCGCTCCCGACCTGGGCAACGGAATTGTCGTGGACGGGGCGGGGAAGGTTTACCAGGCCCCGGCGGTTGCCGACGCCCCGGCAGGGGGGAATATCGCACGGGGAACCGTACTTGCAATCGATGCGGTCAATAATACATGCGACGTTCTTCTTGGATGAGAACAACAATGGCTATTTGCAGCGAGGCGGCAAATAGTCGCCCGACGGAAATTGCCTGTCTGGCAGAAAGTCATCGTTAGGCGAGAAGTCGTCGTTTGGCGAGAAGTCGTCGTTTGGCGAAAATTGATCGTTTGCCGAATGACTATCGCCTGGCGGAAAACCGTCGCCTGGCGGAAAACCGTCGCTTGATGGAAAACCGTCGCCTGGCGGCATCAGAAGTCCCCTCTCCCTCTGGGAGAGGGTGAGGGTGAGGGAAAACCAAAGGAGAGACCACTCATGTTCATACAGGAAGAGAAACGATCCGGATTGCCGGACGAACTCCAAAAAGCAGCGACCATCCCGATTCATGAAGGCTTGTACAACGAGATCCGGCAGCGCGGGTGTGATTTGACGACGTATCTGGAGGAACTCGATCCGTCTCCTGTCGATAGCGCTTTGGACGCATTCGAACGGCAGCTGGCGTTGGCAGGCATCAAAACCGCCGGCCCGGACTCGAGTATCATTGACCGTTTCTTCGCGTCGCAGGAAAGCGCGGTGCTTTTCCCCGAATATGTGGCGCGTTCCGTACGGATCGGGAAAGACGAATTCACAAAACTCCAGAAGATCATCGCCAACCGCACACACATCGACGACAACACCTACAAAGCCGTCTACATGGACGATTCGGTACTCACCGAGAGCGACAAGGAACTGGCAAAGGTCGCCGAAGGGGCCGAACTTCCTAAAATCGAACTGAAGACGGCGGAACATTCTATTCAACTGCTGAAATACGGCCGCTATCTCGAAGCCACCTACGAGGCAATCCGCAGAAAACGGGCAAACGTCATCAGCCTGTTCCTGCGAGCGATCGGCGTGCAGATCCAGCGCAACAAGTTCGAAGACGCGATCACCGCAATCATCGACGGCGACGGCAATGACAACGCCGCTTCCGTGACCAACACCGCTGCGAGTGGATCTCTTACATATGGAGATCTGGTCGAGTTCCGCCTCTCGTTCGATCCCTATGAAATGAACGTGGTGGTTGTCAGTCAATCCATGGCGAAAACGATCCTCGGGCTGAGCGAGTTCAAAGAACCGCTGGTTGCGGGTGAATTCCAGCGCACCGGCCAAATGATCCGGCTCTTCGGAGCGGAAATGATCGTCGACGACTTTGTCACCGATGATCGCATCATCGGTCTCGACAGGCGTTTCGCACTCGAAGAGGTTTATGAAACCGACATTGCCACCGAAAGTGAACGGCTTATTCGCCAGCAGATCGAAGGCACGGCGATTTCCGAGGTCTCCGGGTTCGCTCGCTTGATCGGATCCGCCGCGAAAATCCTCGATACTGTCTGGTCCTGATCCAATCCACGCGTTTGTCTCCTCTCAGAGATGTGCAGGGGCGGTATCGGCGGCCGCCCCTGCACAACAGAAGAGGTGTGTTTGTCGTGCTGACGACAGACTGAGGAGGTTGTAGACGGATGGCTTTCACGAACGAGATGTTGGTTCGCCAGCGCGGTTTGATGCGGCTATTCGAGGAAGTCCCTTCCGACCAACTCAACCGCTGTATTCAAACCGCTCACTCGGCAATTCTCGAATCGACAAGTGGGATCTCTGAGTCCGATCCGCCAACTGCAGCGGTGGAAGCGGAAACCGAACTTGCGCTCGCTGAAGCGCTTCGGATCCTCGCTGTCTCCAACGAGATCAACCGACCGCCGTATCGGACGCCGGATCTTTCCATCGACGATCCTCGACGGCCTCAACGCCTCATGGCACTGGCCGACATGGAGGAAGCGCGTGCCTGGAGCCGGCTGCGGCCGTATTTGAAATGCTCGGAACCTCGGCAATTCGGACTGCAGCGACCTGTTTTAGAGGTTGACGATAACAGCTGAACTCAAATCGGCGCCATCGAGACGAGAACAATGATTTGTATCGGGACATTTACTTTTCCGGAACGGACAACGACATGGCGTTCGATAATTATTGAAGCGCTATCGAAAGAACGGCGTGAAATAATCCTCGATTCCCTCTTGCTCGAGGCGGATTGTCCATTGGGCGTTCAAAGACGACTCGACGAACTGAGGGAGGAAATCGAACGATTCGATCGAGGACAAGCGAACCTGAGTCTGCACGAAAACCGCTTCTTCGAAGGACGCCGGCGCGAGTTGAAAATCGCACCGTCTCCTAGAGAAGACGCAGCGCGCGTTCAGCTGAGAATCCTAACGCTGGACCGTTTCGAGAGAAGCACGGAACTCCATACGCATAGCGCGGATTTGCAGCCGCCAACCAATACCGTTCGGTTGTTGAATCGAGGGAATCACGCAACTCCGCCACTCATCACGATACAGCCCTCGGGGACGATTGAATCATTTACGCTGAATATCGATGCGGCCGAGTTGACCTATGAAGGCGGTCTGGGATCCGGCGATCGACTTTCTCTCGACAGCGAGGCAAACACAGCACTTCTCAACGATACCGAAAACGTTACGCACCTTGTCGATCAATTCCCCTGGCTCGATTCGGGATGGAACAGAGCCGCTGTTGTTGTCTCCGGAGCGGCGAACGGTCTCATGCAGATCGAATATCGAGATCTATGGGTTTAAAGAGGAAAAGAGAATGTACCTATCCTATCGAGCAGCGACTCTGGACGAATGTCAACCTTCGACGCAACAAGAGGATCTCACGGCTCTGAACGCGCTCTCGCCGACAAGACTCGATTGGGATGACGTGTTTGTACGGAGTATGTACCTCTGTTCCGACCGACCGTGCGAATGCGACTGGTCTCGCTTTACGCCCCACGCCTTGGAGCAGATTGCACGATTGGTCATCGGCCAGTCGGTCATCACCGGCCATGACCGCCGATCGCTTCCGTTGGCGCGTTTCTTCAAAGCAAAAACAGTTGAACGCACCGGTCCCGACGGAGAACCCGTCCGCTGGGTCCAGGCCTGGTTTTATTGGCTGCGCGAAACGAGCGGCGCGGTAGATCTGCTTTTGAATATCGATGGTGGGATCTATCGCGAAGTATCGATCGCGTGGAGGTATCGGCATTGGACCTGTTCCATTTGTGGCGAAGAAGACGGCCTTTGTGCACATCGTCCGGGCGAAGTCTCCGGTGAGCAACGATGTCTGCGTGTGATCGACGAGATTGTCGATGTCCTCGAAGGTTCGCTTGTTTATAAAGGGGCCGACCAGGGCGCTACGCTGGCCCGCTCGTTTGAAGGCCAAATTCACGGTGAAGACGAGCCTCTCTTGTGCATTTGGGCCGACGAGAATCCTCTCTTTCGGTCGTTGCTCCAGCATGAACTGTTGGCGGATGTCCGTGAATTCGATCCGGATGCTCTTGGTGCGCTTGAAAACAGCGTGTCCCATGTCTGGATTGATGATTTCCAGGAAACCGTTTGGGCCGGGCATGACATGATAAAGCTCCTACAGGGCGACGGCGATTTGTTGACGCGAGAGGCCGACGGCTCCGTCGAGAAATACCTGTCGCAAACGCTGAAACTCACTGTGCAAAGAGAAGACACCGACAGCGACGAAGTCTACTTGACGGCTCGGCACGCGGATTGAGCGAAGACCATGACTAATTTGGGCAAATACGATCCAGCTAATGAAGAGCATTCTTCGAGTCTGTTTCGGTACGGCGAGGTTCCGGTCGAGTCGGAAAAACTCAATCGATGGAACGCGAATATCGAAGCGGCGCTCGAAGCCGCCACACGCGTGCTGTCCCGGTTAGCGTGTCGGGAGCAGAACAGTGTTCTCGATTTGGGGCCGGGTTCGTCGCTTCAGGTTGCGGCCCAACCGGTTCCGAATATGACAGTGCGTGTGTTTCCCGGCCTCGGAGTTATTCATCCCTATGTGGTAGGCCGGACTATGGTGTCGACGTTTCCAGAAGAAGAAGGCATTGAACCGCCCGAGACTTGGCCGAGGATCGACCTGGTATATCTGTCCGCGAGCGGACAAGCCGGACTCATCGCGGGCACGGAAGGATCTCCGCCGGTTGCGCCGGACGTGCCGGACGAAAGCATGGCGCTTGCGGAAATTTATCTGCGGCCCGGTTCATCGTCGATTCAAGAATTCGACGACGGTGAAAACGCGTATATCACAGACCGCAGAAATGTAATCGTCGTCGGCGATTCGCATCGGCACACGGACGATGTTACTCCGGCGGAAAGCGCTGACGGCACAACCACGCATTTCTCCACCGCGAATCAATATCGTTCCGGGACTTTGGATGTCTTTGTCAACGGAATTCTTTACGCCAACAACATCGATTACACGGAAGACAGCGATCGTCGGGGGTACACATTCACGACCGCACCTCCGCCGCACGCCGTTTTACAGCATCGATATCTCATAGGAAAGGAGTGAAGCGCTCATGAATCAATTCGTACGACGGTTTCTTCGTTTAGTCCTGCCGCTGGTACTCGAGTGTCTCGATGAGGCATTGAGCAGAAGGGATTTGAAAGAAGGTCAACGAACAACAGATTCGAAGGTGAGTTCCAATGACTGATCGCAGGTATGCTCCCAATCGCGCAAGAACGACAAAACCGGGTGTTTCGGCAGTCCGCTTTCTGATTGCAGGGATTCTTCTGGTTTGCGTGAGTGATTGGGACCGCAGAGAAGCCAACGCGCAAACCCGGCCTCATTTCTCGCAATTGAATGACATCTATTCGATTGAAAGCAATGGGGCCGGCAGCGCGGTGGTTTTCCCATCCACGGCGGAGATCGACGCGGCCACGCTCGCGCTCACGTCTCTCCATGTGGGAGATATTCCTGCAGGCGCCACGGCTGTTGCCGCAACCGGCGTGATCGTGTCCGGGCCAATGGCGGTCTTCAACGGCTCGGACTTGAACTCGGGACTTGTGATCGGAAAACCGTCTGACTACTTTCGCATCTATCACGACGGAGATCACGCCAAGATCTACGCAGCACGAGATATCCACATCGATCCGACCTACGGCGGACTGGTGTCGGCGGTCATCGTCTCCATGGCGACAATCGAGTTCGCGGATTATCTCGGCGACAAGATCCGCTTTTATAGCGACTCCTATGCGATCGGCGTGTCTCCGTACGACCTCGACATACGGTCGGATCGGAATATTCGTTTTCATTCCGACACCAATCAGGATGCTGCGGTTATCGACGGCGATACCGGCAAGCTCACTCTGGAAGGGCCGGTGTCCTCCCTTAGCGGAGACAACTACTTCGCGGGAAATGTCGGCGTTGCCACGGGGGCTCCGTCGGTTCGATGTGAAATCAACGGCGACTGTGCGGCAAGCGACTTCATCACATTGTCACTCGCGAGTCGAAAAGCGAATATCCAAAACGCGACCTCCGACACGATTCTCAATGCCGTCCGCCGTGTGCGAGAAGCAACGCTCAGAACCTATGTGCTGAAAACGCCGGTCGAATATGCACCGGGCGTCCAGCCCACATTGCCAAAGTACACTCATACCCGGCTCGGCTTTGTTGCCGATTATTCGGGTACCCCGGAGGATTGGATCGGTCGCGACCAGAGTGGAGCAATCAAAGGAGTGGTTTACAGCCGCATTGTTCCGGACCTGGTGGCTACCGAGCGTCACATCCTGGACCGTCTGAGCGCGCTGGAAAAGCGAATCGAAGAATTGGAAAAAGAGCCTCAATGAATGGACGAGCCCAATACAGCCCCGAATACGTGGAACTTCGCACAGCGATCGAACGCGCAACGGCCCGAATCGAGGGTGTTCAATCGATGATTCAGTCGATCCAGCACGATCTCGCTCGAACGGAAGCGATGGTGATGAAGAACCGCAGCGATCTCGGTGCGATCAAAATTACAGCATCGCTTCTCGGGGCTATCGCCGGAGCCTGTTTCGGCCTGTTCGGACGTTCCTGGTGCTCGTTCTTTTGAATCTGGGATATGAGAAGGATTTTCACGCAATCCGCGAGGAGAGTCCTTCGTGCTTTCTCCGGACCGATGCGATCTATGACCCGGCCCGATGCGATTTGTGAAGAGGCCCGATGCGAGTTGTGAAGAGGCCCGATGCGAGTTGTGAAGAGGCCCGATGCGATTTGTGAAGAGGCCCGATGCGAGTTGTGAAGAGGCCCGATGCGAGTTGTGAAGAGGCCCGATGCGATCTGTGAAGAGGATTCGAAATGACCTGTGAACGAACCTAGGTCCCCTCTCCCTCTGGGAGAGGGCAGGGTGAGGGCTGACATTCCGCAGGAGAAATACCATGTTGAATTCAACAGTTCTTTTCGTCGCAGTCCATACCGCCTTATGCGGCACGTTTCTTGGCACCTATGAACAAGGCGAGACGGTTCCATTCACTTATCTCGCCGCCGACCCATCCACCGGCGCTCCCACAGAGGCAGTGGCTCTCTCGTTTTGCGTCCTGGCAGACGGCCGGGAAATCGGTTCGGGTCCGATGTACGCAGGCATCCTAGGGATCGCCACCGGAGTTTACGAAGCAACCGCCTGCGAGACCGGAACCTATACGATTGTGATGAGCGGACTCGTCGGTGGAGTGACACGGCAAGAACTGGGTGTCTTCGACCTTGTCGCGCCCGGTGCGGGGAGAGATGCCTTGGCCGAGACGGTTCAACAAGTCTCGCGGGAGCTGCAGATTGCCACCCGAGAAAACTCCCGGTCGCGCCTGTGGTACGCGCAAAGCGTGATCGACACGGCGACGCGAAAGGTCCCCGCCGATCTGCCTTCGCATCTGGAGGTTCAGCTCAGGTACAGCGACATCCCGGGTTTTGCGACGCCCGTCGAGATCTTTTATCGTGTCTTCTTCTATCCCGATTCCGCCACCTCTACCCGAGCATGCCGGGAGGAGAAACACACCGATCCGCCATCCGATGGGACTTTCTACGCACTCCCGAATGAATCCTGGTGAGAAGAGGAGAGAACGAGGATGCCGGACCTGAAAGGTAGTTCGCGAACGATTTATGACGAAGACCCCGTGCTGGGCCGCGCCGGACACGGTCTCGGAACGGTCCTTGAACCGGCCCCGGTGCCGCCGGATGGAATGGTCATCGCTGTTGAGGTTGCGGTGACGTTCCCGGAAAACGGCGAGTATGAAGTTCGATTCTTACGATAAAAGCGAGCGAGCGGAACAATGGCGACAACAATCCTCCTGACAAAGAACGATCACGGAATAGAGATTCACTTCACCTGCCGCGACCGTGACCGGAATCCGGTCGACCTGACCGCTCGCGAAATCCATTTTCTTCTCGAACGGGACGGATCGGTCATCAACTCGGAGCACAGTCTTTGCCAAAAGACGGACTCGGCTGCCGGAAAAGCGTCCTACACACTCCACGGTAACGATACCCAGTCGGAGGGGATCTTACGTGGACGGCTTCGCCTTCTGGCAGACAATCTGCAAGTTGAGAACCTCGAGCCGATTGCGGTGTGGGTGAAACCGTGAAGTCGAACGGGATCCGTATTGCCCCGCATTTTTGTTTGAGTGAGTTCCAAGACAAAGCTACAGGCTTTGTCCGTATTCATCCCCTGCTTCCCGTTCGGCTGGAAAAGCTTCGCGCCGCAGTCGGCTCGCCGTTGATTATTACCTCTTCCTGTCGTATCTGGCCGGAACACGTACGTATCTACCGCGAGATCTACGGAACCCGCTGGCGGCAAGAAATCAGTCTAACAAGTCGGCATCTCATCACAGGGCCATCCAAAAAGGATCTTGAAGACCCAATTCTGGCCGAACGGTTGCAAAGTCTCGACAGCCCTCCTCAACCCCTCTGCCGTACCTGCTGTGCCGCCGATATCCGTCGTGTCCCGAATTGTCCGCCGAGCGACCTGGGGGCAGCCGCACGTAGCTGCTTCGATTTTGTCAAGATCTACTCCTGGGGAATCCATGTCGACCTGCGCTATACTCCCCTCAGCACCTGAATCTTCTACCAAATTAGTAGTCCAAACCGTCTCCAAAGACCCCTGTCTGCTGAACTTGCAGAGTAGCCTTCTTCCTTTTTGTAATCGTTACAAATTTGATATACTATGACTATATATAGATATCTGTCAGCAAAAAAACCACGATATGTGGTAAAAAAGTGTTGACAAACACTTCTGCTGTTACTATCCTGGACGCCTTCGCCTCGGATGCTCAATGATGCCGAACAGGCTCGCCGAATCCGATCCGGAGATTCTCTCTCCATCCGGCGATTTTCCGTTGTCGTACTGAACGAACGCGGGAAGTCTGGTTTGGATTTACTCAAAAGGAGGAAGCGCTGTGAACGACGTCGCCATCACAGAAAGCGGAAAATTAGTTCGGAACGACGAATCGCGCTCAAACGGTGCGATTGGTATTGAACGTAACGAAAGTGGATTGCGTGTCCATAGACGGTGGACCACATCGGGGCGGGACCCTTTCGATGATGTGACCTGGGAGAAACGGTCTGCGACAATCACGAATGAAAAAGGCAACGTCGTTTTTGAGCAGGACGATATTGAGATCCCGTCATTCTGGTCGCAAATGGCCACCAACGTAGTCGTTTCGAAGTATTTCCGCAGCAAGGGCAAGAACTCGGAGCGCGAGCGAAGCGCCCGGGAGCTGATCGGTCGTGTCGTTCGCACCATCCATGAATGGGGAAAGAAACAGGGCTATTTCGCGTCCGATGAAGACGGTCAGGCGTTCGCGGACGAATTGACCTACCTTCTCCTCCACCAAAAAGCCTCCTTTAACAGTCCCGTTTGGTTCAATGTAGGTGTCGAGGCCAAGCCGCAGTGTTCCGCCTGTTTTATCAACTCCGTGGAAGACACGATGGAGTCGATTTTGGATCTGGCCAAGATCGAAGGGATGTTGTTCAAATACGGTTCCGGAACCGGAACCAATTTTTCGTCGTTGCGGTCTTCACGGGAAAAACTCGCCGGGGGCGGGACCGCTTCGGGACCGGTTTCATTCATGAAGGGCTATGACGCGTTCGCCGGGGTGATTAAATCCGGCGGAAAGACGCGCCGAGCCGCCAAAATGGTGATTCTCAATATCGATCACCCGGACATTGCCGAGTTTATCAATTGCAAGGTCAATGAAGAGAAAAAGGCGTGGGCTTTGATCGACGCGGGCTATGACGGGTCGTTCAACGGCGAAGCGTACTCCTCCATCTTCTTCCAGAATTCCAACAACAGCGTGCGTGTGACGGACGAATTCATGGTGGCGGCGGAACGCGACGACGAGTGGAAAACGCGGGCCGTCGTCTCCGGCGAGATTATGGACAGCTACAAAGCCCGCGACCTCATGAAAATGATTTCGGAAGGGACGCACACATGCGGCGACCCCGGGATGCAGTTCCATACAACAGTCAACAAATGGCACACCTGCCCCAACAGTGGGCCGATCAACGCGTCCAATCCATGCTCGGAGTTCATGTTTCTCGATAACTCCGCCTGCAATCTCGCCTCTCTGAACCTGATGCGCTTTCAGGACAAGGACGGCCAATTCGATACCGATGCCTTTCGCCAAGCTGTCGGTATTGTGCTGCTTGCCCAGGAGATTATTGTCGATAACGCCAACTATCCGACCGACCCCATCGGGGGCAACAGCGCCGAGTTTCGTCCGCTCGGATTGGGATACGCCAATCTGGGCGCACTTTTGATGTCGCGCGGTTTTCCCTATGACAGCGACGAAGGGCGTGCTTATGCAGCCACGGTTACCGCCCTTATGACCGGTGAGGCGTATGCCGCAAGCGCCAAAATCGCCTCGCGTGTCGGTCCGTTCAAACACTTTGAAACGAATCGCGAACCGATGTTGAAAGTAATGGAAAAACATCGTGACGCCCTCAAAGATGTCCAGGCCGAAATGGTTCCAATCCACCTGTACGATGCGGCAAGACAATCCTGGGACCGCGCGTTGGAACTCGGTCATCGCCACGGCTACCGCAATTCTCAGGTCTCGCTTCTGGCCCCGACCGGTACCATCGCGTTCATGATGGATTGCGATACGACAGGGATCGAGCCGGATATCGCTTTGGTCAAGTACAAGAAACTCGTCGGCGGCGGGATGCTGAAACTCGTCAATCAGACAGTCGCCCAAGCCCTCACTAAGCTCGGCTACGGCGACGAGCAAATCAAAGAAATTATTGAGTACATCGACGAGAACGACACAATCGAGGGCGCTCCGCACCTGATGGAGACGCATCTCCCGGTTTTCGACTGCGCGTTCACGCCCGCGCAGGGCGAGCGCTCGATCTCCACGATGGGCCATATCCTAATGATGGGAGCGGTACAGCCGTTTCTGTCGGGCGCTATTTCGAAGACGGTGAATATGCGCCATGAAGCGAGTGTCGACGACGTTACCGATGCCTATATGGAAGCCTGGAAACAGGGGCTGAAAGCAATTGCGATTTATCGCGACGGCTGCAAACGCACCCAACCGCTCAATACAAGTCTGCAGGAACGTAAGAAAGAAGAAAAGAAAGAACTGGTAGCAACAAAGCCCGCGGCCCAACCCTACCGTCGCCGTCTGCCGGATACGCGGGAAGCGATTACGCACAAATTCAGCGTAGGCGGCCATGAGGGATATATCACGGTGGGGATGTATGAAGATGGAACGCCGGGCGAGATCTTCTTGACCATGGCGAAAGAGGGAAGCGTGGTTTCGGGGCTTGTCGATTGTTTCGCGACCGCGATTTCGATGACGCTTCAGTATGGTGTACCGTTGCGGGTATTGGTGGATAAGTTTAGCCACGTACGTTTCGAACCGGCGGGATGGACCAGCAATCCGCAGGTTCGTATGGCGAAGTCGATTGTGGATTACATTTTCCGTTGGCTTGCGTCGAAGTTTTTGACCGAAGACGAATGGCAGCGTGTGGGGGTTCTCAATGGCACGAAGCGGCCCACCGCGATCGATGTTGCTCAAGCGGAACAAGAGACACAGACATCTTCCGACGATACCTCCGGCAATCAGGAAGGTCCCGAACCGGCCTCGACCGACGCGTTCACGTTCAAGGTACAGGATGACGCGCCGCCGTGTGCGGATTGCGGTGCCATCATGGTCCGAAGCGGGACCTGCTACAAGTGCCTGAACTGCGGAGCCACAAGCGGCTGTTCGTGAGACGTGCTTAGCTGAGATCAAGACATGCTCAGCCTCAAACACCCGCAGCTCGGTCAAGGCAAACCGAGAATCTTATGCACCTGTATGCTGAGTCTCCATTGGGGATGATTCAGACAGTATTCGACAGCATGTCGAGTATTGCTCTCACGTTCCGGACCGTCGATCGGCTGAAGGAAGAAATTTCGGAAATTGAATTGCTCATAGTCCGCAGGGTTCATACCTTCTTGCGGATACGCGAGCTTCAGCTCGCCCCCTTCTTGGATTACTAAGTCAGTCTCGGCCTTCGGACTAACACAAACCCAATCCAAACCCCCAGGAGCGTGGATTGTGCCGTTCGTCTCCACAGCGACTTCGAAATTCAGTTTGTGCAGCTCGGAAATAAGCGACTCATCCAGCTGCAGCAGCGGTTCGCCGCCGGTCATCACGACAAAAGGTCGTGCACCCGTCCGCAAATCCTTCGGCCATTTGTCACATATCGCCTTGGCCAGCTCTTCCGCCGACTCGAATCGTCCACCGCCGGAACCGTCCGTACCGACGAAATCCGTATCGCAAAACCGGCAAACAGCACGCGCCCTGTCTTCCTCACGCCCGGACCAAAGATTACATCCCGCGAACCGGCAAAGCACAGCAGGCCGGCCCACCTGTGCGCCTTCCCCCTGAAGCGTGTAAATAATCTCCTTGATCGTGTAGTTCATTCGAGATTCGAAGACCTGCACCGATATTGAATCGGATCGTCCAATCCGCTCTCTGCAAACCCTTTTAATCGCAGGCGACAGGCATCGCAGGCTCCGCACGCCGTTCCATCCGGTGCGGGATCGTAACAGGTGCGTGTGAGCGAATAATCGACATTGAATTCGATGCCTTTTTGTATAATTTCGGCTTTGGTCAAATGAATCAGCGGTGTGTGTATTTTGATTCGCTGTTTCCCCTCGACACCCGCCTTTGTTGCGAGAGCGGCCATGCGCTCGAACGCCTCGATAAATTCCGGTCGGCAATCGGGATAGCCGCTGTAATCGAGAGCGTTGACACCGATGAAGATGTCGTTCGCTCGAAGAACCTCCGCCCACGCCAACGCATAGGAAAGAAACAGTGTGTTCCGCGCGGGAACATAGGTCACCGGAATGTCGCTGCCCATCTCCTGCTGTGTTCGGTCTTTCGGGACTTCGATATCATCGGTCAGAGCGGAACCGCCGAACTGATAGAGGCCGACATCGAGGATAATGTGTTTCACGACACTGTATCGTTCCGCGATTTTTCGCGCGGCCTCGATTTCAACTGCGTGCCGCTGCCCGTACCGGAATGTGAGGGCGTAGAGATCGAATCCTCTGCTTTGAGCGATTGCGAGCGTTGTCGTGGAATCCATCCCTCCGCTCAGCAGCACAACCGCCTTTTGTTTTTCTTCGTTCATTTCTCTTCCGCGTTTTTCTCGTAGATGGCTGTCACTTTTGTGCCGATTCCGCCACGCGCATTAAAATCTCCCTCGACCTTCATCCAGTGCGGTTCGCACGCTTCGACAAGATCGTCGAGAATCTTGTTGGTCGCCATCTCGTAGAAAATCCCTTCGTTGCGGTAACCGAACAAATACAATTTCAGGGATTTCAATTCGATACATTTCTTGTCCGGGATGTACTCGATGTGAATCGTCCCAAAATCCGGGTTTCCGGTGCGCGGGCACACCGAGGTGAACTCGGGGCATGAAATGTCGATCGTATACCGTCGATTCGGGTAGGCGTTGTCGAATGTTTCGATTTCGTGGTGCATGATCTTCCCTTGCTGGTTGATTCGTAGCCGCGTCGAATGCGGATCTTCCTATTCAGCTTTGTCTGTAGTGGAGTATCCTATCGTCGGTTCGGAGTGAATTCCACTCGGCATAACAATGACAGTGGCCGTTGGTGTCACCTGGAGGGCGATATGCTGTTTCCTGTCTCGGGAGTAGAAACGCCGATCTGGGTTCCTCCGCTGGTCGCGTTCGGGATTTCGTATTGTACCTCGATGGCGGGGGTGTCCGGGGCGTTTCTGATTCTTCCGTTTCAGATGACTGTATTGGGATTTGTGAGCCCGGCGGTCACGGCCACCAACCTTGTCTATAACGTGGTCGCCATTCCGAGTGGGGTCTATCGGTACCTGCGCGAAGGCCGATTAATCTGGCCGCTTACATGGATCGTTGTCGTCGGTACGATGCCCGGCCTTGTTCTTGGTGTCTTCATCCGTCTGACCTATCTTCCAAATCCGAAACCTTTCAAAGCCTTTGTTGGGTGTGTTCTTCTGTACATCGGCGCCCGTTTGTTCTGGGATATCGTGAAAGCCCCGGGAAAAGCGCAACCCAAGGAAAAGTCCAAGGATTGGGCGGTAGTTGTAGAGGAATTCAGCTATCGTCGCTTGGCGTTCTTATTCCAAGGCCAACGCCACGAATGTCCGACAGTCGGTGTTTTTATCCTGTCTCTGGTTGTCGGTGTTATCGGCGGCACGTATGGAATTGGGGGCGGTGCGATTATCGCACCGTTCTTCGTAGCAATTTATGGGTTGCCGGTGCATACAGTGGCCGGCGCCACCCTAATGGGAACGTTTGTGACTTCGGTGGCCGGCGTTTCCTTCTATCGTCTTCTCCAACCGTTCTACGCGTCGACCGGCATGAACGTGGCTCCCGATTGGCTGCTGGGTTTCTTGTTCGGGGTGGGCGGTCTTGCGGGGATGTATCTGGGTGCCCGGACGCAGCGTTTCGTACCTGCTCGCATCCTCAAAACATTTCTGGGAATCCTTCTGCTCGCCGTCGCGTTACGGTACTTGGCCGGCTATTTCTTCTGATCGGATCGGGCGGGAATACACCGTCTATCGCTTCTCAAGGCAACACAACAAACAAACGTTCACGCAACGCTGGATTTGCGGCGTTTCTTCTCCAGCGGTTGTGTTACGTTCAAGAATTCTTGAAACGGAGCCGTGTCTTTTGCCGCAAGAAAACCGCGCGCCAGGATCGTCGTTGCTCGCTCGCGTAAATGAAGGATATCCGGTATGCGATCCGGTTCGGGTTTGAAATCTCCACCCGCGAGGCGAAGATACTCCAGGCCTTTGTTGATATGATAGGCCGCACGCTGCGCCTGGCTCGGCGTGACTCCGGTCTCCGCCATTTGCCTAAGCGCACGGACAAACAAAACGGCGGCATTCCGCTGCGCCACCTCAGAGCGGCGGCGCGCCTCGGCTCTCGTCGTGATGCGATTCATTGACCGGATCGTCAACCCAATAATCACGACGAACAACAGGCCGCTGACAAGCAGCCCCACAATGGTCCCGATAGGAACCCCCTCCATCGTCCCATACCTCCAATACATGCCTCCCGAGGCAATGATATTGTATCACAACCACAACTGACTGCAACAGAAAAAAGCATAATGTAAAACATGATGAAGGTTGCGGAAGTCGTTAGGTTCTGATTTGCCTTCTGTTACAAACAATTTCTGTCGCGGGAGTTGACCGCAGCTCCTTGAGTTTGCTAACGTTCCCGCTATTCTTCATGCCAACTCTCAGAGAGGCCACGCCCATGAGGCTACTTGTCAATCCCAGCACGGTTTCGGGGGAAGTGAAGATTCCCGGCTCGAAATCCCACACGATTCGTGCCGTGGTCATCGCCACCCTCGCTGAAGGTCGTTCGTCTTTGCTCGATCCACTCGACTCTCTCGATACCCGATCTGCCGCGGGAGCCTGTTCGGCGCTCGGAGCACGAATCGAGTTGTCCGAAAAAGAATGGACCATCGAAGGGACCGGCGGCGAGCCGAGTGTACCGGAAAATGTCATCGATGTCGGCAACAGCGGCACGACCCTCAGGACGACGTTGAGTACCGCCGCCCTTGCTTCCGGCTATACGGTTTTCACCGGCGACCATCAGATTCGCTCGCGACCGGTGGGACCGCTGGTGCGGTCGCTATGCGATCTCGGAGCCACTGCGTTCACGACACGAGGAACCGAAACGCCACCCGTTGTGGTGGGCGGAAGACTGAACGGCGGCGAAACAACCATCGAGTGTGTCACCTCTCAATATCTGACCAGCCTGCTTTTGAATCTGCCGGTAGCTGAAAAGCGGTCGACGATCCATGTTCCTTTGCTTTATGAAAAACCGTATGTCGGCATGACGCTTTGGTGGCTCGATCTCTGCGGAATCCGTTTGCAGCGTGACGGATACGAACACTTCGAGATCGAAGGCGGCCAGCGCTATGATCCTTTTTCGCAACTCATTCCGGCAGATTTCTCCTCCGCTACGTTCTTCTTAGTCGCTGCCGCGGTCACCGGAGGTCGTCTCACTCTCCGGGGACTGGATATGACCGATACACAGGGCGACAAAGCCGTGGTTTCGATGTTGGAAGAGATGGGCGCAAGAATCACGCACGAGGAAATGGCAGTTACGATTGAGGGAGGATCGCTCTCCGGCGGCGAGTTTGATTTGAACGAAACGCCGGACGCACTTCCGGCCATGGCTGTGGCGGGCGCCTGCGCACAGGGTACCACACGGCTTGTGAACGTGCCTCAAGCCCGCCTGAAAGAAACCGACCGGATCGCTGTGATGTGCGCCGAACTTACGAAAATGGGAGTCCAAGTGGAAGAACTCGAAGATGGTATGGTGATCCACGGCGGTTCTTTGAATGGCGCATTGGTCGACGGTCATCACGATCACCGTGTGGTCATGGCACTCTCGGTGGCGGGGATGGTGGCGAAAGGCACAACAGAAATCGAGACCGCCGAGGCGGCCGCTGTTACATTCCCGACGTATGTGAATCTAATGCGGTCTATTGGAGCGGATCTACAGGAAACTCAGACGCCCGGCCCGGTGCGATAGGGCTTTCTAGGATAAATCAATCTCAAAAATGAAAGGTAAAGAGCCATGTTGGGAAACAGTTTCGGACGTGCTTTCCGCGTATATGCCTGCGGGGAATCATACGGGGAAGCGCTGCAGATTATCGTCGATGGCGTACCTGCGGGAATACCGCTCGAGAACGCCGATGTACAAAAAGAATTGGACCGCAGACGACCCGGCCAAAGCGCAATCGATTCGCCGCGAGGTGAGACCGATCGGGTCGAGATTGTCGCCGGCCTGATGGAAGGCGTTACCACCGGTGCGCCGGTCGGACTGCTGATCCGCAATGTCGATCGGCAGAAGATCCATGTCGATCAGTACCGTGAGGTGAAGGATCTGATGCGCCCCGGACATGCGGAGCACACCTTCTATTATAAGTACGGTCAATTCACCGATTGGTGTGGAGCCGGGCGTGCGAGCGGCCGCGAAACCGCCTGCCGTGTCGCCGCAGGCGCGGTGGCCAAGAAAATCCTCGAGCGAGAAGACATTCAGGTCGCTGGCTATGTGAAAGAGCTGTTCGGTGTCGAGTCGAAAGACGTCACATTTGATGAGATCCTCGAACACGCTGAAAAGAACATCGTCCGCTGTCCCGACCACGAGGCGGCGGAGAAGATGATCGCTGAATGTCTCAAAATCAAAGAAGAAGGCGATACCTGCGGCGGTATCGTGGAACTCCGCGCACGCGGCGTACCCCCCGGACTCGGCGAACCGGTGTTCGACAAACTCTCCGCCACTCTCGCACACGGGATTATGAGTATCGGCGCCGTCAAAGGATTCGAAATTGGTGAAGGCTTCGGCGTCACAAAGATGAAGGGATCGGAATGTAACGATATTCCTTATGTGGAAGACGGGGAGATTAAATTTGGTACAAATCGTTCCGGCGGTATCGACGGAGGAATCTCAAACGGTGAGATGATTGTCGTCCGGATGGCCGTGAAACCGACTTCGACCATTTCCATCGAGCAGCAGACCGTGAATCTGCCTAAGCTCGAGGCGGCGAAGCTTGGTGCGATCACACGTCGGGATCCGACGATTTGCGGCCGAATTGTGGCGGTCGGAGAGGCCATGATGGCGATTGCGCTGGTGGATCATCTGATCCTGTGGCGTGGATACGATTCGATGCAGCAATTCGATCATCCGTGGCGACGCCTGACAACGCCCGGCCCGGCT
Organism: uncultured bacterium; assembly: GCA_964612675.1. Classification (GTDB taxonomy): domain Bacteria; phylum Hinthialibacterota; class Hinthialibacteria; order Hinthialibacterales; family JAKPRU01; genus CAZTDD01. Next base: position 20,642 of record CAZTDD010000118.1, read on the forward strand.
TGGGGAAAGTAGATCGCGAGTTTGATAGCCCGGAATAGGGCAATGTCATTAAGTTAGGAAAGGGCGAAGCCGTTTACTGGGAGGGCGAGGC
>CAZTDD010000119.1:0-20676 GCA_964612675.1 uncultured bacterium
CCGTATCTCAGTCCCAGTGTGGCTGGTCATCCTCTCAGACCAGCTACCCATCGCGGGCTTGGTGAGCCGTTACCTCACCAACTACCTAATGGGCCGCGAGCCCATCCTCAAGCGGCAGGTCCTTTCGGATCCCCACCTTTGGTCGCAAAACCAGGCGATCTCGCGACATTATGCGGTATTACCGGCTTTTCGGGCCTTATTCCCCACTCGAGGGCAGATTGCTCACGTGTTACTCACCCGTTCGCCACGCTACTCATTCCCCCGAAGGGGAACTTTGGCGTTCGACTTGCATGCCTTATCCACGCCGCCAGCGTTCGTTCTGAGCCAGGATCAAACTCTCCGTGGATATCTGTCCAACTCGGTCTCCCGAGTCGATTCCAACTGGAAAGTTGCTCCGGACTTTCTGCGTGTCCGGATCTATTCCTCAAAAGATCCACAAAAGCAGATCTTTAGGGAAGTACTCGAGTCCGCTCGTAAGCGAACCACGAGGGCACACAGACGCTTATAGACTGCTCGATTGTCAAAGAACGAAGGATTGGATCGGTATCCCAATCCCGGCAGTTGGCCTTACTTAACTATAACAAGGTAAAAGGTTTAATGCAAGTTAGTCAAATGCTGACAAAACCTTAATTCAGCGCCTCCTGCCTCAGGCAAAAAAAGAGTATATCGCGGTCGAGAAACCAGTCAAGTCCCCAAACCGCCATTTGATACTTTTTTTTGCCCGATTCTGTCCGGTACTCGATTCGCGACAAGAAAGAGACTTCCTTTGGGGTTTGCCCGGCATTGGATCGTACAATAACCTCTAACTCCTCGTATGCTTTCGGAGAATAGATCTACCAAAGGCTCGGTATCGTTTCAACCTCCGCACGCCGCGACAGCACCGACAGGTGTCCGATACTGGGCCTTCCTCCCCAACCCCTTGCCTCCCCGATTGGAGTTCGATTGGGATGTGGCCACGCTCCTCGTCGAAGCCAATGCCAAAATAGGGGAACTTTCCGGCGCCGGAGGCGTGCTCAGAGTCATCACTTCTCGACCTTGACTCCCCACACACGATAATTGTCGATATTTCCGGTGTCATCGAACGAACCGACACCGAAGCCGCCCCACTCGTGGGTCTTGTCGATCGCAGTCATCCACGGTTCATCCATGTTGTCGAAATACACATCGATCTTGCCGCTTTCCACGTCGCGCACAATCCGAATCTTGTGGTACGTATCGTCCTCCCAACGCGTGCCTTCCGTACGCGTCCTGGCGATCGAGACTCTCGGCTTGCCGTTCACAAGAAATATGGAGTTGGAATGAGGGTCCGACTTCAGCCCGAAATGGACGTAGTAATAATGAGAAGAATCTTGATAGCCAAAAACAACGCACATGTCGCGGTGGCCGTAATCTTCCGTCGTCGACTTCAAGTCGACTTCCAGAACAAATTCGGAGACATAGAGCCCTTTATAGATGGCGATATTCTGAGGCGAACGAACCGGCGGTTTGTAGTCGCTGTCTTTCACCAGAGCGTAAACGGCATTCCCATCCTCCTCGATCACCTTGAAACTCTCAGGATCGAATGGCTTCCAATCCTCCGCCCCGTCATCGAAAGTCTCATTCAAAACGAGGGGCATTCCCATCTTCGATTCCGGCACATCCGCCCCGGTAGCTACCATCGTGACTGTCAACAAAACGCAGCAAGCGAAAGCAACTCTCATAGCAACCTCCTTTTCAGACGCTTCTAATTGGATCGAAATTTCTCAAACCGTCGGACTTGCATATGGTGTTCTCTTATTCTTCCGTTTCGATGTGCAAGGCGTTCTCTCCGCTTTCGTCCTCTTCCGAGGTGACCGCCGCCGTCGCCACAAGAGCGGAGTGAAGGCCTGTCATCCCGATGCGCAGATGAGCGGCAGCGATTGTAAGATCGTCCAAATAAAGACTGTGATTCTCCTCTCGAACCATCTCAATAGCAGACTCGATGTGCTTCAGGACGATCCGATTTGTCTCATACAACTCAACCGACGCCTCAAGAATCGGGTTTAGGTTGCACGCAAGATCCCCCCGTTGTTCCTCAACCATTTGCTGGACATCGCGCAACTCGCGCAGCATCTGGTCGAGTACCATGTCTCGTAAAAACCGCCGATCGTCAGCCATTCTTTCCTCCGCCCCTTTCAGGTTTCTCTCACCCTCTCTTTCGCAATATCATTCTCGCTCGTCCGAGGAAAGAGCCGGCACTATTCTACAACGTACTCAAAGCGGTTGCGAAGGGAGTAACCGGGTTCCACGCGTTTCCACCTCCTTCACAGGTTCACTGGCAATGCACTCAGCGAATTGTACCATTGAATAACCGGAAAACATCGTCAAACTTCTTCAAGGGGATTATGCGGCAGACACACCACAGTTCCCAAGGAACCTCGATAATGACCCATTCAGTAACCGTCGCCGACAAAAGCCAGCCAATTCTGGATCGCACCTCTGTGATCCTCAATTCCATCGCCGACGGTGTTTTCACTGTAGATGAGCGTTTCATCGTGACCTCGTTCAACCGCGCGGCGGAGGAAATCACGGGGGTGCCGCGTGAAGAGGCGATCGGCCGTCCGTGCTGCGAGGTATTCAGAGCCGAAATCTGCGAATCGGACTGTGCTCTCAAGCAATCCATGGAAACGAGCCGCCCGGTTGTAAACCGGGCAATCCACATCCTCCGCGCGGACGGAACTCTTGTTCCCATCAGCGTCAGCACGGCTCTCTTGCGCGATCAGAACGGGGAGATCATCGGCGGAGTCGAGACGTTTCGCGACCTGTCCCTGGTCGAGGAGCTGCGGCGGGAAGTGAACCGTCAATACAGCCTCGGCGACATCGTCTCCCGTAACCATAAAATGCAGGAGATTTTCGCGATCATCCCGCAAATCGCCGCTACCGCAAGCACCGTGCTGATCGAAGGGGAAAGCGGAACCGGCAAAGAACTCTTCGCGCGCGCCCTCCATAATCTCAGCTCGCGACGGCGCAGACCGCTGGTCGTAGTCAACTGCGCCGCCCTGCCGGATACGCTCCTCGAATCGGAACTCTTTGGCTATGTGGCGGGAGCGTTCACGGATGCCAAGCGCGACAAACCCGGACGATTGGCCCAGGCCGAAGGCGGAACTGTGTTCCTCGATGAAATCGGCGATGTGTCTCCCGCTCTGCAGGTGCGTTTGCTGCGCGTCTTACAGGAACGAACATATGAACCCCTCGGATCGACCAAAACACTGAAGGCCGACGTGAGATTCATCGCCGCCACGAATCGAGACCTGAAGGCGGAGGTGGACTCGGGGCGGTTTCGGCAGGATCTCTACTACCGGATCAATGTAGTGCGGCTTATTCTTCCTCCTCTGCGACATCGCAAAGAAGATATTCCGCTCTTGGCTCAACACTTCATCGACCGCATGAACCGGCTTCAGGGAAAAGACGTTGTCGGGCTTTCGCGCGATGCGATCGCAGCGATGATGCTGTACGACTGGCCGGGGAACATTCGGGAATTGGAGAACGCTATCGAGCACGCGTTCGTTTTGTGCCACGGGGGTCTAATCGAACTCCGCTGGCTGCCGGAAACCCTTAAACAGATCGAAACGCCGGCCGGTCTTAGCTATGAGGCAACCTCACTCGACGAAATCGAAAAACAAGCCATTTACGAAGCGCTGATCCGCAACAACTGGAAGCGCATCGACACAGCCAACGAACTCGGCATCAACAAAACCACCCTCTGGCGCAAAATCAAACGGCATGGAATCGAAGTGCCGGAAGCTTGACACTCCGGTCTTTTCGCTCATGACCTATGGATTCTAACGCCAGTTCAGCCACGCAAAACAAGTCCCCCGACCGGTCGAAAAACAACGAAAGCGTGGTATACTGCAGATATCAGTCCCTTAATGAAACAGTACCTTGTTCAAAATCCAGTACGGGACCGACCTCGTAGGAAGAGGTCAGTATGAGGGAGACGGAGAGAGGAGGCAGCGAAATGGGCGAAGTCGTGTCTTTCATAAACATGAAAGGAGGTGTCGGAAAGACGACTCTCAGCGTGAACATCGGGTATGCCCTCGCTGTCCAACACGAAAAACGTGTCTTGCTCATCGATTGTGACCCTCAATTCAACGCGTCCACTTATCTCATGACAGAAGCCGAGTATTTGGACCACATAAATAGCGAGGATAAGCACTCCATCCTTGATTTGTTCATGCCTCGCCGCACCAGTCGATTGAGCACAGTGATGGGCAAAGCAAAACCTACGAAAAGAAGTAACCCTACGCTTGATTCATGCACAGTTCGCATGCACAAAAACACCAATGGCTCATTGGATCTGATGCCTTCGACACTCGCCCTCATGGAAATCGAGACTTCTCAAAGAGGCACTGAGAACCGGTTGCGCAACTTTCTGGAAAAAATGTGCAACGCGTATGATTACATCTTGATTGACTGTCCGCCTACGATCTCCATATTTACGCTGGCCGCTGTTCTCGCAAGTCAGAAGTACTTGGTACCGCTAAAACCCGATCCCCTGTCAACAATAGGTCTCCCGTTGTTAGAAAGGTGGCTCGAAGAGTTCGCGGATTCAGCTGGAAGGGAAGTGCAATCGCTGGGCATCGTCTTCTGTATGGTCAGAGGTCGCTTACCCAACCAAATGAAGAAGGTCATGGAAGAGCTAAGAGCCAAGCGTGGAGACGAAATATTCAAGAGTTTTCTCACACAATCAACCAAAGTGGCGGAGTCCGTTGAAAAACACAAACCCGTTTTCCTTCACAGCCCGGGATCTAAACCGGCGAATGAGGTTCTGAACATAAGCGAAGAATTCCTGGAAAGGGCCGAGGGAAAATAATATGCCTAACAAGACGAACCATCAGGCATATATGGCTTTTGTCTCTAAACTGACCGATCTCGTTTCAGATTACTCGGCTGAGGATTTGCGTTCGTTTCTGGCGTCTGCACGCCGAGGATTTCCGGGTGTCGTTCCAGTTGTTGAAGCGTATATTGAGATGCTGAACGCGACTTCGGGTAGTCAGTCGGCGAGGTCCAAGGTCGGCGAACCTTACGGCGAGCGGACATCGCTAACCGCAGGTCACACCCCGGAAAATCAAGAAAACCTATCTGATCTCCTATGTTCGAAAACACTATTCCCCACAAATAAAGATCTCATAAACTTCGCCATACAGGTGTTACCCGATATGCCTAAGAGGCGATACGACAAGATGTCGCGGTGCGAGATCGTCGAGAAGATATGCCACTACCTTGATAAACTGAATTCTCGCAAGCGGATGCGTCTCGAAAGGGCCATGAGAAAGGCCATCGAGATCATGTCGGCGGAAGAAGAGAGGGAAGTGGACAGTTTCTTCTCTCAATGGGAGAGGATAATCAAGGGAATCGATCTTTGAAGCAGAAGAAAGCAAAGTCTACTGTCCCGTCCAATGTGACCTCAGATTTCGAGGAAGTGATCGCATTTCTTAAACAGAGACACGTCGTTGCCCAAGAACTCTCCCCCGCTATTACCGCAGCCGCCAGGAAGATCCATACGGCAACGTACAGTCTCATCGTATGGCGTTTTCAGATAAAACGTCTCCCCCCACACAGCCAGGTATTCCTCGACGAGATTGCATCGGATGCCCTCCAGATTCTACCTCAAGCACTTTCGGGCTACCGGAAAACCACTCTTCTTCTTGCTCGAAGCATAGTTGAAAACGTAATCCGACACATCTATTTCTCCGATCATCCGGTTGAGTTCCGGCGCGCCAACAGGGACAAGAAATGGTATCTCCCTTTCGAGAGTCTGTTTGACTACCTCAGGAACCATCCGGATTACATGGAAACCGAGCGAAGATTCGACGGGATCAACCGTTTGTCCGCTCTTTACGATGAACTCTCCGCTCAGGTGCATGGACGAAAGGTTACGCATTTCGAGATGCGCCGCGCGCTGCGAGAAATCACTCTCGACATAGAAACATTTCAGAAGCAGGCAAAACTCGTTGAGCGCTGTGCTGAATGCTCAAACTTCCTGTTACTGGTCTTCCATCGTGATCGAGTCAAAAGATTCCCTGATGATCGCCAACGGATTGTCTTTGCTACGATTCCCGCAGTAGCACGGCGAGTCTGGCGAACACTCGATTGACTGCACTTCTCGAAATGAAATCTGTTGGTTTATCTGCTTGATTGGTTGTCATCGTGATCCCTATGCCTGGTGATCACCCCGCCTTCTGGAAAAACCGTTGATCGTTGATACAATGAACCTTACATTGGTTCGGAAGATTTCTTGGGGGAAAGGCGAATAAACGCTAAAGGAATGACCAAACAAGAATCAGCCGCGTTACTCGCGTCCATTGTCAATCTTTTCTTGACGGCGACGAAATTCGTGTTGTCCTCGGTGACAGGAAGTATCGCCCTCCTGGCGGAGGCCTACCACTCCCTTGCGGACGTAGCAGCCTCGATCATGGTCTTCTTCGCGCAGCGCGCCGACCGGAACTCAGCGGAATCCTCCACACCCCAAGACCTTAACAAGCCAAACGCTACTGAAGAAAACGACAACAACCCCGGTGACACACCCCGAAGCGGCATTTGGGACATCAAAGCGGCGATCGTGATCGGCATTCTGCTCGCAGCAGTCGGCGTCAACATCCTTACCCAAGTCGTCCGGTGGGAGCCTGTGACACTAAACCGCCCGCTTCTGGCGGCGTGTATTCTGGCTTTTCTGATTCTGTGTTCATACCTGGTCCATCGGTTGGAGACAACCGTCGGCAGAGAATGCGGATCGCAGGCGCTTATCGCCGACGGCCTGCATGCCAAAAGCGACATGCTGGTTTCGACCCTGGTGTTTCTTATCCTCATCGGCGATCCCCTGGGATGGAAGCTGGACCGGCCCGGTGCGGCACTGATCGGGATTCTGATTCTGATTGACGCATTCCGAACGCTTCGAACCGGCTTTCGAGACTACTTTGCGAATCGAAGAGGCGAATCTCCCGCGGGAATACTCCGAATCGAAGACACGATTGCGAGTTTTGTGGAAGCGGCATATCCAAGAATCAGAGAATGTTTCTGGCGTGGAGTCACACAAGTTCCTGGACTGCGCGGAACAACCGAAGCGGCACAACGTCGCCTTCGCGTTGTGCTCTTGCCCGCTTTGATATTCCTGGCGTTGATTCTTTATCTCCGCTCGGGAATTTATGTGGTCGGTGTAAGCGAGGAGGCAATCATAGAGCGATTCGGAAAACCGCTCAATATCGAGGAACCGCTTCAGCCCGGGATACACTACCATCTCCCCTGGCCTATCGAACAAGTCCGGATTGAGGATACTCGTCAACTTCGCCGAATGATCCTAGGCTACAGAGCCTCCAGCCAAAGTCCTGATCGGCAATTCCTCCTCTGGGTGAACGCTCACTACGCCCAGGAAGACCATCTTCTGACCGGCGAAAACTCAATGATCGATGTCGCCGCGAATGTCCACTACCGGATATCCGATCTCTTCGATTATCTCTATTCGTCCCAGGAGCCGGATGGAATTCTCGAGAGTATCGGCCAGCGGGCTCTCCGTAAGGTACTCGGAGAAGAAGAGTTCTTCTGGAGTATGACTTCGGGGAGAGATACTCTTGAGCGGGATATTCTCTCGATGATGCAAACGGCGGCCGATAAGCGCCGCCTTGGTATCGAAGTTGTTTCGGTCTGTTTCCGGGATATGCACCCCCCGATCACTGTGGCCCGGGCATTTGAAGACGTCGTAAGCGCGCAGGAAGACAAAGAAACCCTCATAGAGGAAGCGAGGGGATATCGCGAAGAGACCCTCCCGCAAGCGCGAGGTCAAGCGGCAACACAAATCAGCCTCGCGAAAGCAAAAAAAATGGAGCTGATTCTGATGAGTGAAGGAGAAGCAGCTTCGTTTGTCGCACAGCAAGAGGTTTATGATCGCTATCCGTCGCTCACGCAGCAACGGCTTCTGCTCGAAACGTTCGAGGGGGCACTGCCTCCGATCGAGAAATACGTCGTACCCCACAAAAAACACGGTCGAAAACCGGTGTTTATGTTCCGTTTGCCTGGAACAAACGAGATACCGCCTATTCCTGCACAACCACAATATACACATGAAGAGGAAGCGCCATGGGTCGAAAATCTATCGGAACAATAATCCCGATTGTTCTATTCGTTGTTTTCTTTCTAGTCGTGTTGATTTCGATTTCGTTCTTTACCGTCGACGCGCGTCAATACGCCGTAGTGACCCAATTCGGCAAACCGGTAGTCACGCATACTCAACCGGGACTCTATATCAAGTGGCCGTCCCCCATACAATCCGTCACACGTTTCGACCGGCGGGTTCAGCTATATCAAACGCAGCTCGTCGAATATCTCACCGGCGACAGAAAGAACGTCATCATCCAAACATATACTTGCTGGCGCATTACAAAACCCCTGGAATTCTTCCGCTCGGTCCGTACGAATGATATTGCCGAAAGAAGGATCGACGATGTTATAGCGTCGTTGATCGGCTCCACGTTGGGCGATTACGAAATGTCGAATCTCTTCTCGGTCGAAGCAGACCAAGTGAAAGTCGACGAGATCGAAGAGACCATCCAGAAAAGCGCAAATATGAAACTGGCAAAGGACTACGGTATCGAAATCGTATCGATGGGAATCTCTCGAATTGCCTTACCGGACGAGAACGCCCGGAGTGTGTACGGACGAATGGAAGCAGAGCGAAATACCATCGCAGCACAGTATCGGGCGGAAGGCCGGGAAGAAGCGACAAAGATCCGCGCTGAAGCGGATCGCGAACAGAGCGATATCCTGTCCGAAGCGTACCGAGAAGCAGAAACCTTGCGTGGGGAAGGAGAAGCTCAGGCCGCTGAAATCTACTCACAAGCCTACAGCCGCTCCCCTGAGTTTTTCGACTTGAAACGAACACTGGATGCATACAAAGCAATATTGACGGAGAATACCACCATCGTGCTCTCGGGCGATTCGGAATTGTTCAAATACTTGAACCCGCCGCAGGGATTTCTCAAATCGTACGACAGCACGATACAAGGCGCATCGAGCGTCTTTGGGTTGGAGTAAGAAGAGGATGTTAGCGGAACTTTCCGACGAAATACGAAAACTTGCCGGTCTCGTTCGTAAGATCGGTCTGGTCTTCATTGGCTTGATCTGTCTGGCCTATCCGTTGAGCGGCATCTATCGAGTCAATGTCAATGAAACCGCTGTATTGAAACGATTCGGGAAAGTGATCGATGCACGTGTACCGCCCGGAATTCACTATCGCTTGCCCTGGCCGATCGATCAGGTCGAAAGGGTCGGTACAGGAGACGTGCGGCGGCTCCAATGTGGATTCGGAGCCGATCCGGAAGCCGAAGAGCGACTGGTGAAACAAGTTGGACAACTGGACTCCATCCAATACGGAACCCTATTGATCGCCTATTGCCTCACGGGCGACAAGAATATCGTCCACGCGAAGGTAATCGTTCAATATCGAATCATCAATCCCGAGGAATACTTGTTCGAAGTTACTGATTCCGAAGGAATTCTCACGATGCTGGCACAAAACGCCATTCTGAAAAGCGTGGCGCCGATGAATGTTGAAGAGGTGCTGACCACAAAGAAACTCGAACTCCAGCAGAATGTCCATCGACGACTTGAACAGATGTTGGAAAAAATTCCTTTGGGGTTGAGTGTCATCTCGGTCGAAGTAGCCAAAACCCGGCCGCCGAGAGCCGTGGCCCAGGCTTTCCGAGATGTGGTGAATGCGCAGGAAGAGAGGCTTACCACGATCCACGAGGCGGAGGCGCATAAGAACCAAATCCTTGCAGAAGCCGAGGCCACCGCTTCGCGTTTGATTTCCGAAGCCCGGGCCTTCCGGCAGCGTCGAATCGCTCACGCCCAGGGCGAAGCGCAACGTTTTTCTCTACTCGCCGCAAAATACGAGATAGACAAATTCACGCTTGTCCGTCGCGTTTATCTGGATGCGGTGATCGCGATCCTCCCGTACATTCGAACCTACGTAGTCTCCACCGACGAGGAAGGCGAGGATGTGATCGATCTCCGATTCTTCTCTCGAAACTGATTCTCCTCCATCATTTCACCATGCATCGCCAATCAGGCCTATTGGGTGCAAATCGCACCACCACCAACATCGAAAGATACCTAGCAGACTCTTCCTCAGTAAACGTAACTGATTTATTCACAGTAACTTATACAAAATCCGAATGATCAAAACATCTCTTGGCAAGCGTTTTGCTCATCACTGATTGCAAATGGAGGGAAACAGTGAAGATTGCGATTCCCGAACATCGAGGCCGGGTGTCCCCGGTTTTTGATAATAGTCGTCATCTCTTGGTGTTCGAGGCCGAAAAAGGCCAAGAACCCACCAAGAAACACCGGGAAGATTGGTCTTCGCTGGATCCTCTCGGACGCGCCTTGCGACTTCATGAACTGGAAATCGACGTTCTTTTGTGCGGAGGAATCAGCGCGTGGCTCGGAGACCGGATTCTCACGCAAGGCGTCGAACTCGTTCCTTGGGTGGCAGGAGAAATCGACCAAGTGTTGAACGCCTACCTGAGTGGACAACTTCCGGATCCGGGAATGGCGATGCCGGGCTGCTGTAGACGCCGCTGGAGAGGCGGGCGACAGGGACACAGATCCGCTCCGCCTGTTTCGGCCTCCTCAGAACTCTCCGCAACAGAGCAGGAAACCGGGGACGAAGTATTCGGAGCTACCGAATATGGCCGTAAGGGAAAAGGCAAAGGAATGGGGGGCCAAAGAAAGGCAGCTTGCGGAAGAGGTCGAAGGCGGGTTTCAGAAGAATAGACGAAAAGGAGATGAAGAATCATGCCAGGTTTTGATGGTACAGGACCGCAAGGACTCGGACCGCGAACCGGTGGAGGATTTGGCTTTTGCCCACCGACCGCCGGTCCGGCCCAGAATCCGAATGCGTTTGGTTATGGGAATCCATGGTTTGGCGTAGGACGGGGCGGCTGGCCCCGGGGAGGCGGAAGAGGCCGCGCATGGGGTGGCGGCCGCGGCGGTCGATGGCGTGCGTATGCCGGGCCGCGTCCGTTCCCAGTCTATCCGGAAGGCGTTGCTTCCCAGACTACGTTCCCGAACGAGGCCGAGTATATCCGGCAACAGCTGGATTTTCTTGCCCAGCAAGGCGAGGCACTGCGCGCCCGTTTGGATGAATTGGAACAGTCGGAAACCGCTGGAAGTTGAGCGGATCATACGAAATAACGGAAAGGAATCTACAAGGCTGTTGGGGGTAGATCCTTCTCGGGGGTCCGGCTCCGGTTGAACGTGCTCCACCGGGTCACTTCTTGCTTGCCACCTCATTCGACCGGAGCCGGATAAAAGGCGTGCGCGATGCCGGTAAGCGATGGGCGAGCGCGGGGTTTTTCACCGTTGACTGACACCTTGCGACACCCGCGCTCGTCGATTATCCGGCCGCTGAACCGGCATCTACGATGAGACACCGGTCGCGACCGGCATCGCGCTCAACCGTTACCGTGGGTACACATCCGTACACGGGAATTAGCAGTCGACCGATTCGGTGTATGATAATAAAGCGTAGGCGAATCTCCTGCGACTACACCAATGAGGACGGACAATGGAAAACACCGATTCGATTCACCAACACGATGAACGAGAACACTGGCGGTGCCCTCAGCTCGGAGGACCCGTGCAGTTCAACTATTGCCGCCGAATGAACAAAGGGCTCCCCTGCGCACAAATTGTGGCGTGCTGGGTTGGCTCATTCGATATCGCGGAATATCTGGTTCAGAACTTCTCCGAAGAGGATCTGAAAAAGGCACTCTCCTCCCCCAAGGAAGGACGTTGGGCCAAGATTCTCAACCAGGTACCGAACGACTAACGACAGTTTCGCGTCGAGGGGCCGCGACGAGGGGTCACTTGTACCGCTTAACTCGGATGGAGGTCACTAATAGCCTGGATTCGCCGGCCAATACGGCCTTGACAGGGGTAACCCTGTTCCCTTGATACCCCTCTCTCACTCCTCCCGGAAACTCGGGGGGAGTTTTTTTGTTGAGAGTGAATTATAATCGAAACGTCGATAGGCTCTTCTCGGAGGTGAAATCCAGTGCAGAAAATGCTCGCAAAGGTCTGTCAGATATGCCCGTTTTGTATCGCAAGGAGGAAATGGCCGCAGAGCCTTTACGGCCGTTTCATGGCGATGATTGAGAAAGGATGTCCCTTTTGCCGGGCGTATGACCGTATACACACGGACGCGAAGACAGAGACGGGGGAATCGACTTAACAGGGTGGTGTCTAGCTGACCTCCACTTCCTCCGTCGCCTCAGGGATCTCATCGGCGGGTGAAAGAATTTCTTCGTTGTACTCAATCGCCGCCGCCCGACTGACCGAATCGATCCACGCCTCAAATGCCAGCGATTGGGTCTGTCTCTCCCAATATTGCTCCATCTGTTGCTCCTGCTGTCCCAGAAGCATGGGCCCGGGTTCCTCGTGACCGAGAACTTGCATGATGTAATATCCGGTCACGTCTCCCTTCTCCGGTTCGCCCTCCTCTGAGTACTTCGTTTCACGGACTTCGACAACATCGCTGATCTGGCCCGGTTTCAGTACAAATGCGGTCTTGCTGAGTTCGATAGACCGGCCAATTCCCTGCACATACGGGCTCGCCTTGGTGATTGTTGTCGGCTGAATATAGCTGCCGTCGATCGGAGCGGACTCTTCCTCCTCGCCTGGAACCAGCGATTCGAGATCCACTGTCCGGGTTGCAGATACCGGAGTGCCGGCGGCAATTTGGTCTTTTAGTACCGGCACGGCTGCCTGTGCTTTTCCCTTCGCAATGTCGGCGGCTTTCACCAGTTTGTAATCGTCTTCAACGTCTTCCCGGACCTCTTCCAGCTCCGGTATATACGATTCCTTGATCTCCGAAAGGGCGATTACATAGCAAGCCTCGACGGGGCCTTCCGTCTGCTGCTGAGATCGCGGCTGTTGTTGATACACAGGGATGACATCAGAAACGGTACCGATTCGTTTCATCCGAAAAGCACGTTCGTTAATCTCAGGGTGAGTTCCTATCGGTTCGATGGGTCCCGTCTCTTTGAAATACTCGCTCTCTTCGACCTCCACTCCGATCGTCTGGGCGGATTCCGTGATCGAGGTTTCACTCATGAATGCTTCATCGGCAAGTTTCGTCGCAGCCCGCTCGGCGAGTCGGCCGGCCTCAGAAGCAATGAAATCCTGTTGGACCTCGTTCCTGACCTCGGACAACTCCGGCAGATGAGGCTCATCGATGTCTGTCAGGCGGAATATGAAGGCGCCGCGTTCGCTGCCAACCGGTCCTGCGATACTGCCTTCCTGCTCTAAATTGAAGGCGGCGTTCGTGAACTGACGTGAGGCCGGACCGATTCCTCTAACAAAGTTGGATGTGCGTGTGAAAGGACCGGTATTGATCGCTTCTTTGTCTTTCTCTTCAAGAAGCTGTTCCCAGGTAATCTCCCCTTGTTTCACTCTTCCCAGGTCCGCTTGAGCGACCGACATCGCCTGTCGAATCGCCTGTTCCTGGCGCACGTCTTTCCGAACGGCCTCTTCGGCCTCTTCGAACGATTTCAGCCGAGACTCATTTTCCCCAACAAGTTCCACCAGATAGTAGGTATCCGAACCGAATACGGGCTCGGGCCGACTGCCCATGTCTCGTCGCGCCGCTGTGAAGAATACGGAACTGAGATCGGTACTCTTGATACCGGGCACCTCATCTCCGCGTTTGAAATAGTCCGAGGTGAGGACCGGGTATTCGTCCGAAATCTCATCGAGCGACGTAACATCATCCGCAAACTCCTGAAACACTTCTCGGGCTTTCCGGCGCTCGATGGATTGGCGGATATCATCGCGGACATCGTCAAACGAGTCGGTGTACGCATCTTTCTGCTCTTCCACCTTGATGAGGTGGTAACCGAATTGCGTCTTCACAGGCTCGGAAATCTCTCCCGGTTCAAGAGAAAATGCCGTTTCGGAAAACTCGGGAACCATCGCCCGTTTGCCGAAAAATCCAAGATCTCCACCGCGCTCTCCGCTGCCGGTATCTTCGGAGTACTTCTTTGCGGCTTCGGCAAAATCCAGTCCATCAACGATTTCCTGCCTGATTTCCTGGATTTTCGAAAGTACTTCCTCCTGCTTCGCTTCATCCGCGTCCGGCGCAACCTTCAGCAGGATATGCCGAGCTCGGACTTGTTCTTCATGCTCGTAACGCGTCTTGTTCGATTCGTAAGAATCTCTTAATTCCTCTTCAGTAATTTCCACCTCTTCTTTCCACTGATCGGCGGGGGAGGCGATGAAACGGATTTTGATTTCCCGCTGCGTGCGATATTTCCCCTGATTCTCTTCGAAGTAGGATTGGACGTCATCTTCGGTTGGATCGACCTGATCGAGATAATCCCCGACCGAATAGAGAACAACCTCGGCGCTGCGGGACTCTTCCGTTTGATATTTCTGTTGATTCCGGTTAAAGAACGCTTCCACGCGGTTTTCGTTTACTTCAACGTCGTTTCGGTAATCGGATGCATTGTATTCAACGTATTGGATCTTACGCTGTTCCGGAACTCGATAGTCTTCTTTACGTTCATCGAAGAACTTCACCAGTTCGTCTTCGTCCACTTCGACCTCATCCACATAGTCGGCGGGACGAAAGGCGAGCAGTTCGGTACGCGCTTCCGTATTCCGTCGAGCGTATTCCGCCTCGCTTTGGGCCTGTGAGCGAGGCATGGTCGAACGGACGAACGACGCCATTTTCGAGCGCAGAATATCCTGACGCATCAGGTTTTCAAAATACTCTTCGTTGCCTCGATATTGGTTCCAAATGTAATAGTTGTATAAATTGATGTCGAATTGCCCGTCTCGTTGAAATGCCGGGATCGACGCGATGCTCTCCACCAGCTCCGTCTTCGAAACACCAAATCCATACTCCTGCGCTTTGGTCAGAATCAGTTCGCGCTCGATGAGACTATCCATCGCCTCCTGGCGAAGATCCCTCCCCTCCATAAACTCCTCGTAGCGCTCGCCCAGTTGCTGCTGATAGCGCAGGCGAAGTTCTTCCTCCTGGCGGAGAAGCTCCGGATACACAATTTCACGGTCGTTCACGCGCATCACCCAAACCGCTTCGCCGGAACGTTGTATCTGTCCATAACCGTACAAGAGAACAAAACTTGGAATCACCAGGTACAGTGTCCAAGTCATAATGGTTTTTTGGTGGGTCCGCATCCATGTTAACATGGTGAATTCTCCTCAATGCCACTTTGAAACGACTTCTCTACTTTTGTCATCTTTGAGATCTGTTTTGACTCAATGTTGTCCGTCCAAGCACCCGATTCAACGGTTAAAAGACTGATCGATATCTCGGATTTGGTCCGCCACCGCTGTGGGGAGATTCTCGATCGGCACACGAATCTGTTCCATTGTATCACGATGCCGAATGGTCACAGCCTTGTCTTCAAGTGAATCAAAGTCCACGGTGATACACAGCGGCGTTCCGATTTCATCCTGCCGACGGTACCGCTTTCCGATCGAACCGGTCACATCGTGCATGCTGCGGAAATTATACGTCTCACGCAGCTCGGTTTCGATCTTCCCACTGATTTCGAGCAATTCCGGCTTTTTCGAAAGCGGGAATACAGCGACTGTAATCGGCGCCACTTTCGGTCGAAACCGCAGCACAATGCGCTTTTCCATGTTTCCTTTCTCGTCAGGGGCCTCATCCTCGTCATACGCGTCGCACAACAAAGCAAGAAACGTACGGTCCAACCCGGCAGAGGTTTCTACGCAAAACGGGATATATTTCTCGCCTGTGCGATCATCTCGATACTCCAGGTTTTTTCCCGAAAACTGACTGTGCCGCGAAAGATCCCAGTCCCCACGATTGTGGACCCCCTCGATTTCCCCCCATCCCATGGGGAACTGATACTCAATATCCAGCGCTGCTTTGGCGTAATGTGCCAATTTGTCCGGCGGATGGTCTTCACAGCGCAATTTGGACGGATTCAGTCCAATGGACCGGTGCCAGGCGAGCCGAACGTCGCGCCACTTCTCATACCATTCCGCCGCCCCGTCCGGATGACAGAAAAACTCCATCTCCATCTGTTCGAATTCCCGCTGCCGGAACACAAAGGATTTCGTCGTAATCTCATTCCGAAACGCTTTCCCGATCTGGGCGATGCCAAACGGAACCCGGACCCGCATAGTGGTTGTGATGTTGCGAAAGTTGGTAAACAACGGTTGGCAGGTTTCCGGGCGAAGGTAGGAGATGCTGTCCTCGTCCTCGGTCGGCCCCCAATGGATCTTGAACATCAAGTTGAAGTTCCGCGCGGGGGTCAGTTCTCCCTCACATTCCTTGACCTTCTGGCTCGGTTTCTTGGGACAGTACTCCTCATCCAGATTGTCTTCCCGGAACCGATATCCACAGGTTTTGCAAACAACCATTGGGTCATGGAACGACTCCACATGGCCCGATGCCTCCCAGATGCGGGGGTTCATCGTGACCGCGCAGTCCATTCCGACGACATCCTCGCGGGATGTGACCATCGTGTCCCACCAGAGCCGCTTGATGTTGTTCTTCAGCTCAACCCCGAGCGGTGCGTAATCCCACGATGCGGCAAAACCGCCGTACAACTCGCTGGAAGGAAAAACAAAACCCCGGCGTTTACAAAGGGATACGATATCGTTCAGTGCCAGTTCGACCGTAGACGTAGTGGTCATTCCTCACCTCACTCAGACACAATCCGTAGCCTGCAAACAGTGACTGATTCTATTCTTTTCTGGAAAAAGCACAGAAAAAGAGATATTATCTTACAACGTGGCGGGAGGAAAGATCGGTCAGCTCGGGAGAGCCTTGTATGACGGAAGATACGTCACGTTTGCGCGAAGAACTCAACGAATTGTTCGGCGAAGAAAAGGTCAACGTTTACATCGCCCAGGAGATTCTCGCTCAGCGCTTCATACGCAAACATCCCAACGAGATCAAGAAAGCCCTCTATAAGTTCAAGTCTCTCAAGACGATGGAGGAGCATCGACAGCTGGTGAGCGGGTTCGATGAGCCGATGTCGCGTGCCTTTGTCTGTGCTCTTCTCTGCGGTTCCGCCTCGGCCGCGCTTCTGGACTTGGCGGTGGGCGCACTCGATGACCGGCGAGCGGGGCGAAAGGTGCTGCCGAATCGTCTAACCAGGTGATACTCTATGCGTTTTTTTGGATCGAAGAAGAAACCGGTCCGACCGGTGCCACACCGCGGTACGCAACAGAAGAAAGCCGGTTCCAATGCGACCGACCAGAAGACCCCAGAGAAGCCCACACCGCGCCGCCGGGTCCCCCGCGACAAGCGAATGGCCTACTGCATGCGCTGCTGGTTGCTCCTGGAGAACAGCGACACAGTCACTGTCGTCGAAACAATCACCGTCAATATGTCAAAGACAGGCATTTTAGTGCGGGCCCTTAATCCCTTGACGGTGGGACAGCAAGTACTGCTCCTTCTGCTTGACGATGCTAAAGTTACCGCCGATGAAATCCGGGCCAGCAAGCACGTGATGAAAGGTAGAATCGTCCGTGTGGAAACCCAAGAGATGATGTGCCGGATGGGAATTCAGATTACTTTCGGCAGGCCGAATCCGGTCGCTCACGAGAAATCCGTCGGAGACACAAAATACTGGTGGACCCGGCATTGGCAGGAATAGACAGCAAGGTGTCGTAGGATACAGTTGCTGCTTCGCTATAGATATTTCATATCTCACCTGCTATCTGCTCGAGAAGCCCTCCAAACGCATTGCACATGCCTGCCGCCTGTTGAAAGTAGACCCGATATTTCTCCAGTCTCTCTCCGACCGCATCGTCCGGCTCTTTTTGACAGAAGTAATAAACCGCCGAGAACATCGCCTGCTCGACCCCTACCTTCACCGAAGGTTGATCGTAGATCCGGCTGAACGTTTCTTCCATTTGAATCCAGACAGGATCGTCCCGGAGCGCCGCCCCACGCTTCGTTTCAGGTATCAGCCGCTCCACAAGTCCAAGCCCGATCCGAGCCTGCTCCGACGCTTCTCGAAGATCCTTGCCGATCTTTCCAACAGCCTCCCTCACAGGGACCAAATCGATTCCCGATCGATCTTCCATCGATTCTGCCAACCGCTCGCGGATGTTCCGGTCCTCCTTGCAACTCTCCGCAACCGCCTCGGACAGAGATAAAACCTCTGTGCCGCGGATCAGAGCGCCGCCTTCAGTCGCATCGATGACACGGATTCCGCTCCTCGATGCATGTTCTTCAAACTTATGGATATAAAGGGCCATAATCTGTGAAGTGGGAACTTTGGATCCGAAGACGCCATCGACCCAAACGAGATTCTCGTTCAGCTCGTTCTTCGTGGCGGCGTGAGGAGCCATAACCACAGAAGAGGACCCCTCCGCCGGAGCATCGAAGCGTCGTGCCAGCGCTGTGCCTTCGGCGTGAGAAGCGCCCCCACTCGGGTCGTAAGCGAGATCCAGTCCAACCAAAACAATCGGATCGCAGCCCATTGCACGAGCCAGCAGAAACGCCGTATTCGCCACTGAACCGCCTTTTTCGATCACTCCCCACGGACCAAAGGTTCTTTCGAACCAGCGGGTTGTGGCACATTTGTCCAGATTCATCACCAGCCCCGGCCAGGGCACCGCCGCCGGAATTGTGAAGTACACCTCCGGATCGTAAGCCAATACCGGTCCCTTCGGCATCGCCAAACCATGAAAATGCCGCTCATTCAACTCGGTGGGATCGGTTGCGACAACCGCGTGGGGCGTAATCCCTGCCTGCTCCAAAACTTTGTAACTCGTGTCAACACAGATAATTAAGCCGGATTCTTTTATGTGCGACAGCTCGGAAAGGTTCCTATTCAGGGACGGTCCGGCGGCCACGACAAAAGCCGGTATGTTCCGAAACCGGTCTTCCACGTGGCAAATACCCGCTTGTCCGATCATTTTCGGCAGATTGCGCCACATATTCTCCTGGAGTCTTGGACCGCTTTGGAGCATTAATTGGAACTCAGCCTGAGTGTGGGTAAGGAGGTGCTGGATTTCTTCGGAGACACGCTGATAATAGTCGGGATACAAAGAAAGAGAGGGCCGATGTTGAAACAGATTCAGATGGCTGCTCATGATGGTTGGCAGCAATTTACGAACGCTCTCGATGACGGCTGGAATCTCCTCTCCGACTGCAAAATGCACCCTCCGATCTTGGAATGCTTTTGCCAAAGGAACTGCCTCCAGCGCCGCCCTGAAGATACGCGGGTCTCGTTCGATGACCAAAAGGTCAAAGAAGCGGTCCCGCCGGGTTTCAACCAGCTCGCGGACTGTATGGCCGAGCCCCATCCCCAGCAGAATGATCGCCCCGCTGACCTCGGTCGCGGTATCCGCTTCGCGGGATGCCTCCCTGATCGGATCGTAGCGACTATGGAGAGGAACCGATCCGGAAATACCCGGTACCTCGGCAGTCGGCGCACCGGATCGGGATGGAGCAATCGCGATTTCACACGCGGCGTTCTCCATACGATTCGCCAAATTCGGATATCGAGCCAGAAGGGCGGCACGGTTGCTTTCCCAGTAATTCTGCATAGTCGAGTTCCCCTGGTTGACGATTGGCAGTTTCTCGCACTACTTTTCCCATTACATGGTCAGTCGATGAAGTTTACTATCTGCTGGCATCCTATTGGGGATTGTATAGGATGAAAGAGTGTTTTGAACAGCCGGTTGGAGCACAGCTCCGTCAGCAGTTGACGATGGATTCAGCGCGGACGTATACTTCTGACAAGGGTACGCACTGCGAAAACAAGAAGACGAAGGGATAAATGATCATGTCTACCGCACGCTATCTATTGCTGTTCGTGTCGATTGCGCTTGTTGGTTCAATCTCTATTTCGGGACAGCAAACCACCGAGCCCGACACGTCGCTTGATCCTGCGGCACAGGGGGCAGGAGAGACAACCACTACCGATCCGACAACCGGAACGGAAGTTTCATCCGGGCTGCAGCTGGCCAACCAGGCCTACCAAATGCTTGCAGGGCGCAGTCTTATGCAGGCCAAGCAACTCTATGAAGACGCGGCGAGCGCCGATCCACGCTACCAGAAAATGGTCCAGTTCGTCGATAATATCATCGCCCGTGGACAGGATCTGCAAGAAGAAATGTGGGAACTGGAACGAAAATTCAACAATCCACTCGAACCGCAATACAGCCTCGATCAGATCTCGAAGGAAGATCTGAACAAAATGCTGGAAGTCCAGTTGAAGTCGCAGATGGCCCAGGGCGATCTGATGGGTGAGTTCACTCTGGCCGAACTCGGCCTCGAGGATGCCAAGAACGCCGACACTCTTACCCTTGGTGAGTATCTTGGATGGAAGCGTCGGAAGACAATCGAGTTTCGCATTTATGACCAGATCATGAAGAAAGTCTACGAGCGGCAGATGCGCTATGCCCGTATCGAGTTCCTGGTTCAGCAGAGGCAGGAGCGCGCTCAGCGCCGTGAGCAACTGCGTCAGGCCCGGCTCGAAGTCACCGGCGGCGGCTTCTCTGTCGGCGGCGGCGGATTCGGCGGCATGGGTGGTGGTATGGGCGGTGGTTATGGCGGCGGTGGTATGGGCGGCGGATTCGGCGGCGGCATGGGCGGCGGCATGGGCGGCGGCATGGGCGGCGGCATGGGCGGTGGCATGATGGGTG
>CAZTDD010000120.1:0-20654 GCA_964612675.1 uncultured bacterium
GCGTGGTCTCCCCCAAAGATTGGGGGAGATTCAGAGGGGGTTGACACCTCACTTCTCGCACCCCGCCGACTTTTTGCAGCGCCGTCAAGCCTGGGGGAGATACAGAGGGGGTTGAGATCTGTTTCGCTGACTTTTCGCCGCTCCTTCAAGACTGATGGGACCGCAAAAAGTTGGGAGAGCTCTTCGCCCTCTCCCTCTGGGAGAGGGCCGGGGTGAGGGCACGTTGCATTATCCGCTGACGTTCCTTTGTGTGTGACAGACCCCTGTCATGATCGAAACCCTTCGCCGCTCCTTCAAAACTGCGTCTCAGCTCCCAAAGTAAAACTGGTATTTGTAGGTCAATTTGACGGCGTTCTCCTTACCGGGTTTCACTTCCACGTTCCACTTGATTTGGCTCTGTGGATTGACCGACTGGAGTCCCTGAGCCAGTTTGGTAATGTCGAAATCGCCCTCGACCTCTTGAACTTCTCCGCTTATCGTCTTGGTAATCTCCAGTTGGATCGGCTTGTCTTTGTAATTCGTCACAGCCAATTCACCTTGAAGCACGACAAGGTCATACGAACGCCGGTAAAATGTCGCTGCGTTACGCTGACGATCCACCTCGTTTTCGGTTTGTTCCGCCTGAACGGACACCGCACGCGTGATTCGCAGATCGCTTGTTCCTCGATGGGGTGTGAAATGCAGCGTGTCCTGGCCCAAGATTCGTCCGTTCTTCATCGTGACTGCAGGCGCGGTTGTCCAAGGCCTGCCGGTTGTGTTCGTCAGCTTGAGTGAATGCCAGACAATCTCCTCGCTGTCTTGGTTCCGGCCTCGATGACTGCGGCCTTCCGGGTCGACATCATTCGGGATGTCCCACGTATAGAGATGTTCATAGGGGATTTTCCCTGCAAAAAGCGGGTAGTACCCCCGTTCACCCTTTTTCAAGGTGATTTTGTCCAGTTCATAGAAATACAGGTCTTCCGTGCTTTCGCCCGAGACGGGTGTCGCGGGCATTGACGGCATCTCCATGGCTTTCGCTGCCCGTACCGACTGGAACATAACGTTACTGGCCACATCCGCCATCCTCTCACGCGGTTGCCCGCGCAACTGGTTGAGAATCTGGTCCAGCGGTGTTAGAGAGAAGGCGCTATTGGTGTTTTCGAATTGAATATGGGGATAGCCGGTAATCAATTCGGCGCTCGCATTTTCGAGTGGAATCAGGTCGTTTACAATGACCGCTTTCGCAGACATCGACGCCTCATCTTCCTCCGATATATCGATCACATAACTCGGTGACCAGGAGATTCCTTTGGCAAGATACGTGAACGAGACCGCAGAACCTCCACCATTTCTGCGTGATCCGTTGATCGGTTCCGAGCGGAATTCGATCACGTTCTCCATCTTCGGACGGTGAATGGTGTAATGAGGATCGTCGGAATCGAGACGGGCCTCCTGGACTTTGTGGATCGGTACGGCGCGAACGCCCATGCTGTCTTCCACAAGAATCAGATCGCCCAGGCCGGGCGGGGTCGGCGGCGGGATGATGTTTTCGCGGCGCGGTTGAATCACCGGATTGCCATGATTCTCGGGTATATCGACGATTTTGAGGCGATTCCAGGCGTCGTCGATCTTCAGATCGAGAGTGCGGCCGATATTGGCTTCGAGTACTTCGTGCAGATTGGCGGCTCTGACCGTGGCGGTCGATGCCGCTTGGGTAGCTTTAATGTCGGTCAAACGAAGTTGTTCCGGCCAGCTCACCCAAAAACTTCCAAGAGTCGCATCCGGCAGCGGACGAAATTGATACAGACCTTCGGGCTTTGGTAATTCGGTTTGCAGCGTGACCACTCCTATGCCGTTCTTGAAGGTGGCGATGTGGATGGATTCGGGTTTGAGTTGTGTAAGATCTTCATTGCCTTTCGCAAAACCGATACTCGCACCGAGGAGTACGAAAGCGGCAGCTATAAGTGTTCGATAGGACATTGTCTTGCTCCCTTCTTCTTTGACGGTGCTGCAAAAAGTCAGCGGGATGCGAGAAGTGAGGTGTCAACCCCCTCTGAATCTCCCCTTACAGCGGCCACGCAAGCGTGTCCCTCTTGGGGGAGAAAACAGCGTAGAGATGCTCATTCCTTTTCCTCCCCCGAAGATCGGGGGAGGAATCTCATGGCTTGCCGAAGGCAAACATGAGAGCCTTAGAGGAGGGGGTTGAAATCTGTATCGTGTACTTTTTGCCATTGCGTCATTCTCTAGTCTTTGCGCTTGATCAGATCCTCGATCACCCGGACAAGCCTGGCGAACGAAGGACATCGTGACCTTGCTTGATCGATATCCATACATTCTGCAAAACCAGCCTGATGCTCGACTCCGCGGTAACGCACACCTTTTGTCATGTTTCGACTCAATCGTTCCTTCGCACCCCGGATCTGCTCCGGATTGGGTGGGGACGTGGCATCGTCGCGAATACCCCGCTTCCCTCGCAGCGATTCCTTGGCACCGAGAAACCAGCACTCGAACTCCTTCTGGGCTAGAACGATTGATACCGGTAAGTCAGTAACGTCCTCGGCACGTCTCAGCAATGCCGGACCAAGTTCGGCTGGGCAATCATCATCGGCATCCATGATCAATAGAATACAATCGATGTCTTTTCTGCTCTTTATGGTGAACTCGATGGCTTTCTCAAGTTCGCCTTCCCTCACGATTTGCGTCCGTAACTTCCAGAAAGGTCTTGCCACGGTCACATCGTACACGCTGAGAGAATGGAAGATTCGTCTGAGTAAAACAGGAACAGAGTCTACCTCTGACCGACCTTCGACAATGGGAGCAATTGTGGTCACCATGTCAGCATTAACCGTCCTGGGACGGTTCTCCAAACAGATCAATGGATTTCGACATTTCCTTCGCACGTTCGACGTCGGGAGTCAGTTCATCGACACGGAGAAGCTCTCCCGGTGTGTAAAGCCGTTCGCGTATCGCATCCCGAGCCGGTTTCGATACGGGACAAATCAGGCTGGCCCCGTCTTCCATCGTCACCGCGCGAATCTGTTCGTCGGAGATTTCCTTTTGGTCCAAAATGTCGGCGCTGTGTGTTGTGACCAGGATTTGCCTCTCTTGGGAGGCGTCCACCAGGACTTGAGTGACCATTTCGGCTATCGCCGGATGAATGGTCGACTCGGGCTCCTCGATCGCTATAACAGAGTGTTGTCCCTTCTGATAAACAGCCAGGAGTAGACCCAGAAAGCGCAGTGTCCCGTCGGACATGCTGAGAGCCCGCAATGTTGTGAAACCGGGCCGCGTCCCGCCCAGAGGGAAGAATTCTATCGTATATTTTCCACCTTCCGTTACGGGATTCATTCCACGGAGGTAAGGGATGGCCTTCGAAATGAGAGCACGAAGTCGGTCGGCTTTTTCTTGATTATCGCCGGATTCGGAATTCTCAAAGATCTGTTTCAGCACGGTTACCGCGTTGCTGCCGTCGCGTTTCAGACAATCGCTGGCATCGGGTTCTTGATATTCCCGAAGTCTATCTGGGAGGATCGCGTACGAACGAATCGATGTCAGAAAATCGTAGACTGGTCGAAACTCATCCGTCGCTGACGCAGCAAAGAGCGCGAGTCGGTCTGGCCTCAATTTTGGTCGTATCCCTGGGATCGGTTTGACGAATTGGCCCTGTCTCACTTCGAACTCATAGGGCTGGCCGGAACTCGATGTGACACGGCAGTACTCCCCATACACAAAAGGCTGCGGCCCTAAGTCCCTAGCATCAAACTCTACTCCGTACTCGGCTTTGCTTTCATCCGAAATTCTCAGCTGCACGCGTATTCCAATGCGATCATGAGTCTTGGAGAAAACGGAGTACCTGTAGAAATGGTAGACTGACTCAAATCCCCCCCGCTTATCGAAAGCAAGCTCGATCGATTCGGAAAGACAGTCGTTAAGGAACGCCAGCGCATCGATGAAATTACTCTTGCCCGAGCCATTCGGGCCGACAAGGACGGTGAACGGCTCCAGTGTCGCAACGGCTCGACCGAAGCTCTTGTAGTTCTGGATCTGGACTTCGAGGATTTGCGGTATCATGAATTCTCAATGCGAGCACCGTAACAGAATATACGATTGTACAGTATATCATCCCATCTTTGGATACGGCGTTCCTGGTCCAATTTCTCGATTTTTCTTATGATATTTTCATCGAGGTTACCTTACTGTAATGCTTTTCACAGGCTATCCCCAACGCTTATCCACAGCCTAACTTGAGTAGAATCAAGAAATTACAGCGGGTGTAATTTGATTTTACTCACAATACTATATATAGTTGTTTACAGGTAGAAAAAACACGACCTATTGTGTTTTTTCTCTTGACGTCTTTTGGATACTCCCTTATACTGACGCATGTTGTGAAAATGAGGCGAATGCTTTTATCGCCTGGGCTTGAGTGGCTCGCTTAGAGGTTTCCGTGAATGGAGTTTCGAGCTGCTCCGTTGGTTTACGTTAAGCGTTTTATGTCGTACTGTACTTGGGTTGAGGCGCGATGTTTCTTCAGAAGATTTCCTTAAACGGGTTTAAATCGTTCGCTGACAAGGTCGAAGTCGATTTCGACCCCGGCGTAACCGCTGTTGTCGGGCCGAACGGTTGTGGCAAATCCAATATCTCGGACGCGGTTCGCTGGGTATTGGGTGAGCAAAACCCCCGCAAGCTGCGAGGTTCCCGGATGGGGGATCTCATATTCAACGGAACGGTAACCCGCTCACCGCTTGGACTGGCTCAAGTTACGCTGACGTTCGATAACAGCGACGGTTTCCTCTCCGTTCCCTACTCCGAAGTTTCCGTAACCCGAAAACTCTTTCGCGATGGAGAAAGCGAGTACGCTCTAAACGGCACCTCGTGCCGCCTGAAAGACCTCACCGATCTATTCATGGATAGCGGTATCGGTACAAATGCCTATTCCCTGATGGAGCAGGGACGTGTGGATATGATCGTGAACGCGCGTCCTAAAGAAAGGCGAGAAATTATCGAGGAAGCGGCGGGCGTTTCCCGCTATCTTCATCGTCAGGCGGAAGCGCTGCGGAAACTGGATAGAACTGAGAACGACCTCGTTGTTGTTAATAACGTCATTTCCGAGCTGGAGCGGCAGAAACGTTCCTTGGAACGTCAAGCCAAACAGGCCGAGCGCGCTCAACGGTATCGACTGGAGCTCAAAGGGGCGGAAACCGTAGCCGAACGACGCCGAGGGCGGCAGCTGCAGGTGGACACATCCGAAGTCGAAGAACAACTGAAGAATCTTCGGGAAAAAGTGTCCAAATGCAACGACGAGCTTATGGCTATCCGCACAAGAAAGTCGGAATTGGTCCGTGCCGCACAGGACGTCGAAGGCAATACGCGCGAGTGCCGCGATGAGTACCTCAAACTGAGCAACACCCTCGAACAAACCGAAAAACAGATCGAGAATCTCCGCGCCCGGATCACGGAACATCGTCAACTGGCCGAGCGCTTTCATACGGAAGCCCAAAACGACCGCGAACGCTCCGAGCAGGAACAGGAGCGGGTTGAATTGGCGGATCGAGAAATTCTGGAGACCTCCGAGGAACTCGATCGCCTGGAGATCGAAGTAACCTGGGTTGAACGTGAAGCGAAAACCGCTGACGCGGAGTGGAAACGGACCTCCGCGGAAGGTGAGTTGAAACGTAGCCGGCTGACCGAAGTTCAGCGATCTCTCGCGGAACACCGCGAGCGGTCCCGCGAATGGGAGCGCGATCTCGCTTTCTATCAAACAAGGCTCGAAAAACTCTCGGCTCAACGAGAGCAAGCTGTATCCGATATAGAGACCCATCGCCTGCGCAGCGAGGAATTAGAGACAGCCGCAGCCGAAATCGAAAAGGCCGTATCCGACCTGACAACGCGGCTCGAACAGTTGGATACGGACCTGCAGAAGATGCAAGAAGAGCGAGATGCGTGCGCGAAAGAGCGGCACGAAACAGAAGCTGGTTGGCAGCAGAAAAACTCACGGCTGGAGTCTTTAATTCGTTTGCAGAACAATCTGGAAGGATTTACTGCGGGTGTCCGATTCTTGCTGCGCGGGCGTGAAGGGCCTGCGGAAGGGCTTCTGCACACTGTCGCCGAAAAGATCTCCGTGGAAAAGGGATACGAGCAGGCGATTGAAACCGCTCTGGCTCAGGAACTGGAGGGAATTGTCGCCGAGGACATTGAGACTGTCCGTCAGGCGATCCAAAAGCTTCGCAGCCAGAAGAAAGGCCGGGTCGCCTTCTTGCCGAAGGGGCTACAAGATCGCATCGTCGAAGAAATTCCAGAGCCGTTACGGCATTTGCGTCACGCTCCTTCGCTGGTTCAAGCGGAAGAAACCATGCGCGATTTGGTGTATCGGCTTATCGGGCGGACCTTCGTTGTTGAGAGTCTCGATGAAGGACTGGAGTACTGGAGCCTGCTGCCCCCCGGATGGCAGATTGTCACTCCGGCGGGCGAGGCGCTCGACGACCGAGGCGTGATCGTCGGTGGCATGACCGGTGAGAAGAGCCTCCTGTCGCGAACCAACGAAATCGAGCAGCTGCAGCGGGAAACAGAGGAACTCGCCGCACGACGTGAAGAATTGGAGACCCGCTATACGGAGCTTCGTGAAGCTGTCGCCGCCACCCGACAAAGCCGAGATGATATTCGCGAACGAAAAATGGCGGCGGAAGGCAAACTGCGACATACCCGCGAGGACCAACAGCGTACCGCTCAACAACTCACACGCGTTGAAAAGGAACTCACCGCCCTTGAAGAAGAACGAGCGCAAATCGACGAGGCGGTTCAACAAGGCGCCATCTCCGAAGAGTATCGCCAACGGGCTATTGCAGAGCTACACGAAAGAGAAACGTTTTCCAGCGATGAAATCGCGCACTGGGAAGCGCGGATGGAGGTAGCTGAACAAAATCGGGCAAAAGCCAAAGACGCGGTCTCCGAACTCAATATGCGGATTTTCGAACTCCAGAAGGACCGCGAGCGCTGGACCGAGCAACGCGATACGCTAAAACGCCACCTGCAGGAGATGGCCCGTAGTATCCGCGAAAAGGAAGAACTTATCGGCCAACAGCAGGAGCGCGAACAAGAGGTCCACGGGGAAATCAGCGCCCTGGAACAGAATCTCGGCAACCTGCGCAGTCAACGGGATGAACTGTGGGGAAAGATCCAGGAGGGCGATTCGCAGGGAGCCGCTGTGCGAACCCAGGTCGAGGCGGTCGAGAAGGAAGAACAGGCAACGCTCGAAGTGCTTCAAGGGCTCGACGAACAACGTGGACAATACGAACAACAACGTGTCCGGCTCAGCGTCGAAACGGAGTATTGGTCCCGCCGAATGCGGGAAATATTCGACGGGGAGATTCCGTCCGACCTTTCGGACGAAGATGATCGATCGGACGAAGAGATTGAAGAGTTGGTCAGCACACTCCGTCGGCGATTGGATCGTCTGGGCAACGTCAACGAGCTCGCAATCGAAGAGTTCCAGGAAGTACGGGAACGCCACGAGTTCCTGCTGAATCAGCGCGACGATTTGGAAAAGGCAAAGAACAGCCTCCTCCAGACCACCCGAGAACTGCATGGAACTGCGGTCAAGAAGTTTACCGCCACCTTGGAACAGGTCCGGGAGAATTTCAATACAATGTTCCGCAAGATTTTCGGCGGCGGCCGCGCGGAACTTCGCCTGCTGGAAGGAGATCCGATTGAAGCCGGTATCGAGATCGAGGTTCAGCCGCCGGGCAAGAAACTGCAGTCCATCAGTCTTCTCTCGGGCGGTGAGAAATCCCTCGTGGGCGTGGCGCTGATGTTCGCGGTGTACAATATCAAGCCCAGTCCGTTTTGTGTGTTGGACGAAATCGATGCAGCCCTGGACGACGCGAACATTTCACGGTTCACATCCATGCTGCAGATGTTCACAGATCGGTCTCAATTCATTATCATCACACATAACAAGCACACCATGGAAATCGCCGATACAATTTACGGCGTGACCATGGAGCAAGAGGGCGTATCGTCGGTAATCTCGATGCGCCTGAATGGGAAGCATGACGAAACTGTCGATGCGGGAACCGAAAACGTAGAGGAAACAGATACAGAATCCGGGCAGGGCGAGTCCAGATCGATTCTGGAACCCGAAGTATTGGATTCGCCGTTGCCGGGAGAACCGGTTTCCGCCGAAAAAGTCGCCAGCTCCGAGGAGGAGTGAGGGCAAATCGCCGGTGGCGTGGAGTCAATCCGTTTCACCCGCGAGACACCAAAAAAAGATATCAAGAGATCAGAGGCGGTCGCTTAGCGACCGTAAGCTCTGAGTCGCCTCCCGCTTGCAGTACTGTGTGCCGGTCTAGCCTCTAGACCGGCTATTTTTTTGTTTTTTTTCGAGATAGCACGTCCGTAATTAACGTCAACTCTCTTGGGATACAATCTGGAGGCAAGTAGAGACAGATAAGGCACAACGTACCAATAAGCAAGTCAGCTTTCGGACCCTCGTTTTTGTGCGTCAAGCGTGGGGATCTCTGCGATTTGTATGGCCAGTCGAAGAGCTTGATTCACCGATTCAGCGTCGGTGAAAACCTCTGCTACATCCGGTGCCAACAAAACCAGATTCGTACCTTCCCTATATTGTTTTGCATACTTGCCTCGTACTCCGTCCTTGAGCAACTCAGTCATATCGTACTCTGGACGAAGTTCATCTTCCATTTCCCAGTCGGCATCCGCGACTGGTTCGGTAGGATCAATGTATCGTATCGGGGTACCCCGCAAGGGATACCGTGAAGATCCGCCTGAATGAGTCGGCCGAACGAAAAGGACTACTTCAACAGTGTCCCCGGCCTGAAACGGGAGATTTGTCAGCGTGACAGTCCCGTCCTGCTGAACGGTTGTTTCCACGTGATAAGTTTCCATGGTAGTCATCTCTTTCGATTACAGAAAATATATCATCTATCCCAGAGAGGAGCAATATGCTGCTCGGATGTCTGATCCACTACCGGCCCATTCTAGATTACCTTGTCAATGATTTGATTCTCTGACATTCTGAATAGACTGATTTTTATCAAAAACCGGAACGCACCCGCGTCCGTTCAAGGGAGGAATCCCGCCATGACAGAGGAAAATCGTAGATCGTTCATGAAGAAGGTCGGTGCCTCTTCCATGCTCGCTACCGGAGCGATGGTCAACCTGAATCCCCGCGCGCTTGGCGCCAACGACCGTGTCCAGC
Source organism: uncultured bacterium (assembly GCA_964612675.1). Classification (GTDB taxonomy): domain Bacteria; phylum Hinthialibacterota; class Hinthialibacteria; order Hinthialibacterales; family JAKPRU01; genus CAZTDD01. The sequence continues at coordinate 9,197 of CAZTDD010000120.1, forward strand.
TGTGTCTGGTCGGCGGTCATAACCGAGGGCCGCAAGTCGCCTCGGACGCGGTCAAACACGGAGGATTTATCCGATCCCTGTGCGACATCGACGATGCGATTATCCGGGAGAAGAGTGAAGCGATCGCTGAAATGCAGGGAAAACCTCCCAAAGGTGTCAAAGAATACCAAGAGGTCTTGGAGGATGACGGAATCGACGCGGTAATTTTGGCGACACCCGACCATTGGCACGCGATCGAAACCATCCAGGCCTGTCAGGCGGGAAAAGATGTTTATGTGGAAAAACCCCTGTGCCACACCATCCATGAAGGTCAGCAGATGGTGAAAGCCGCGCGCAAATACAACCGCGTCGTTCAAATCGGAACCCAGCGGCGAAGCGGTCCTCACTTCAAATCGGCCGTCGAATTTGTCGCATCGGGAAAACTGGGCGACATCTGTCTCATGAAAGCGTGGATGTGTCAGGTCCGTGGCGATTTAGGGAATCCACCGAACGAACCGGTTCCAAAAGGAGTCGATTACGACGCATGGCTCGGCCCTGCACCGAAACGACCATTTAATCCCTTGCGCTTCCATTACAACTGGCGGTTCTTCTGGGATTACTGCAACAGCGAACAGGGCAACCAGGGCGTCCACATGCTGGATATCTGTATGTGGGCGATCCAGGAAATGCGCGGTGAAATCAATACTCTCCCCACGAAAGTCTCCGGACACGCCGACATCTACTGGCTGAACGACGCCAAAGAGGTCCCGGACACCCAAATCGTGACATACGATTTCGGCGATTTCATGTTGTCCTGGGAATTGCACAGTTTTCAACGCCACACACCCCTGGAAGGGGTAAACGCCGGTATGGCCTTCTACGGAACAGACGCCTCCCTTCTTTTCACTCGAAACGGTTGGCACGCAATCGGCAAAGACGGCAAAGAGATCGCGAGCGACAAACCGGCGGGCGGTTCTCATGCGCAGCAATTCTTCGAGGCGATGAAAACACGCAGTCGTCCGAATGCCGACGTGGAAATCGGACGAATCAGCACATTGATTTGTCACCTGGGGAATATCAATTACAAGCTCGGGCGCGATCTCCACTTCGATCCCGAAACGGAGACATTTGGCGACGACAAAGAAGCGAACAAACTGCTGACGAAAGAATACCGGGAACCTTATGTACTGCCGAAAGTCTGATCGTCCACCACGAACTCCGGAAGCCACACAAGGTGCGCGGGACAACGGCAGTCCGATGATCCGAATCCCGGATTCCAGAAAACCGAAGACCTTTAGTCTTGACGCCGCCGCAAAAAGTCCGAAATTGGCGGCGGAAGTCCCCTCTCCCCCCGGGAGAGGGGTAGGGTGAGGGGCGATCATTGCACTGGATTCGGGTATTATTCTTCGCTTGTGTATTCGCCAGGCACAGCAAATCAAGCAGAGGCAAAAGGTGTTTGTGATGACAGGAATTCATTAAATACAGAGGGAGGGATGACGCAAAATGCAAAGATCCCTCACCCCCTGCCCTCTCCCAGAGGGAGAGGGGGAAGAACTCCGCCGGACTTTTTGCGGTGCCATCAGTCTTCCGATGACCGGTACTTGTCTGCAACCGGCTCGATCGCTTCCAACGCCTGGTCCACGTCTTGCTCCAGAACTTCGATGCGGGAATGCTGGCCGCCCGCGAAAAGACCGTCGAACGCTTCGTCCTCGAGTTCCCGAACAACATAATTGATTCGGGCCGCGTCCAGCGCCTCGCAGATGTCGGCTTCTTCTATGGCATCTTTCGTCGTGTAGACGCTTACTGTGGCTTCGTCTTCGATCATCGTTTCCTCCTATTGAACATCATCCACGAGATGCAACCTGCATCTCTTTGAATAATACAGAGGGAAGCAGCATATCATGAGTGTACTCCCGTTCCCGGCTGAGCGAATGCAAATTCGAAAATGCCTCATACACATTGCCTGCAACCATTAGATTCTTGACCCGGCCGAGAATCTCGCCCTTCCGAATCCGGAATCCTAAACTGACATTGAACGAAAATTCGCCCATAAGCAGGTTGGACTGGCCCGCACCGAGCACTTGATCGACAAGGAGGCCGTCATCCACTTTTGTCACAAGATCTTCGACAGAATCCTCACCGGGTTCCATGACAAGGTTGGTCCAAGAGGGGTTGGGAGGCGCGTGATACGGCCGTCCGGCGCTGCCCGTGGTCTCGCAATTCATCCGTTCCGCGGTCTGCAAATCATAGAGAAATTTCTTCAGAATCCCTTTCTCGACAACCCCATTCGGTTTAGAAACGATCCCTTCATCATCGAAAGGACGGCTGCCGGGTTTCATCTCAATGAGGGGGTCGTCGGTAACCGTAATCCGCTCATCCATGATCTGGGTATCCAGTCTCTCCGTGAGGGGCGACGCGCCTTTTTGAACCAGCTTGCCGTTTGTTCCCATCCTCAGCCCGGTCATCAAACTGGCGACAACCCTCGGCGTCAGCAATACCGGGTACGTGCCGCTCGGCATGTCCGCGAGTTCCCGTGCCATCCGGACGCGTTCAATGACCCGGGTGGCCATAGATTCAAGAGCCGCATCGTCTTTGCACGACTCGTGTGAATCGTACACCGAGAGAATACTGTCGCCGTCCACCAAAATCGCGCCGACACTGACATTCAGGACGGTTGTTTCATACACCGCATCCAATCCGCAGGAGTTTCGTACAAGACGACGGGAGGTACTGGGATGAAAATCGACAAACGCCTGCACGTCATCGATTTCATCCTTGATCATATCGACAATCTTACCGCCGCGGTCGACAAATACTTCACTCGCAAGGCCCGCAGTCTTTTCGTCATAGATATCGACGCTGCCGTCGGTCGGTTGCGACGGAAAATCGAACGACGCTTCCGAACCGTATGCCGCGCTTGCCAACGCGGCATCGGGAAGTCCCGGAAAACGCGACGGATTCGATGTCGACGTGAAGCCAATACGGCCATCGCGAATGATCCGCAGGCCGACCCCGGAGGCTTCACGGTAAGCGATCTCCTTCAGTTTGTCATACTCAAAAGAGACCGGCGCCGAGGTCGTGACATCGCACACCATCTCCCACTTCTTCACGCCCGTTTTTCGGAGTTGCTTTTCAATCGAGCCCAGTTGTTCAAGGATCATTCTACGCCCCTATTTCGGTTACAGAATCGAAGACAACAATCAAGATGATAGTGTGGGTGGTGGGCGGTTGTGTCAAGCGAGCAGGTCGATGGCTTCTCGGTCCATCTCGTCGGCGGTGCGAATGACGGCGGCGTTGGCCCGGTAAACGTTTGCTTCGACTCGCTGGGAGATGATTTCATTCGCGAGATCCACGTTCGAACTTTCGAGAAAGCCGGGTTCCAAGGTCCCTGTACCGGCTGTCCCGGGAGCGTTCATGACCGGCGCACCGGAAGCCGGTGTCGCTGCGGCGAGGTTGCCGCCGGTCAACGCTAGACCTTCGGGATTATTAAAATTCGCCAGTTGAATCTGACCGACCTCGACTGGGGGCTCATCTCCTGTTTGGGCCGAAACCGTTCCATCGCTGCCGATAGACAGCTGCGAGCCCGCAGGTGCGGCAATCCCGGGAGACACGGTCAGTCCCTGCGACGTCACCAGATTGCCGCCATCGTCCAGCTGGAGAGCGCCGGACCGTGTATAGAACGTATTGCCGTCACCGTCCTGTACCTGAAGAAAGCCCGGCCCATCGATGGCGACATCGGTGGGATTTCCCGTGGGCCGTAGCGATCCGTTCGAATAGTTACGTCCGATAGCGGAGACACGGACAGAGTCGCCGCGTGGGCCGGTCGCCGAATCGGCACGCTGCGCCTTGTAACCAGGGGTGTTCACGTTCGCGATATTGTTCGCATGGGTCAACGCCCGCAAACGCGAAGAAGTCAGACCGGATAAAGCTGTACCGAGCGGATCTGGCATAATCAACACCTCTATTTCTTCCATTTCAGTATACTTAACGTATGCCGCACGGTCAAATCGCAATGTCCACGGTCTCCTACTGAATAAGATGTTTGTCGACATCACAAGGTATAGACGGAAAGTCCATCGTATGCTATCATTTTGCTAGCATTTCCGGCAAACATGGGAGGTGAAAGATATGCCGCAGTTGCTTGTAAGAGATATGGACAAAGACACAATCCAACGACTCAAGACACGTGCTCGAGATCGAGGACGATCTTTGCAAGCTGAAGCGAAAAGGATCCTGGAGAAAGCCGCTCACAACAACCCAGAGGATTACCGGGCAGCGATTCACCGTTTCCACGAGCAACTTGGGGACCGGGTTTTCTCGGACAGCGCTGAACTGATTCGGCAAGACCGTGAACGATGAGCTTGTGGGTGATTGACGCAAGTGTTGCCGTGAAATGGTTACTGCCCGAGGTTCATAGTGAATCGGCGCTTCGGCTTCTGAGTTCCGAGTCCGAATTGCATGCCCCGGACCTGCTTTACGCTGAGGTCGGAAATGCACTGTGGAAACATGTGCGTCTCGGAGAACTCGCGAGATCCGAAGCGTTGACAGCGTTGAACTTGCTCGACAAAGCGCCTTTAGAGATTCATGCCACGAAAGAACTCGCTCCATTCGCACTCGAACTTGTGTTTCACTCGCAGAAAACTCTCTACGACACCTTGTATTTGGCCCTTGCCGTCGTCAAAGACTGCCCGGTCGTAACCGCCGACAAGGCGTTCTACAAACAACTGCAGTCCGGGCCGTTTGAAAAACACGTCGCGTGGATAGGGGCTCTCGAGTAGCGTGTGTTGCCAACGGCGCCGAGTTGATTCAAGTACACCGTATACGTTTCGTGAGCTTCCCTCACAAGCAACGCACATGCGCGCAAAAATGGTCGCATCATGTCGCGCACATTTCGCATCATAGAAGGTTCACCGGGAGCGGGCCGGTCTCAGCATATCCTCAGCGAGGTTCTGCAACGCCTGCAATCCGAAGAAATCGACCCTCATTCGGTGCTGATACTCTCCCCGCGAAGCGCCGATTCTCGTCTGCTTTCAGCCCGATTCGACAGAATGGCTCTCGACAAAGGCACCTGGTATCCCGTGCGGTTCGATACGCTGCAAGGAATTGCTCGCGAGATACTCGCCAAAGATCCTGAGTTCGCTTATCACCGTCCGATGGACGATACCGAAGAGCGTCTTGTCTTGGAGACCGTGCTGCAACAGGTCTTGTCCGGAGAGGAGACATCGGGGCAATCGAACATCTATCGTCAGGCGGTCGCACTCAGAAGCCTTGGCTTCATCGACGATGTCCACGCCTTTGTGGCGGAGCTCAAACAACATCGAATCGCACCGGTTCAGGGTCATCCCGGTTCATCGGCCACGTACGGGGAATTTATTGCAACGCTTCCTCAGCAGGACGCGCTGCGGGCGCTTGGCAGGGCATACGAGACGTATCAGGAAATTCTGCGCACCGATCAGCGTTATGACGCACAAGGCGTTCTGTGGAACGCATACGTTGCCGCACAGGATAAACGTTTCCTCGATCGTTTCCCGCCTTACCGACTGGTCTACTACGATGACGCCCAGGACATCAGCGCGTTGGAAGCGGAACTGTTGGTGAGCATTCTGCATCCTGAAACCGAACTGGCGGTGAGCCATTGTCCGCTGACCGCCGCATTTCGTTTCCGATACGCACTCCGCGCCCCCATCACGTCGATTAACTCCCTCCTTACGAAACGGGACGGCGATTCGCCGGAATCGACAACGGTGAACCTGGATGCCGTCGACCCCTCGGAGTCACCAGCCCGTCCTCTCTCGGTAACGGCTGTCGGTCTTCGTGTAGAAAACCGGACCGAACCGGCTACGGATTTCTGGGTATGCGGGGATGTTCAAACCGAGCGAGAGACCGTCGCGGCAGAGATTATCCGCCTTTTGCAGGAAGGTGCTCAAACCCCGATAGAGATCGCGATTATTACACGAACTCGGGCGGAGGCTCAGGAATTCTCCGTCCTGCTCGGCGGACTCGGTATCCCCGTGGACGATGCGACGGACGGAACGGGAACCGCCTTGATCCTGCTGAATCATCTCCTGACTTTCCTCGAAAACGGATTGGATCTTCTCCGTACAGGCCGCGCAGAACACCCCGGATCGTCACTCGAAAGGTCTCTTCTCGCCCTTGTCAGTCTCACGCCCGACGGGGCGGAAATGACCTCCCAAATCATGGAGAAAGCGGAAGAACTGCGGGAAGAGAACATCCCTCTCATTCAACCGAATGCCGAGTGCGACGGTCTGTCTCTCGCTGTAGACATTGCCGGTTTGTCGAAACCGTTCGAAGGCCTCAATGAAGCTCTGCGCCGGTGTCGGCAGGGAACGCCGACTTCTCAGACCCTCGCGTATCTTTTAGCGTCGTTTTCGATACACAACGTGTTAACGGAGCCGCACAGGTCTTCAATCATGAGGGTCCTCGGACGAGTTCTTCAGAGGATCGCCGATTCCGAGCAAACCGTAGACCGACTCGGCGGGCGGATTGGACCGCGAGCGATTCGACGACGTTTGCGGGCGTTGGTCGGCCACGGAACCCAACCCGAGGACCGAGGCGGTATCGCAATACTGCCGGCACACGAAACACGAGGTAGAGAGTGGCCCGTTGTGTTTCTGCCTCGTTTGAATGAGCATTCCTTTCCGGCGGATACGCAGATCTCTGCGCTGTTCCGAAACGCAACCGCCCAACAACTGAAGGCGAAAGCGGAAAAACTGGACCGGGAACGAGGTCTGGGGGGCGGTGCGTTTTCTTTCGCAGGATTTGCTGAAGATCCCGGTGACGCTAAAGCGGAAGAAGATCGGCTCTTCGTTCTCGCCGTAACGCGCGCTACAGAGCGTCTGGTGCTTTCCTGGAGCGACCGTGAAGGCGATCGCGATATAGCACCCTCCAAATACGCTCGTGAAGCGGTCGGACGACGACTCAACGCAAACCCGCACGACATCGATTGGGTATCCAGTACGGAAGCCTTTCGGCGTATCCCCGCTGAAGAATCCTATTGGTATCCGCCAACCCGTCAGACAGGCTTGGCGATTTCCGTTTCCGACAAAAGTCCTACGTTTGATTCAGTGAGAATAGAACACAGTCCTTCATCATTATCCACGTACTGGTTGTGCCCACGAAAATATTTTTATCAAAATGCTTTGCGGCTGGAACAGGAAATCAGTGATTATCAAATATACGGACAAATGGTGCATTCGGTTCTAAGGACGTTGATGCTTCAACCGCCGGACTCTCTCGATACGGATGCCGTATTCGACAGAACAGATATCCAGGGAATTACTGCGAAACATCGAACACAGTTCTCGAGTGAGACCGCGTTTTCATTTTTCTTCGATCGCTTTGTGTCTTCCCTCCACGACTTTTTCGAAAAACGCCCCGACCTTTTTGAGAAGCCCGTTTATTGCGTGGGTGCAATCCCGGTCATTGAAAGGAAACTGACACGAATCGAAACAATCCACGACAGAAATATCACCCTTGTGGGGAAAATCGATCTCGCTTTTGAGGATGAACCCGGGAGCCTACGCATTGTTGACTTCAAAACAGGACAGCCGGTTTCTGAGGTTGGTTTGAGGCGCGCAATGGTTTTTCGTGAGAATGAACCGAAGTCGCCCATTATGCCGGACCGAGATTATCAGCTGCCCCTCTACAAATACCTGCTGAATCCTCAAGAAGATACGCTTCTATCTCATTTTTATCTTCGACCGGCGTATCGAGAGGGATTTAAAGAACGAACGGTAGCTGTATCGAGTACTGCGGACAATACAATACTCACAGAAGAAGAACTCTCCGGATGTATCCGAGAAGCGTTGGAACTCGCCGTATCAATCGAAGAGGCTTCGGAATTTCCACGCGAACCCAAGAATCAGGCATGTCGTAAATTCCAGACGGAGTGTCCGTTTATTTTTCTTTGCGATGGAATGGAGGGAGACTGAGCGATGACTGATTGGATCCGCGATGACGAGTTGGGAATTTGGACGCGATACAGTCCGACGGACGAGCAGAGGGCCGTTATCCAAGCGCCCGTCGACAAACCGATACGCCTTGTGGCGGGTGCGGGTACCGGGAAAACCGAAACGATAACAAATCGTTTTGTGTGGCTGGTGGTTCAATTTGGACTCGATCCTACTCGGATTCTGGCCGTGACATTCACAGACCGTGCCGCAGGAGAATTAGAACGCAGAATCGCTGAATCGCTGTATCGTAACAAAGTCTCACCGCCTCAAGGGCGGCTCTATATCCATACATTTCACAGCCTTTGCAGCCGTATCCTCTCTCACCATGCATACGATGCCGAACTGCCGGGACATGTGGATGTCCTCGACGAAGTAGGGGCGGGCGTTCTGTTGGATCGAGTGTTCGAGACCGAGTTTTCACTGAGTCTTGAGGATGGATTGTCCCCTGACGATCTGAAGGAAATGCCGTTCGATTCGAGTCCGGAACTGGCGAAAACTGTTCGGAGAATACTCAACGATGCGCGCGGCTTGGGGCTCGATCCGACCGCGTTATCCTCAGAGAACCCACACTCCTATCTCCGAGTCGTCCAAGATCGCTTATACGATGTAATCGACCGCTTCTTGGAAAAGCCTCCAAGTGACGGCTTCGATGCGATTCTCATGCTTGGAGCGCTGTTGAGAGAGGCAGGATTTCCCGCTTCCGATCTCGATGAGATTTCCAACAAGAGTCCGCGTTACGGCAAAATGAAGGATTTAATGAAGAGTGTGGGATATGAATACGATCGCAGTTCGAGACGCTATGAGAAAAAGAAGAAGACTGATGAAATCCGAGCGCTTGTTCAGAAAACACGTGAAAAGGAACGTGCGCTCCTACACCTTGTGAAACGGGTTTATGAACGGTATGAAAAACGTGTTCTCGACGAAGGAAAAATCGATTTCAGCGGTCTGATTCAACGTACCGTTCATCTCCTCAGCGAAATTCCAGATATTCGGAATGAATATCAAAATGAATTACAGTATGTATTGATCGACGAGTTTCAGGATACGTCGCATCTTCAGGGGACGTTAACGCGCCTACTTTGTCGTAAACAGAAAAACACCGACGGCCCGGCCAACCTGATGCTGACAGGAGATAAGAAACAGTCGATCTATATCTGGCGGTATGCGCGACCGAAAAACCTGGCCGAGCTGGTCCCGGACGGCTTTGTGGAAAGCGGCGATGCTCTTCATTTCGAATTAACGAAGAACTTTCGCTCCGGAAAGCGGATTCTCTCGGCTGCAAATTCCTTGGGTTCCCATCTTGAACCGCAGGATCGAGGGTTGAGTCCTCAGCACGAACACGAAGGGGAAATCTATGCCTCGAAAGTATTTGAAGTACCCAAGGGAGTCTCGATTTCCGAGGCTAGAGCGGAGGAGGCGCGCTGGACTGCGGAAACGATTCGCTTTCTAAACGACCGGAACGAGAATCCGATACCGTATTCCGATACGACCATTCTGGTCAGGGATCGAAGACGTGGGTTTCGACTTCGAAGAGCTCTCCAGAATTTGGGAATCCCGGAAGCGGAAGGAAGCGGTACGGGATTTTTCGAAGAACCGCTGGCGCGTGACGTTATCGCATACCTTCGCGTCATCGCGAACCCACATGACGATATAGCCCTCTGTCGACTGCTGGAACGCCCTCCGATCTGTCTCTCGCCGAGACAGATCTATCTTCTGGGTTCAGCACCGGACAATGAACGTCCACACACGAGGAAACAGCGTCACCTGTATAACGGGCTCATCGAGGTTGTTACAAGGAGAGCGGACGATCAAACAACCGAAGCCGTCCCGGCGGAAAGAGTGACTGCGTTCACCGGCCGGTTAAGGAACTGGATTCGCCGACGCAGTCTGGTGCCTGTGGGCCGACTGATCGAAGAGATCGCCCGAGACAGCGGAATCCTATCGAATCCGGCGGCGGATGACCTACGTGCCTGGCCGACGGTCTATTCGGTCCTTCGCAGCATGGCGCGCGGACTCGAACGCGCCGGACTGGAAGAAAACGTAGAAACCTTTGTGGAAATCGAAAACCTTTACAGAACAAGCGATGCGCTTGCCCTGCCGAACGCCTCCAGTACGGACTCCGATGGAGTTCGCATAATGACGATTCATCAGGCAAAGGGACTTGAATTTGACGCCTGTTTCACACTGGGACTGAAAACGCCGCAACAACGTTCCGAGTGGGGCCTGGATGAAGACTGGGGACTTCTTTCAGGCAGCGTACGAGGCGAAGAACCCGTCAAATCCACCATCTTAAAAGTATTTCGTGAACCCAATGACGAAGAGCGCCGGATTACTTACGTCGCCTGCACCCGGGCAAAAAGGCTGCTCGCAACTTCCCATTGTACCCGCACCGCGGGCGAACTCCATCCGTATGCCGATTATTTCGGCGATACCCCGGAAGAACCCGGACGACTCGACACCGCCGATAAGCAAAGTAAGAATATCGCTGCCTTTCTAAAGAGTTTTGCCGAAACGATGCCCCATCGAATTCCTCCTGTCATTGAAACGAGTTTCTCTACTCTGGAGCTGGTCGCCATTTGTCCGACACGATATTGGATCGGTAGAAATTGGAATTTACCCGACTGGTTCGGTACCGACGATACGGCGGAGAAGGTTGGTTTCGGCCTGTCGGCCGGAAGAATATTCCATGACCTTGTAGCGGAATATTATACGGCGAAATGGTCCGATAAACCTTTCGACGTCAACGAACGACTGGACTCGCACCTCCGTTCGGAGCAAATACCCGCACCGGCTCGGCACACGGTCCTCGCGATATGGGAGAATTTTCTTCATTCGGAATGGGCGACTCGATCACCGGTTCCGTATGACGTTGAACGAGATGTTCGTTGGACTACGAGAATTGCAGAACAAAGTCTGATCAATGTTCGAGGACGGATCGATTTGATCGATCGTGACAGCAAAGGAAAACCGGCGATAAAGGACTTCAAAACGAAGCATCCAATTACTGAGGACGATTTGGAGACCTATGCCGTTCAGGGCATGCTCTATTCGAAAGCACTCGGAGTTGACAACGACAATACGGTAATCCCTCCCAGCATTATTGCCGTAAGCCGAAAGGGAATTCAAGAATATTCTCTGGAGCCGTACTTACCCAATGCCAATCGCATTCTAGAGGATCGTCTGCAGCGATTGGTAGAAATCGAAACATCTCCGGAAATCCCCGAACCTCCCGAAACAGCACCATGCGAACAATGCGGCTATTGGCGCATTTGTCCATCTGCGAATATCTCTGAAAAACTCGTTGAGTGATCGTGAGAAGCCGGTTGAGTGATCGTGAGAAGCCGGTAGAGTGATCGTGAGAAGCCGAGAAAAATCTCTCATTATTATATCAGAAACCGTGAAAGATCTCTGACGATAGCATCAGAAACCGAGAAAGATCTCTGACGATAGCATCAGAAACCGTGAAAGATCTCTGACGATAGCATCAGAAACCGAGAAAGATCTCT
>CAZTDD010000121.1:0-20252 GCA_964612675.1 uncultured bacterium
CACCCTTTGCCGTTGATTCATTTGCTGTCTCTGGCGAATACACAAGATAATCATACTACGCGAATCCAATGCAATGATCGCCCCTCACCCTAACCCTCTCCCGGGGGGAGAGGGAACTCCCGATGCCAACTTTCGACTTTTTGCGAACCTGTCAGGCTTGGGGAGACAACTGCTTCACAATCGGTTCGTGGGCCTATCGACTGGCCTCGGCTGCAAATCGTCTCATCATTATTCTACCGGACGAAAAGCGATTGAGAGCTGCAGCGGGAACGCACATGTACAACCGGAGCTGGATTCCGGTAATAAAACCAGACCACCTGCGGGAATAATGTTGATCCAACAGCCCGGACGATTGACAAGACTTAGGGGCGTTCCGGTCTCTTTTCGATCGTGAATTTCATAGAAACGTGGGTTATCGCCACGTCCAAACAAGAACGCAGCACAACCGGAAAGACCGCCGCAGCCATGTCCGCCCCGATCCAGATAGTATTTGCCTTTTTCTCCGGTTACGAGATCGTACTGATACGGCCGGGAATAAACCTTCTCGCCGATAATAACTGGGTGCTGCCATTGCTCGCCGTGGGTCCCGCCAATTGGATCGCCCTCATAATCCTGCTTCCATTTCAATTCCCCGTTTTTCGCATCGAATGTATATAGGCCGTAATGAACCCGATCACCGACGTTATACGTACCGACGGCAACAAGGTATCCATTGGTATAGGAAAGAAACATAATGTGTTCGAAGGGGAATTGAAAACTCCGTTCATACAGTTTCTCTCCCGTCTTCATATCCAGTTCAACAAGGTAATTATCGCTTTTACAGAAAATGTGTGCGGATATTCGACCATCCGGATCGGACAATGTCTCTTCATTTCGGCTTTCAATCAGGTAAATGGAATTCTCTCCGGCAGCGATTGTATTATTAAATATTTTCCCGTTTCGATACGTCCACAGTTCTTCCCCGGTGCGGCGATCCATAGAGAAGAGATAATCCGCGAAAATCATCTCGCGGAAATCGCCCTCCAAAATATCGCACGTCATTTCGCTCATTTCATAAAAAGAAGCTCCCGCTTTCGTGCACGTGCCGAATAATCGATCTCCGACGGTGGAAATATAGCCCCAGTCTCGTCTTTCATTCTTCGAGAGTTGGGGAGAACGGAAAGATCTCACGTGTTCACCCGATTTTGCATCGAATAAGCGACATTCTTCTTCTGCCGCAACGTAGAGAAACTCATCGGTGACAACCATGTAGCCGCTGTCCTTCAAAGCGCCGATCCGCCGTGAATAGGGAACATCCAGTTTCCACAGAATGGTCCCGTTGTAGCCGTCAACCGCGAAGATTCGGTCGCTTCCTGCTACGTAGAGACGTCCGTTCTTGTACAGGGGCGACATTGGTCGATGGTGACGATCGATAATGTAGCGTGATCCGGGCCGCCCAAACCATTGAATTCCTTCCGGGCGGTCCAATAAGTCATTGCTGCAGCTCGTATTCCCCGGGTCGGCATAGAGATGCGTCCATTCCCCGATCCCTGGGAGAGGCTCTCGACTATGTTGCAGCCACATACCCTCATCCGAAGAGATTGTCTGAAAATCGTATTCACCGCTCCAATTTTCCAATATTTTATTATCCATCTTTTCGACAGATGTGGATCCATCGCCGGGTTGGCCGAAACAGAGAGTCCCACCTCCCGGCCTAAGGACACGAAACACTTCGGATGCGGGAATCGAAATTTCTTTTCCCTGCAGAATCGCATCGGATACGATCAAATTTGCGAAGTGAGACACATATGGGAGGTCGTTGGAAATGGCCTCGTGAATGACGATACGAGGACCGTAAAGCCCTGCGGCGTCAAGGACCTGACGAGACTTCTCTATCTTCGTCCGCTCTATTTCGTAACCGATCACTTTTAGTTTCGACTGTTGGGCTATTTCGTAGGCAAGCCGTCCGATATCCGATCCCAGAATTAAACAATACCCTTTATCGGTTTGCGATTGCGCAACCATGTGAGACGCCGCCTTCGCATACCATTCGGACAAATCATCCTGCGGATAAGGCGATCGATCCAACAATCGTGCCGCCATTCCCTGTCGTTCGCGGCTTTCGTGGCCAAAACAATAGATGAAACCCTTATCGGTACTGACAAGCAAATTTCCGTCCGCAACGGCCAAACCGTAGGCTCTGCCGGTAACTCCGACGGTCTGAATTTCTTTGCCGTCTTTCGCGTGATACAAAGCCACCATTCCATCGCCGCCTGCGATCAGCATGTCGCCCGCCAAAATGAGAGAATACGGGAATGCGCAGGGCTGCTCCCACTTGAAGCATTTATCCATTTCCACCGAAAACTTCTCAATTTCCTGTTGGAGATCGCCCATTTCGGAAATCAGACTCGACAGATCTTGATCTGTGGCGGACTGACGGCTGTTTTGCAGCTGTTCGGCGAGGCGGGCTCGTTTCTTTTCCAAGGCCGTTTTTTGTCGAGCGAGTTCGAGGTGACGGCCGCGATTGAAGGCGGAAATATGGGTTTTTGACAGCAGGTACGCCATATCCCCCTTGGCCACCAGACGTACCCCGTCGAATGTTGCGACACGTTCTTGAGAGAGATTATCGGCAAGTCCCAGACCGGTGTCTCGTCGTCCCGGCCCATTGATGAGAGTTTCATCGACTAGCAACGCATACGCACCACCGTTTCCTTCCAGCGCGCCGATATATTTTCCATCCTCTCGACTGAAAACCGCGGGCGAGGTTCTTCCCGTTGGGACGTACAGGCGGTTTTCCGAGGCAAGCAAATAACCTTGCGGCGTAATTTGAATTTTCTCGTTAAGGAGAACAGAACCGTCTCTTGTGTCCAGAATTGACAGGTAAACCCCCTGTCTAGGAAATATCCCGGCGACACAGTAGATTTTTTCATCGTCGATCACGAGGCCGGTCCGAATCGGCCAGAGAGAGATGATCTCGCTGTTGCCCGGAAGACGATGGTCTTTCGGTCCCGGACGATGTTTCCATAGCAGAGATCCGTCCTCTGCATCCAGACAGTAAACGAAGCCATCGTCCGACCCGACATAAAGTCGTTCCTTGTGAAAAACCGGTGCAAATCGAATCGGCCCTTCCGTGAAGAAATTCCATCGCTCGCGGCCTGTCCCCGCATCCAGGCAATAAACCTTGTGGTCCGCCGACGAACCGAAGTACACGCAATCATTTTCGATGACTGTGTGATACGCACGGTCGAAGGTCATCAACGGACGCAGGCGGCGCAGACGGTGCCAATAGTCATTGGTCGATGGACTCGGCCATGCCGGGTTCGGCTCATAAGTGGATTTGTATACCCAAATCTCTTTCAATGGTATTTGCGGCGACTCCGAGGTGACGCCGCTTCGTGCGTTATCGTGTAGATAGGTCGGCCAGTCCGCATAGACACCGGTCGATACGGAACAAAAAAGAACCAGAACGAATACGAAAACAATCGAGGATGGAAATTTCATAACAGTCTCCAGAAATCAAAGGGAATCCGGTTGGCTGACAAATCGCCGAGTTGGAAAGCGATCCGTTCGACCGAATCGCTTTCCAACGAATAGTCTAAGAGTACGCGTTTGAATCTACAAATTCAAATTCGCGTTGAATTGCTCGTTTTCGGTTAGCATTTTGTTCCAGGTGTGTTCAACTCCACGGTACGCGGCGGTGCGGCCCATGATGGCGGTCAATGTAGACTCGACCGCTTGTGGGATTTGCGCCCGCCCCGAGGGCAGTCTCTTTGCCCAGAATACTGAAGGTGGTGCCGGACACAGCGGACACTCTTACAAAATCCCGTCTTGACATTGAACCTGAATTCTCTGTCATGATAACGCCTCCGATGGTTGTTTTTGTTCGTTCTCTCTGCTCATAAAAAACCCCGGATTGGAACCGGGGTTTTGAACACACAGTATTGCTATGCGAAATGAATATCTTCAGGAATCTCGTTCATTCGGCGCGGTCTCAGTCCTTGATCGGTTTGTAGTAAATCTTCCGAAACAAGACCATTCCGTGATTCCCTTGAAGATAAGTCGGACCGGTTTCAACGACCTCGTTGCTGAGTGCTGCACCGGTAACGCCTTCGATCTGGACCTCATCCAGAACCTTTTTCCCATTGTGATAGACAGTGATACGCGGTTTTCTCACGACCTGTCCGTTTCTCACAACCGGTTTCTTGAAGATGGCGTGGAAACTCTGCCAATGTCCCGGCGGAAGAGACGCATTCTCGCTCGGCGCGACTTTTCCATAGATCCCGCCGCAATCATGCTGAGACGGTGTGTCTTTACCATAGCTATCCAGCACCTGGATTTCGTATTGCCCGATCAGATACACCCCGCTGTTGCTTCCCTTCGGCACCATGAATTCGATATACAGTTCATGGCTGCCAAGTTCTACATCGCTCACCAAATCGATCCCGTGCTGTCCGGGAACCTCCGGAGGAACGTTCACCAAAACATCGTTCACGACAACCCAGCTCGGTTTGTTATGCGGATTGGGTTCGACTTTGTAGTGCCAACCGTCCAGATTCGATCCGTTGAACAACGGAATCCACTCGGGTGGTTCGCTTTTTTGTGCAGAAACGCCCATCGAGAATGTCGCCAGCACGCCCACGATAAGAAGAAAACGCAAAACCTTCATTAGATCCATCCTTTCTAAGAACGAGATGATTGTACCGTCCATAGAATATCAAAGCCCTCCCTCCGGGTGAACCGTGTACCGGTCATGCATCAATTCGGCATCTCTGCATACCGAAACGCCTTGAACTCGAATCTATTGACACCGGGAAGTAAAAACCGGCCGACACGGATGCGGTCCTCCTCGACGTTGTCGACCGGGAACCCGGTCCAATACTCACCGGTAAAGGCCGTCACGTACGGCCGGCATCCCGGGGGCAGCTCGGGCCAATCCGACGGTTTTCTTGTGCGCGGTCGAATCTCCGAGCCGGTGTTCGATTCCACCTCGCCCTCCCAACGCGCTGTTTTTCCTGAGAAACCGAATTTATCTTTCTGTGCGGTCGTTGCCCCGAGGGAACACATCCAGGAGGCGTCGTTCTGTGTTTCGCACAGGAGTCCGAAGTATCCTCCGAATCGGACGCCTTCCACTTCCACAGTCTTGTCGAATTCACTGAACAGAAGATAGCGCCCCCACTCCGAATCGATTGCCAGGGCCACTGCATCGGGACCGGCACCGGACGGCACATCCAATCGGCGAACATTCTTAATCGCCATAGTACCCTCTGCGTTGCCGGGCTCGTGCACAGCGACGAACACGCTTCCGCTATTCGGTTTCTCCCGAACCGCGTCAACGTACCGAACCCGACGGCCTGCATCGTTTAGCGTTCGTTGGCCGGGACCGTTTGCGGCGTGAACGCGATCCGATGGCGTAAGCATCCAGAGCCGGTAGCGCCGCTCGGCTTCTTGCCAAATCGCCTGCCAATGATCGGGGGGGTCCTCTACGGACCGGATATCTCGAAACCCGAATATATCTTCCTTCTTTAGACTGCCGCCAATGTCGGGAAGCGGTTTCTCCGCAGGCATGTTCAGATTCGAGAACGAAAGTTTGCCGTTCGGCGCATCGCTTGACGCAAGTTCACTGAACACACGATAGGCGTGTTTTTGTCCACCTCGGACACGAAAGATGTCTACTGCGAGCGTTCGCGATCCGGGACCTTTCAATAGAACAATCAGACGCCGGTATTCGTCGCACTGCTCATACGCGTCGGTGGACGCTTCGATGAGAGAAACCTTCGGGCTGGTAAACATATTATGAAATCGAGGGTGCCGAGGCCGACTGCCGCGATGCCGCTGTTCTTCATCGTCCACAATAACGAGATTGTGACTGTAAGTGCTTTTGATCCATGAGTTGACCGGCATGTCGCCGACATACCCATGATCGCCCAAGACTGTGTCACCGCTGTCCACAGAGAACACAGCGAGATTGTCATAGTGCCTGTGCCCGCCCGGCGGACAAAAAGACAGCGACAATACACTCGCCTCCTCGCCTGTCCCGTGGCGGAGGATTCCAGTCATCCATGCCGGATAGAGAAGTTCCGGCGGATCGAACCCGCCATGCGAGCCGGTATCCGTGGAGTCGAAATGGAAGAGAGTATATTCGCTCGGCGACAACTTCTTGTAGCGTTGGGGGAGTTTTCCTCTGTAATACTCGGGGTAGCGCTTCACGCCCAATTCAATGATTGAACCGCTGGGGGACGACATGACGTTTGTGTCGCTCAGCGGTAAATAGCGTCCGTCCGGGCGCAGCTGATCGATCACCGAGCGAAACATCAAACGAAGTCGCGTGTCGCTTGCGTATAAATCGACGGTACCCTCACGCCCTTCGAATTCGCCCGGCCATTGGAAGCCGTACAGCGTTTCAGGGACTTGCAGGAGTTGACTGAGATACATGTTTGTATAAGCGGGACTTTCCGTACTGAACCCATCATACAGAAACGACTTGTCGCGGACGACCTCATAACCGCGCAGGGCGGTGTCCGCGAGGAGCGGTATTCCCAGGCATTTCGCGACGGCTGCTTGAGCGTTATAGATTCGCGGCGCTTTGTTGTTGGCATTTGTCGCCTTTCCGTGCCCGCCCACATACGGTTCCGCTCCCATCTCCCATTCCAGGAGCAGGTCTCTCTCGACTTTGGCCCTCAATTCGGGCGTCCATAAGGGGTCGCCGGATGCGTCTTTCGCGGAATAAACGAGGTCATATGCCAGACAGATTCCGGTGAGAGTTCCGATACTATCAGTGCTCGGATGCGTCCGTCCCGCTCCCCAATAGCTTTGCAGCATCGAAGCCTTCTCCAGCGAGTCTTTATTGAATGCATCCGCACACAAGTGCCGTTTCCATTCGAGCGGCAGGTTTTGATCGTGCCACGCTGCGTACATTGGGTCGCAATCAGCGAATGAATCCCAATAATCGTGGTACAGCCAATTTCGATAGCAATCGGCCAGCCGGCATAGAATCTCGATGGCGGCATCCGCATACTGTGGCTCCTCTGTGAGAGCGTATACAATTGCAAGTCGTTTTACCGAGCTAATCATGAAAAACACTTTTCGTTCGCGGATGATTCCTGAGAAACTGACGTGGATGGGCTTGCCAACCCAATGGTATGCATACTTACCGCTGCGATCCTCGGGATGCTTTCGCTCCTCTTCGTTGAGATAATAAGAAAATTCCTCTCCCATGCGGGGGCAAATCAGTTTTGCGAGTTCGGGATATTCTGGATCGGGATAGGTTTGCCCACATCGTCTACAACGGATTTCGTCGGGGTGGCGATAATCCCAATGGAAGAGGGACGATCCGGCCGCTTCCTGCGACAGATCGCCGACACAGTTCGGGCAAGTGAATCCATAAGCGTGCGTCATCGTATGCTCCGGAATCATGGATTCAATATAGCCTTCCGATTGGTCGACAATGTAATCCGCAACGGTTTTTTGACTGTTGAACCAATTCTTCGCCCACTCCTGGGACTCGATATTCTTCTTGGCGCGGGCGATTTCTTCGGTACCGAGTAAGACCGGGTGTGTGATGGCCGTGCGGCTTTCGAGAAGATCGTCTTTCATTCGCTCAATCTTCCGCCGAAATTCCATTTCTTCGTTGGAGATGCCTTTTTCCTGCCACGGCAGGAATCCTTCGCCGCGAGTGACAGCCCGAACATATGCGTCTTTGTCGGCGGCTGTTTCGTCGGCCAATGGGATTTGAAAGACGCAAACGAGGAGGAAAGAGACCAAAATCAGCGAGAATCCCGGCTCCCAAGCGACAAAGCCGGATCGGAGAGGTTTTGGATGTGCCTTCATCATCGATTCTCCTTACTGATGACGTGGGGTTATACCGTGAACGGTAACACAATCTCTCCTTCTGCCAAATGCCGAGATTGCCCGATTCTTCGAGGACGATCAGGAGGACATCTCCGGCTAGAAACCGCCGGGCTTTCTGCTAGACTTGCGCCGTATCAAGCGAAAGGAGGCTGACATCATGCGCACCTGGACAACACCGACTTCGATCATCGTAGCGATTGCCGCCCTATTTCTCGGGAGCTGTGCGAGCGGCCCACGGGGGCTTGTGGGCTACGATATTTCAACTTTACCGGTAGTAACCGACGCCGATAGTCGGGCCATGACGATGGAGAATCCGACCGGGGAGCGTGGGATTGGAGGGCAGGCCCGGGGCGGCCGGAAAGGGAGCCCGTGCCGTAGAGATCTCGGCCCCGGACAAGAACACGTTCTTGCGGACATCGAGGGCGCCGGCGTGATCAAACATATCTGGCTGACAACACGCCCAGGCGTCAAACATATGCGCACAATGGTCGTTCGGATGTGGTGGGACAATGAAGAGAATCCTTCGGTAGAAGTCCCTCTCCTCGATTTCTTCGGCCAGGCACACGGTCTTCAAATGCCAATGGACTCCGCCCTGACCTCTGTTCCGGAAGGGCGAGGTTTCAATTGTTATTTCCTCATGCCGTTCGAGACCCGTGCTCGAATTACAATCGCCAACGAAGGCGATGACAATGTTGGAGCACTATTCTATCAGGTCGACTACGATCTTCTTCCGAAGTTGCCGAAAAACACAGGACGATTCCACGCACAATGGCGAAGACAGAATCCGACCGTCAAAAAAGAGGATTTTGTGATTCTGGACAACGTTTCAGGCCCTGGAACATTTATCGGGATGGTGTTGGGCGTTCGGTATCCCGAACCCGGATGGTTCGGTGAGGGTGAGGTGAAAGTGTATTTCGAAGGCGACGACAAATACCCGACCATTTGTGGGACAGGCACCGAGGATTATTTCGGCTCCGCGTGGGGCATCGGTGAATTTCAAACCCAATATACCGGTTGTACGCTCAACCGAAGGCCCTATGTTTCGATGTATCGCTGGCACATCACCGACCCGATTCGCTTCCAGACAATACGAAAAATGACCATCCAGCAGATGCGATGGCACGAAGGGCTTGACGAGACTGTCCAAGATGTCTGCAGCACGGCTTACTGGTATCAAGAAGAGCCGCATAATCCGTTCCCAACGCTGCAGAGTGTACAAGAACGACTGGCCGATCTTCCAACAAAAGAACTGTTGGAAAAATAATCGGGTAGAATAGCGCGAAACACAGGGACGCAATGGAAAGAACTGAACTGATCCAGCAAGTCTTTTCCAGCGGAAATTTCACCGCGTTGGATTGGACCATTATTATCTGCTATATCGGCGGTGCAGTGGCGATCGGCCTTTTTGCGAGCCGTTTTATTGCGGGGATCGCCGACTATGTCGTTGCGGGCCGTAATCTCGGTACGGCTCTCTCTATCGCGACAATGACGGGTACGGAGCTCGGTCTGATCACCGTCATGTATTCGGCGCAAAAGGGCTTCACGGGGGGATTCGCATCGTTTCACATCGCCGTGATTGCCTGTATTGTCACCTTTTTTGTCGGACTCACTGGATTCATCGTCGTTCCTCTGCGGGAAACGGGAGCGATGACCATTCCCGAGTATTACGAGATGCGGTTCGGCCGCCGAACGAGGATTCTCGGCGCGATTCTGCTCGCATTCGGCGGAATTCTCAACATGGGATTGTTTTTGAAAATCGGTTCGCAGTTTATTATCGGAGCGACCGGCATCGATCCTTCCGGCGGTCTTCTCGTTCTCGTCATGGTAACTTTGATTGTACTTGTTTTGATCTACACGATCCTCGGGGGGATGGTTTCTGTCGTCATTATGGATTATATCCAGTTTGTGGTGATCTCGATCGGTTTGGTGGTATGCGTTTTTCTGATTCTCAACAAATTCGGCTGGGAGAGCATGGTCGATGTTGTGGCACAACACAAAGGGGAATCGGGTTTCGACCCGACCATCAAGGGCAGTGGGTTCGGTGTTCCGTATATGACCTGGCAGGGCGTTCTCGGTCTCGTCAGTTGCGCCATTTGGCCGACAGCCGTTGCACGGGCGCTGTCCGCACGAAACACTCGTGTTGTGAAAACACAGTATATGTTTTCGTCCATTTCTTTCTTGATTCGATTCTTAATACCGTATTTTCTCGGCGTTGCAGCATTTGCGTTTATCATGACCTCCGGTGGGATTTTTCAGGAGGCTTTCTTTCCGTCCGGCGGTGCCGAGGGAATCGATGACCTGTACGCGATGCCGATTTTCCTCTCGCATTTACTGCCGACGGGTCTTCTGGGTCTCGTAACGGCGTCGATGATCGCCGCGTTCATGTCGACTCACGACAGTTACCTGTTATGCTGGTCCTCGGTTATCACTCTCGATATCGTCGCTCCACTTCGGAAACAAAAACCACTTTCAGAAAAGGCCAAAATACTGCTGACCCGGCTTATCATGGTATGTATTGGAGTCTACATCCTAATCTGGGGACTGTTGTATGAAGGGTCCGACGATATTTGGGAATATATGGGGATCACCGGAGCAATCTATTCCACAGGTGCAATTTCGGTTCTCTCTTTCGGCCTTTACTGGAAACGGGCAAGTTCGACCGGTGCGATCCTTGCTCTACTCGCAGGTTTCAGCGCGGTCCTCGGCCTTGGAGGCGTTCGCGAGGCTCTGCGTTACGAGATCGTCGAGCAGGTCGTTGGATTTCATATCACTGCTCCAATTGTCGGTCTTTTAACGCTTGCTCTAAGCATGGCGGTCATGATTGTCGGTTCCTTGTTGTGGCCTGATGTCGCGGAGGATGCGACAGCGTCGTAAGGAGGACGTATTATGGAAAATTGGGCTCTGTTTTGGAAATATGTATTCTTCGTTAGTGTGACTGTTTTTGCGTTGATGAGTGTTTGGGTAACAATCGGCGGTTTTATTGATATTAAGAAACTTTTTGCCGATCTGATTGCCGAAAGGAAGCGGGAGAAGACTGAGTAGAAGCCTGCTTTTCATCCAACTCCTCTGGCTTCCGATTCTTGGGGAAGGCGAATTGTAATCTCCGCGCCGCCTTCAGGAAGATTTTTTGCGAGTATCGTTCCTTGATGAAACTCTTCGACAATACTCTTTACCCAGACCAGTCCGAGTCCTCCACCGGAACCCGCATCTTTTGTCGTATAGCCGGAGCCGAAAATCCGGTTAATCTCTCGTTGGTCGAGCAGCCGCCCTTCCTGATCGCGGATTCCCGGACCGTCATCTCGAATCGAGATCGAAATATCCGTATCGTCCTTCTCAAGGGTGACGGAGATTTTACCGCCCACCAGGCCGTCTTCTCTGCGCTGGATGGCATTCGCCGCATTCGCCAAGAGGTTGAAGACAGCCATCTTTAACAAACGGGGTTCCACAACCGCTTCGCATCGTTCCTCGAAGTGGGTTTCGAAATCCAGTCGTTGCGAGGTCGACAAGGTAAAGAGGTCGCACACTTCTCGAAGATAATAGCCCACATCGCTGCGCTCATACCGGGGTTTTCGCGCGGCCCCGAGTGCGCGATAAATATCGACCATCTCCTGGAGGAATTCCAAATTGTTTTTCAGTCCATCCACGGCCTGATTGAATACGGCGCCGCGATTCTCCTCCAGCTGAACAACGCCCATACCGAGTGCTCGGTTGATCGTGTTGAGATCCCATTTGCCTGTGGCAATAATATTTGTAAGATCGTGCCCCATATTGATCGCCAGGTTGATTCCAAATCGATTCCGTTCTTCCGCGAGTCGTCGGGAAAAACCCGCACAGCGAGCAAGGCTGTTTTCAAGGAGTCGTTGGATACGGTATACCGTACCTTCTATAAGAGGCTCGTCACTCTCGAAAAGCTCGAGTACAGAGACAACCTCGTCTTCCGGAGATAGGGGCACAGTCCATTTTCTTTTCGCGCCGTCTTGTGCGATCCATTTCGGTTTGGAGGGAGCGGAGTCGAGACCCGTCTCCGGTTTCGGTGTCAACGATTCCGGCCAAACGTTCAACAATTCCCAACGGTTGTCGTCCGGATTTGAAATTCGTACGGCAACTCCCCTCAAATTGAACGATTCAGCCACAGGTTTTGCGGCATCGCGAAGCAGTTGAAGACTCATTTCATCGGCAATTGCCTCTTCGCCGCTTTGATATTCCTCGATCAGCCGGTCCAGCTCCATTTCAAGCCTGACGCCACGCTGGCTTTCGGTCAATCGATTGTACGCGACCTCAATATCGACGCGCGGCTGTCGAATCAACTGAGCGGACCCCTTGGCGGCCAGGTTTTCCAGCCTCCCCGCCACGCCCGCGAGAGGACGAATCATGCGCCGGTCCAGCCAGAAATAGAACGCCGCCGTAATAATCACAAAGGCAAATGCATATCCCCAAAACCGAAGCACCAACGCGTGAATCTCCGGCCAACCGCGAGGGGACGTATAATGCACACGAATGGCAATCATGTCGGCGGGCGACTCGTTATTATCGGGAGGTAAATTTCGGTTGATGGTTTGTGTCCGGGAAAAGTCGCGCGAGAGAAAGCAGTTCTTCCAACTGTTCAGCTGTCGCAGTTTGTGAATGTTCTCCC
Source organism: uncultured bacterium (assembly GCA_964612675.1). Classification (GTDB taxonomy): domain Bacteria; phylum Hinthialibacterota; class Hinthialibacteria; order Hinthialibacterales; family JAKPRU01; genus CAZTDD01. The sequence goes on from CAZTDD010000121.1 coordinate 12,461, forward strand.
ATTCCGCAACAATGGAACCTTCAACGCCGATCACACTGATTTTGTAAACAAAATCGGAATGGGTCAGAAATCGATCGGCATTCGTTTCAAAATACTCCACGCAGCGCCGCTGGTAATCTTCTACCGTTTCGTTATGTCTCGGCAGCGCAACCTGATTGGAAAAATCACTATAAATTCGACCGAACGGAGGGAAGAAACGTTCACGGTAATTTTTGTCGCTCCGAATAATCGCGTCTTTCGAATTCTGGAATATCTCATCCAGCATAAGAAGGAAGATCGCGTCGATGACCAGCAAAGAGACAAGAGGAAACAACCGATGCCAATAGCCGCGCGACCGACGATACGTCTGCGGGGCAACGTCTCGAGTTCCAGCATTGTTTCCTACGTCTTTTGTCATGCCCGTGCTTTCTCGTTCCAGGTCCGAAGTCGAAGCAAACTCAGAATCGCTACCAATACGGCTCCGGTGATCAAAGCTAATACCCTGGTCGACGGATGATACAGAAAATATCGCATGATTCCAAAATCGCAAATACTAAACGGTATCCTGCTCAGCAACCGTACATGATTGGCGATCCCGCCGAAAGGCCACAGATAGATTACCATAGGCTCGGTAGCCCCTTGCTCGAAGAGGGTATTGATTCCATCGTTGAAATCGATGCTGATACCAAGCAGCTGTATCGCGATACCCAACGCGGCAAGGTACCAAAAGGAGAAGCGAAACAAAGCAGATCGCGTCCGCGTTAATGCAACAGCAAGCGGGATGGTTAAAAGAGGAATAATCGGCACTAGATGGCGAGGCCCCCATGCCCATCCACCCCACCAGTTCGACCACCAGGAATACAAAACAAATGCAGGCCCCACGGCAAGGATCCAAAGAGGAAAACAGTCGGTCGGCCTGTATTTCCAAAACACTACCGGAAGTAAAACAAGAATCGGATTGTATAGAAACATGCTTTTGCCAAGCGAAAACAGGAACCCATACATCCCAGTGATCGGCAAATAGTTGAATCCTCCTTCATAGCCGGATATCCCCCTCCATCGGCTCCACTGATACCAAAAGACGAAGGCGATTAATCCGAGAGCGACAGCTGCCCCCGGTACAATCTTCGATACGACAAGATCGGTTCTTCGACGGTAGACAATAAAAGCAACGAGACCTGGAAGAACAATCAATAATTCGATCCGGACTCCCGCAAGAAGACCGGCCCATAAACCGAACAGAAAGAAATCTCTACTCTTGCCGTAACGACAAATCCTCAGAACCGAAAAAAGCAAAAGGCAGAGGAGCAGCGCGGCGGGAACCTTATTGTAATCATACCGCGCATACGGGAGCATCATTGTGGAAAGACCCGCTGCTAAAACGACATTCCGGGAAGAACAAATACCGGCACCAAATTCCCTACACAGCAAATACAACACCGCGCAGGTAATCGCCGACAAAAGGCCGTTCATCCAACAGAGCGCACGTCGCCGAATCTCATTCGGATTCTCGTCAGGGTGGAACTGCGCAAACATGTCACCGATAGCATAGAACGGAACAAAGCCAATCGCCTGAAAAATCCCTTGCTTCGCTCGCACCTCTCGGGAAATGGCCCCATTGTGGACAAGTTCCGCCGTCAAGCGAAATGTAGCGTTTGCATCCACGGTGTAGCCCGGTTTTGTCCCCTGCAGAAGCAGGTAGACAACAGCGAAGAAGAAAAATAGATACCAGGCGTTTCGTGTGTCAGCATGCATAGAAATTTCCGATGAATTCCACGAACCGATGTATCACGTCAGATCGACTAGATGGAAATTATCGAATAAATTTAAACGTCCTGCGCCATTGAAGAGAGCGATTTGTGAGTACTCTATCCGAGAGTCGATCTCTATCTCAAAAAGGACTTTGTGCCCGATGGCGCAGCGGATTCGCCCGGCGTCTTTTGTGAGCCGTATTGTGAAACCTCGCGTGTTGTATGCCGGGAATTCTCTGTAGGATAAACATTCAATCCGGGTACCGTATACTCTCTCAAATCGCGCAGCCACTTCGAATCCTTGGGTATGGAATACGAAACGGTCGGTGAATCCTGAATCCGGTAAAGACAACGCGAGTCCCGCACAGGCTTCGGTTTGTGTCTGTTCGAGAAATACATCGCACGATACGGCAAACGAAGACGGAATCTTGTCCGTCCACAGAAATGAATCCACCGTTTCTTCAGAAGGAACGGCAAGACCGTCGCGAACCACCCAGGTATCGGATATGGTGTACTTATCGCCGATTTCCGGCTGTGTGATTTGCTCATCGGGACGGTTGAATGTATCTCTGACAATCGTGTTTCCTCCTTCAAGCGGATAAGGACCGTCCGAAGATTTGTCAGCGAATAGAAAATTAAAGAGAATTCGTTTGAATTCTGAAAATCCGACTGGTGTGTCGGAGGCGACTCTTTTTCGAAAATACCCAAGGCCGATACATCGATTAATGAGAGTATCAAAATCGGAGTTTGTATCGAATCCACTCAGTTCAGCCACGACGGGTAAGAGGACTTCCCAGGTCACTTTATCATTTCCATGACTCCGCAGAGGATCGACAATTCGCTGAAAAGAATCGTGCGAGATCGGGTTCATTGAATATGTAACAAAAAGATTCTCCAGGCATTCAAGTGCCTCGGTGTTAGTAAACCCTGCTTCTGAGATCCATTTTCCTTGGGAGTTATACAGGGGTACACCGCGAGCGCCCAGCATTTGGTCGATTGTATGATTCCACGTTCCCGGCATCGCATCGTCGAAATAGACGATCGAATGTCCCGAGCGTATCAATCCCTCGAGTTGAATCTGTTCCATATCGGGATGGTGTAATGGAAGGTCGTTCTGTTTCGCAATATAGGCGGCAATACCGCAGGTTTCGCCGATTTGGAATCGGCCCGGTTCCATACGGGGAAATGCGGAATAGGCCTGATGTGTATAGGCACCTGCGCTGGCGACGAGTAGGCCGGTCGCCTCTGCCGTTCGCGGTATGCATACGTCGAAGGGGATGCAGCACACACCGAAGTTCGGGTTAATGAAACGCGGTACCTGCGCTCCTTCCGGACCGGAGCCTTCTACGAATCGTTTCGTTACTCCGTGAATATCGATATTCATTCCGTTGAAATAAAAACTACGCGGATGCCAGTAATCCTTCTGATAAATAGCCTCGGTTCCTTGATCTTCCATCAGTTTTCCGCCGAACACATGGTCGTTTACCATACGGCGGCCTTCCCGCATGTAAATCTGTGAGGGCAGCGGAGCGTCTCCCGCACGGGTGGAGGTACCGAAATCCGCCAGTGTATATTTCGCCGGGACACCCTCACGGAAACTCTTGGAGGAGAGCCCCCATTCCGTTTTGCCTAGTTCATGCTGAGCGTAATAGAGTACGCCGAGAGTACGTGCGAAATGTCTCCGTTCGTTCGCTTCACGGTCTCGGATATTCATCGATGTGAGCACGTGTCTCCCGTCCGGCATTTTCCAGCCTTCGAGAAAGGAAGACCAACGATCCATGCTGCAACGAAAATGTCGGTCGCCGAGTGCAACGCCGCCGATACCGCGCATCCATTCGTAGTCTTTCGGGTTATATCCCGAGGGCGGCAATGTCAGCAGCCATGGATTGTCCGGCGATTTGACGTCGTATTTCTCCAGAACAAGAATCGCACTCCAACCCATCGTGCGGGGAACATTGTCCGCTTGGAATGTAGACTGCGGCAGCGGATCTCCCCCGGCAAGACTGCCGTGTGCGGGTGTATAAATTTCGCCGGCGGAATATTCTTGATCGCGTGTTGGATCATCAGAAGGGACTTTGCCTTCCCGCATCAGGGTTGTACTGACACCCGCCAGGTACGTAACATCGCCCTCGATTTCCGCATCGATCGTCATTTTCGGAAACACCGTAATCGTCTCGTTCAGCCGTTTGCGGTTCCGAAAAACAAGCGAGTCGATCCGGGTTTCGTCTTTTTTTACTGAATCGGGATAATAGTCCGCTACAATGGTGACATTCGGGAGTTTTTCGAATTCTCGTCGAAAATAATTGAAAATCACGTGCGGAGGGGCGACATATTTGGTTTCTTCGATTTGACGTCCGGTTGCGATTCTGCCGAGAATATCCAATTCCATGGAGAATCCACCGATACAGCGGATCAACATATCGCTGTCCGGATTGAGTCCGTTCGATTCGAGTCCCCCCAGGTCGCGGGGCGCACACATGACAAAAACCGTATCCAACCCGAGCCGTCCCGCCGTCAGCGCAGCCACCGTTCCGGCCGAGCTGCCGCCGACAACGAGGAGATCGCACCGGTAAATATTCTGCCGCGCTTTATAAGGGTTTTCCGCTTGAAATGCGTAATTCGACTCTCCGGAAGCTTGGAGAGTCCGGCCCGCGAGAGCGGACCCGAGAATTGTACTTGTAAGAAACTGCCTACGATCCATAATGAGACTATCCTACTCCTATACCGGTGTGGTCCAGGTTTCAACGCCCAGACCGTCGAATCCAAATTCAAGAATCCGGGCGCCGTTTTCTTCGAGTACTCGGCGAACGCGGTGTTCGGTTTCGGGACGACATGCGAACAAAAGACAGCCTCCGCCGCCCGCACCGCACGCTTTCCCGCCAATCGCGCCGACTTCGCCCGCCGCATCAAACAGCCGCTCGATCTGTTCGGTCGTGATGCTCGGGTGCAGGGCTTTCTGAAGAGCCCAATTCTCCGACAAGAGTTCACCGAAACTGCGTATATCTCCCTGCAGAAGAGCGTCTTTCATTCTCTGTGCCACTTGCTTGAGACCGCGGATCGCATCCACGGTTTCCCGACGTCCTTCCGCAAAATTCTTGGACACCGAGGCGTGTACGTCGCCCGAAAGCCGCGATTCGCCCGTGTAACAGAGAACAAGGCTCCTTTCCATTTCCAGAACAATTCCATGCGGAAGATCCAATGCGGATGAACGAACAGCGTGACCGTTGAACTCCAGAAACTGAACCGAGCCGAGGGCGCTCGAATACTGGTCTTGTTTCCCGCCACGAATGCCGAGTTCTTCTCGTTCGATCCGGCTCGCTTCCTCGGCGAGCTGGTATTTCAACATGTGGTTGTTTTCGTACCGACACAGCGCAGCCAACAGGCACACCCCCATGGCCGCCGAGGTTCCCAGCCCGCTGCCGGGAGGTGCGGCGGACTGTGTGATAATCGAGAGTCCTCCTTCAAGCGATGAATCCTTCAGGGCCGCTTTCACCAGATCGATGTTGCCGTCATATTCGAGTTCCCGGATGCTTTTCGCTTCAACAAATCGGTCGAAGTCGCTCGAATAAATCTGTACGCCTTCTTCCGGCAGCTCACCGCGAGACCGAAGATCGGCGCCGAGATCCGTGATGCCGGGCAGGATCGTGACGTAAGAGTAAATCGTGATCGCCGTATTGACCACAAATCCCGGTTCCTCCTGCGCGAACTCGGCCACATCCGTCCATCCCCCCGCGAAGTCGATCCGTACGGGCGCACGTGCTCGAACAGCTTCTCTGTTGGTTGACATAGATCGTCTCTCCTCCACGTTTTGGATAACGACTACCATGCCACAAGAGGCTCTATTCTTCCAGCACTCGGGGCTCTTGTCTCAGGGGACAAACGACAAGAAGATGGAGCGATTTCCCGTAAGGGGGAGGAGAACCAAATGCTAGGCGAGGCCATCGACCGGCTCATTGAGGCAAACCTGAAGCTCTGGCACCTCGAGGATGAGCGCAGAGACCCGGATTCGAGCGACCAAAACCGCTTACAGGCGGCGGACAGTGTCAGTGTCTGGAATCGAAAACGGAACGAAACGATAGACGAGATCAATCAAATTCTCTCTGAGAGCCTGGCGGTGCAGGATTCTGAGAGGTCAGAGAAGGTAGGGATAATCCTGACCGGTTCTCTCGGCGATCTGATCGACCGTCTGGCCATCGCGAAAATCCGTCATTACCATCTGACCGAAGCCGACGCCGATAGCAGTCGACTGGATCGTGTAGCGGACGAGATCATCGACTTGAAACAACAAATCGATCAGGCCGCGCGGACGGGTGCGACGTTAGGTTCGAAGGATCGACAACGATTGTTCGGCTTTGGAAAGAACAAGAGTTACAAAAACGAAGAGACAACGGAGCAATCATCATGAAAAAGAACCTACAGATCATAGGAATCGCTGCCACTCTCCTGCTGATTCTATCTCCCGGCGGCTGGGCGCAGGGACAAGTGCAGGTCGTTTGCCCGTCCGGACCGGGAAACGCGAGAAACAGCGAAGGGGATATTGTCGAGCTGAAAGACGGACGGCTGCTCCTCGCATGGTCCAAATTCTCGGGCCGCGCGGACCACGCCAGTGCGGTAATCGCAGCGAAAATCAGCAACGATAACGGGCGCACATGGGAAGACGACTATGTGCTCCAAGAGAATGTCGGCGACCGAAATGTAATGAGCGTCTCGTTCCTACGTCTCGATAGCGGAGAAATCCTCTTTTTTTATGCCATAAAGAACAGCCTCTCCGATCTTCATTTCTACGTGCGTACAAGTACGGACGAAGCGAAGAGCTGGTCGGAACCTGTCCAGGTAACAACGATGGACGGTTACAACGTCATGAACAACGACCGCGCGATCCAGCTCAGCAACGGCCGTTTGATCGCACCGGTCGCGTATTGCAAAGCCATCGACAAGAACTACGATGATCAGAAAAGCATCTGCTACCTGTCCGACGATAAAGGCCAAACCTGGCATCGCTCCAAAGGCGAAGTGCGTTTTGAAAACGCTGCCGCAATGGAGCCGGGCGTTGTCGAGCTGAAGGACGGCCGCGTTTTCATGATCATTCGTACGGAGTTGGACCGGATCTACAAATCGTTCAGTTCCGATCGAGGCGAGACCTGGACGAACCCGGAACCCACCGACCTGGTGGCTCCGGCCGCTCCCGCCTCCATCGCACGGATTCCCAAAACCCAAGACCTCCTCATCATCTGGAATAACAACCCGAAAGGGTCCGAAGCGGGTTGGAAGGGGCGGAATCCGCTCACCTCAGCCGTCAGTAAAGACGAAGGCAAAACCTGGACGCACGTGCGAAATATCGAAAACAAACCGGAATGCGGCTTCGGGTATACCAGCATCACGTTTGTCGATGAGCGTACGTATCTGACGTATTACAAATGGCAACGGGGAGAGCCCAATTTCCACGGTACCGACCTGATGCTGCGAATTATTCCAGTTGAGTGGTTTTATGAACAGGAGTGAACCATGATCACACACATCGTCTTTTTCTGGCTGGACGAGACCGCGGATGAACAGGAACGCGAGAGTTTTCGCGACGACTGCCATTCATTGCTCGGAACGATCGAGACTGTGAAAAGCCTGCGTGTCGGCGTTCCTGCGGATACACAAGGCGATATTGTCGACAGTACGTATGACGTTGCGTTGATTGTCGATTTTGACGACCTTGCGGGGTGCGACACCTATCAGAACCACCCCAAACACACGGAGTTTGTGGAAAAACACGTCAAGTATTTCAAGAAGTGCGTTGTCTACGACGTCGAGTCATGAACACATAATAGTGGCGGTCAAACGAATCAACCCCCTCTGAATCTCCCCTTACAGTGGCCACGCAAGCGTGTCCCTCTTGGGGGAGAAATCGCTGCAGACACGCTCGTTTCTTTTTCCTCCCCCGAAGATCGGGGGAGGTTAGGAGGGGGTTGAGATCCGTATCCCGGACTTTTTGCAACAGCGTCAATCTTTGGCGGGCTCGCAAAAAGTCGAAAGTTGGCATCGGAAGTTCCCTCTCCCCCCGGGAGAGGGTT
>CAZTDD010000122.1:0-15246 GCA_964612675.1 uncultured bacterium
TCGGCTACGATAGGTATCGGTAATCGAGCACCAGTGAAATCCAATTGCGATAGACACAGATCCGATGGACACAGACCCGATAGACACAGACCCGATAGACGCAGACCCGATGGATACGGATGAACGCGCTTTGATTCCTCCCCCGAGATCGGGGGAGGTTAGGAGGGGGTTGACCGTCTACGAACAAGAAATCGCTTGTAAACACCCTTCAGTGCTTATCTCGGATTTTATGGCAAAGCTCAGCAAGCCTGTGGGAGGTTAGGAGGGGGTTGACCGTCTACGCACAAGAAATCGCTCGTACAACACCCTTCAGTGCTTATCTCGGATTTTATGGCAAAGCTCAGCAAGCCTGTGGGAGGTTAGGAGGGGGTTGACCGTCTACGAACAAGAAATCGCTTGTAAACACCCTTCAGTGCTTATCTCGGATTTTATGGCAAAGCTCAGCAAGCCTGCGGGAGATACAGAGGAAGTTGACACCTGATTCTCACCGCAACTTCCCCAACACGCCATCCATTTCCTCTATCGTTTCCGCAATTTTCCTTCTTTGTTGCATAATTACTTCAGGATCTTTCGTATACTCCGTCAAATTCTGAACAATCCCGCTGGGCACGTTGAGTAACTTTGATGCACGGTCAGTGAGATCCAAAATATCGGAATCGCGCTTCCCCTTCGCAACGAGGGATTTCAGACGTTCTCTGAGCAAATAATGATATTCATAATCTTCGATCCCGTCTCGAATCAACGCCAGCCGGATTGACGGCAAAGGAGATCCATCCGGACCTGGATAGAAAAGATGACCGTCGCCGTTGTGTCGTATGTACGTATACGAATTCCACGGTACCTCCGGCCATCGCTTTCCTTCTTTCAGCAGTTGAAGATATTCTTCGTTCTCGAACGGGACGATATTCGAGGTCGATTTTGTCGCGAGATTGGTGCGCCAGAGATTCGTGGCGTAGTAAAGAAATCCTGTCACATTATATTTCCAGGTTTGCCAAAACAGGACCCGATGATCGATTCCCTGATAATCGACAAAGAAATTCGCGTACGGATGTTTCGGTTGGAGGCAAACATACCACCAAATCTCATCGCCGATCGCTTGAAAAGTTCTCGCAGTGTCTTTCTCGTACTCAGAAGTCAACGGTACGAAGATATCGACACATTCTTTCAACGGATCTGCAGGGGCTTCCGTCGTCGCGCGGAGCAAGCCCGGATACTTCGAACCAAGCAAACCGAATATCGTCTGAATCTGGGGATAATGCTCGGGATTCGGTTCATCAAACGAATAGCAATAGGCGATATCGAGGAGGTCCTTCTCTTTCAGGAAAGGGTAATACGAGTCAAAAAAATCGAATGTATTCTTCTGATATTCATCTGTCCAGGAGACGCCGCGCGGGATATGTTTCACATTAAATCCGTTCATGCCGCGTTCGAGGCAGAAATCAATATCGCCCTTGGAGGGACGGGGCTCCGAAGAATAGATATTGGTAGGATTCAATCGATACGAGAGAAGAAATTCGTAATATTCCCGCCGAAGACTTTGAGGAAGACGAGCTCCTTTGATGTTGTACCAACTCTGTACGGCCCCTTCTGAAAATGAGAATGCAGTTGTCAGATGGGTTTCTTCGTAATTGAAATTATATACGTGTACTCGAAACGGTATTTCCTGCTTCGGTTGACCGTCTGCTCTGATCTCAATATTTCCGTGATAATTTCCACTCGGAATTGTGCGGGATACATGCAGAGTAAGCCAAACCGGCTGATGGGTTCCGGCTTTCACCGAAAACGGTTCATAGGGGAAAAGCGGATCGGGAATCGATCCAGTGATATCCGGCTCATACTCAGGCGGTCTGCAGTCCACGAATCCCACTCGATGAATCTGTATGTCCTCGGCTACGATTACTCCCTTCTTTTGTTCATGAATGAGATTATTGATTTTTACTCTGACGTTATTTAGGTCAGACTCGAAGGGCCATAATGTAAATTGTGCTGACTCGTATTCACCACGGGCGAGATCAATGGTTACGATTCCGTCAACGATCCCCGAAGGCACCGCCGTTTGCGGGATCTTTGTCATTGGCGAAACAAGAATAGTCGCGTATCCTCTGGGCTCGCGTCCGGCCTGCACGTCATTGATCAACGTCTCCGCAATGACCCGGCTGCTAAGCACTCGGCGCTTGACTTTTTCTGTTGTGTCCAACAACTGCACCCATTCCTCACGGGAAGGAGCGACTGTGGTGAAATAGGTTCGATAGAGCTCTTCCGTCCCTTCCGCTTCAACCAGTGTCCGGTACCCGCTTTCCGAAACCTCTGCGATTCTCTCGGACGCAGGGAGAACTTCGAGCTTTTTCAGTGCCGACTGGAGCGGTTGTACTTCCAGATCCAGAGATTTTCTGTTTCGCAGCGGAAAGACACCTGTTGAAAGAATCAACTGCTTCGAAGGCAATTCGACAACTTCCAGTTGGATCGCGGAAGCCGTATCCGAAACAACGACCGGCACGGAAGTCTGGAAGGTGGAATCCTGATACGTACGAATCGTCTGATTGGTCTCCGTTGCCGCGCCTTCTTTCTGAATGACACGTGTGACGATACGAGCCCCCAGTTCTTTCGTCTCTCTGGGCAGGAAACTCAACTTTACAATATGGGAACCGGGAAATGTCGGAAGTGGATCGGAATCCACAAGTCGCGTGCTCGGTGTCTCTCCGCCGAATACCAGTGTCCCGAATCGCTCGGGTGCATAAAACGTTCCCTGGACACGTGACCAACAGGAAAGCTCCGTCGCGTCGTAGGTCCCACGGCAGATATTCAATCCCCATGAACCTGTATCTGGACGGTGGTCGAGCCCGACGAACGGAAATCCCGCTTCGATGGTATACCCCTCTTCGTCTGTGGAGACGCCGATCTGCAGCTCAACATTCCATGAGGTGTCTCTCGGTTCATAACCCGTGATGACTTCATCCAGATAAGCGCCGTTGCCGTTGATTTGAAAATGATAGTACGTTGGATTCTCCGGCGTTGGATTAAGTGAAACCTCGATGTGATCGTCTTTCCAAATCGCGTTGTGATCTCTCTCGCTTTGTTCGCTGCGGGGCGGTTCGGAAGAATCGCATCGCACGCCGATATACAGATACTGGTTATCATACGTAATTCTTGCTTCGGTTGGGCATGTCGATGGGGCGGTGCCGGTGAGTACGCTGAAATTCTGGACCGGCATGCATTCCGACCAACACGCGTCCGACAGATCCCCGTCAATGGTAGGAGTCTCCTCGCACGGGAAGACCGTCACGAGAGGTTGCTCCCGGTCTTCGCATTCAGCAACCCCTGCGTTCAACAAACAAAGCAGCACGACACAAAGCGGTGTAGCACAGGCGCTCATTCTCATTGATAATACCGTCCGTTACTCGTAGTGGGGGCAAAAAGTCATCGACAAGTGCGCTAATCGTAGGGTGGGCTCACGGGCGCAATGTGGCACCGTCGTTCCTTGTTGATGGTCGCCGAAGCCTGTAGCCCACCAACTCGGCTGACTTCTTGCCGCCCCGTCATTCATGATCGGCGACAACTTTTACCATAGAGTATCTCAGAAGCACGATTTCGCCCAAGGAGCGTCGGGATTTCCTTGCATGGAATACAAAGGGCGCGGAACAATCGTCCGTGCCCTTGTCTGAAATACCTGAATTGTTGACTCAACTCATTAGTGTAGCTGCCAATCCACCACGGGGGTCAGAGGCACATCTTCGAGCATATCGACTCCCGCGTGTTCTCCGACCGGACGAATAACGGCATACCGGACACGGCTGATATAAATGGCGCCGTTGTCGGTAAACCAGAATCGTGCCGCCGCCGGACTGCAGTTGACGCCGGAGAAATTCATGTTGTCGATCTGCCATGCGGCCACACGCCACTCACCGGTTCCTTCCAACGTTGTGCGTTGCTCGCTTGGGTAAAATGCAAACTGCAGCTGACCGAAGAGACTCGTCTGGTACACTTCGGGGCCGAATCGTTCGCCCGCGAGTTCCGGATCGTCGTAATAATCAGCGGCGATTTTGATCTTCGCGTTCGGCTGATCGGTCGGTCCGAACCAGCCTTCCTCCAACTGGAAGTTGATAAACCGGTCGAAGTTGAAATCGGCTCCCTCATTCAACGCGGGACGAACTGCGGTTCGGATGTCGCCCGCCGGACCCGCATCTTCTATGAAATACTCTTGATCCCCGCCATTCGGACCGGGATGGAGCCCCAGCTCAACCCCTTCGTTGAAATCCAATTCTGCGTAGATTTCGTATGGGTCCGGGTTGAATGGATAGACATCCGGAATCGGATCGACGCCTTCGTACTGGCCGGTGCTCCGAATCACGCCTACACGCATCCGGCTGATATAAACCGGTCCCGTGAAATGGAACCGCGCCGCCGCCTGGCCGTCCGGCACGTTGACACCGTCGAATTTGACGTCCGTCACATACCAAACATCCTCACGCCACTTCCCGGTTCCTTCCAAAACCGTCCGCTCGGCATCGGGATAGAACGCAAAACCGCCCCCGGCCGTCACATACGCTTCCGGTCCAAACACAGTCCCCGCGAGCTCGGGATCGTCATAATACTCCGCCACAACCTTGATTCGTGTACTCGGCTGACTCGTGGGGCCGAAACGCTCATCGAGAATCTCCCAGTTCATGTAAGGATCCTCGTTTGCGTCTTGTCCATCGCCCATCGCCGGGCGGGCCGCTTTTCTCTTGTCATCGGCGGGCCCGATGTCTTCGGAAATGACCACTTCCTGGTCTCCACCATTCACGATGTAGAGGTCGAGTCCGTCCACAACCCCGTTGTTCAAATCCCACTCTGCCGCGATACCGTAGTCGTCCGGATTGAAATCGACTCCGCCGCCCGCAACGTTGATGTCTTCCGGCTCGCCGAATACTCCCTGGGGCCCAAACGCCACAGCGCGGATGATCAAACTTGTCGCACCCTCGAAGCGGATGGTGCCGCCGTTCACACCGCCATACTGGGTCCCGGCTACCGATGGATCGAACAGATCGCCGATTCGCCCCTCGGAGTTATCGATCCGAAATAGACGCCATTCCCAGCGGTCGGCCACGGATTCGAATGTGTACGGTTCGCCTTCGTAATCGAAAACAGCCGTATGGTTCGTTAGTTGTCCGATCAGGAAACCGAAATTATCTCGCTTCGATTCGGCATTCGCAAAATACTGCACCAAAACATCCACAACAGGAATGTCCGGCCAATAGTCAAACCACTCGTCCGCTACATTGAAATACCCTGCGTTGGCTTTCTTCGCCAAAGCCTCTCCGATCTCGACATCCGCTGTTGCCTGGTCCCCGCCTGAGAGAATCGTTAGGGTGTCAATGAACTGACTGTCTTCCGGAATCGGTAGGAAATAATCTGCCGCCCAATAGTGGACTTCCTGGCTGAAATCCGTGTTCGGCGGCCACTGACTCGGATCCAATGGCTCCTGTGCTCCCACGAGAGCGCACGTAAACAAAAACAACGTCACGCCAAACATGAGTCTCTGCATATGTCTATCCTCCGTTAAACTTGGGTCAAAACTGATCACGGTACTCTAATTCCTGCTTTTCTCCACGTCAATGTCTATGAACCACCCTGTCTATGAACCACCCTGTCCATACCGAAAAGTCGGCGTGTCCTTAACTTAATCAGGATGCTGCATAAGCTGGATTATAGGAATTGAGGTGACACAACAATGAAGACGATTCAGGTCAAAGGCGGTATACCGATTCTCTCCTATCTGGACGACCTCGAAGAGGGCGCTCTCCAACAGGCGGAGAACTGCGCCCGGCTGCCTTTTGCATTCCACCATATCGCGCTCATGCCGGACGCTCATCAGGGATACGCCATGCCCATCGGCGGGGTGATGGCGTGTAAAGACCATGTCGTCCCCTATGCCGTCGGAGTCGATATCGGCTGTGGGATGTTCGCACTTCGAACTTCCCTGACGCGCTACGATGTCGCCAACAGATTGCAGGATATCGTCAACGAAGGTCTCCGGACGATCCCGGTCAGTTTCGAATGGCACAAGAAACCCCAGGACGGCAAGGTGTTTCGCGAGCTCAACGTCAAAAAAGGCAAGAAAAAGCTGATTCTCGAAGACGACATGCCTGTCGTGGCCGAACACTTGAACGATGCGAAGAAACAGCTCGGCACCCTCGGCGGTGGGAATCACTTCATCGAAATCCAGGGTGACGATCAAGATCATGTCTGGGTTATGGTCCACTCCGGTTCCAGAAACATCGGGCTCAAAGTAGCCAATTACTATCACCAACGTGCGAAAGACTACGTCAAAGCAAACAACATCAATGTGGGAAAAGAGTACGCCTACCTGCCGGCCGATCACGACGACGGTGTCCGCTACTTTCGTGAAATGGACTTCTGCGTCCGATTCGCTTTCGAGAGCCGCGAAAAAATGCGCACCGCAATACTGGATGTCCTCCGCGACGTCGTTCGCGATGATTTCGCCATCCTGGAAGAGGTTCAAACGGCTCACAATTACGCTAGTTGGGAAGACCATTTCGGGGAACATGTACTGGTCCATCGAAAAGGCGCTGTCCGCGCGCGCGAAGGCGAAATGGTGACCATTCCAGGATCGATGGGCACCGCCAGCTATATCGGCCGGGGCAAAGGGAATCCCGATTCGTTCGAGTCCTGCTCGCACGGTGCCGGTCGCTCCAAAGGCCGAAAACAGGCGATGAGAGAGATCCCGCGCGAACAACTCGAAAAGGAGATGGGGTCCGTCATTCTGGGGTGTGCAAAAATCAAGGACGCCATCCAGGAGGCGCCCTCAGCGTATAAAGATATCGATGAAGTTATGATGAATCAGGTCGACCTTGTCGATGTGGCGTATCGTCTGACCCCTCTTGCTGTGATGAAAGGATAACCGGTGCGTTTAGTGTGATATCGTTGCCGAACACGTCCGTGATTCGGACGGCAACCTTGTCTGTGTCCATCGGAATTGAAATACCGGAAATTTCCTTCGCTACCGGTTCTACATCCCGCTTCCCGTTCCGCGCTCGAAAGAACCGGCTCGTGAAAACGCCCCCATTGGGATGAGGATCGACCGACCACGAGTCCATTACATACGCAAAATCCTTCTTCAAAACACCTGTGACACGTTCTCGATCCTGCTCCTTCGGCAGCGGCACCTCGTCGATCCTGTAATCCACAATCCTGACTGTCACAAGACCGCTTTCTCGGTCCCGAATCGCCTCGACACGCGCCGAAGGTTTAGAAGGGGCGGCGGAGGATTTCTTACGTCTACTGTTTTCCAGTTCCTTCTCTACAACGAAACCCTCTGTTTCCGGACGCAGAAGCCGCCGTTTGGTGACCTGTATTGCAATCTCGCTCTGGTCTGCCGCAATCCACCGACGCCCCAGTTGTTCCGCCGCGACCGCTGTCGTCCCGGAACCGCAAAAGAAATCGGCAACCAGATCGCCCGGCCGCGAGCAACTGCCGATGATCCGTTTCAAAAGCCGCAATGGTTTCTGGGTAGCGAATCCCTCCCGCTCTGTCCGGTCGTTCTGCGGAATCAGATCGATATCCCATACATCGTCATGGATCTTGCCCAACGGATGATAGTAATGCGCCTTGCTGGCGGGTACATTGATATCCGGGCTGTACGGCGTTCGCGCATATTCCGACTCGAGATTCAGAAACGCTTTGCTCGGGTCTTTCGCGTAGCGAAGGATTGTGTGGTGTCTCCTGCCGAACGCACATTTCTCACGTGCGCCGCTATTAAAATGCCAAATGATCTCGTTGATGAACCCGCCCGGGAGTATCCCGTCCATTAAGACTTTCACGTAATGGACTCGCCGGTGATCCAGGTGAATGAACAGATTCCCGTCTTCGGCCAATAACTCGGTCATCAGACGAAGGCGTGGCAACAACATCTCCAGGTACGCTTCGATACCGCCTTCCCACGTGTCACGATAGGCCAGACGGTCCACCAGGGGAGCTTCCCGCGTCAGTTTCTTACCGTCCAAAACGAGTCGGTGCCGGTAGTCGCTGCGCGAATCGAATGGTGGATCGATATAGATCAGGTTGACCTTACCGGCATATCCCCCATCCAGAAGTGTTCGTATGATATTCAGGTTGTCGCCGTGGATCAGGCGGCATGGATCGTCGGGGAACGTGTCATTCGATGGGAAGACTCGCTCGGCTGCAACCAAACGCGCACGTTGGCCGCGTTCGATAACGGCTCCGGGTCCTGTCCCCGGTGAAAATGCAAACGGTGCTGGGAGTGCGGCCACGATCCGGCGATTACCCCGTCAGTGATCGTCGTCGCCTCCTCAATGCCACAAGCCAAAAGAAATTACAATCAGTGTAATATGAATCATAGACCCTTTATCCGGCTTTGGCAAGATCAAACCGCCTTCATTCAACCTTACCTTCTTTCAACCTTGCTTTCTTTCAACCTTGCTTTCATTCGACCTTACGTTCATTCAATCTTGCGTTCATTCAACTTTGCGTTCATTCCACCTTGCGTTCATTCGACCTTGCGTTCATTCCACCTTGCGTTCATTCAACTTTGCGTTCATTCGACCTTGCCTTCATTCAACTTTGCGTTCATTCCACTTTGCCTTCATTCGACCTTGCGTTCATTCCACTTTACGTTTATTCAACCTTACGTTTATTCAACCTTACGTTTATTCAACCTTGTGCCGAGACACCGCCGCTCTCCCTCTCCCTCTGGGAGAGGGCTGGGGTGAGGGCCTTCTAAAGATACTGTGACAAAAGAAGAAACTACCAACCTCATCAAAAACACAGCACTCCGAGCAGGCTTCGACCTCGTCGGCATTACCACCGCCGAACCCCCCGCCTCGTTTAATCGTTTCGCCGATTGGATCGCGAAAGGCATGCACGCCTCCATGGATTATCTGGAGCGCACCTCTCAGCAACGCCGCGATCCCCGCAGCCTGCTCCCGGAAGCGCGCGCGATTATCATGCTCGGTCTGAATTACGCTCCACCGGTACAAGAATCCGAAACTGACATCTCCTGCTACGCCCGAGGTCATGACTACCACGACGTCATGCGATCCAAAATGAAATCGCTCATCTCTGCCGTTCGCGAATCCACTGGTTCCGCGTTCCGAACCCGGATCTGTGTCGATACCGCACCGTTACTGGAGCGAGATCTTGCCACACGCGCCGGACTGGGCTGGATCGGGAAAAACACATCTCTGATCAACCGGAAACTCGGTACATGGTTCTTCCTTGGGGCAATTCTCACTGACTTGGACTTGACGCCCGACACCCCACAGCCGGATCGCTGCGGCAGATGTAACCGCTGTATCCAGGCCTGTCCCACGGGTGCCTTGAGCGCTCCTCGTGTCCTGGATGCCCGCCGCTGTATCTCGTATCTTACGATTGAGCATAAAGGACACATCCCGACCGACCTGAGGACTCTCATTGGAACACGCGTATTCGGATGCGACGAATGCCAGCGCGTCTGTCCCTGGAATCGTTTTTCGAAACCATCGCATGAGTCCGCTTTCGAAGTGCGTAATGAAGATCTGCTGAGCGACCCGGCACGAATTCTTGAGATGGATGAGGGTGAATTCCAAACACGATTCGTCTCTTCGCCCATTCTACGAACCGGCCGTGCGGGGCTCGCGCGAAATGCTGCGATCGCTCTGGGAAACTCAGAGACCCCCGATATCCAGGCCTTGATCGCAGCGCTTTCAGACGCCGACCCTCTTGTACGCCGCCATGCAGCCTGGGCGCTCGGCCGCCACAAGTGCGCAGAAACTGTGAGTGCCCTGGAAGCAACACTCGCGCAAGAACAAGATGAATTGGCCCGAAGTGAAATCAAAAGAGCGCTTGAGCAACGCTTTGATCCATACGTATAATCGAAATCTCTGTAGCCGTCATCACGAGCCGTGGACCGTCGCAGCCGGTGATTTGAAGAAGAAAACATGCCCGATATCCGTCATGGCGAGCGAAGCGTGGCCATCTCGCTTTTTGATCCAACAGCGAGATTCCCATGTCGCTGGGTGGCCCCGATTGCTTGTCAATCGGGGTGGCGAAGCCACAAGAGGCTGGTAGCCTATGCTTCGCTTCGCTCGCAATGACGATAGGTAACAGCATTCACATCATGACCACTTCCTCTTTCCGACACCTCGATCCACGCATCTTCGACCGCAACTGGGACGCTCTATCCTTCCATCACCCGCATCTCGCAGACCGAATCCGGCAAGCACTCGGAATCGAAGACCCTAAGGCCCCGGAACTCACCCACATCCCGCCTTTGGACGACATCAACGATGTCCTTGTCGATGGCAAAGGCACCGTGGTCGCAACGAGAGACGACGGAACGCACGCGGAGATCATCGGACCTCAATGGACCCGAACATCGAGACAGGCATCGAGGAAAGCGATAGTAAAGAACCCTTCGCGTATCCTCTTTGTCTTCTCCTGCGGCGACTTCTCCTTACTCGATGATTGTGACAGTCTTATCGGTTTCGACCAGCGAGCGCTTGTTGTGATCGAACAACGAACGATTCTTTTCCTTGCTGCCTTGGCCATGCGCGATCGCACCGACTTTCTCTCCCACTCGAACCTCTTTTTCTGTGTGGGAAACGATTACGACCTCCAGCTTCAGGACCTCTGCCGCCAAAACGCTTTTGAAGTTCTGCCGCCCTCCCAAATGACCGCTGTCGCAGGTGCGGGATTTGCCTTTCCCGATGACCGGGAAGTATATATCGCTTCCATTCGCGCTTTACTGGCCGAGCTCGCAGAGGCGCACAGCAACTTCAACACCAAACTCCAAGTCTTTTTCCGCGATTTGTCGCATCCTCGCCAACTGCACACACCTCCACGTATATGGGGCTATGCCGTAGCGCCCGAGAAAATGGTCTATTCAATTCATCGGGAGATGTTGCAAGCCCTGTTCGATGGATTCCGCGCGGCGGAATGGGACGCGCGGTTACTGCTCGAAACGCGCGAACGATGGACCACACGCAACCGTATCCTGCGCGACATCACATACTTCGACCCGGACGTCTTCTTCTTCCTGAATTCAGTCTCCGATCAATTTTTCAAATCTCTGTTCGGGACGGGCCTGCAAGACGATGCTATAAAGCGTCCGCGAATCGTTTGTCTTTCCGACGAGTTTGTCTTTTCTCCCATCGGCTCGGCGGAAGGTCTCGGACAATGGGATCATGTGTTCGCCATGGACCCGGAATATCTCAACCGACTGTCGGGCAGCAACCTCGCGTCGCTTCATTACTTGCCGGTAGCGGCATCTGTGACAGAGCCGGGCACCTTCAAGCAGGAATTCCAGCATCCCATTTCGTTTGTCGGATCAATTGTCGATCTGTCGGAGACGTTAAACTCTCTCCCTACGCCGGAACGAGACTGGCTGGAAGAGAAAATCGAGCGCGTTCTGCAGGGGGAGTTGTTATTTGATGTTGTCCCGGACAATGAGGCAGCAATTCCTCCTCGACTCACTTCGATTTGTCAGAAGTATTGCTCAAGTGTTCGAAAGCCGTTCCTGAACGGTTCGCGCGCTATTATGTATCTGCTCTCGGTGGAGGCAAACACCCGAAAACGCGTCCGGACTCTTGTAGAATTGATTCCTTATAACGTCGCGATTTACGGACCGAAGGAGTGGGAGAATCTCCTTCCGCCGAACGGTTCAGACAACTGTCGAGGTCCGCTGCCGTATGAATTAATCCCGGACCTCTTCGCGAGCTCCTCAATTAATTTGAATATTCACAGTCTACAATGTCCAAGCGCTCTAAACTCGCGCGATTTCGACATCCTGGCAAGCGGTGGGTTTCTACTGAGCGATTACGTAACCGAAGCCGACGCGGATCTCATCACGCATGGCCGCGATGCGGTTTTCTATCACGGAATTGAAGATCTGAAAAAGCAGGTGGAATTCTATCTCAGCAACGAAAACGAACGAAAAGAAATCGCCCGCCACGGCCATCAAACCGCCATCAACAACCACAGTTTCCACAACCGCGCACAGCTTTTCTTCCCCAAAGATTGATGGGATCGCAAAAAGTCAGCGGGATGCGAGAAGTGAGGTGTCAACCCCCTCTGAATCTCCCCTACTCGGCCACGCGAGCGTGGCCCGCTTGGGGGAGAATACGCTGCAGACACGCTCGTTTCTTTTTCCTCCCCCGAAGATCGGGGGAGGTTAGGAGGGGGTTGAAATCCGTTTTTCTGACTTTTTCCGACCCCGTCAAAGCCTGGGGGAGGTTCAGAGGGGTTGATACGTCACTTCTCGCCAGGCCGTCACTGAACAGCGTAAGGAAATTTCACCCGTATCCGGGCGTTCAATGGCGGCGACTCGATCGCCTGCGGCTCACGGCCCGGCCAATAGATCGTCAGGTCATCAATTTCTCTCAATGATCCAAAACCAAAGTGAATAGTCTGCGTACTCTGTGAGAGATACCCCGAACCCCCATCCACAATGCGCGTCCACCGTTGTTCGCCTTTGCGCGCCACAATCCGTGTACCGAAGGACAACGCCGAGAGCGCGTCGAGCTTCACTTGCAGCCAGGATCCCCGGGGAGAACGGTTTTCGAGCAGCATCGGCGACGAATCGATACAATTGAACACAATGTCCATGTCGCCGTCCCCGTCGTGATCGATCAATGCCGCACCTCTTCCGCTTCTCGGCTTGAAATCTTCAGAGAAGACAGTCTCAGTCACATCCTCGAATTCTTCTTCCCCCTTGTTTCGATAGAAAGACGCGCCTTGATCGTAACTCCGTCCAAGTTCAAGAGAATCTACCTGTGGATAAAGATGTCCGTTCGATGTGAAAATATCCAGAAATCCGTCGGCATCGAAATCGCAGAATCCCGAACCCCACGTGATCAGCATCCGGCTCGACCGCGCGAGTTTCGAGGGGGCCGTAACATCGCTCAAAATGGAGTCGCCTTCATTCCGAAAGAGAATGTCCGTCTGCTGTTCATAGGATGTAATAAAGAGATCGAGTAAGCCGTCGTTGTTGTAATCCCCCGTGACCACCCCCATGCTTGCTCCTTCGATTCCGCTTTCGGTAAACGCTCCGCCGGATTCAAAACTGATATCTTCGAATGTGCCGTCGCCCCGGTTTCGCAGCACGTGATTGTAGGTAGAGTCGTTTGTCACATAGAGATCGAGATCGCCGTCGTTCTCAATATCGAAGAACACCGCCCCCATCGCTCGTCCCGGCGACACGTTGATTCCGGCCTCCTCCGCTTTGTCCGTAAAGTCCCCTGAGCCGTTATTGATATACAAAAGGTCCTTTTGATTCGTGAACGCCAGCGGCCCCATAAACACATCGATTCCATGGTACGGTGAACGCATCTCCCCGTGTTCTTCGGGATTGAACGCCACATAATTCCCGACAAAAAGATCCAGATCGCCGTCCTGATCGATGTCCGCAAACGCTGTTGACGCGACATACCCCTTGTCCCCGACACCCGCTTCTTCGGTGATATCCGTAAAGGTCCCGTCACCGTTGTTTCGATACAGAACATTCGGGCCGTGGTTGCCGACGAAAAGATCGAGCCACCCGTCGTTGTTTACGTCGCCGAAGATTACCGACATCCCGAACCCGGTATCGCCGACACCCGCTTCTTCGGTGACATCTGTAAAAACTCCATCATCGTTTCGGAACAAAGCGTTTTTGTACTCCGGACTGGCTGAATACAGTTCCGGTCGTCCACAGGCGAAATAAATATCATCGTCACCATCGTTATCATAATCCGCCACAGCGACGCCCGAGCCCATCGCATCCGTAATCCAGCGTTTATCCGGATGGCCCAATACATGCTGGAAGCTCCCCAGCCCTGCTTTGTCGGTCACATCTACAAACCGGAAGGGATTCTCTTTCGCGGCTGCCTGAGGAATATCGGTTGAGCCTTTGAGCTCACCTAAGGCCTTCCCCAGCGCCTCAAGCGGTCGGCTGTCCTCGTATTGATTCGCCACATCTTCATAAAACGTTCGCGCTTCTTCTATTTTTCCCGTTCGAAGTAACGACCAGCCTTTTAGTGTCGCGAACATCTCGCGCTCTGTGATTCGTGGCATTTCGATGTTTTTCAACAGGTCCAGACAACCTTGGTGATTGCCTGCATTAAAACGAATCTGGGCCAGGAGAAATCGCTGTAGGTCATTGGTTTGCCCTTCTTCAATTAACCGTTCGAGGTATCGTTCCGCCAAATCTTCACGTTTCACACGGCACAGCTCCGCCGCCAACTCATACGCTTCCATCGGGGGAACGGAGGTTGGATTGCGAAACGCGTACCAGAGACGGTTCAGTTTCTGGCTGGTCCAGGAATTGAGCGTCTTGAGAATCTCCCGCATTTCACCCACTTCTTCTGTTTTGTTCTGGCGGGACAGCGCGACAATCAGGGCGTTGTACGCTTCACGGAAGAACGGATATCCATTGATTGTCACACGTAGGTGGCGTTCGGCGGCTTTGCTGTTTCCTGCGCGGTTCTCGAGCTTCCCCATCTCGCAATGCGCCATGAAATGTTTCGGATCGATTTCAAGAACGCGGCGGAGTGTTTTTCTTGCCTTGTCGTCTTCGCCTTGTCGTGCCTCGATACATCCCAAAAGAAAAAGCCCGTCCAAATAATCCGGATTCTTATCGAGAAGATTGTTGAGCCATTGCTTGGCTTCATCGTACCGGTGCACGGCGTACGCGATCGCGGCGACTCGATAGAGAAGATACTCATTATCCGGATCTTTCGACACCGCCTCGGATGCCAACCGCACGGCCGCATCCTCGTCACCCGCACGCCAGTTCGCTCGCGCTAGTTCGTAAGTCAGCTCCGCATCCGACGGGTTCTGCTCGACGAGAGTCTTTAGTACGGGCAACCATTCGCCTCCGGGTTGGATATGTTCAATTGCTTCCCGTACCTGCGAACGCGCCTCCTCGCCGAGAGGGGAAGGGAGCCGCTCGACCGCCTGGGATGCCGCCGACACATCTCGATTGCTCAACGCTTCAAGAAACGGACCGACCGACAGCTGCGCGGACGCCGAAGCCACCGTGAGTAGAATCATCAAGAGAAACAAACTCGCTGATCTCTTCATTTGCCACATAACCAATACTAAATTCGAGCTGCGGACTTTTGCCTCCCCCAAACGTTGGTCGAGAAGAAGAACCCGTTTCCTCCCCCAAGCCTGGGGGAGAAGAAGAACCTGTTCCTCCCCCAAGCCTGGGGGAGGTTAGGAGGGGGTTGAAACTTCCCTACAACTACTCTCTCACCACGAATCGCACCACAC
>CAZTDD010000122.1:15346-20234 GCA_964612675.1 uncultured bacterium
CACCCCCAACATGCTCAGTCAGTTGCCTCCCCAAGCCTGAGGGAGAAGAAGAACCCGTTTCCTCCCCCAAGCCTGGGGGAGGTCAGGAGGGGGTTGAAACTTCCCTACAACTACTCTCTCACCACGAATCGCACCACACACAGCTCACACCCCCAACATGCTCAGTCAGTTGCCTCCCCAAGCCTGAGGGAGAAGAAGAACCTGTTCCTCCCCCAAGCCTGGGGGAGGTTAGGAGGGGGTTGAAACTTCCCCATAACTACTCTCTCACCACGAATCGCACCACACACAGCTCACACCCCCAACATGCTCAGTCAGTTGCCTCCCCAAGCCTGAGGGAGAAGAAGAACCCGTTTCCTCCCCCAAGCCTGGGGGAGGTTAGGAGGGGGTTGAACTTCTCTACGAATCGTAAAAAGGGGCGACGAACATCGTCCATCGCCCCATCATTATCTCGCTTCATCGGTCACTCACCGAAGTGTCCAATCGGGAACGCTTGTCGGTCCACCGACCAACTCCATGAGTCCCCAACCGGTCTCATCGTTCCAAGCTTCCAGGAACTCGCCGTCCGGATGCATGTTGAACCAGCCGTATTTGCCGGTCCGTCCGGCGCTTCCGTCACCTTCGTTCATCAGGAAGTCCCAACCGACGAGTGTTCTGTCCCGCGGGACAAGAATCTGGTCTTTGTGCACTCGATACTCGACGATGAACGTACCCGCATCGTAGTTGCCCGGCTCGTAAACCGACCCGTCTTTGTACAATGCCCGTGCGCCATATCCCCAATAGACAACGCCGTCTTCGGCATCTGTACACTCCAGGTTTGCATGACCGCCATCGGGCAGTGGCTCACCGAAGTTGTCGAATATGTTCGATGTGGCCCACCAACCGTCCCCTGTCACCGTTAGCTGGAATCCTGTCGGGGTAGCCTCTTTCGGATTCGAGCGACTGAGGTTGCCGTCAATGTAAATCTCCGTAGAGTCGTTTTGCCACGCGTTCGCCTCGTTCGAATCGAAATCCATGATCGGATCGACAACTTCAAGCGCGACGTTGATGTAGTCGTTGTTGTGGAACGCGTAATACGTAACGCTATACTCCTGATCGCCCGAGTTTTCCCAGAAATTCCCGTTCAGATAACGGCCCGGCGGCATTTTGTTCTCCGCCTCATCCGAGAAGAATTCGACTCGCTCTTCATACGCGTCGGCCCACTCTCCGTCTTCCATAATTCCGTTGGGAGTGATTTCTCGGTCAATGTACGGACATTCGACTTTGAGATCCAAGGCAAGTTGCGGAATCAGGCCCGCCGTCGAAGCCCCAGCGGTAACCAAACCGCCTGCGTCACCCGACCAACTCGCGGTCATGTCCGGATCGTCCGGTGCTGTGGCCTTGTACGTCAGTTCCTTAGTCTCGCCTGCGGCCAATGTGACATCCCAGCTGATGCTTTCTCCGCTCACGGATCCGCCATCGCTCACTTCGCTGGCGCTCCACAGGACCGGTATACTCTCCTCAACAGTAACTGTTGTCTCCGACTCTCCGGGATTAAAGACGGAGAGTCCGACATCCAGGGTCTGCCCTGCCACGAAAGCACCGGGTGAGATCGACCTGGTTGCGACAGCACCACTGAAAGGCTCGATAGACACGTTCCTTGCAAGACCATGAGCAAGATAGTCGTTGTCCTCGTGATTCGTGATCGCAAGACCGTACCCGACCGAATCTGCCATATCGATGGTCATCGAGTGACCGAAATACCAGGTCGCGCCGTCATCCGCCGACCATTCGGCCAACAACATGTTGATCGCGGCAACCCGAGTTAACCGAAATGTCAGGGTCCCATCCCAAGCCATGACGTTCTCGCCCTCGAATTGAAGCGCTCCGGAATCCGCGGCATCGCCGCCTCCGTTTGTGCGATACTGCACGTTCACCTGATCGCCCCACTCATTGCCACGCAACGTCATTGCGAAAAAGCGCGACGTGGGATCCTGCGGATCTTCCCGGATCATGACGCCAAACTTGGCCCACTCGTCTGCACCCGGGTCGATCCACTCGAGTTTGGCGGTAAGAATCCAACTGCCTTCTTTTTCCGTGTAGGCGTAGAACCCTTCGTCCTGACCGCCCCAAATGTCGTTCCCATTCCCTCGGAGGTTGTACTCGCCTCCGGCCTCGTCACAACTCCCGTCCGCCTTGGCGTCGCCGATCTGAGGCCAATCCGCGGTATTCTCAAAAATACCGCATTGGCCGAAAGCCGACGGACCTGCCAGGCAGACAGAGAGAACCGCCACTGTACCGATGAAATAAAGCTTCTTCATACGGTGTTCTCCTCTCTCTCTCCTTTTGGTTTTTTCGGGTGTCTGAATGCCTCAGGACATCTCACTGACCCGGCCTTGTCCCGCTTGGGGCTAGGTCGGCCAGGATGGATGGCATATCCCCTTACGAACACCCACGACTCATTCGTGCCCTACAATACTCTTCTCTTTGTACAATGTCAATCGCCTTCTAGCACTAGGTTGATTACTTTCTGACCGTTATTAAATTAGGTTCTTACTGAGTGCCGATCCCCTGGGAACCAAGGATCGTAATGTTCCTTGGCACGGGAACCCACGGAGACTATCCTACGGTATCTTCCATTCTCCTTGAGTCGGCCATGCGATCCCCTAGACGCCTTATGCTGCTCACGTTCCTTCTTTTGATTCTGAGTGGCGTCATTCTTCTCTCCTTGCCCGGTGTGTCCGAAAGCGGCACCGCGCTCGGCTGGATCGATACTCTTTTCACATCCACCTCCGCGGTTTGTGTGACGGGGCTCATTGTGACCGACACGGGTACCACATTCACCTTCCTGGGCCAGGCCATCATACTTTTTCTCATCCAGGCCGGCGGCCTTGGAATCCTTACGTTGTCGAACTGGCTCTTCCTGACACTGTTCCGTCAGTCGCGAACGCTTCGAGTCCGCATCGTGATGGAAGAAACGCACGGCGCAATAAAGGATATTGAACCGATCCAGCTATTGCGAAACATCATTCGGTTTACTTTTGTTTCGGAACTGATCGGTGCGGGTTTACTTTTCCTGCGTTTTCGACGCGATCATGAACTGATGGACGCTATTTGGTCGGCGGTATTCCACTCCGTTTCCGCATTTTGTAACGCGGGTTTCTCTCTGTACCCTGACAGTATGATGGGATATCGAGACGACTGGCTGGTGAACTTGACTGTTATGGGGCTGATTGTGACCGGGGGGATTGGCTTCATCGTCTGCACAGACCTGACGTCTGTATTCAAAGAGATGCCGAGGAGACATAGGACGCGGCCGATTATCGCCTGGCAGCGCCTCTCTCTGCATTCGAAGACAGTATTGACGACGACGAGTATTCTGTTGGTGAGCGGTACGGTAGCCGTTCTTTTGCTCGAAGGGCACAACCAGCTCGCCGGAATGCCGTGGCACAAGCGGTTGTTGCCGTCACTCTTCCTGTCGGTTACCAGCCGCACGGCGGGATTCAATACCCTGGAAACCGGCGAACTGACAAACGTCACCCTGCTGATGCTCGTCTTGTTTATGATGATCGGTGCCTCCCCCGGTTCGACGGGAGGTGGAATGAAAACAACTACATTCGCTATCTTCCTGGCCATGGGCTATTCTCGAATGCGCAACAGGAACCGCGTTGAAATGTTTGGCAGGACCATTCCCGAAGACCTCGCAGCGAAAGCTATCACGACCATGGTTGCCTTTCTCGGTTTGATCGTTGCGGGGACGATTCTACTGGAGTACATCCAGTTCGGGTCGGCTTCGCACAGTGTGGTGCCTGGCCGATTGATGGACTTCGGTTTCGAGGTCGTTTCAGCTCTTGGGACTGTAGGCCTGTCAGTGGGCGCAACCTCCGTGCTCGAACCGGCGGCCAAGGTGGTGCTGGCGATCTTGATGTTCGCGGGACGGGTCGGGCCGCTGGTCGTGGCGAGCACCTTGATCGGCCGCAGGAAAAGGCTTCCGTACTCCTACCCGGAAGAACGGGTAATGGTGGGGTAAAAAGATAATGAAACGCACCTACGCTTTTCTCGGCTTGAGCACGTTCAGTCAGCGCGCCGCCGCATCGCTGTATAGGATGGGGTCTACCGTGCTGGCGATCGATTCGGACGAGGATCTGATCCAATTGATCCAGAACAATGTCACGCGTGCGGTGTGCGCCGATGTGCGAAACCGCGACGTTCTACGCAGCCTCGGCGTCCTGGATTGCGACATCGTAATTCTCGGTTTGCGGCACCACTTCGATCTGACTGTCCTGGCCGTCCGGTTCCTCACACAAAACGGAGTCGAGCAGATCATCGCTCAAGTCGATAGTATGGATGAACTCGAGGCGATCCGTGCGGTTGGAGCAACACGTGCCGTATTTGCAGAACGGGATGCCGCCGACAGGCTGGTGAAAGAACTCAACCTGCCCGGCCTGGTCGATAAAATAACCCTTCCGGAAAACATCGGCGTAATTGAAATCCAATGCCCGGAACCGTTCACAGGCAAGACAATCCTCGACCTGAACATCCGGCAGCACTACCAGGTCACAATTATCGGCGTTACCTCCTATGAGGATGGACGCGAGAGTTTTATTTTCATCCCCTCACCCAGAACTGTGCTGAAACTGGGAGACAAACTCATGTTGAGCGGTCATGTAGATGATGTGACCGCCTTTGTAGAACAGTTTCCGGAGACACAGAAGGAGTAATGATTCTTACGCCAACTGCCTATTGGCTTCGATCGCCAACTCCACGGCTTCCCTCAGGTTCGACCGAGCTTCATCCAGCGTCGCTCCCTGGGTGTCCGCACCGGGCAATTCCTCGATGAAGGCGATGTATCCTTCCAACACTTTCTGAAAGACCGCTGTCAATTCCATATTCCTTTCCTCCATCGTTCCGT
>CAZTDD010000123.1:0-20210 GCA_964612675.1 uncultured bacterium
GATTACCCTCCGGCCTCTCCCCGTGGGAACGCGGCCGGCCCAGCTATCGAAACAAACAAATGCAGCTTCCGATCTCCGTTGGTGACAAGCGTTGGTGCAAGACATTAGGATCTCAGGAGTTACGCTCCTCCGTTTCTCACAACGGATAACGGAAGATTTCGCCGAACAGCAACATACAACAAGACATCTAACCCGAATATAGCGCAGCGCGCATCCTTGTCAATAATGAATTCGCACCGTTCATTGAGTCCTTTTTGCACCCAACCTCCGGGTAACGTCCCCGAACTCCAAATCCTATGTCACAATCAAATCCTCAGGATTCCATTGTTCGGTTGGACAGGTATAGATGAGTATCGCTTCTCGTGTACAAAACGTTTTCGATCAAGGAGTCCCCGAACCGGTGCAGAATCCGGTCGTGCTTACGCGGTTCGAGGAGCTGTGCGCTGCCTTGGCAGTTCAGGGCGTCTCATGTGCGGACCTGGATGATGACGCCTTTCGCCGCCTTGCTCTGCTCGCGTGGCAAAGTCCTTATCTCACTCAACTCTGTCTCGCCGATCCGAGCGGCCTCGTGTACCTGATGCAAGAAGGGAATCTCGAAAAGGCCAGACGGTTGAGAGAATATCGTGACCTGCTCAATCCCGTCCTCACCGAACCAACGGACACCTTCGGCACAAGCCTCCGAATCATCCACGGACGCGAGCTCCTGCGTATCGCCTGGCGGCATATCTGCGATCTCGCCGGGATCAACCGTCTTATGGAAGAACTCTCGGATCTGGCGGACTGTACAGTCGAGATCGTTACAGAATACGCCCGCCAAAACGCCGTCACCCAATTCGGCACACCGGAATCGGAGGATCATCAGAAACCCGCACTCGCCGTTCTCGCCATGGGAAAACTGGGCGGACGAGGCCTGAATTTCAGCTCCGACGTTGATCTACTGTTTGTTTATCGAGGTGACGGGAATACCTCGGGCGGCGAGAGCGGGAGCATCGAAAACCAACCATTCTTCGAGCGTATCGCCACCGCCATTTGCGATCATCTCACCCGGCCGACTGCGGAGGGATTTCTCTACCGTGTTGATACACGGCTCCGGCCGCAGGGCACGCAGGGGCCGCTCGTCCCCTCTCTTGAAGCGGTCGAAATCTATTACACGAACTGGGGCGAAAACTGGGAACGACAGGCACTCCTCAAACTCCGACCCATCGCCGGCGATCCCGAACTCGGCGAGGACGTACAACGGATACTCACACCCTTCACATATCGAAAATATGTGGACGAAGTCGAAATCGCCGAAACGCTGCGAAGCATGAACGACATGCGACGACGAATGGTCGAAGGACTGACGGAAGAAGAACAGGAAGCGGATATCAAGGTCGGTCCCGGCGGAATCCGAGACGTCGAGTTTATTGTCCAGGCAGTACAAATCCTATACGGCGGCCAGTATCCCGAGGTTCGGCTGAAAGGAACCCTGGAATCGCTTCGCCGGATGCATGAGAGCGGCCTTCTTCACAGCAAGGATTTCACAATCCTCGACTCGGGATACCGATTCCTGAGAAGCATCGAACATCGCCTCCAGATCGACCAGGTCCGCCAAACCTATCGCCTTCCTTCCTCAACCGCTGCGCTGAATGATTTTTCCATGCGATTGGGGTACCCCTCATCCGAGGATCTCAAAAACGAACTTCGCAGTGTCCGGCAGGAGGTCCGACGGCTCTATGTCGGCATTTTCGGACGGGAGGAATGGGAGAACCAAACGGAAGGGCTGCTCGAAAGCGACTCGCTGAGTGAAGAACACCGGCATCTGCTCACGGAGCATGGATTCACCGATCCCGAGAGAGCGCGCCGAAACCTGATTTCGCTCGCCGACAATCCCTCAACCCCACACCTAAAGACAAAAACAAAACGTTTATTCAAAGCGATACTCCCACGTCTGATGCTCTACCTCCGGGACTGCCCCGACGCGGATATGGCGTTGAACAGCCTGGAACAGATCATCAACCGGCTGGGTGCACGTACGACGCTTTACGGGATCATGGCCGAACAGCCGCAGCTGATCGAACTGTGGGTGATCCTGACCGGCGGAAGCCGTTATCTGTCCGAGATTCTGCTTCGCGACCCGTCCTTGGCGGAAATGATCGGCAGAGAAGGGATTCTCGAACGATCTCTCGACCGCGAGGTCTTTCAGAAGCAGTACGAGATTATTCGCAGTGCGTCTTCCGGCCGACAGGATTCCCACGATCCACTCGTGAGACTGAAGAACGCCTTGGATCTGGAAATCGGTATCCGTTACCTCATCGGCGTGAGCGATGTGAAAACCCTCGGCATCGAACTGGCGTCTTCCGCCGAGTTCATCCTTCAGGAAATCGTCCAGGAGGCTGCAAACCGCATACAGGAACGGTATCCGCGGATGGCGGAATCCGTCCCGGAGAACCTGCTTGTTATTGCGATGGGAAAAATGGGAGGACGGGAGCTGAACTTCGCGTCCGATCTCGACCTTCTGTTTTTGCACGGCATGGAGTTGGAGGAAGACGGTACAACCGCCGCTGAGTTCTACCCGCGTTTAGCGGCGAAAGTCTCCACCGCTCTCGAAGAAAATACGCCCCACGGACGGTTGTATGAATGCGACACTCGGCTCCGTCCCTACGGGAAAAGCGGCCCGCTGTCGAGCAGTCTGGAGACATTCGGACGATATGCCCGCGAAAAGGCTTGGGTATGGGAACGAATGGCGTTGACTCGCTGTCGCCCGGTTGTTGGACCGACAGCTCTGCGAGAACGCTTTGTAGAAATCTGGCGCGAGTCGCTTTTCTCACGTCCTTTCACCGACTCCGACTGCCGTGAAGTGGTAGACATGCGGTTTCGAATCGAGCGCGAAAAAGGGGCCGCCGCACTGAAAGCGGGACCCGGTGGGCTCGTGGATGTCGAGTTCATCGCGCAGACCTTGGTCCTCCGCCACTGCGCACAACACCAGGGACTTTGTGCCTCCTCGACTGTCGAGGTTCTCAGCTCTGCCGCAAAGGCGGGATACCTTGCGGAGCGGGTAGCAAAAGACCTGGCGGAATCATACTTATTCCTCCGCGATATCGAAAATCGATTGCAAATCGTGGATCATCTGTCGATCGACCGGCTCCCGACGGAACCGTCCGAGTTGGACAGTCTCGCCAAACGCTGTTTTCCAAAGGAATCCCAGCGTCAATTCTCCGGACATGAATTGGTCGAGGAAGTCGAGGGCCACACACAGCGAATCCGAGCGATGTTTGAGGAGTTTTTTGCCCGTTGATTTGATGCATGTTCCGGATACCCACAGACCAAGAGGTCATGTAAGATAGGCCGTAAGGCCGGTAACGCGACTCAGGAGGACGATTTCGGGGAAGAAGAATGCTTACAAAGTTGATCATTCGTCGGTTCAAGCGATTCGAGGAAGTCGAGATAGAACTCGGGAATCCGGTGGTTTTTGTGGGTCCGAACGATTCGGGCAAGACGTCCGCACTGCAAGCGCTGACGCTGTGGGATATTGGCCTGAAGCGATGGATTGAGAAACGAGCCGGTGAGTCGACGCCGGAAAAACGGCCCGGCGTCGCGATCAACAGACGCGATTTGACAGCCATGCCGGTTCCGGACGCGAAGTTGTTGTGGCGTAATCTACGGGTTCGTGACGTTACGAGAACCGATGGGAAACAGAAAACTCATAACATCCGTGTCGATGTTGTTGTTGAAGGCGTCACCGGCGGCAAGGAGTGGAAATGCGGATTCGAGTTTGATTTCAGCAATGAGGAATCTTTCTACTGTCGCCCGGTTCGTCTTTCTGACAGGAAAAACCCAGATCGAATGACGATTCCCCCAGAAGCGCAGAATGTGCGCGTTGCCTACCTGCCTCCCTTGTCGGGCCTTGCCGACCGTGAGTTTACCAAACAGCGTGGCGAGATCGACTTCCTGATCGGTCAGGGGAGAACTGCCGAGGTAATCCGCAATTTGTGCTTCTGGATCTCGCGTAACGAGGGAGGCGAGGCGGTTTGGGATGATTTGGCCACCCCGATACTAGAACTTTTTGGAGTTGAATTGCAGAAACCCGTGTACGTTGCGGAACGAAGCGAAATAACCATGACATATCGAGATCAATCCGGCATTCAGCTGGATCTGTCGTCATCCGGCCGCGGTCTTCAGCAAACGCTTCTGTTGCTCGCTTATATGGCGGTCAATCCCGGCTCCGTTTTACTATTGGATGAACCGGATGCACACCTGGAGATACTTCGACAGCGTCAGATCTATGATATCTTAACCCAAAGCGCACAACAATCGGGCAGCCAAATTGTCATCGCAAGCCATTCGGAAGTGATTCTGAACGAGGCCGCCGATCGAGATGTCATCGTGGCTTTTCTCGGTAAGCCCCATCGGATCGACGACCGTGGGAGTCAATTACTGAAGTCACTCAAAGAGATCGGATATCAAGACTATTTCCAGGCGGAGCAGGTGGGATGGGTCCTGTATCTAGAGGGCTCAACCGACCTCTCAATTCTCTCAACGTTCGCCGAGATACTGGATCATCCCGCCAAGGAGCTTCTGGCTCGACCATTCGTGCACTATGTGATGAATCAACCACAGAAAGCCCGCGACCATTTCTATGGTCTGCGTGAAGCGAAATCGGACCTTGTTGCGTTTGCCCTTTTTGATCATCTCAAAAATGAACAGATGCGGGAACAAGACAACTTGTCGGAATATATGTGGAGTCGATGCGAGATAGAGAATTACTTCTGTGAAAAAGACGTCTTGTTGAAGTGGGCGGAGAAGCGTGCCGTGGGAGACGGAACAACACCGCTGTTCACCGCTGGGGCGATGGTACTGATGGAGGAAACGATCGGTGAGATAGAAAAGGCAATGGATACGCTGGGAGAAGATTCGCCGTGGTCGCCTGACGCCAAAGTGTCGGATCGATTCCTGGATCGGGTCTTCAATTCGTTTTTTAACAAACTCGGGATCGAGAACCTTATGCGAAAGAAGGACTACCATGTTCTCGTCGAGTATATGCCGAAAGACGAGATTGACAGCGAAGTCACCGATGTGCTCAACAGAATCGTCGACGTGGCGCGGTGTGCCAGACCGGTTTGTTAAGCTTACAGATAAACCCGGATTTGCAGCTGGACGATGGAAGGAGAAGTGATACTCATGTTTATTCTTCGATCTCTCGGATTTTTGCTTATTTCAGTGTCATTTTTCACGGGGTGCGACAAAATCCCGGGCACACAAAGCGCCGTTGTATTCATTTTTGAAAACGCGAAAGGAATCGAGACCGGCGCGCCGGTGCTGTATAAGGGAACGTCCGTCGGCCGCGTAACTGACGTGCAAATAGGGGATACCGGCAGTATCCAGATCAAAGCCCAAATCATGGGGGATTTCAGACAACAGCTTCGCGAGCCGTGCACGGCATTCATTGAAAAGACGGATTCCGGTCAAGGCGAGCCGACTCAAGCCGTGGTTGTCTATCTTGGAGACCGCGCGCTGGAGGAAGGCCCTGCGCTTAGCAGAATCGAGGGATGCGATTCCCGGCCCGAACTACTCTTCTGGCAAGCGGCAAACATGGCACGATCATTCGCAAAAGAACATGAAAGCGAACTGGAATCGATCAAACAAGCGGCACGGGACGCCGCCGAGTCTACACGAAACGCCATGGAACAAGTCAAGGAATTCTCCGAATCGGAAGACATGAAACGATTCCGAGAGAAACTCAACGAGTTTGCGGAGCAAACCGGCGAGAGAGCGAAAGAAACCTATTCTGAACTCAAACAACAATGGCCTGAACTCGATGCAAAGTTGGACGAGGTTTACGAACGACTCGAAGAACTCGGCAAAAGCGAGGAAGCACAGCGCCTCCGCGAATCGATCAGAGATTTCTTCACTCCAAATCCTACAGCAACTGCAGACGAAGAGAATTCATGATATCTTTTGTGAGGGTCCGTGCTGTTCATGAGCGGTGGACACTGCACCTCGGAGATAGAGAATGCTCGAACTCGATCAACTGCGAGATTGGATGAAGGACCTGGAATCGGACCGAGTGGAGAGGACCCGTTCTACTCAAGGTACAGACAAGTTCTGCGAAGCAATTTGTGCTTTTTCGAACGACTTTCCAAATCATCAGACTGCCGGATATTTGCTCATCGGAGTCGACGATCAAGGACGGCCTACGGGTCTGAAGGCAACCGATGAGCTGTTACGCAACCTCGGAGGTATCAGGTCAAGTGGGAATATCCTTCCGCCCCCGGCGATGTCTGTAGAAAAGCATACGCTGCCGGAGGCTCAAGCGGACATTGTTCTGATTAAAGTCCTGCCCTCCGACATGCCGCCCGTCCGATACAAGGGACGGGTGTGGATACGAATCGGTCCACGAAGAGCGGTCGCAAGCGAAACGGAAGAGAGAATCCTTGCAGAACGCAGGACGGCGGCGGCCAAGACATTCGACTGCCGAGCGTGTCTGGGCGCGGACCTGAGCGACCTCGATGAACAACGGTTCCGTATGGATTTCTTGCGGGCCGCCTTACCCGAAGACGTCGTTGCGGAGAATCGACGTAATCTAAGGGATCAGCTTGCTTCGTTTCGCTTTTACGACCTCCGTAGGGACTCTCCCACGTACGCGGGACTCCTGGTGTTTGGCAAAGAACCGTTGGCATGGATACCGGGTGCCTATATCCAATTCCTTCGTATCGATGGAACCGAGCTCACGGATCCCCTTCAAACGGAGAAAACCTTTGCCGGCGATTTACTTACAGCTCTTCAGGAGCTCAACGATTTCGTGCCTGTGCAAATCCAAAGCCGGTCCGAAAGATCGGATTCCTTTCGTGAGATCCCCGTCGCCGATTACCCGATCATCGCGATCCGTGAACTGTTGATGAATGCGATGATGCATCGTTGGTACGAAGAATCCACGTCTCCAATTCGCTTCCATTGGTTCTCGGATCGGATCGAGATACAGAGTCCGGGCGGTTTGTACGGCGAAGTGACACCTGAAAATTTCCCTAACGTGACATCGTATCGGAATCCCGTAATCGCGGAATCAATGAAAATCCTCGGATATGTCAACAGATTCGGCCGCGGTGTTCTTCGAGCTCAGGAAGCGTTACGCCGGAATGGGAACCCGGAGGCCGCTTTCGACTTCCAGCAAACCTATGTCCTCGCAACGGTATGGAGACGACCGTGAAAACAATCGCTTTCTTCAACAATAAAGGGGGAGTGGGTACAACCTCGTTGGTCTATCATCTGACCTGGATGTACGCGGATCTCGGGTTAAAAGTCCTCGCCACTGATTTGGATCCGCAGGCCAACTTGACCTCGATGTTTCTGGAGGAACAACGGCTGGAGGAGATCTGGCCCGACGGGGACCATCCCGACACCATCCTCGGCAGCGTTCGACCCATTTTGAAAGGAATCGGCGATATACGCGTTCCACACGTCGAGCGGATTGAGGCGATACCTGAAATCGGCCTCATCCCGGGTGACCTCGGTTTGTCCCTATTCGAGGATACGCTGAGCGGCAGCTGGCCGACATGTCTGGATGAAGACGAGCGTGCATTTCGCAGCATGTCCGCATTCTATCGATTGATGACGGAAGCGGGGCGCAAATCCGGCGCCGATTTAATTCTCATCGACGTGGGGCCGAACCTCGGTGCCATCAATCGTGCCGCGCTAATCGCTGCCGAGTATGTTGTCATCCCTCTGGCACCGGATCTCTTCTCGCTCCAAGGTCTGCGAAACCTGGGACCGACCCTCCGAAAGTGGCGGAAGGACTGGTTGAACAGAATCGCTACGAATCCGGAGCCCGATGAATTGCCGCTCCCCTCCGGTGAGATGAAACCCGTCGGATACGTTGTTCTTCAACATGCCATTCGTTTAGACCGGCCGGTTCAAGCTTATGCTCGATGGATGAATCGTATTCCAAGTGAGTACCGAGAGTCCGTGCTGGGGGAAACGGTGGGCTCTGTCCCTACGGTGGTAAACGACCGTGAATGCCTCGCTCTTCTCAAACATTATCGGAGCCTGATGCCGATGGCGATGGAGGCACGGAAACCCATGTTCTCTCTTAAGCCTGCCGATGGAGCCATCGGGGCGCATTTGACAGCGGTCCAAGGGTGCTATGGCGACTTCAAGGAGTTGGCGGTCCAGATCGCCAAACGTTGCGATATAGCTTTGAAGCTCGCACCAATACCCTACGCTTCAGAGAAACCCGCGTGAAACCGTACGAACTTGTCTCCGGCGGGAACAGACTCAGTGCCCTCCCCCGACGATCTGGCTGTTCAAAACGAAGATATCTCCATTTGATGTCAAACCGTTCGACGGTTCATAAATGAACCCGGCGGTTCTGTCATGAAGCCCCTGCGCACCGGTCGTTCCCCATGGATAATCGCGGTCGCCATCCGGACCGAGCGACAACATGATGTAATCGATGTTGTACGACCCCAACATGTTGTATACCGCTGTACTGTCTCTACAGTTCGGGGTGCCTTTCGCTCCAAACGAAACCCGCGAAGTATATTCATACACCGGGCGGAGCCCTGTCTGAATTGTCTGTCGGTTCTCGAATTTCGGATCGATCCCCGAAAACTCATCTTCAGGAATCGTCGATATATACGCCACAGGCGTGGTAAGCGGAATATAAGACAAATGCTCCGCCTGACCGACACCGCAATCCCCGTCATATGTATATTGTCCGTTATCGAGGCGGTATTGTTCCTCGGCCATACCTACCGCCTTCATATCCGACACAACACGAACGACTTTCGCTCGCATCTGTGCGTTCAAGAAATTCGGTACGGCGATGGCCGCCAAAATCCCGATAATGGCGACCACGATAAGCAACTCGATCAGCGTGAAGCCACGGCTCCGAAAAACCATCGAATCTCTCCTTAAATGAACAGTAGACAGGTCAACTTTCGGATAATTTATCACCCTTCCTCTCGGCGTACAACTGTCTCGCTGAAAACGAATCTCTCGGCCTGATGTACCACACCGCCGCGCACTCCGACAGGGCAATAGTTGACTATGTCAAGTATCCTTTGTAGCCTGTTTAATGGCAAGCAGGAAACCGAGGAGCGACAACTACAAATGGTCAAAACCCCTATCTATATGGACAATCACGCAACGACCCCGGTGGATCCCCGGGTTTTAGATACGATGTTGCCCTACTTCAGCGACATCTTCGGCAACGCCGCCAGCCGGAATCACTGCTTTGGCAGAGAGGCCCAGAATGCTGTTGAGACAGCGCGCGAGCACATCGCCTCGCTGATCGGCGCTACCGCCAGAGAGATCGTCTTCACCAGCGGTGCGACGGAATCCGACAATTTGGCCATCAAAGGCGTGGCCGAAATGTACCACGAGCAGGGCAATCATATCGTGACGGCTATCACTGAACACAAGGCGGTTATCGATTCCTGCAAGGCCCTTGCCCGCCGCGGATTCGAGATCACGTGGCTGCCTGTCCGATCCGACGGATTGGTCGATCCCGACGACGTGGAAAAAGCCCTGACCGATCGCACCATTTTGGTCTCAATAATGCTCGCGAATAACGAAATCGGCGTAATCAATCCCGTCGCGGAAATCGGCAAACGCTTGAACGAACGACAAGTGCTGTTTCATTGTGACGCCACGCAGGGCGTGGGCAAAATCCCCATAGACGTCGACGCGATGGGCATCGATCTGATGTCGTTCTCAGCCCACAAAATGTACGGCCCGAAAGGCTGCGGAGCCCTGTACGTCAGGCGCAAACGACCCCGGATTCGGCTCGTCGCCCAAATGGATGGCGGCGGACATGAGCGCGGAATGCGCTCCGGTACCTTGAATGTCCCCGGCATCGTCGGGTTCGGCAAGGCCTGCGAAATTTGCCGGGAAGAGATGGACCAGGAACATGGGCGGTTGTTGTACTTGCGCGAGAAACTGTACGAAGGGCTCACGACAGGTCTCGATGAAGTCTATCTGAACGGGCATCCAACCCAGCGTCTAGCGGGCAGTCTGAACATGAGCTTCGCCTACGTCGAAGGCGAGTCGTTGATGATGGGCATACCCGACATCGCGGTCTCCTCGGGATCGGCGTGCACTTCCGCCAGTCTGGAACCGTCGTATGTTCTCAAAGCGCTCGGTGTCGCCCAGGACCTTGCCCACACATCGCTGCGGTTTGGACTGGGGCGCTTCAATACTGAAGCAGAAGTCGATTATGTTGTTGACAGAGTCACAGAAGTCGTCAATCGGTTGCGTGAAATGTCCCCTCTATACGAAATGGCCAAACAGGGAATCGATCTCAGCACCTACCAATGGTCGGAACATTCTCACTAAAAGAGGAGTAAGCAAATGGAGTTTCCGGAATACAGCGAGAAAGTGATGGATCACTATACCAATCCACGGAACGTCGGGTCGTTGGACGCGGATGCCTCCAATGTCGGTACCTCAACCGTCGGATCTCCCGAGTGTGGCGACGTCATGAAGCTGCAAATCAAGGTCAACAACGAGGGCGTCATCGAGGATGTCAAGTTCAAGACCTTCGGGTGTGGTAGCGCGATCGCGAGCGCCAGCCTGGCAACCGAACGAATGAAAGGAATGAAGTTGGATGAAGCCGCCAAGATCAAAAACAGCGATCTGGCGGAAGAACTCCAGCTGCCTCCGATCAAAGTCCACTGCTCCGTGCTCGCGGAGGACGCGATTAAAGGGGCAATCGAAGACTATAAGATGAAAAACGGATCGGCTGCCTGACAGGGAGAGGAACATGATAACGCTTACCCGAAAAGCAAGCGAACAGGTCAAACAACTGATTAAGGCGCAGGACCTGCCGGAGACCGCCGGTCTTCGCGTAGCGGTCCAGGACGGCGGTTGTACGAATTTCGCCTACGAACTGAATTTTGAGAACGAGAAGCGCGATACGGATCAGGTCTTCGAAAGCGAAGGCGTGACACTCCTCGTCGATCCCCAGAGTCTCCCGTTGCTGAACGGAACCGTCATCGACTTCACCGAAGGACCGCAGGGAACCGGATTCGTGTTCGACAACCCCAATGCCGCCGGCGGTTGTGACTGCGGACGATCCTTCTTCTGAAAAACGGACAGGAAGATGCCCAAGATTACATTCACGAATACGAATCAGACCGTCGACGTGGAAACCGGAACCACAATCCTCGACGCGGCGAAAGCGCATCACGTTCCCCTCGATTCCGCGTGCGGAGGAATCTGCGCGTGTTCGACTTGCCATGTGTACATTCGAAAAGGCATGGAGAACCTCTCCGAGATGCAGGAGGATGAGGAGGACCGCCTCGATACCGCAGAGGGAGTCACGTTGCAATCCCGTCTGGCCTGCCAAAGCCGAGTCGACGGGGATGTCGTTGTCGAGGTACCGGCAACATGACGGACGGGAAGCACAAGGGAGGCATACAAATGAATCTAACCTGGACAGACAGTGAAGATATCGGTTTAGCGTTGCTGGACGCTCACCCGGACACCAACCCTCTCAGTGTGCGGTTCACCGACCTTCATCGCTGGGTGACCGAGTTGGACGAATTTGCGGACGATCCCAAAACGTCCAACGAAAAGAAACTCGAGGCTATCCAGATGGCATGGTATGAGGAATGGAAAGAAGACCGGGATTAATAGAACCAAACAGGCACAGAATATGAACAAAAAGGACCCACAAAACAAACGTCATCGCAATTTCCTTCTGTTCGCCGGCGCGGTTCGACATGCAACCTCTGTCGAGACCCTATCCAGCCATTTGGATATCCAGGTTACTGAAAGCCAAATGGACGCGTTGCGATTCCTGTATATCAACGAACACGTGTCTATGGGAGAAATCGCAACGGGTCTCGGCTATACCATTTCCGGAGCCACAAAGGCCGTCAATCGCCTAGAGGATAAAAGCTGGGTGGTTCGTCATCCTTGCCTGGAGGACCATCGTGAAGTCCATGTTTCACTGACCGAGCAGGGCCGGGAAATCGCCTCGAAGATTATGGAAGCCACGCAGGAACGTCTCGACGAGTTGTTCTCTCAGATTTCTCAGAAAACACTTTCCCGCCTCGATACGGCAATCGAGGAATTTCTCCGAAACATTATCTCGGACGAAAAAGTAACACGTCAGCTTTGTGCGGTATGCGGATTTCAAGGCGGCATTCATTGCAGCGATACCGGCGTGGACTGTGTTGTCGCAAACGCACACCGCGAACTTCAGACAGAGTAAACCCAACATCGATCGCTCAAGCGGTATGGGGGCCTGCATTTATTTCAAAGGGAATTGATGAAAAACGACTTCACGAACACCAATGACGATTTCTTTCACCCGCTCGCCCGCAAGATGGAATGCGCGACTCTTTTCTATCTTCCACCAGTGATGTGTATGATGTTAATCTTCTATCTTTCTTCGGGTACGTGGGAGTCGATTTCCTTGCCTCGCTGGAAAGTTCCGTCGGACAAGGTGGTTCACGCAGTAATGTACGGTGGCCTCTGTTACCTCTGGATTCGCGCATTTCGGCTTGGAGGATTGCGATCGATCTCTGCCGTCGGACTCTTGACGGCAGCCTTGATCGCGGCGATCTACGGATTGACCGATGAGTATCATCAATCTTTCATCCCCGGCCGCAGCAGTTCCGTGGGAGATATCGTGGCGGATGCAGCCGGAGCATCGACAGTAGCGGTGCTCGTTGGTGTTGGGCAGTACCGACGTCGCCGAAGGTTGAGGACTTGAAGGACACACGGCGGATAGAACAACGGGAATCGGTGACGAATCAATGGGTTAATACGCATCTGGTTCAAAGGCGCTGTTTGAGCGATTCCCTGTGTAATCTCAGAAATTTTTTCCAACGTATCGTTATGGCAAGCCCCAGACCGTCGGAGCCGGTGATTTGGGAAAGAAAACAGGATCTCCATTGCCGTCATGGCGAGCGAAGCGTGGCCATCTCACCGTTGTGTGTCGGATCATGAGATTGCTTCGCTCGCAATGACGGATATGGACCCGTTTTCTTAGGAGCAATCGGGGGGACGAAGTTCCTGCTCGCCGGCCTTTCTTGGGATCGAAGTGCAGCAATACAAGTAAGTTATGTGATCGTAAGCAGCGCGAATACGTTTCAATCAACGCAGGACACTACACGAATGAAAAGCCGACATCGACAAGTGTGGGGACCAACATCCTCACAAAGCTCACATATTCCTTCAAACCGTTCTAGACTGAGAAGTGGCAAACAGACAAGAATAGACCGGTTTCGTAGAAAACGGTCCCGCACACCATCATGGGAGAATCTTCGGTGTGAACTGTGCGGTCAGCCTCGGGAGAGCAAGGTATGCCCGCGAAAACATGGACCTTTGCCAGCGGCTGGAAGGTCGGAGAGCTGATTGACAATCAGTATGAAATCCGGCAGATCTGCCTTGGCAACATGGGCGTTGTTTTTTTGTGTCTGGATCGCGAATCCAGTTCTCCTGTCGCGATCAAGACCTTCCAGGACGCCTATATTTCCTCCGAGCACTCCCGCCAGACGTTTCTTCGCGAAGCAGAGACCTGGATTCGGCTTGATGCACACCCAAATATCGTACGAGCCCATTTCGTAAAAATGGTCAGCAACAAACCGTATCTCTTCCTGGAGTATGTAGCCTCCACCAAATCGCGTGGCGCCAATTTGAAAGACTATATGCAGGCACGTCCGTTCTTGCTCCATGAGGTGCTCAGTTTCGCGATTCAAATCTGCGACGGTATGGTTCACGCTGATAAGTCCGTTCCGGGGATCG
Organism: uncultured bacterium; assembly: GCA_964612675.1. Classification (GTDB taxonomy): domain Bacteria; phylum Hinthialibacterota; class Hinthialibacteria; order Hinthialibacterales; family JAKPRU01; genus CAZTDD01. Next base: position 13,732 of record CAZTDD010000123.1, read on the forward strand.
TCCATCGAGACATCAAGCCCGAAAACCTCTTGCTGACACCCGACATGACAATCAAGATCACCGATTTCGGTCTCGTTCAGTCAATCACCATTCCCCAGGATGACAGCGCGACCCAGACACGAAGGGCAACCACTTCGGAAATCGCACACATGGCCAAGAACTTGAAAGGAACCCCGGCGTATGTGTCTCCCGAACAGTGTCGAAACGACAGAAAAGTCGATGCCCGCTCGGATGTGTATTCTTTCGGGTGTGTGCTGTACGAACTGCTCGCTCGGCAAAAACCGTTCGAAGATGCAAAAACGGTCGAAGAAAACATCGAGGCGCATTTACGAAGAAATCCACCGCGAATCCGGGGTGTCGCCCCGACCGTCCCGCCGAGCCTGCAGGAATTGGTCCACCGCTGCCTCGCCAAAAACCCCATGGACAGGCCCATCGATTTCGCCGAAATCCGCATCGGTCTCGACAGGATCTATGCGAGCCTTACGGGCCAGCGCCTCACAGCTCATCGGGCCGAAGAACTGAGCGTGACCGAACTCATGAACAAAGGGGTCTCTCTGATGAACATGGGATATACAGAGGAGGCTCTCAAAACACTCGAACAAGCGGCTCAAGCCGATCCGAATCGAGGTGAGCCCTATAATTACATGGGTGCTGCATACTACCGCATGAAGAAACTCGACAAAGCCGTCGACTGTTTCCAGAATGCAGCGCTTCGCGATCCCACAAACGCCATGGCTTACTGTAATCTCGGCGCGGTACTCGAAAAAAAGAAACTCCGAAGTGAGGCCGAGGTCGCTTACAGAACCGCACTCGAACAGGATCCCTCCCTGGCGGCAGCCGCCTACAACCTCAGCCTTCTTTACCAGGAGTCCAATCGCCAAAGAGAAGCGCTTGCCGTCTTAACCAAAATCAAAGAAAAATGTCCAAACGCAAAAGACCTCGATCGACGGCTCGCACAAGCCTACCTCGATTTGAAACGGTATGACAAAGCCACAGAACACATCCAGAGAGCAATCAAAAAAGAACCCGATAACGAAGCACCCTATCTTCTTTCCGCCTCGATCCACTTGGCCCGCGGAAATGAGTCGCTCGCGATGCAAGACTATGAAAAGGTACTCGAACTGAACCCCCATAACGCCGAAGCGCATTATCGTTTGGGACTCGTCCACCAGAAAGCGCAACGCCTAGGCGAGGCCATCGAGGAATGGCAAGATGCCATCGATATCAATCCAAAACACAAACTGGCACATTACAATCTTGCGGTAACATTGGCGATGCGCCAACGCTATCCGATGGCATGGATCCATCTGAAAGACGCGGAAAAACTCGGAATGAAAGCGGACGATTTCAAAAAAGCTCTGGGACGACTCTATCCCGAACCCCCGATGTCTTAATCCCAAATCCGGCAGTAGCGCTCGCGTGTATCCCGGGCGACTCGCGCATTCACTCCGCAAACCGCAGCGGACGGTTCTCTTTGGTGGGATTCCATTTTCCACGCCACAAAGGTTCGGCCATTCTGTCATCGATTCGATCTAATTCTGTTTTCAATTCTCGAACGACTTCAGGGTTTTCATCCAGAAGATCGGTGGTCTCTCCGATATCTCCGGCAAGATTAAACAACATAAACTCCCCTTCTTCTCCCCAACGTACTCGTTGCCGGACAAGTTTCCAGTCTCCTTTACGGATTGCGATATTGTCCCCATATCTCCAAAACAGGAATTCATGAGGAGTATTGGTTTTCTTTCCTGTCAGATACGGCAACAGGTTTACTCCGTCCAAATCGTTTGGAATAGATTCCTTTGCTCCAGCCGCAGCCAGCGCGGTCGGCATCGCATCCAATGAAATTACAGGATTTCTGTACACTTTTCCTTCAGGCAAATGGTCCTTCCACTGAATGAGAAAAGGAACGCGAATCCCTCCTTCGAACAACTGTCCTTTTCCACCCCGAAGCGGCTCGTTACTCGACGTCAGTTCCTTCGTTGGACCGCCGTTATCGCTGAAAAATAGAATCAACGTGTTTTCTTCGATCCCCAATTCCCTCAGCTTCTCCAAGACTTTTCCGATATTGTCGTCTAGATTCGAGACCATTGCGGCAAAAACCCGCCGATGAATATCGTCAATATGTTCGAACCGCTGCATATCCTCATCCGGTGCCTGAAGAGGACTGTGGGGAGAGTTGTATGACAGATACAAGAAGAATGGTTCATCCCGATGACGGGAGATAAAGTCGATCGATTCGCGTGTCAGCGCATCCGTCAGGTATTCTTCCTCTACAACGGCTTTTGTGCCGTCAAGAATCGGATTCTCACGGTCGTACTGTGGCTCGTCATAATGAAAATGGTCGTCAAAAATGAATCGCCCTTTGACCGACGGCGCTTTCGTGCCGGGTGGCATTTCCGTAATTCGCAGATAGGAAGAGACACCTTCGTACGGAGGAGGTACATAATAGTGTCCCTCATGAAGAAATCCATAAAACTCGTCAAAGCCGCGCCGCAGAGGATGATACGGAGGCGAACCGCCGAGGTGCCATTTGCCGACCAACCCGGTCGCATAGCCTTCCTTCTTCAGGCTGTCCGCCATGGTCGTTTCGGAGAGAGGCAGCCCAATTCCCTCTTCGTTGTTTTGCACACCGATCGCGTTGAATTCATGCCCGAACCGCGTCTGGTACCGGCCCGTCATATAACCGGCTCTCGACGGGCAGCAAACCGGCCCGCTCACATACCCATCCGTAAACCGGATACCATTACCGGCAATCGAATCGATATGAGGTGTCGGAATATCCGTCGATCCCTGGCAGCTCAGTTCCGCGTAACCGAGATCGTCCACAACGATCATCAGGATATTCGGTCTCTGTTCACCCGCCGAGGCGAGAACCGACGGGTTTCCCGTCGCGGCAAAGAAAGCTGTCCCGCATCCTAGGTTTTTGAGAAAATCACGTCGTTTCATGGTCTTTCCATGCCCCCTCGCCAAACTGTCTCGGCTTTCAGTTACGATGTACAAATCGAAACAATTCCATGATAGCATATAGTCTATATCGATATCATCCATACGGCCGTTTCGGACCTGGATCTCATGTTGAACGAAAGCCGAAACAGAATCGAGCGTACAATAGCCAGGCAAATGACAAAAAACCGTGCCTTCACATTGATTGAACTTCTTATTGTCGTGGCCATTATCGGGATACTGGCCGCCATCGCCGTCCCGAACTTTCTGAATGCCCAAATCAGAGCCAAGGTGTCGAGGGCAAAGGCGGACCTGACGTCCATCCGAACTGCGCTTGAGATGTATGCCACCGATCACGGGCGCGCCATCCTCGATCCCGTGGAAATGCGAGGCCTTGGATTGGAGCGGGGCTCCATGGATGGCTGGCAGCAATTAACAACACCGGTCTCATATATATCCCCGTCAGCGTTTGTCGATCCGTTCGTTCCCAAGGATAATCCCGGTGGAAATGCCGGAGGCCTTGCGGTGGACTTCGGCCTGTATTCCTATCGAAACATCAAGTGGATGCGCCAGGTGAACGATCAAGGGGCTGCCGGTCACGGCGATCCCGCCGCGCGGTGGGTCGCCCGTAGTCCCGGCCCTGATCAGATCTACATCCCGTGGCCTGAAAAACTCGCTTACTGGATGGCCTATATGCCTTCCAACGGACTCCACAGTTTCGGTGACATCATGGTCTCGGATAGAGGTATTCTTGGCGTAAACTTCCCGGGGCAGGACCTCCCCATGCCGGGCGACTCAACGGGATATCAGTGAGTGCCAGTCGGAGCCGGGGATTGGAGGAAGAAACCGCGGTCCCCGTTGCCGTCATGGCGAGCGAAGCGTGGTAATCTCTTCTTCTTGTTTCTTCTTTTTCGTGCTTTCGTGCCTCCTTCGTGCCTTCGTGATTCAATATGACCCCCTCCCGCCGACCAAAGCGCTCCTGCCGTGTAAGGTATAAACACGCCGAAACACTACTTCCAAGGAGCTCCTAACAATGATCCGCTTACACCATATTCTCTCATGTGTCGGTCTTCTTGTTCTTTCTACAACAACGATCTCACAAGCACCTGCCCAACAGAGCAGCGAGATCCCAGCCTGGGCGAAGCCGTGGGACATGACCAAAATCTTCCTCCCGAAAGAAGAAACAACATTTTCCAACTTCGTCTACGACCGAGCGGATGCCGTAATTCCCTCGGCTACACTCAGCGAAAACCTGGCATATGATTCCGACGTTTTGTCTGCAGATGGAGAATTGTATTTCACCTGGCTGCAGTTCACGCCGGTCGAGGGAGACAGAATTTGGTTCGCCGGTGAGGAGGGCGGCAACGTGAGCGAGCCCGTCTTGCTTGACGAATCCGGCTGTTATGCAAATCCGACCCTGACCGTCGACGCTCGCGGGCGGATTTGGCTTAGCTACGAACAGGAACGCGATGGCCAATGGGATATTCTGACCTCAATTTATCGCGCGCAAGAGAACCAATTCTCCAAACCACGCGTGATCGCGGATAGCGATGCGCCCGATATCCATCACAGCGTCGCCGCCGACGGCGAAGGCGGCCTGTGGTTTGTTTGGCAAACCGGTCGGGATGGTCAATTCGACATTGTCGGACGGCGTGTGTTGGCCGATTCGGACGGTCCCATCGAGACGATCAGCGACTCGCCGAGAGGCGATTGGCATCCCGACATCGCCGTCACTTCCGACGGAGGCGTACATGTCGTTTGGGATGCATATAATGGGGAGAGTTTCAATGTGCGAATGCGCTCACTTCGCAACGGCATATGGAGAGAGGTCATTGAAATCGCCTCTTCGCCAGCTTTCGAGGGACGCGCTCAAATCGCTCCGGGGCGGGATGACATCGTTTGGGTTGTCTGGGAAGAAGGAACCCAAAACTGGGGCCACACCTACTTGTCCCGTCTTGATGCCCGTCAGAGGGATCAGACCCCGTACGAAGAAATGAACGAGCTCTGCGGGCCGCTTCATACCTACCGGCTTCTGCGAACTGCCGCCGTTCTCCCGGACGGTTCAGTGGATACTCTGCGCGATGATCTGCCGATGCCCTGTGCGGAACTCGCGCGAGAACGTGAGCACGATAAGGAATCTGTCTCCTATATGGGAGCCTTCTATGAACGCCCGGAACTCGAAACCGACGCTCAGGACCGCCTTTGGTTGGCGTACCGTCACTATTTCGCAACGTGGCTGGGAATCGAATATCGTTCCCATGTTGAACAAGGCTGGGGGGTCTACGCACGTTGTCTGACTGACAGTGGATGGTCGAAACTTCATCGGTTCAACGTGGGGCAAGGCGATGGAATGCAGCGTCTCGAAATCGCGGCCCATGAAGACAGGATCGCTGCGGTTTGGTCGCAAGGCCGAACCGACCGACGCATGAACAAGGACGACCGCCCTCGTGGGGTTTTCTGGGCAACAGTCGAGGGCGAGGGAGACGGACCCGACGTGACTCTGCTAAACAAGCAATCGACCACAAAACTCGCCCAGGATACGCCCGAGCCGCGAACCCGTGCGGAAACAGTTCAGTATGGCGGCAAAGAATATCAGTTGTTCTTTGGCGACTTACACCGTCATACCGATTTGTCGCTTTGCCGTGTACCCGTCGACGGGACCATCGACGATGCCTACCGTTACGCCATCGAGGTAGCGGAACTCGATTTTCTCGGCATCACCGATCACTCCAGGGACATCGCGCTCGGAGACCATCTGAGTCATCTCTGGTGGCGGAACCGGAAAGAGGTGAGCCGCCATTTCCTCACTCCTCTGTTTTTCCCTTTCTATTCATATGAACGAAGCCACGGAAACACCGCGGATCATAATGTCGTGTCGCTGCGGGACGATATCCTGCGTCCCCATACCTACCCGGTCCCCGAGTTCTGGAAAGAACTGGATGAGAATACCATCACCATCCCGCATCAGCCTCTCCGTCAGGACACCTGGAACTATCAGGACGACGACCTGCGTCCTCTTATCGAAATCTTCCAGGGTTGTCGAACGAGATCGATTGAAGACGGGGCGCATGAAGGGCTCTCAAAGGGCTATCATCTCGGCTTCATCGCAAGCAGCGATCACATGTCCACCGCTGGGAGTTATGCTTGTGTATGGGCAGAAGACGAAACTCGTGAGTCGGTCTTCCGTTCGATGCAGGCTCGACGAACCTACGGCGCAACCGCAAAAATCCGACTCCTTGTCCGCGCCGGAGGGCATTGGATGGGCGAAATCTTCAAAGCGGAAACCATGCCTCCGATCGAAATTGATGCGACCGGCACCAGCCCCTTTAAAACCCTGGAAATCATTGTCGATGGCAATGTCGAAAAAAGCGTTGAACTCAGTGACCAGTCTATAACGCTATCCGAGTCTCTGGATTTGACCGGAGAGCATTGGATTTATATTCACTTGATTCAGGAAGACGGCCGTCAGGCATGGAGCTCCCCGATGTGGGTGGAAATAGGTACGAGTTGATCTACTTCTCAGGATTCTCATTGAA
>CAZTDD010000124.1:0-20070 GCA_964612675.1 uncultured bacterium
ACCACTTCGAACTTATTCGACTCTACGCATAACCTGAAAGGTCCGATCTAAGAAAGGAGACTCGTCTCATGAATGCAAAATCCTGCAGGTTACTGCCTCTGATAATCGCCTTGGCGGTTATCGCTCCCGTGCACGCAACCGAGATCCACGATCTGGAGGCTCGGCATCTGATCAAGCAAGCGGAGCTCATCTTTCAGGGAGTTGTCAGCGATGTTCACTACAAGCTTTCCGACGTAATTTCCGACGAAAACATCCAACTCCCGCACACATTTGTCACATTCAAGATCGAGGAGATTTTTAAAGGGACAACGGCCGGTGAAACAATTACCCTCCGTTTTCAGGGAGGGAGCATGCAAGTGGCTTCCGAGGCCGATCCCAAGCAGACGTTCCCGCGATATCTCATGGTCAGCAAAATCCCTCTTTTCGATATCGGGGATCGACAAATCCTGTATGTCCAGGGAAACGGAGCCAGCATCTGTCCGCTTGTGGGGATGAATAAAGGACGACTTCGGGTCATCGAAGGATATGTCTACAGCGATTACGGCCGTCCGCTGGTTTTCACGAGTCAGGTCGACGAAACCCTCAAGTTCCACCCGGAGGATATCCTTCATTTCAGCAAGCTCGCCGAGAGGCTGGCAGATCCACAAACCCTCCCGGACGCCAAAATCGCCTCGCAGTTGAGCGATCAGACTCGTGAGACGATCTTCCTTCTATTGAGGGCCGGACCGGAGTCTCCCTATATCGACTATGCAAAGGGACTACTTGCCGTGGATTTGAACCGCCTGGCGGGTTTTCAGTTTCTGAAAGAAGATCCGAGTCGTCTGGCACCGCCTTCCCGGCTATTCGCACCGGACGATGTTGAAGGGTTCACCCTTCGCACTGAAACGCAATCTCTTCTCACCAAAGAACCCTCGGTTCTTACCCGCACACAACTCTCAAAGTTGAATCGACTCGTTATCGAAGATGTGTATGCCGACAGTTTTGTAAAAAGTCTGGAGCGTACCGTGGCTACGGTACCGATCGGGATCAGCCAGATGCCCCCGGTCGTTGCGGAACAAGTATTGACCCATCAGTCGCTCTGCGGCGGATGTTCTCTGCAGATGAAAATCTCGGCCTCCGACGATCTGGTTGTCGACCAGATCATCGAGAGTCCGAACAATTTAACGAAACTGACGAGCGAAACCTCGCCGCAGCAGGCACAGCAGATCGAATTCAAGCCCATGCCCGCCGATGAATTCACTGCTTTTCTCAAAGAATCCATCACCGAATTACATACACCTGAAGAACTGCGGTCTCTGGAACCGGTTGTAAGCCTGGATATCAGGACTCCGTTTTATGTGAATCCAATTCAACCCGGGCTCCCGTTGTTGGATATCGGCGGTCCTTCCGATGGCGAGCAGAACCAGAGTCAGTTGGACCGCTTGGAAGCCGAAGCACTCGCAGAGTCCGGTTTCAATCCGGTGTTGAAGCAGGACAGACCGTGATTTGGATGGAATAGAGAGTTTTGCAAGCCAAATGCGCCCTGTGGGATATAGCGAACCGCGACGAAGGAGAACGAAATCATGAAGCGTCAACTGTTTCCTCTGTTTTTCATACTGCAAGTGTGTTTTTTCTCGCCGACGGCGGGTTTCGGCAGTGTTACGTGGGAGTGTCTTGGAAAAAAACTAAAGTGGGATTCGAACTCGGTCCGAATTCGAGCGAGCGGTGTCAGCTTTCCTTCGGGAAGTTCCTATCGTACGGCACTCGGCACGGTTATCAGCCGATTGAATCGGAATCCGAGCAATTTTGATTTTTACGTGACCTACGATGAATCGAAGGTGAAACGAGGAAACGGCGAGAACGAAACCTGGTTCTCCAGCGATCCCGGTGCGCTGAAGGGGGCCCCGGCGATCACGTGGTGGTGGTATGACTGTGTGGATTACTGGATCTTCGGCGGCAAGGACGTGGAGCTGACGGAAGCGGACGTCATCTTCAACGTCGGAGTGACATGGACGTCGGGGATCGACAAACGCGCGATGTGGAATTACGGCGGCGGCGCCAGGCCGTTTCGGACGACGGCGATGCATGAATTCGGCCACGCCCTTGGGCTCGCCCACGAGGCGGACGAATACAACATCATGGGGCAGGACTGGACCCACATTCACACGAACGGAGACAACGCGCGCTGCTACTTGGGAGAAGACGCTTCCGATGGAACCGTGTATCTCTACGGGACAAATTCCTCGGCGGGCGAGGATCTGGGTGTCGTTCATTGGCGACACACCGGTCACAGCGGTGAATACAGCACGCACGACCGAGCGAGGATTTTTAATTCGAGTAATTTGGAGCTGCCAAAATACTTCGTCAACGATGAACCGATCTATTTTGTAAATAACGGCCAGACGATAAAGGTCGAGTTTAGTTACGAGAACAACGGAGTGAACAGACAGAACCCGGTCGGTATCGGTTTTTACTTGTCGACCAACGACCTGATTACGACCTGGGATTCCCGAATAGGCGGATTCAGTGCGGATCTAGGTCGTAACGACGTATGGACCGTTTCTCGAACCGTTTCGCTGCCCGACACGCTCCAGAGCGATGGAGTCTATTATGTCGGCGCTATCGCCGACGAGAACGATGTGATTTCGGAGTTCGACGAGGCAAACAACGCGAGTTATACCGGTATCCACGTGAATACATTTACTCCGACGTCAACGCCGACACGGACGCGAACCCCCACGCCGACGCCCACGGACGATCTTCCGATACAGATTATCACTCCGTTTCCGATCCTTACTCCAATCGTCACTCTGTATCCGATTGCGACTTCGACGCCTACACCCACCTCGACATCAACACCGTCACCAACGCCCACGTTGACTCCGACACCGACGCCTCTCGGAGACAATTGTGTGACGCCCGGGCAGTATTACGGGAAACCGGTGGACGGTTTGAGCGCAGTGAAACTGGGGGCAATTGAAGTTCATGCCGCCATCGATTCAAAAGGAAACACGGTTTCTCTTGGAGTCTCCGACTGCAGCGACACGGGGCAACTAGGGATCTGGATTCCGTGGACGGAATCGACGGCGAGTCAGCCCGCCACGATTGCGTTTTCTGAGGATCTGTGCCGGGATGCGCTGCCGAAGTCGGTTCAAATCACGTTGAGGCATTACAATCACGCCATCCTGCGCGCCTACGACGGTACGGGAGCCCTGGTAGACACAGCGAGCGCGGCGCCCTCGTCCGCGATTCAAACACTCACACTCACAGGGGCGAGCGGCATTCGGAAGATCACGGTTGAAGGTTCCGAGATTTGTTTGTTGGCGATTTGTTGGGAGTGCGAAGCGAAATCTGAACCGACTTTTATTCGGCCAAGCCCGACACCGGCGCGCGCTGCCGCTCCTGCAAGTCAGCTTGTTCTTTCGCAAGGGTACGGAGGGAAGACCTCGGTCAATCGGCGAGAAACGTCGACCTTGCGAATCATTGAGGGAAGCGCCTTTCCGGGATTGCCGAAGAATTTTGCGGCGCTGCTTGGAACTTCCGTTTTGCGCTCCGCCAATACGGCTGTAGGCGATATCGACGGTGACGGAAGCAACGATATCATCGTCGGATTCGGACCCGGCGGCCACGGCTCAATCGCACCTTCTGTTGTGACGGCTTGGAGAACTGCCGGTGGAATTCACGGTCCGTCGGTGATTACCTCCTTCAATGTGTTTGTCACCAGCTCCCCAAATCCCTTACTCCGTAACCCGCACGGTGCATTGAACCTGGTCGCCGGAGATTTTGTCGGCGCTGACCTTCCCATGGTTGTCGCCGCGCAGGGTCTTGGGGGAAGCAACCAACTTCGAATTCTCCGCTATGCGGAGGGCGTTGCACGGGAACGTCTGGAGATCGCGGGTACTTTCCAGGGACTTACCGGTGCTGCGGTCAGACAAAATGGATCGGGCGGTACGAGCGTGGCCGCGGGCGATCTGGATAATGATGGATTGGATGAGTTGCTGGTCGGACAAATGAATGGGGATGGTGCGACCACCCTGTTCCAGGTGCTAAACCTGGCGCAAAGCGATGACGGGCGGGTTTATGTGGAACAACGCTCGGCCCCGATTCAGGCAATGCCCGTGCTGTTCCACGGATTGGGAGGTGTCAATTTCGCCGTCGGGGATGTAGACGGCGACGGCGACAACGAGATTATTGCGGCCACGGCGGGCGACCCGGAGGGTGCGAACAACCCGCTGCTCAAGAATTTCATTCGCATATTTGACACGAGCTCCGGAGAGCCCGGCGCAGGCTTGCTTGTGAACGCGGTGACCGGTCCTATGCAGGTCTTTGGGGCATCTCTCAATCCCTCAGGCGGTTTGGGAGTCGCTGCAGGGAATGTGGATGAGGATCCGGCTGATGAGATTCTTGTGTCAACACAGGCGATTATCGGTCTGAATGAGACCACCGGAGAAGTTTCTTTCACGTATCCCGCGGAGCAATGTTATGTAAGCGGTCTGAATATCGAGGTGGATGAGGATGGATCGATAACGGGATTCTCGCCTGCGCTGCCGCGTTTCCAGCCTTTCAGCGGCGATTACAATCCTCTGTCGGGTGCGGTCAATATTGAGGTATGCCCAGTGGAGTGAAATAGGACAAATACGAATCATTCCCGGGTCAGGATTCAGAATTCTCTCTTGAATTCTGATCCGGGATTGGGAAGAAGATCTTGAACGTGGTTCCTTCACCCGGTTGGCTGTCGAAATCCATCCAGCCGTCGTGCTGTTTCACGAGGCCGTGTGCGCCGGCCAAACTCAGCCCGGTTCCTTGTCCAATTTCTTTTGTTGTGAAAAACGGCTCGAATATTCTCTGCTGGACTTCTTGAGTCATTCCGCAGCCGTTATCCGAAACACTCAGGACTACGAAAGAGCCCGTTCGGGCGTCGGAACGATCCCGGCAATAATCTTCGTCGATGTTGGTGAGCCCTGTCTCCACTCGGATTTCAAAAGAATCGTCTTTTCGTTCAGGGCTCGTTTCTTCTTCGATAACTCGCATCATTGCTTCGCGGGCGTTTGTACAGAGACTTATGAGGGTTGTTTTAATTAACTCTTTATCGGCCTCGATTCGCGGCAGGTTGTCGGCGATTTGACAAGTAAAACGTATGCGGTTGTCGAGAGAAGTTCTAAAGGTCTCGTCCACTTCTTTGACTATGCTATTTAATTGAACCGGACTTCGAGCCAGCATGGATTTTCGTCCGAAGGCCAATAGCTGCCGTACGATGGTTGCGGCCCGGTCGGCGGCATTGTTTGCGTCTGTGAAATACTCTTTAAGCGATTCGGGGGCGTCCATTTCAGCCAACTGTAAATTCCCGATAATCCCCATCAACAGATTATTGATATAATGGGCGACACCACCGGCCAGGTGTCCTACAGTCTCCATTCGTTTGGATTCCTGCAGCCGTTGCTCGATCTTCGCCTTTTCTTTCTGTGCTTTTACTTGTTCGGTAATATTTCTGGATATACGTGCAACGGTGCTGATCCGGCCTTCATTGTTCCAAACGGGATAGATCACCTCGGAGAACCACAGATCCTCCCCGTTGTAGGCTCTCTTGGTTTCACTCGTTATGCTGTTTCCCGTTCGACCGACCGACTCGATTTGTCGGACGATTCTGTTGGCCTCTTCCGGCTCGAAAAAGTCCTGCGGTGTTTTCCCGACAACATCGACGGCGGAGAGTCCATATCGGCTTGGGCCGCTATAATAAATATACCTTCCGGTAAGAGAGTGAAGTGCAATAATATCCTCCGCGCTTTCGATCAGAAGGCGGAGGCGTTCCTCACTTTCTTTGAGCGCCTTTTCGGTACCGACTTTTCCGATGACACCTCCGACTTTCTTTGCAACAGCGCCGATGAGGGCTTTCTCTTCCTCTCGAAACGGTTCTTCAATTTCCTGCGCATAGAACACGTCGAGATTCCCCACGGGTTCGCCGTGTATTAGAATGGGGGCAGATTCTCGTATGGGGCTTTTTCGGAAATTCTTTGTACGGAATACTTCCGTTCCAAAAGTGATGCGGGCGGAGACCTGCTCCGGGGATGCCATGGAGGGGGGAATCAGATCGACCGCTTCCTGCAGAATCTGCAACAGCGATACGTCCGTTCTTTCCATCACCGATGTAAGTGCATATAGGCAATCGAGTTCTTTGACTCGTTGTTCCAACTTTGCTGTAAGATCTTCCAGTCTCTGGTTTTTCAGATTGAGTTCATGCTTTGTTTTTTGAAGTTCCCGAGTGACCGTCGCGAATTCGTTGGTGAGTTGGACATATTCCTGGGCTGCTTGTGTACTTAACGGAGGCATGGGTTCACAGATCAGCAGGGCACGGTCAGGCTGGACGGGGAGAATATGGCACACGTAGGAAGAAGGCAGTCGTTCCGATCCATTAGCGAAATCCAAATTCTCATGCGTCGGAGTATCTGTGGACAGAGAGCGTTGGAGCATCTCCTTGATGCGTGGTTTGCCGCTGGTGATAACCAGATCGCTAACGGAATCCGACTGTGGGGTTTGCGATCTCAATAGTTCCAATCGGTTATTGCATTCGATGAAGTTGCCGTGTCGATCCAGCACGGCGATCAATAATGAAGAATCATGTATTAGCCAACCAGAAGCGTGTTCCGAAAACAGGGCAAATAAATCGTTCATGTTTTTGAAATAGTTTTAGTTTTCACGCGAACCGTCATTGATGTACCTGACACAATCCGTAGCAGTGACTGAGTACCCGTCGGCTCCCACGGTTTTCCAGAGATCGATTTCGAATTGGTATACCTGGCCGCCTGCGACAATATGGGTGTGTTTTAGTTCATCTATAGTCTTGATTTGCTTCACGAGAGAGGCCACCGCGGGTAAATTAGAAATTAAACTCGTTGACAGGCAGAGAAATCGCGGTCGGACTCTGAGAACGAAATCGAAAATACTGTCCGCCGGACTGTTTGCCCCCATGTAATGGACATTCCAGCCGTCGATTTCAAGCAAATCGGCGACAATGCGTGCACCGATTTCGTGGAGTTCGTTGGGGGTAGCGGAGACGACAATCGTTCCTCTCTCGCGGGGCAGCTCGAGAATCATTGGATAGAAGATGGACATTACACGCTGTGTGATCGAAGTCGCCAAATGCTCTTGTCCGACGGTGATCTCCCCCTCTTCCCACAAGCGTCCGATTTCCTGCATTGCGGGGGCGATGATTTGTTCCCACCAGACAGGGATCTTCTGGGAATTCTGGACAAACTCGCTTGTAACCTGTATGGCTTCATTCAAGTCGGGTTTGAGGACAGCCTTTTTGTATTTTTTGAAATAGGGAACGATGTCCTCGGAGACCGACGGGGTTTTGCATGTCGATTGGGAGAGTTGTAGAAATGTGGTGTGTTCGTCGATCATCAGTGAATAGACTGCTTTGATTTCCTGTGCGCAAGAGGCGTCTACATAGGCGTCCAGTGCGTCCATCCAGGCGGTCAATTCGATGGGGAAATAGCGTGGGGAGAATCCTCTTGATATATAGGTTCGATAGACCCACACGATAGTCTCCACCATTGCGTGTGCGCTCTTCAACCGGAATTGAGAGAGCATAAACTGCGCGTGGTTCGAGTGGTTGTTGCGCATTACTTCTACCGGATTCGGACCGATCAGATCGCGGAAATCGTCGCGTTCTTCGAGCGTGCGATTAACGTGTTCCGCAAAAACTTCCATTTTCTGCTCATATGCGGCCGCCGAATCGGGTGAAATTGATTCGAGAGCGTTTTTGAATTTATCGACTATCGAAGAAATCACGTAACGGTACCTCCGTGAATATACTTGTACGAGATGTTCGAACGGTGTACCCCAAGCACGCCCCTTCGCCTGGACAGCGAAAGGAAAGGAAGATGGCAGAAGAAAACAACTATGTCATTCGCACGTTCTGTTACCCGGGAATGATGGGTAGACGGATGTGCGAAGGGTGTTCCATATCATGATAAATCGTTTGATTCGCTTTTTGAAGCTCCGCGTCCGACGCAAAGGGATGTCCGGTGTTGGGATTCCGATTGAAGCGCGGGAAGTTGCTGCTGGAAATCTCGACACGGATCCGATGACCGGGTAAAAAAACGTTACTTGTGACCCACAGATCGATTTCGTAACAATAGATGTCGCCGGGCTCGATCAAAGAGGGGTTCTCTGAGATATCTCTATATCGTGCGCGAATGACGCCATCGCAGAGATTGATGGCGCGTCCGTCCGGGTGGACGTCGACGAGTTTGGCGGTCCAATCGGTGTCCGGTGCGCTGCTGGCGGCATAGAGAATCACCGTAACGGGACCGGTTACCTCAACTTCTTCTTTCATTTCCTCGCTTGTATAGACCAACACATCATCCCGTTTCTCGGCCTTGCGCTGGTCGAATGGCCCCGCCGGGCACCCGAAGAGGTTGCAGCCGCCCAGTGTCGGTACGGGATTCTCTGGATCATAGGTGAATTTGTCCGGGGCTTGTTCCCCGGGTCTTTGTGTGCTCAATGTACCGTCGCCGTCGAGCGTATTCGCCGAGCCGTCGCTGTGGAAATAGAACAGTGTGTATTGCGCATTCTTCGGGGGCCAATTGTCGATGTCTTTCCATTCGTTTTTGCCCATGACGAAGATTCGGTATGGAGGAAGTTCCTTCACGCCTGTGTCTTTCCCTTTGAGCCAACAGTCGAACCATCGAGTTTGCCACTCGCGAAGATCGATCACGGCGTCTTTGCCGAAATCCATGTCGCCGACTTTCCCGTCGTGGCTGATCCCGTGCGTCCATGGGCCGATGATGACGTGTTGATGATTTCGCATGGGGCGTGCCATCGAAGTGGTACGGACTTTCTGGGTGTGTTCCAGGACGGTTTTCGAGAAGATGTCGTACCAGCCGCCGATGTTGAGCATGGGGGCGCGGATTTCGTGCCATTTTCCGCGTACGCTGCCTTTCTTCCAGTACTCATCGAATGTGTTGTGTTGTAGCCAGTCCCGGAGGTACGGAATCTTACGGCCGGTGACTTTGGTGTCCCATTCCATGAGCGGCAAGACTTGGAAGGCTTTCTCCCAGTCGATTTCCGGGACTTTTTCTCCTTTCTGGAACGAGACGAGTCCGCCCCATCCCATGGACAGGGACAAATTGAATGCGCCGCTGTCGCTGAAATAGACGGCGTCTCCATACGGATCGACGAGGGGAACGACGGGGAACATCGCTTTCAGATACGGACCTGCGCGAACTGCGCCCATCCACTGGGTGAATCCGACATAGGAACCGCCGAAGGTGCCCATTCTGCGGTTACACCAGGGCTGATCGAGTATCCAGAGATGGGTGTCGTGACCGTCCGGTGTTTCATTCAGAAACGGCACCCATTTGCCGTCCGATTGTCCGGTGCCGCGACAATCCTGGAGCACGACGGCGTAGCCGTGAGAAGCATAGTAGTGGCCGTTCCCGTTCTTTTCATCGCCCTTTCCGTATGGGGTTAGCATGAGGAGAACCGGGAATTTGCCCTCGGCTTTGGGGAGGAAGATGTTTGCCGACAGTTCGACTCCGTCCCGCATGGGGATCTTCACGTCTGTACGAACTTCCACTTCATGGGTTGCTTCTTTTACCTCGGCCGATACGGTTAGAGAGGGAGCGAGCAGAAGCGCGACGAGGGCGGTGAGAGATGACAATGTTCGCTTGTTCATGGATGGTTCTCCTTTGGGACGATGAATCGGGTTTCAATCATACACGATCAGCAGGCGTTTGACAGCGTTAACTGACGGTTTTGGTGGGGTACGCTCCTCTGAAGTGTGCGCAGAAGGTCCCTTGCCGGGGGGTCGTCGCTAACCCACCCTACTCGCTTCCCAGATGGCCGGTACCAAGGGTCTCTGGTTCAACGTGTTTTGCTCAGGGCGGATGAGAAGAGTCTCATTCCATCCAAGGCTTCCATTAAGAGGTTCTCTAATGCCTTCGCATCCAAATGGTCTGTGAAGCGCAGTTTTGCGGCGCGGTATCGCAGATACTGAACAAACGAGTCCGCGACGGTCTCGATGGTTCGATCGCGTAGGAAGGATGTAAATCTCAATAGACAGCGTTCCACCGCTCCGGTTTGGCATTCCTGCAGGAGTTGCTGCAGGATGAGAACACCTCGCTCCGTTATCGACTGGTACCTGCGAATTTCTCGATTGAACGCTTCGGAATCTGTTAGAGCGACTGGAGCGCTTTGTATTGCGGTCTCGAAGCGTGTTTGTATGTTTTCGTCCGAAACGTATTTCTTGACTATCTCGTTCAACCGGAGAGGCGTTGTACCTTGTTTCCGGGCTCCTCCCTCTGTCGCGTCAAATACCGGAACGACTGTTTTTTCGATCTCCGCCTCCAGCCGTTTCAAATAGTTGAAGAAGACGGACGTTGTACACACTTCGGGTTCCGCGATTCCAGGAACGGAGATTGCATCGGTGCTTTCGCTTCCAACGGATTCGCACGAGCCGAGAGTGATTTTGTGTTCTTGATGCGCAGAGGAACGTGCGAGAGCGGCGCCCGCGCAATGGCTTCGCCCCTCGGCGGGGAATGCCAGATCCATTCCTACAAGGATGAGAGGCGAACATCCCAGATGGCGTGCGACGTTGAATGCGTGATGGCCCACCATATAGCCGCGCGGGACAGGCTCTCCCATATCGAGACATGTATGCAGGCGGTTGAGCAGCATGAAATCTCCGGGGTTCAGAGAGACGGGGCGCGCTTGTTCGCGATACCGTTGCAGAACCTGCGGACTGGACGACGGGGAGAAAACAAGCGCTGTGGAGTCAAGTGAAGGAATGGAACGAAAATGTTCGAATACGAGCTCTCGGGGATCGACGGTAATCACCACATGCGGAGTGATTTCGCTCTGGATAAGCGGCCCCAGGGCTGTATCTACTGCGATCAAAAATGCCCGGTCGTTCACCTTTTTTAGTTCATCCTTGTTCCGGTCCAATGACGGACCGGCCCCGATGATATAGGCCGGGACGTTTTTCAGCGCGTCTCGGAGTTTTCCTATCGGCGTGGATTTGGCAATGAAGTGCAGATTCTCGATCAGGTTCCTTTCGCTTAGGCCGCGTTGATCGAGTGTGAACTGCCGGTTGATTTCCCGGTGAAGGATGACCGGTTCGAGTGCTTGTCTGACTTCTGTGTAATAAGACGCATCTTTATTGTCCAGAACGGGTGAAACGATGCACGCGGGTCCCATTGTCGGAGGAGCTTTTCGGAGAGTCTCTGCGACTTCTCTGGGAGAAAGCCCCATCATCCACTCACATTCTTTTGCCGCAAGGAGCGTGGACAAGGGGTGGAGTGAGAGAAGGCGATGAAAATTGGCGACGTTCTTTTCTACGACGAAAAGGCGGCCGTTCAGAGGACGAATTCTGTCCCATATAAACGGAATATCCTCTCGACATCCGAGGACGATCACGTGCGGCTCGGGTTCGGTGAGAAGAGAAATGGGCAAAGCGTCTTCATCACCCGCAGGCAGCGGGGGAGTCTCTGGCAACGCTCTGTACCGCGGAACACTGCGCGCAAGATCGGGATAGGCTCCGGCCAGGGCCGTCAGGTTTTGGTGAAGAATATCTTGGGTCACAATGATTCGCCAGCGGCCCCGGGGATTCTATTCCCGAGTCGTTTGTCCAACCGGGAACCAAGAGTCGATTCCCGCTGTTCCGGTATCGATATTCAGGACTTCTTCGGGGGCCTTGAAACGATTCTTAACGATTAGCCAATGACGCCCTTTGTTCAAACTGTATCCTTCGATAACCTCGTTCAGGTTATCCACTCGCTGCAACTCTCGGCCGCCGATAGTCACTCGATTGATTGTATCAGCCGGTGTTACCAACGTGTAGATGGTCTCTCCTTCATAAAAAGAGAGTCTGAGCGAGAGATTCTTTTCACTTGGTAATGCTTCGAGTTTTGCACCCGAGGAAACTGTGACCTTGTTGTCTCCGCAGATGAGTTTGAGTGTTTTGATACCGGGATCGACATCGTGTAACAAATACAGGTTGACCATGATGTCTTCGGGGTTAATGTCGGCGGGGTTTCGTTTGACGGCGCGAAGGTCGAAACTGTCGGGATAGCATCCTTTGCTCGGATGATCCATCTCGTATTGCTGCCACATCGCGCTGATCGTGATGCCTCGCGCGATTTTTTCCCAGTCCAGAGAATCGTCGAACCGAGCGAACTGCTGGAGTGCGTGTGCATACACGAGTCCACACCATACAACGGGCCTTCCCAACCAGGTATGCGTATAGAATGTCGCACCGAAAATAGGAATTGTGTTATACCGCATTGAGGGAATCGACTCGATATTCCAGAGGTAGATAAACGGAAGGCCGCTGTGTGCCCAGTATTTCGCCTGTCGGAGATATTTTTTTTCGCCGGTGGCCTGATAGGCTTCCACATTCGCACGTAGCGCGTACGCCGACGCGAGAATATCCGGAGCGTGCAGCGGGCATTCCCATCCCTGTGCGCCGCGCGGTACGCGGAACCGTTCCATTGCTTCGAGACCGCGAAGTCCCGCCTCAATGAAATGATCGTCTCCCAGAACCCTGCCGAGTCGCAGCAGGAATCGAGCGGGACCTGCACAGGTACCGGAATTCGCCTGGCCGGGAGTTCCCAGGTTCTGCCGTCGCGGATTGTCGCCGGGATTCCAGACCCATGTGCCGTCATCCTGTTGCTGCTTCATCAAGTTCAAGCCTTGTGACATCCATCGCCCGAGCGCTTCCTGAAGCTCACCGCCGTAAAAGGGATACTCTCCCTGCATGATGTGGCAGTTCACACCGGATGAGAGATAGCCGGCACCGTTTTTCTCAATCGCGGTCTCCATGGCCTGATTGATGCGGTCCTGCAATTGAATTCGGATCTCCGGGTCGCTGGTGGTCAGCCTGTCAAAAAGCAGAAGCGTCGCCATTCCGGGGGCGGGAGCCGGAGGCCAGTTTTCGCCGACACAATGCCGCCACCCATTCGCTTCCGGTACCCAAATTGTGTCTGTCCACGCCTCTCGGGAAAGTTTTTTCTCTGCCTCATAGTCCCTTGGCGGTTCTTTCGGCTCTGTAAGTTTCTCGGTTGCGAAATACTTGTTCAAGGCGGAGAAAATCAGTTCTCCTTCGAGGAGTCCATCGGAAGGCTGTGGTTGAAGATCGCTTTCATTTCCGAGCCAGATCGTTCCTTCCAGGACCAGGGGAGTCTCGGGAGTCACGAGTATCGGTTTCATTGCGATGTCGCTGCTCTCGGGACGCCACTCCGGCGGCGGAGGCACATAGAGACCGAAGGATGAGTATTCGTCCATTCCATCCTCCGGAGGCACGTCGAAACGTGCGCCGGGCATTCGCTGACCGGTTTGCCATTCCAGATGGGGATCCCAAAACATACTCGCCACGTCGCCTCCATGGTTGATTGCCATCAGGGGAATTGTGATCTTCATCGGATCCGGGGCGGAGCGTTGCGCGATCGGGTTTGCCGCGTCCAGAGTACTGGATGAATGGTCTTCCGGGCTCAGATATTCCAGTCCTGGGAAGAGGGCGTAACCATGCTCGGTTCCAAAACTCCGGTCGCCGAATGCGATACGCGGTCCGGAGAAGTCGTAGACCTCAAACTCGCCTCCCGAGGCCGTCAGTCTGCAGGTGAACCGAAGCAGCGACTCCTCGGGAACGCTGGTTAATTCCAATGACTGTTTGATCGTTCGGCCGGGGTTATTAGCAATCTCCTCTGAGATCACGATCTTTCTCTCACCGACTTCGTCGATTTTTTCTCGGATCAAGGACCAATCGTGACGGCCTGCGGCGGATTCGTAGACGGTTTTTGTGAGTGGATAGATTGTTCCTATTCGTTTGCGCGTGTTGGTTTTTGGATCGACGTGTTCGATAATCGCGGCCGCGTGAAGATCGCCGTATTTCGGGAATGAGATTCGATAGCCGCCGCACGTGAGAGCCGTCTCGGCCTCGCTGGGTTGGGATTGGAAAGAGACAGGCAACGAACAGTATTTGCTGACCCCCAGATCCGGCAGGACAGCACGCAGGGTGTGCATAAAATCATCGCCGATCTCGATGGGGCCTCGCCTGAGGACAACGCTCTCCCCGGGAGCCAGGTCCGGTGGACCCTCTGTTATAAGTCTTTCTTTTACCTCACCGCGACTGCTCAAAGCGTCGAGAATGTGAATCTCTAGGGATTTGTCGTGCGAGTGGTAGTACCCCGGCCCGTGGTTTTTGATCTGCAGGGCGAAGAGATTCTCTCCCACCAGCGGCACAGCCGTGACAGGTCTGAATTCCTGGATTTCCAAAGAGGGTACAAGCTCGTACACAGCGCACTGGCGGGGGATTCCGGCGAGCTCTGCGATCTCGATGGTGCCTTGCCCGCTCGGCGTGGAAAACCGCCGGGCAATCCATCCGCGCTTTGGGTCATTCACTGGGACGCCGGATAGGAGATCGACTCCTTTGCGGGAAACGCGAAGGATGGACGGTTGATCGGCCTCGATGACCTCAGCCACTACGACGCCGGTTGTATCCATCTCTTTGTCGAAACGAATTCCGTTCGATGTTAATTCTTCATTCAATGCGTCCCGTGGGCTCATGAGACTCAGGATCTCCGGCCGTCCGAACACGGCCCAGTCGTAGTTTGCGTTGTTCCTGGACGACGTCACGAGGCTCAATTCGACTTTCTGCCCTCGGAAAGGAGTCAAATCGCAGGAGATGGGCTGCCAGCCCCGACCTGTGACTGTTGCGGCTACGGTGGTGACCTGTCCGATGCGAACAAAGAAATCCACGCCGTTGCATTCCGGTTTTGACGGATCGTCCCAGGGGATTCCATCCCGCAACCCTACCAGTCCCAACAGAACGATCTTCTCTCCCGGTTGAGGTTCCGGCAGTTGGATGGACAACGTCCAGGTTGCTTCTCCCTCGGGCAATGGATGCAGGAAGATTCCCGGAACGGATTTCGAGCCCGCGGTTTCCCGCTGCGAGGCGCTGGAATCCATTGCGTCTTCAATCACACCGCTATCGTATCGATCGACAAGGTCGGCGACGACCGCCGCCTTTCCAACCATCCAATCCGTTTGGTCTTGAGCCGCCGATATGGTTCCGAATCCCGCGATCAACAATGTCAATCCAACGAGCTTCCTGAAAAAACTATGCATCTGATTCCCCTCCGGGATGTGAATTATCGATACTGGTTATGTTTCATGATGGCTGATGGCGATCTCGTTTGCAACAGAGACCGTACCCTTGCATGTTGACTATCCTATGTCCCATATCGCGACTAGGATAGGATTTTCATTCTCTGTTTTCAAAGCATTTACGATACACGATATACATTCAATTGAGGCGTGAACAATGGTCAGATCTCCCTATGATTTTGCTGCAATCGAAGCCAAATGGCAAAAGTACTGGTTCGAAAACAAAACGTTTCGAACACCGGGACCCGGAGACCCGGGATTCGATCCGTCCAAACCAAAGTGTTATATCTTGGACATGTTTCCGTATCCCAGCGGCGCCGGACTGCATGTGGGTCATCCGGAGGGATACACGGCTACAGACATTGTAGCGCGCTACAAACGCAAGGTGGGATTCAATGTGCTCCATCCGATGGGCTGGGACTCATTCGGCCTTCCCGCCGAACAACACGCGGTAAAAACCGGGACGCATCCCGCTGTTACGACGAAGAAGAACATCGAGACATTTCGCAGCCAGATCCGCTCTCTCGGCTTTTCGTATGATTGGGACCGAGAAATCGCTACCAGCGACCCGGATTATTACCAGTGGACACAGTGGATTTTTCTCCAGCTGTATCGGAAAGGTCTGGCATATCAGGCCGAGTCGCCGGTTTGGTGGTGCGAAGAACTCGGCACCGTGTTGGCCAACGAAGAGGTTGACAGCGAGGGGCGCTCCGAGGTTGGAAATTTTCCTTGTGTCCGCAAACCGTTGCGGCAGTGGATGCTCCGGATTACCGAGTATGCGGAACGCCTCCTGCGCGGTTTGGATGACCTTGATTGGCCGGAATCGATCAAGAAGATGCAGCAGGACTGGATCGGACGGTCCGAGGGCGCGGACGTCGATTTTGAAGTGGCCGACGGACCGCACGCAGGTGAGAAGATCCAAGTGTATACCACGCGTCCCGATACGTTGTTCGGCGCTACGTACATGGTTCTTGCCCCCGAGCATCCCTTGGTGGATGGAGTCACGACCGCCGAGCGCAAGGCGGACGTGGTTGCGTACAAGGAAGTCGCCGCACGGAAGAGCGAATTGGATCGGACTGCCCTCACGAAAGAGAAAACGGGCGTTTTCACGGGGGGGTACGCCATCAACCCGGTCAATGACCAGCGGATTCCGATTTGGATTGCCGATTACGTCATGATTTCCTACGGAACGGGGGCGATCATGGCTGTACCCGCGCATGACGAGCGCGACTTCGATTTTGCGATTCAGTTCGATCTGCCGATTGTCGAAGTCGTTCGACCGCCAAAGATCCCCGAGAGCGAGGTTGAGCGGGAGAAGATGGGACTACTGCGCCGGGCGGAGCGCGGCGGAGCGGTTCACGAGTGTTTTGTCGGTGAAGGTGTTGCGGTCAATTCGCCTATTTTCAACGGTCAGCCGACGCCGGAAGCGAAGAAGACAATTACTCGATGGCTGGAAGAGCGCGGGAAAGGGCAGGGGACTGTTCGCTACAAACTGCGCGACTGGTTGTTTTCGCGCCAGCGATATTGGGGCGAGCCGTTTCCGATTGTCTGCTGGGATGACGGCAATGTGGAGCCGCTCGATCAAAACGATCTTCCGCTGACGCTCCCGGATATGGATGAATTTCGACCGGCGGGAGAGATAAAAGCGCCGCTCGCTATGGCGGAGTCGTGGTGTCGTGTCGAAGATCCGAAAACAGGCCGGACCGGGATGCGCGAGACGAATGTCATGCCGCAGTGGGCCGGCTCTTGCTGGTATTACCTTCGGTTCATCGATCCGAAGAACACAGATCGCTTCGTCGGTGAGGAAAAGGAAAAGTACTGGATGCCGGTGGACCTGTATGTCGGCGGTGCGGAACACGCGGTGCTGCATCTGTTGTATTCGCGGTTCTGGCACATGGTGCTCTATGATTTGGGCCATGTTTCCACGCCCGAACCGTTCATGCGGCTTTACAACCAGGGCATGATTGTCGCTCCGGCGTATCAGACGTCGAAAGGATTCTATGTCGCTACCTCCGATGTTGTCTGGAAGGATGAGAAACCGTACCACCCGGAGACGGGCGAAGAGCTGAATGTCGTTACCGCCAAGATGTCGAAATCGCTCGGCAATGTGGTCAATCCCGATGACGTGATCCACGAGTGGGGTGCGGACTCGATGCGGTTGTACGAGATGTATATGGGGCCGCTGGAGGCCGGGAAGATATGGGACACACGAGCGATTGTCGGTGTTCATCGGTTTCTGCAGCGTGCATGGCGGATGATTGTCGGCGATGAGCGGGACGAAGGCGATTTTCCGGTACGGCCGTCACTCGACGAGGATCGGTCTGTTGACGAGGCTGTCGAAAAGCTCCTGCACCAAACGATCAAGAAAGTGACCGAGGATATCGAAGGTCTTGCGTTCAACACGGCGATTGCGCAGATGATGACCTTTGTGAACGAAGCGACCAAGAAACCGGATGCGCTTACTCGTTCTCAGGCGGAACGGTTTGTTTTGATTCTTTCGCCGTTCGCGCCGCACATTGCGGAGGAGTTGTGGGAACGGCTCGGGCATGGTGAAACGTTGGCGTATGACGTGTGGCCGACGTACGACGAGGCGATGTGTGCGGAGGAAACGGTCGAGATTCCGGTGCAGATCAACGGAAAACTCCGCGCGCGGTTGCATGTCTCGCCCGATTTGCCGAAAGAAGAGATGATTGCGAAAGCGAAGGAGGCCGCCGCTCAACGGCTCGAAGGCAAAGAGATCGTGAAAGAGATCTATGTCCCGGGACGGTTGGTGAATTTGGTGGTGAAGGGGTGAGGGGGGATGGGGGATGAGTGATGATTAACGAGCGGCCCTGATCATACGGTTAGAAACGATGAAGCACAAGAAGGTTTTTCAGCAAGTCTGTGAAGGGCACACGGACGCAAACATTTCTTTTGATGCTCTTTGTGGCATGCTGAAATTCTTGGGATTTGACGAACGAATCAAGGGAGGCCATCATATATACACAGCTGACGGAATAGACGAGATTGTCAATCTTCAACCAAGGGGATCGTTGGCGAAACCGTACCAGGTCAAACAGATCCGAAGGATAATTTTCAAGTACCGGTTAGGAGTGGATGCCGATGATGAAATATGAGGTAATCATTTATTGGAGTGATGAAGATGACGCCTTTATCGCTGAGGTTCCTGAGCTGGCGGGATGTGCCGCAGACGGGGCTACGTATCAGGAAGCGGTGGCAAATGTTGAAGTGATCATGGGTGAGTGGATTGAAACAGCGAGGGAGCAGGGCCGCCCGATCCCTGAACCGAAGGGGAGGTTGATGTTTGCCTGACGACCGGCCTCTCTAGGGTCCAGGAGTTCAACTCCTGGACCAGCGGAAGAGTTCAACTTCTGGACGACTGCCGCACGGGTAGGCCCGATTGCTCGAATTCGTCCTATCAACAATCAGGGTGACGAAGGAGCAAGAGAAGGCGGTCTGCGAGGCCGGGTGCGAGGCCGGGTGCCACCCCCAATTCCGCTTGGGGGTGGACGACATTACACGGGGGCCATGCCCGCGCTCGAGATGTTGGTGCGGCCTCATGTGTTTGCAAGGACCGGATAGTGTGGATTCCTGTCGGAGAGTTTGTCGGAACATGCCTCTCGCTTCTGGCATGGCACCCTCTCAAGAATCGTTTCGAGCAGAATCGACAACCTTTCTCCAGGGGCGTTGCCCGCTGGCTATACTACTTCACCCCGTTGGGGTGAGACGGACAGGATCCTCCTTGCCCGGCCTCCTTCTTACCCGGCCTCCTCCTTACCCGGCCTAATGGATCTCCCAGTCCAAAACGGCATTCGTCTCCGCAAAGATGGCCTCCGTCCAGCTGGTGTCTTCATCGCCGTCGCCGACCCACATTACCTGCGCGTCAAAGCCGCCCTCCGGTAGATCCGTGTCGATGCAGAGATGAGTGAATCCGATTTTGCTCCCCGCCAGCGGGTCCGGAAGCCTTGGTTCCCAGCCGTAGTTGTCCAAGTCTTCATACGTGTACTCGCCGATATCGTCGGGATTCGCCGGATCGATGCCTTCCGGATCGCTGAAATACTTGCTTTCTTCGAGCGATTCCCATGGAACCCTGAGCTCAATGATGTAACCGTTTTCAACGATCTCGACAACGCATTCCCAATCTTCATTCACCTCCCCTTGTACAACGGTTCCGTCGAGCAAAGTGGTCGTAGTTGCATCCGAGCGGTCTCCATCTCGTGTGCCGACGGGCCACTGTCGTGTCGTCGTCAGGGTCTGGTCTTCCGTCGCGCCGATGGCGATAATCATTTCCCCAGGCAGCCATTTCATCCCGGCCTCGACATTCTCTACTGTCTCCCAGTAATCCGGCCAGAGAATGACTTCCTGTTCTCCATTATTGGTGAAATCGATAAACCATTGGACTCCGTCCCGTTCCCACCAGGCATGCCAGGTCGTCGTATCCGGTGAGAAGGAGATGAAGTTGTCTTCCACCTGTGCGGCACAATAGAGCGCCTCGCTGTCGTACATCATCGCGAACGTACAAACCGCGTCCGGGTCGTTCCAGTTGGTTCCGCCCGTCTCGTCGATGCTGTTTGCATCGTACGTGACCCACTCTGCGCCATCCCAGTCGGTCACGTTGCCGTCAATCGTTATGTCCCCGGCCATGTGAATCGTATATAATGGACCAAGTGGGTTTTTGCCGTAACTGCTCACGCTAATGGCACAAACGAGGATGAGGATGAAAATCGCCGAGTTCTTTTGCATGGTCTTTCTCCCTCCGACTTGTTGTCGAACTAGAGTATGGTATCGCATTGAACGGGTAGCTCTGTCAAGCCCTTAGTGATAGGATGACAAGAAGTCGGCGAAATTGGCGGGAGAAGTTCCCTCTCCCCGGGTTAGGGTGAGGGGCGATCATTGCATTGGATTCGCGCATTATGATTATCTTGT
>CAZTDD010000125.1:0-20022 GCA_964612675.1 uncultured bacterium
CGTAGTGCTCACTTCCTTTTCGGTTGTCACAAATCCCATTCAATTCCTCTAAGCAGAGATTTTTTCGCTGATTCGTTAAGCCATGCGCAAATTCTTCTTGACATCCGATGTATTTCTGATATAGTGGCACTATGTTCAACAGTAAAGCAGAACACATAACACCACTCGCCGGGGCTTTCCTGGAACCGCGCAACCCCACCCATCGACAGTATGAAGCCCTCCGAGCCCACTTCGTCGACGGGCTCCCCTCCAAAGAGGTGGCCGAGCGTTTCGGGTACTCCCCAGGCAGTTTCCGAGTCCTTTGTTCCCATTTTCGACAACACCCGGATCGCGAATTCTTTCTCCCGCCCCGAAAGGGACCCAAGACGTCCCCGAAAACGGACCCCATTCGCGACCGGATCATCGCCTTGCGCAAACAAAACCTCTCCATTTACGACATCAGCCGAGCACTCAAAGACGAGGGACACCAAGTCAGTCCGGCAACGATCTCAACCATTCTCCGCGAAGAAGGCTTTGCTCGTCTTCCCAGGCGGAAGGACGAAGAACGCCCGGAGCTCCCTCGTCCCGAGGCGGCCGCCGTTGCAGACGTCAGGCAACTCGACCTGGCACCGCGTCATTTCCGCACCAGATTCGGCGGCGTGTTCCTTTTCCTCCCCGCTCTGGCTCAAGTTCCGTTTGATGAACTCATGAAGCGTGCCGACCTCCCCGGATCGAAAATGATCCCGGCGGGGTGCGCCATGCGCTCCCTGTTGGCGCTCAAACTGTTCGGAAATGCCAGACACAGCCATGTGATGAGTTCCGTTTTTGATGAAGGACTGGCTCTGTTCGCGGGACTCAACGTCATCCCCAAGCGGTCTTTCTTGACCGAGTATAGTTGTCGCATCGCCCCTGCCTGCTACCCGAAACTGATGCGTCTGTGGTTTGACGCCGTTGGCCAACTCGGTTTAGCGCGTGGCCTTTCCTTTGACTTGGATTTCCATACCATCCCCTTTCACGGGGAAGACGCGTTGGTGCAAAAACATTATGTCTCCAAACGGAGCCGCCGCCAGAAAGGCGTGTTGGCCTTCCTGGCGCAGGATACCGACCAACGGGTGTTCTGCTACGCCAACGCGGAAATACGCAAAGAGGATCAAAACGACGAAATTCTACGCTTTGTTGAGTTTTGGAAACGGCGAACCGGGCAACTCCCCGAAGAACTGGTTTTCGATTCCAAACTGACGACGTACAGGAACCTGAACCAGCTGGACACCATGGCCATTCGTTTCATTACGTTGCGGCGGCGATCACGCAAGATGCTGGAGGAAATTCATCGTACCCCGCTATCGGCGTGGAAACGCATCGAACTCGCCAACATCGCCCGAGCCTACCGTACCCCCCGTATTCTCGATCAACAAATCACCCTGCCGGATTACGATGGGGTCATCCGACAGTTGATCATCAACGATCTTGGTCACGAAGAGCCGACCTTCTTATTGACGAACCAGTTGCGCCTATCCCCAGCAAAACTGATCGGCCGATACGCCCAGCGTATGCTCATCGAAAACGGGATCGCCGACGGGATCGACTTCTTCCATATCGATGCCCTCTCCTCCGCTGTGGCGATGAAAGTCAACTGCGATTTACAACTGACGCTAATGGCCAGCAGCCTTTACCGTCTCCTGGGGGCACGCATCGGGGAGGGATACACCACGGCGAAGTCCCGTCACATCTTTCGTGATTTTGTCGACGCCATCGCAACCGTCACCCTGACAGAAGATGAACTCCAGGTCCGTTTCCAAAAACGCGCTCACAACCCCTTGCTTCTTGCAGCCGGATTCGGCGAAACTGATGTGGAAATCCCCTGGCTTGGGCACAAACGCCTTCGCCTGTTCTTTGGCTAACCAACCTACGTGGTGTTAAGTTAAAAAACTAACATGGGAATCCAGGCTAGTCATGATAATCGAACCCGATGCAATTAACGCCCCTCACCCTAACCCTCTCCCGGGGGGAGAGGGAACTTCCGATGCCAACTTTCGACTTTTTGCGGTCTCATCATCCTTGCCGGTGGGGCACCGCTACATCCCTATTTGCGGCGTGAGAAAAGGGATGCGAACACCCTCTGTCTGAGAACCGGGCAAACGGCCGAGAACCCTTGACGCTCAGTCTTTTTGTGAGGCGGCCAAGGCTTGCTTTCCGCGCTTTTCCGAGCGATTATTTACGTGCCCCTTTGGAGGGATGCTTATCACTTTTCGGAGGACGGTGATGGTCCGCGCTACAAAAGAGAAGGCGAAGCTGACCGGCCGCAAAAAAGCAGCAATTCTGATGGTTTCTTTGGGGCCGGAAGTGGCGGCGGATGTATACCGAAATCTAGCCGACGAAGAAATCGAGCAAATCACGCTGGAAGTCGCCAACCTCGGGACGGTGCCGGCGGAGCTCACTTCGCAAGTTATCGAAGAGTTTTATCACACTGCCATGGCTAAGCAGTATATCAGCCACGGCGGTATCGGGACCGCAAGGGAGATTCTGGAAAAGGCGCTTGGGCCGAGCAAGGCCATCGAGATCATCGAGCGTCTGCAAGGGATGCTTCAAGGATCTCCGTTCGATTTTCTCAAAAAGGTCGATCCTTCCCATTTGCTCAACTTCATTCAGAGCGAGCATCCCCAGACGATTGCACTTATCCTGGCCTACCTGGAGTATGAGCAATCCGCCGTGATTATGTCCGCTCTCCCGCCGGAGATGCAGACGGAGGTGGCGCTCCGTATCGCGACGATGGACCAGACGGCACCGGAGATTATCTCAGAAGTGGAGCGGGTCCTCGAGCGGAAGATCGCGACCGTGTTATCGCAGGAATTCACGGTGGCGGGCGGCATCGAGTCGCTGGCGGAACTCCTTAACCGTGTGGATCGAGCCACGGAAAAGAGCATTCTGGAGACTCTTGAAGAGGAGAACCAGGAGCTCGCCGTTGAGATCAAGAAACTGATGTTCACGTTTGACGATGTGACATTACTTGATGACCGCGCGATTCAACAGGTGCTCAAAGAAGTGGACATGAAAGAACTGGCGGTCGCGTTGAAGGGGGGCAACGAAGAGGTCAAGAACAAGGTGTTCAACAATGTGTCTTCGCGCGCGGCGGACAACATTCGGGAGGACATGGAGTTTATGGGCCCGGTTCGCGTGAAACAGGTGGAGGAGGCCCAGCAGAAAATTGTCGCCATTATTCGCCGTCTGGAAGAGTCGGGTGAGATCCAAATCGCCCGTGGCGGCGAAGAAGACATTATGGTTTGATTCCGCATTTGCTGAAGATCCTTCCATTCCTTCACCGAGCGGGTATCCGCTCAGGATTTTTTTGTCGCCCATTCTGAAGGGTTCGCAGAGTGGCGTGGCTGGATAACAGCCTCCGAGGTCTCGGCTTAGGGGGCGTGTGGGATGTCCGCTAGCCGCTACCATCGCAGGAAATCCTTCCATCCCCCGAATTACTGTGCTACGACGGGTTGCTTTTAGTGAGTCATTATGGGAGGCTTTTAATGAAGGATCTGAAATGTGAGGGTAATTTCGGATCTAGAAAGGTGCAATGGTACGTGCGGCGAAAGAAAAGACGAAACTGACGGGCCGCAAGAAGGCCGCGATACTCATGGTCTCTTTGGGATCGGAAGTGGCGGCGGATGTATACCGAAATCTAGCCGACGAAGAAATCGAGCAAATCACGCTGGAAGTCGCCAACCTCGGGACGGTGCCGGCGGAGCTCACTTCGCAAGTTATCGAAGAGTTTTATCACACTGCCATGGCTAAGCAGTATATCAGCCACGGCGGTATCGGGACCGCAAGGGAGATTCTGGAAAAGGCGCTTGGGCCGAGCAAGGCCATCGAGATCATCGAGCGTCTGCAAGGGATGCTTCAAGGATCTCCGTTCGATTTTCTCAAAAAGGTCGATCCTTCCCATTTGCTCAACTTCATTCAGAGCGAGCATCCCCAGACGATTGCACTTATCCTGGCCTACCTGGAGTATGAGCAATCCGCCGTGATTATGTCCGCTCTCCCGCCGGAGATGCAGACGGAGGTGGCGCTCCGTATCGCGACGATGGACCAGACGGCACCGGAGATTATCTCAGAAGTGGAGCGGGTCCTCGAGCGGAAGATCGCGACCGTGTTATCGCAGGAATTCACGGTGGCGGGCGGCATCGAGTCGCTGGCGGAACTCCTTAACCGTGTGGATCGAGCCACGGAAAAGAGCATTCTGGAGACTCTTGAAGAGGAGAACCAGGAGCTCGCCGTTGAGATCAAGAAACTGATGTTCACGTTTGACGATGTGACATTACTTGATGACCGCGCGATTCAACAGGTGCTCAAAGAAGTGGACATGAAAGAACTGGCGGTCGCGTTGAAGGGGGGCAACGAAGAGGTCAAGAACAAGGTGTTCAACAATGTGTCTTCGCGCGCGGCGGACAACATTCGGGAGGACATGGAGTTTATGGGCCCGGTTCGCGTGAAACAGGTGGAGGAGGCCCAGCAGAAAATTGTCGCCATTATTCGCCGTCTGGAAGAGTCGGGTGAGATCCAAATCGCCCGTGGCGGCGAAGAAGATATGATGGTTTGATTCTCAGAAGAACTCCCAACAGCAAATCTCATCGACCTCGCAAACGACCACGTCTTGTTCTGTCTACAGTAGGCGGCTGGGTAAAATCGCCCTGCATACCCGTCAGGCCGAATGAGAACCTGTACGGGGTATTGGAGAAGAGCTGCCCGTCGAGCGTGCGAATTCCTCTGCCGAGGCTGAATGAGTAGCGGGTTCCCGGATTCAATCCGACTTCAATCTCGATGCGTCCCCCTGCGCCTCGCCTTGAGGCGAAGACCTCCGGCACGGAACGCGGCCGAGGCTGTATTCGAAGATACCGGGCTACCGTTCCCGGATCGACGGGGGCGTTCGTTTCGACTAGCACACGATCCGCGGGGAGGAAATTGATATTGCGGGCACCGTTTTCCGGCATTGTTCGGAGAATAAGGGGGCCGTCCGTGGTGAAGTGAAAATGGTAATCGTCTTCCAGTGATATGCCCTCCGTATTGGATGCGGATTGGGCGATTACGATTTCGTAGGTGGTGTTGAATCGGAGGGCGTTTCGCCCCTGGCGGAGGAGTTGAATGTGGACGGTGTCGTTGTTCGAGAGTTCGCTTTCGCGGCCGAAAAACATCTCCGCTGCGACCTGGGGCGATATCATGACGCTGCGTTTCACGCTCTCCCCGTCCATTCGGTCACTGAACTTCACAAGGACGTCCAGGACCTGGTCAAATCCGACATCGCGTTCACGATTGGGTGGATCGGTACTGACGACATAGGGATGCTCGACCTGCTTTCGGAGTGTAACAGGCTGCATCGTGGTCGTTTGATTGGGCAGAACAGCGACATCCGGAACGTAGGCTGTCTCATATCCCGCCTTTTCGAAAATAACCATGTGGCGGCCTGCGGGAACCTGATTGAATGAAAAGGCACCGCCGAGTCCCGACATGGCCACCAAACCAGCCGTCTGAATGCCCACCGTGACGCCCCCGGCGTTCGGGTTATCCTCAAGGGTTACTGTGCCCTGAACAGCCCCATATCCTTCTACACCTTCGTCCAGGTCATCAATCGTTATTTCAGGCAGTTCGATCAGAGGCGCTTCATTGATCATGCCGGGCTGTACCTCGACACCAACCGCTCTTGTAGTTTTGTATCCGGGGTGCGACGCGACGATGGTGTATGTGCCCGACGGGATATCCACGAAGATATAGCGGCCCGAGTAGTCTGTGATCACAGTCTGCTGGATACCGACGAGGCGCACTGTCGATCCTTCATGGTTGTCTTGATTTTGAAGCTGTGCGAGGCCTTGAAGGACACTGCGCTCAATGCGAGGCGTTGCCCGCTTGAGTGTGACCTGAACGCCTATTCCCATGGTCGCGGCAAACGGTTCAACATCGGCCACCTTTTCCGGTATGAATCCCGGATGGGTCATCTCCAGAGTATAGGAACCTTCTCGAAGACCATTGAGTCGGAACTGTCCCTGCGCCGAGGTCGTGGTGGAAATATCGGGTTCTTCACTTACGGAAACCACGGTCCCGCTGTGATCGGTTTCTCCTTCCAGCAGAGCAGAACCCCAGATACTCAAGTTTCCCGGAGGCGGTTCTTCCTCCGGCACAGGAGTTGGTTCTTCCAGTGGTTTCAGGATCATCTCCGATAGGGTCAAGTCCATCGGCTCGACGAGATCGACCTCGACGTCCGTCAGGTTCTTATACCCGTCTCGAAACGCCACAAGTGTGTATTTATCCGGTTCAACATCCTCAAACCGAAAGGTCCCGTCGGCCTCTGTGATTGTGTTATGGGTCGTATTGAGGAGCAAAACAATAGTCCCGTCATGACGTTCTTTATCAGCAAGTAGTATCCGGCCTTGGATGGTTCCGGTCATTGGCGGGAGCGGGAGAAGCGTGCGTGTAGCTAAATCGATCTCTTCGCCTGCGACAATCTGGACGGGTTCCCTGAACTCCTCGTATCCCTCCTCCCGGACGACGAGTTCATACTCCCCCGGCTCCATCTGTCCGATTTGGAAATGGCCGCTCCGGCTGGTCGACGATTGATACGGTGTGCCGGGGACGTAGACACGAATTCCTTCATGGTCTTCAGCATTCGCGAGCAGGAAGCAACCGCTGAGGTTTCCGGTCTGCGGTTGTTGGGTACAGGCGGTCAGCAAGATGAAGAAAACAGAGCAAATGCTCAACCAAGCTTTCGCCGGATTAGCCTGGCTCCTTATTTCTTCTTTTCGCTCGAACGTGTCTGGCATTTTCTCGCCGTCTTCTTGTTTCCCAAGGTGTGTCGGAGATCCAGACCGACTCAACACTCGTGACATCCCACTTATCGTAGGGCGGGTTGGCATGTCAAGCAACTACGCACCATTTATCCACCCGCTTTATCAACGGACCCGTATTTGATCATGTTACGCTGATATGTCTTATTCACAAGGAACGCTTAATGATGATATGCTACGTCAAAACCGCAGATTGCTCTGCGATGGGAGTATTATGGAACGTCAGCTTTGCGTTTGTGTCCGGAAGGGCGAAAATGAGATTTTCTATTTGACAGTCAAGAAACGTCATCCGGGCTGGGCTCTGGTAGCCTGCCTGGAGAATCTCGATCAAGGCGACAATTTTCTCTTTCTGCCCGTCACTTCGGATGAAGAAGCACGAGAAATGAGCGCTGAAGATATCCGGAGCGACAAGCGATCCGTCGAAGCGCATGTGACGCGGCGGGCAGAACCCGGTAATTACCATCTTCGGCTGAACGAAGGCAAGATCCTTCACAAAGTGGAACGGCTGCGGTCCGGTGCACGCCAAGCGGAAGAGTTGAAGGTCAATGTCAGCAGCGCGGGACCGATCACGACGCTGGACGTTGAAGGAGGGCTGGATGTGCGGACGGCTTCGCAACTGGTTTCAAAGATCAAGCAGGCGGCTCGAGAGTCCGACATGATTCTTTTGGATATGCAGGGAGTGAATGTCGTCGCCGGACCGGGCATGGCGATTCTGCTGGACGGACTTCGAGAAACTACAAGCGACACGAAATCGTTCAAGTTCCTTGTGGATCCTCATTCTCACCTGGTGCAAGCGATCGCCGAATCGCATTTGGACGAGCAGTACGGGATTTATACGACCCGTGAAGAGGCCGTCCAGGATTTCTTTCTGGAATAGTACTCTTTAAATCCCGTAACTAATTTTCATTTGAATCGCACGAGCAGTGTGACGATTTTCTTTGGCTTGATCCGCATCCGCACTTGTTGACCGGCGACGGATTTCCCACCGCGAACCGGCCGTTCATCGAGAGAGACCTCGCGCACGGAGGAGACCGGCATACCGAATCGAATGAGCGTATTCTGAGTTTCCTCGGTTGGGTTGTAGAAGCGGCAGATCGCTCCCCGTCCATTTTGAGTATTCTTGAACGCCGAGAGTACGATTGATTCCGGTTCAATCCGGACTACTTCGATTCGATCCGGCAGCGATCCTTCCGGAGGCACCGGGAGCATACAGCTTTGGTCGAACCCTTCGGGTATGCGGCTTCCACCGTGTTGATCGGCTCGACAGACCAATACCGGGCAGCTCATATCTTTGCTTTCCTGCAGAACTTCTCCCTTTGCCCAGTCCCCTTTGTGCGGATAGATCGCGTATCGGAATGTCATATGTCGCTTGCATTGCGCCTCGGGAGCCGGGACGGGGGGACCGGCGTTTGCGGGGCGGGTGATCATGTCTCCCCGTGATAGCCAACCAACCGCACGGAACAGCGTAAGTGCGAGAGTGACGCCGTTGCGTTCGGGGATTGATTCGTACTCGGGCAACCCTTTGTTCAGAATCGCCAGGCCCGTTTTTCCGTCAGTGACATCGACGAAACTCTTTTGATGTTCGGTGGGGTAAGGAGGGATCTCCCACTCGTTCCACACTCTCGGTGGAGGCGGGGTTGTTGTTCTTTGGACCACGTCAAAGTGTTCGTCCACGGAAACCTGTTCTGCGTCAATTCCGGTGGGAAAGAGCACCCGCAGCCGATGATCTTCCGCGGCATTTTCAAGGGATGTTTCGATATCGATTCGGCTGCTTCCCGAACGGAGCGTGATTTCGCTTGTGATCGGCAGGTCGATCTTCTTGGGGGAACGACTTTTGCGGTCTTTGCCGATCGACGCGGGTATGCGGATCTTTTGTTGAATGCGCAGCGTGGCGCAGTGCGGTGTGGACTGAATCACGGAAACTCGCGCCTTGCGATCTTTCGACAAAACGACCTCCGGTTCCGGCAGCGGCGACCAGTTGTATTCATCGCCGAGGTCTTCCTGGTCTTCAAACACATGCAGGCGGCGATAGGTTTTGCGGCTGCGTCGGTCGGTCACGGTCAGGCTTCCGTCATCGGCAACGGTCACTTTGACAGCCTTGTTCTCGATGCTGTTTTTAGTTGTCTGAATGGGATCGCTGGGTTTCGGTTGCTTGCGGCTCAAGGGACTTGCGTAAAGCGTAATGAAACCGTATCCGGGTATGTTTCTCAAGTCGGCAACAATGTCGAAGGATTCCATAGTGAAGTCTTTTAGACACTCCACCCACGATTCGGTCCGGCGTCCTTCGACGGAGAAGGGAACGGTTTTCCCGGATTCATCGACAAGCTGGAATCCGTCGATCAGTTCTTTCTCGCCGGGCAAGAATTGGATCGTCATGCGCTGCGCACCGCGCCGTTGGACTCCGGAACCGTTGAACAGCACAAACGGCACACCGTTTTGTTTTGTATGGTTCATCTGGTGTGCGATGCGACGGAGGTTTTCGCGGTTCAAATACTCGCAGATTTGTTCGATTCGCTCGAATCGATTCATCATATCGCGATGGACGGAATCCACGCTGCAACCGCAGATATCGTCATGAGGATGGTTTTTCAGAAGTTCCCGCCAGGCATAGTCGATGATTGCCTGTGTATCGTCCCGTTTTCCGGCTGCGTTCGCCAACGCCTCCAACGGTTCGGCGTATCGTTCAAGCAGCGTTTCACAACGATGATTGAATTGCTTGAGATACATCCGTGCGGAATAGACACCGGTGAGGAGATCTCCGTAACGATAGGTCAGTTCACCTTCATGGCTTCTTAACCGGGTTCCTTTCAAGTCCTTCTTGATGTTGTCCACGTATTCTTCAAAACTTCCGATCTGGATATCCCAGTCTGGGAACAGTTTGCGTGCTTTCGCAACAATGCGCGGTAGTTGCGGTTGATGTTCCGAATGGTCGATGCCGTTGTTGAGCAGGTACGAACGTCCTTTGGATTCTCTTTCCAGGTTTTCGACGCATTGCTTCAACTGTTGGATAGCCGCGCTCATATTGAAGCGGAGATTCTCCGAGTCTCCCCATTCGATTGGGTAACCGAGGAAGGCCGCGTTGTTGTACCAGAAGCGTTGATGGATCGCGAGGACCTTGGTTCCGTCCGGTGCTTTCCAGTTGAATTCCATGTCGACCTTTTTCGGGTCGAGCAGCCCGCGCGAGAAGATGAACGAATCCAGGTCGAATCCCTGGAGAATCTGAGGCAGTTGCCCGACATGTCCGAACGGATCCGGAACGTAGCCGACGGACATTCGATGGCCGAGTTCGGCCGCGATTTTCTGCCCGGCCAGGAGATTTCGGACTAAGGACTCGCCGCTTACGAGGAACTCATCCGGCAAGATGTACCACGGTCCGACGAAGAGGGATTTGTTCTTCACCATCTTTTCGATATCGGCACGTTTTTCCGGACGAATTTGCAGATAGTCTTCGATTACGACGGTTTGACCATCGAGGCTGAATGCCTTGAAGCTCTTGTCTTTTTGGAGGGTTTCGAGGAGGCGGTCGATGAAGCGGACAAGACGAATGCGAAATTGTTCAAAGGGAATATACCATGCGCGATCCCAGTGAGTCTCCGGGACGATTGTGACACGACAAGACTTTTTCTTCGGCATCGTTATGATTCCTTCCAGGTGAGGATTGTTGACTGAGATATTGCCAGTGAATCGCATACTACCTTCTGACGGCTATGGAAATCGAGTGAAGCCGGACTTGGCTCCGGGATGTTTTTTCGCCACGATGATAAGAGAGCCTTTGCCATGTTGAACTCGCGCTTTCTCATAGCCTTTTTTGCGCTTGGATGTGTAGCGACCACGGTACAGATACTCGTGCTGCGCGAGTTGTTCGTTATTCTTTCCGGTAATGAGTTGTGTGTGGGGTTGGCCTTGGGCTCATGGCTGATTGGGATTGTCCTGGGAGCTGTGGTTGTCGCTCCCTCGTCGGATCGTGTCGATCAACGTAGTTTTTTCGCTTTATTTCTGCTTTTGCTCCCGGCGCTGGCGATGGCGGTTACGCTGGTAATTCGTTCGCTTCGGACGATTCTCGGGATTCCGGCGGGAGAACATATTCCTCCTGAAGTATCGGCGCCGGCATCGCTTGCGTGCATTGTGCCTATCGGGGCACTTGTCGGTCTCGCCTTTCCATTAGCGGCGGCCGCCTATCGGGAGTTTCTACGATCCGATGAATCGCCGGAAACCGCCGCGGGTTCGGCGGCCAGCGTTACGTATGCTCTTGAGTCGCTCGGAAGCCTGGTCGCAGGCGTTCTCTTGTCTTTCTATCTGGTAAGCCGCTTCGATCCGTTCCGAATCCTGACTGTAGCGGCGTTTGCGACGGGTCTTGTCGCATTCCTTTTGTCTTTCGAGTACCGTTGGCGTTGGTGGATTCTATTATGGCCGTCTTTATTTCTCTGTGTTTTTATGACGGGCCTGGATCTTCGTGTGGAGGCATGGAGCAATCAGAAACGTTTTGACAGCTTCGCACAAGGCGATTGGGTTCGTTCTTTGGAGACTCCTTACCAACATTTGGATCTTGGCAAGCTCGGGGAGCAGTACACTCTATACGGAAACGGCTCCCTCCTTTTTTCATTTCCGGATACGTATACGGAGCAGCTTACCGCACATTTCTGGTTGTCGCTTCATCGCGATCCCAAGCGCATTCTTCTGCTAGGCGGTCATGGCGGCCGGTATGTTCCAGCGATGCTCGCCCACACGCCCAAGCGAATCGACTACGTCGAACTCGATTCCGGTGTGATTGAGATGACAGCGCAGGCGAGCGGCGATGATTTTCGGACTGCGCTCGAACGCCCGATGGTTCACATTCATGTGACTGACGGCCGGCGTTTCGTTCGCGAGACAAGCGAACAGTACGATGTTGTGATCTCTGCTATGCCGGATCCGTCCACAGCATTGTTGAACCGCTTTTACACAGAGGAGTTTTATGAAGAAGTCCGACGTGTTCTCGCTCCGAACGGGATATTTATTACCCAGGTAGAAGCGCCGGGAACTTTCATGCGGGGAGAGGTTGGGACGTATGCGGCCTCGGTTTATTGGACCCTTCGCTTTGCCTTTCCAAATACCGGGTTGCTGCCGGATGGAGAAATTGTTTTCGTTTCGTCGGTGTCGCCTCTTCCGCCGTTGGAACAGCCGGAGATCTTTGTTAAGCGCTTGCGCGATCGGGGAGTGTCGTCACGAACATTCGTTCCTGAGGCGATTCTTGCGAAGATCCTTTCAGAACGTGTTGCGACGGTTCAGGCGGAACTTGAGAATTTGGAGCCGGAGTTCCTCAATTCCGACTCGTCACCGCAAAGCTACCTGAGGCGACTCGTTCTTTGGGCGCGAGAGAGCGGAAGCGACAGTTTGGCGGTGGCCATTGGCTGGATGGATGTTCACCGTCGGTTTCTCCTGTTTCTGCTCTTGTTGGCGGCTTCTGTACCGTGGGTCTTTCTCGGTATTGCGCCGAAGGTCACTTCTTTGACCGCTTGTGTCGCCGCTACGGGGTGTACGGGGATGGGGCTCGAGATGCTGGCCATATACATGTATCAAAACTTGTACGGCTGCCTCTATCAGGAGGTCGGTCTTTTGGTGGCGGTCTTTATGGGAGGACTGACTGTCGGTGCCCGGATCGGGAATTGGTTTGCCCGGCACTTGCGCGGTTTGACACGGCTGCTTTTGTCTTTCTGTGCTTTTACTCTTCTATTCACGAGGATTATCGAGTGGATTCCTGACGCGGGATTATCGCGAGCGGCGGGAGTTTTGATTTATTGCGGTCTGATCCTCACGGCGGGGATACTTGTGGGGGCGGTGTTTCCGCTTGCCGTTTCGATTCTCTCGCGCGAGCAACAGGGGAAAGTCGGTGCGCCGGTCGCGCTCGTTGATGCCGCCGACCATCTTGGAGGGGCTTTGGGTGCTTTTTTGATCGGTGTGGTGTTGTTTCCACTGCTCGGGGCGACCTGGACCTGCATTCTTCTGGCATTAGGATTGGCGTGTGTCGGGACGGGGTTTCTGTTGGCGACGTATGTTTTTCGGTGACGGCAGACTTCTCAACCCCACCCGAATCCCAGACTTCTTGCAACAGCGTCAGTCGTGCGGAGGGCAACAGAAGGAGAGATAAGGATCGAACATGGTAGATGCGGCTACAGTTTTATGCGGTGTGATTGGGAATCCTGTCGGTCATTCTATGTCGCCTGCGATGCACAATGCCGCATTCGAGGCGCTTGATTTAAATTACGTTTATCTTGCTTTCAAAGTTGAAGATACGGATTCGGTCTTGAGAGGGGTTCGAGGACTGCGGATTCGCGGTTTATCGGTGACCATTCCTCATAAACTGGCGGTAATGGACGGTCTGGATGAGATCGACGATACCGCACGTAGGATCGGTGCGGTCAATACGATTACGAACGAGAACGGGAGACTCGTCGGCACGAATACGGACGGTCGTGGGGCGCTTCACGCCTTGGAGCGAAAGGAACCGGTTGACGGTCGGCGTGTTGTGGTGCTGGGCGTGGGGGGTACGTCCCGGGCGATTGCTTTTACGCTTGTCACCGAGCGGAAGCCGGAGCACCTGGTTTTGGTGGGACGGAAGCCGCAGAAGACCGCGAACCTTGCCGAGGACATTCAGCAGTGTTCATCGTGCCCGATCTCCGTGTCGGATTTCGACGCGGGACGTTTAAGACAAGAAATCGCGAGCGCGGCCATCGTGATCAATACAACGCCTATCGGTATGTTCCCGAATGTGGACGAGTCTCCGGTACCCGATGATGCGTTCAACAAAGGTCAGTTCGTATTTGACGCCATTTATAACCCGATGGAGACGCTGATGCTGCGACGGGCGAGAGAAGCCGGAGCGCGGACGATGAACGGGATTCCGATGTTTGTCGGGCAGGGAGCGGAGCAGTTTCGGTTGTGGACGGGCCACGAGCCGCCGATTGAGGTCATGACGCGTGTTGTTGAAAATGCTTTGTCGGGTCGGGTGAACAGCCAATGAGTACAGGAGCAGTGGTCGTCGCGGCGGGGATGGGCAAGCGGATGGGCTCCGAAGTGAATAAGGTGCTGCTGCCGCTTCTCGATAAGCCGATTCTGGCCTATCCGTTGGAGACGTTTGAGAGCTCGTCGCGTGTTGACCGAATCGCAGTTGTTACGCGGAAAGAGGAGCAGTCGCTAATTGAAGAACTCTGCAGCCGATTGGGTATCGATAAGGCGAAAGGGCGAATTATCCCTGGTGGAGCCGAGCGATTCGATTCGGTGCGGGCGGGTTTGGAGTCTTTTGCGGAAGATGGGCTGGACAGCGTTCTAATTCAAGACGGAGCGCGTCCGTTTTTGACGCAGCGCATGATTGAAGAGACACTTGACGCCCTAGCAACATGGGTAGGGGCGATCATCGGGGTACCAAGCAAGGACACGATCAAAGAGGTGGACGATCAACGGCGGATTGTCGACACGCCCGACAGGTCGCGAGCGTGGATCGTGCAGACACCGCAGACTTTTCGCTATGAGGCGATTTTGAACGCTTATCGCGAGTACAACCCGCCCCCGTACCCGACAGACGATGCGTGGCTATTGGAACGCATCGGTGAACCGGTGACTGTGGTGGAGGGAAGCTATCGGAATATCAAAGTCACGACCCCCGAAGATATCGAACTCGCGGAATTCATCCTTCAGACGGAGCCGAAGTGACAGGTCAGAGCATTCCTGCTTATGCAAAACTGAATCTCTTTCTCGCTGTCAGAGGATTGCGGGGGGATGGGTTTCATGAGTTGGATATGGTGAACTGTGAAGCAGAGCCGGCCGATAGATTACATTTCGCAAATCGGAGCGAGCCGGGAATCGAGATATCCTGCTCGGATGCGTCGATTCCGACCGATGCGAGGAACCTGGTTTGGCAGGCGGCGGAGTCGCTGCTTGGCCAGTCACCGAATCCCGGTTTGTCGATTCGGATCGATAAGCAAATTCCGGTGGGTGCCGGACTCGGCGGGGGAAGCAGCGACGCGGCTGCGACGCTGAAGACTGTCAACCGAATTCGAGAATGCGGTCGGGACGAACATCTTCCCGAATTGGCAGAGGGGATCGGTTCTGATGTGCCTTATTCGCTGAGTGGAGGATTGTGTCGCTGCAGAGGGCGCGGGGAGATTGTCGAGCCGATAGCAGTGAGCAACCAGGATGAATCATGGTTGTGGTGTCTCCTGATTCTGCCACCCGTTTCAGTGTCCACCAGAAAAGCGTACGGCTGGCTGGATGAAGAGGGGACGGAAGACGGTGCTTCTCCGGATTCTCTGATCGAGGCGATTCGATTGAGGGACTTCGATGCGATCTGTGCCGGGTTGCATAATTCGTTCGATCCGGTTGTCGCTTGTCGTGTTCCGGCAATCGGCCGAATCAAGAAGGATGTTATGGCAGAGTGTGGGCGGAAGCCAATGTTATCCGGCTCGGGTTCGGCGATGTTTTTGTTGGGTGAATCCGAGAAGCAGCTTCAAGCGATCCGAAGGAGACTGCTGCAGCTCCCGTCCTTGTCTGGGACTCGCGTTGAAGTGTGTGTGCTTTGGTTTTGAGCGATGCTTCGGTTTTGAGCGATTACGAACCGCCCAGTGTTGTGGGGACGCCCGGCACATTACCGCCCCAGCGGCCGATATCGCCGCCGCTCACGAGACCGTTTGTCGGGGCATAGACGCCATCAAGGGCATTTTGCTGACCGCGCTGGATCGCGATATAAACCCACTCAATGGGCGGCCCCAATCCTTGACCGGTCGGGCTGTTGTTTTCGCGGGCTCCCTGGACACGGTCCGGTCCCCAGCTGGAGAGACAGAAACCTTCCGTAGAGAACTCTGCGACACCGGCCTGGTTGATCCAGGCGAGTCCGGGATCTTTCTCGTTCGATTTGTAAAGGAAATACAGATAACTTTCCAAGTTGTTTCCAGTGTTGCCCTGCTGTGCCTTGAAGATGTCGCGGAAACTGATGTCGGAGACATAAGACACCGGCGTTGTCAGCATCGTTAGGAGAACAGTGAGGTGGTTGCCATTCGGCGGGTAGGCGTTTTCGTCGATTCGGTACGCTTCGATACCCATCGCCAGCGCCCTGAGGTCGCCGTTGACGCGGGCGACTTTTGCACGCATTTGGGCGTTCAGAAAGTTGGGCACGGCGATAGCGGCCAGAATGCCGATGATGGCGACGACGATTAAGAGTTCGATCAGCGTGAAAGCGTGTGGTTTTCTCATTTGCTGGTTTCTCACACAATCCGGGACGGTTGACCCTTCGATCTTCAATACCTATCCTCAGCTTTTCGGATATCTCAGTTGAACATTCTCCCATGAGAGTATAAGCGGTGAATCCACTAGAATCAAAGACCCTTCAGTCTGTCGGTGGGCTTCTGTCCAGAAACGATCAGGAAGAGAGGGAGCGGGCGTGGCTTGGACCGTACGCATGCCGCGCCAGCGAAACAGCCGGCCGCCGTCACGCAGAAGAAGAACACCCCTACCGAACGGCCTATCAGCGGGATAAGGACCGCATCATTCACTCGGCGGCGTTCCGTCGGCTGGAATACAAGACACAGGTTTTTGTGACCCACGTGGGCGATTATTTTCGGACGCGTCTGACACACAGCCTCGAAGTCTCGCAAATTGCCCGCACGATTGGACGCGTTCTGAAGCTCAACGAGGATCTCATCGAAGCCATCGCGCTGGCGCATGATGTCGGTCATACACCGTTCGGGCATTCGGGAGAACGGGTGTTGAACGATTTGATGAGAGACGTTGGCGGGTTCGAGCATAACGCGCAGGCGCTTCGCGTTGTGGACCTTCTGGAAGAACGGTATCCCACGTTCCCGGGTTTGAATCTTACGGCTGAAGTGCGCCGTGGAATCCTGAAACGGAAGAAAGCGTACGAGGGGGAGGGACGGGACCTTGTTCCATTTCTTTCGCTGGAAGCGCAAGTGGTGGACGTTGCGGACGAGATCGCGTATAACAGTCACGACTGCGATGACGGGATCAAGTCGAAGTTGGTTGTTTCGGC
This sequence comes from uncultured bacterium, assembly GCA_964612675.1. Classification (GTDB taxonomy): domain Bacteria; phylum Hinthialibacterota; class Hinthialibacteria; order Hinthialibacterales; family JAKPRU01; genus CAZTDD01. The sequence goes on from CAZTDD010000125.1 coordinate 16,828, forward strand.
CGAACTGGAGGAACTGCCGCTGTGGCGAGACATTGTCGAACGGGTCGAACATGATTTTCCGGGGTTGGACGCCTCGCTTCGCAGGGCGTCGGCGGTTGTCCGGTTAATCAACGCGCAAGTGACCGATGTAACGCGCGAGAGTATTCGTCGGATTCAGGATGCGAGTGTTTCAGCGCCCAATGAGTTGGAGGACGATATTGCGCTAATCGGTTACAGCGACAAGATGGCGGAGCTGAATCGGGAACTGAAACAGTTTCTGCATGAGCGTTTGTATCGACACCCGGATGTGCTTCGTGCGACCGAAAAGAGCGAACGAATCATGAGCCGTTTGTTTCGACATTATGTCGAGCATCCAACTCACCTGCCTCGGAGTTTCCAGACCCGTATTCAACAGGACGGCCTCGAACGGACGGTCGCCGATTACCTCGCGGGAATGACCGACCGTTTCGCCGCCGAAGATTACCGACAGATTTTCCTGCCGACGTTTACGTTTTGACAAGAATACCGTACGCGAGTTTGCCTTCCTTTGACGATAGGCTTGGCGACCGGGGAATCGAGGGAGCGAACCAAAGAGTTCGCGAGAAACTGCTGAACCGACCATCGTTGTTCAGAGGGCATGTATGGATCAACTGGCGGGAATATCTGAACGAGTTTGCACAGAAGTTATTTAAAATGATTTAGGACCGCCCCCAACTCCGTTTGGGGGAAGCCTTACCGACATGTCCCGGAAGTCCATAATTACCAGTGTTTAGAGTATTTTCGGTCTATTGTTTCAGAACTGTGAAAAAAAAACATAAAAATAGTTGACAGGTCGTTTTTGTTTTTGCTACTTTCATACGTAGTCTGCTGTAGAGTACCAGGATGTTCCAATGCGAATGCGATGCAGATGCAGATGACATGGTACTTTTTTGTTGTTGTTGGAAATAAAATTACGAGGGAAACTCACCATCATCCAAAAAGAGAACAAAAAAGCTGTCTGACAGAGGTCTGACCATTCAGCGGTCACACACCGCAGGTGGGCAATGTACTTAGCGTGAGGGGGTTTTTCTGTCTCTGCAAAGAACCCCTTCCGCCTTCCGGGAGGGCGAGGCTCCCGCCGAGCCGCCGGTATCGAACATAAAAACACGGCTCACCAGGAGGTTCGCCCTCCCGGGGTTCACCGAGCCGAGCCGCCGGTATCGAACGTAAAACACGGCTCACCAGGAGGTTCGCCCTCCCGGGGTTCGTCTTCACAAGCCCCGAGTCGGTGACATGCGTCATTTGGGAAAGAAAACGCGGTCTCCTTTTCCGTCATGGCGAGCGAAGCGTGGCCATCTCTTGTTTATGCGGTTCTGTATTGAGATTGCTTCGCTTCGCTCGCAATGACGGAGATGGTGGTAAGACGGAGATGGTGGTAAGGCGGAGATGGTGGCATTTTCGTAACAGGTGTCGAGGTGGATTGTTCGAAAGAAAATAGAAAACGGTTTTCTATCTCGAAAACTGGATTGGAGGGCATGATGAAATACGGGTTTATATTTGTTCTTATCCTTGTTCTTTTTCCATTTAACGTTCCGGCGGCTGATTCCGATTCCGGAGAAGCCTTTCTTGAGGCAAGCAAACGGCTGCCGGTGGCCGAACGGATCGAGCGTGCGCGTGAAGCAATCCGGAATTCGGACGACAGCGCGGTTGTTGCTGAAGCGGTGTGGGATTTGGCGAAATTCGCCGTCACACCCGAACGAGCCAGGGACGCACTCGCGGATGTTGAAGCATTGATCTCGGGAAGCCAGGGGAACCCGGAGATTTCTCATCGAGCGAATGCCCTTTCGGTAGCCGGTGAGGTGTTGGGCGTGCGGGACAATGGTCTGATGAAGGACAACTTACGTCAGATAGCCATTCTCAATAAGGGGACCGGAGAGAGCTCTCTTCATAAACTAACCGCCGTTCCTCCTAACGGGAAGCTTCCTGTTATCAATCATTATCCCGTTCCCAAAAAGAGATCGCCGAATCCAAACGACGCCGACGACTACTATTTCCCCATCGGTTGGAGTATGTTTTTGCACGATTACGAGGAAGGCGTCCCCAACGTGGAGTATCCGAAAGGTGAAAATGATCCCCTAGCCTACATTGATAAAGACTGGGAGGACGGCACGCTTGACAAGCTGAAAGTTGCCGATTCGCCGTGGAATACCGTCTTCGGTGTATCGCGAAAAGGGTACACGGGAGACGCGGACACCGAGCCTGATTCCGATCAATTTGTGGGCTGTCTGGAGGCCGCCTCTTCCACACCCTATCCCGTGAAGGTGCTGCCTCAGCTTTTGAACAAACGCTTCCGAAACGGGCAGGAAGGGTCCACTGCGTGGTCTCTCCCCGCGGCAATCGGATGGACGACATACCCGGGCGACGGCTATTCGAATTCAGACAGCGTTCTCAGGGACTATGATGATGATATTGAAGATATGATTGACGATGTCTTTGCCTCGCAAGACGCGCTTGCCGGCTTGGGCGGATGGGTCCTCGTTGATGAACCTTACAGCGGGGACGTAGCCAGAACGACGGCCGAGAACCCAACGGAAGTCAGCTATGATGGAGACGGGAATCCCGACATGTGGTACTGGTCGCACGGCGGTACGACGTATAACCTGGTCACCGATGTGACACCTTACGCGTATCAACAGGCCCAGGACAACACAAACATGGTAAGAGATGACCTTTATTTTCGAATGAAATACATTCTGTGCGAATTGCAGGCAGACTGGGACACATCGGATGATCACCCCATTCATACAGTAATAAGGAATTATGGGAACTACGACCAAGAATGGCCGGATGACGAGAATAAATCAGCGCGTGTGTGTCATGTAACACATGACGATCATTATCTCTGGTACGATATATACAATCAGAGCGAGACAGAGCCGGACACGCGTTGGAAAAGCGCAACGAAGAACTGTGTTGAGAACATACTGGAACCCAGCGAAGTGCCGAAACCCTATGGGTTGATCCACTACTTTGATGGAATGGCACATGAATATGAACCACCCGGAGAGAATCCTTATAAGTGGGTAGCACCCGATGAGCAACTCCGTTACGCCGTTTACACCACACTTGTACAAGGCGCACGGGGGGTCATGTTCTGGCTGCTATCGAAATGCGAAGAGGACGCATTCGAACAAGCCGAGAAGATCGCAAAGGAGGTGGAGACGATGGCTCCCTACC
>CAZTDD010000126.1:0-19973 GCA_964612675.1 uncultured bacterium
GAGCCTCGCCCTCCCAGTAAACGGCTTCCCCCTTTCCTAACTTAATGACATTGGAACGGGCCTGGGGAGATTCCCCAACTGTTATTCAGGATTCCCCGGATATGTCACAGAACCCGCGATTGATAGTCTTATTAGCAAGCAGGTGGTTTTGGCATACGGCATACTCCTGATTCCAACAAGTTTGTATTTGTGTAGGTGGTGGATGTGTCTTGCCATACGTATCTGTGGCGCTACAGACGAAAACAAATCATGCCTAAACGGAGGGAACTTTGTATGTATCGCATGGGAAAAGAGAGTAGAAAAATTTTACTGTTACTTACGTTCGCGCTGTTTCTCGGCAGTGCGCCCGGCATTCAGGCAAAACAAAATCAGCCGACGATCAAGGACAGCAAGATTGCTCAAGCCATCGAAATCGAACTTCTTACAGATGACTCTGTAAGCGCGCATTTGATCGATGTGGAAGTGGAAGACGGTATTGTCAATCTTTCGGGGTCCATAGACAACATCCTCGCGAAAGACCGAGCCACAAAAATCGCGGAAAGTATAAAGGGTGTTCGTGCTGTGACGAATCGTATCACAGTCAAGCCGCCTAAACGCAATGATGAGACAATCGAGGGAGACATTCGTCAGGCGTTCCAGGAGGACCAGGCAACGGATTCTTACCAGATCGATGTGAACGTCGACGACGGTGAGGTTACATTGCGAGGTACGGTTGATTCATGGGCTGAGAAAAGCCTTTGTGGAGAAGTCGCGAAAAGTGTGACAGGCGTAAAATCACTTCAAAACAACATAACAATCAGCTACGCGGCGGAACGCTTGGATAATGAAATTGCCACGGAAATTCGTCGACGGTTGGAATCGGATATATGGGTCAACGCCTACTTGCTCGACGTGGAAGTCGATGATGGCAAAGTCGAACTCAGCGGAACGATGGGCAGCGCGGCGGAGAAGAGAAGGGCTGCTTCCCTGGCCTGGGTGTCCGGCGTTGTTGACGTGGACAGTACGGATGTCGACGTGGATTGGTGGGCACGCGACAAGATGCAGCGAAGGGAAATTTACGCCGACCGGAGCGACAAAGAGATTGAAGAGGCGGTAAGAGACGCCTTTCTTTACGATCCGAGGGTTTTCAGTTTCCAGCCTGATGTTGAAGTGAACGACGGTGTTGTGACGCTCTCGGGAGAAGTGGGCAACCTAAAAGTGAAACGAGCGGCGGAACAGGACGCCAAAAACACCGTTGGAGTCTGGCGTGTCAAGAACTACATCCGCGTTCGGCCTGCCGCGTATGTTAGCGATGCCGAAATCGAGGACCGTATCGATAAGGCGCTCGAGCGGAACGCTTATACCTATCGTCCCGAAATCACGCCGGTTGTTGTGAACGGCAAGGTATACCTTTACGGAACGGTCGACTCTGAGTTTGAAAAGGAACAAGCCGAAGAAGTTGTGTCCAAAGTGAAAGGCGTCATCGAGGTCGAAAACCACATCGATGTCGACTTCACGTGGACCTACAAAACGGATTGGGAAATCAAGGAAGATATTCAGAGTGAATTGTGGTGGAGTCCATTTGTTGACAGCGATGAAATTACAGTGAGTGTCGATAACGCCGAGGCTACGCTCTCCGGAACAGTTGACACGTGGGGCGAGGTGCAAGCTGCGGTTGATAACGCCTATGAGGGAGGCGCACGCAGTGTGGTGAACGATCTCAAAGTCCGCTACGGTCCGCGTTATTACAGACCGGGGACTACGGCTTACGGTGCACCAGGGTATGAGTATTTGGATTATTACGATTATTACCAAGCACCGTAACCACTCTGCAACCTGTTGATCGAGCTGAAAGCCGAACGACGACCGGCACACGGTGTTTCGTTCGGTTTTTCATCTCCCATTTTTCGAAGAGAAACTCTCGGTCGATCTTCAACGAGATCGATTGGAGCGATCCATTGAGCAACTACACGCGGACTACACAAATTCTATTTAGAACGTACTACTTCACGGAGGGACCGGTGAATTATGAAAATTACTATTTTTGAAGTCGAGCCCTGGGAGCAAGAAGCGTTTGAGGAACTGAAAGGCGATCAAGATGTTGTATTCCTCCAACAGGCATTGGACGAAACAAGCCTGGGCGCTCATGACGACGCCGAAGTAATCTCTACGTTCATATATTCAGATTTATCGCGTACGATTCTGCAGGGATTTCCTCAGTTGAAAATGATCGCGACGCGTTCGACGGGATTCGATCATATTGACCTCGATTATTGTCGCGAGCATGGAATCACGATTGCCAACGTGCCTACATACGGTCAGAACACCGTTGCGGAGCACGTGTTCGGCCTTTTGCTTACTCTTAACCACAACCTCTATCAGGCCGTTGATCGAACGAGAAGGGGCGATTTCTCTCCGAAGGGCCTCGAAGGGGTTGACCTGTATGGAAAAACATTAGGTGTTGTGGGGACGGGCGACATCGGATTGTGTGTCATCCGTATCGCAAATGGTTTTGGTATGAAGGTTATCGCATTCGACGTGCAACCGGATGCGGACACCGCGAAAGAATTCGGATTTGAATATGTGGATATGAAGCAACTTTTGTCCGAGTCGGACTTTATCACGTTGCATGTTCCGGGAAATGAAAAGACGCGGAATATGATCTCGGAAACAGAGTTCGATCAAATGAAGGACGGCGTGGTTTTGATCAACACGGCACGCGGATCGATTCTGAACATACAAGCGTTGGTTCGGGCGCTGGCCGAGGGAAAAGTCGCGGGTGCCGGCCTGGATGTTCTACCGGAAGAGCCGGTGATTCGGGAGGAGGCGGAGCTGTTACGGTCCGTATATCAGAAGAAGCACAACCTTGAAGACCTCCTGGCGAATCATGTCCTTCTTCGTCTCCGAAATGTAGTTGTCACTCCCCACAGCGCATTCAATACACACGAAGCCGTTCGGAGGATAATGAGTACAACAGTTGAGAACATCAAGAGTTTTATCGCCGGCGAACCCCAAAACGTAGTAGGAAACACATAACCAACGTTCAACGGATGCGTTCACCCGCTTTGTCTGGGCAGGCTAAATGGATCGAACATTATTTTGTATGCTTTGAAGGATGAATGATCAAACTAGTGTGAACACAGGCAAAATCGTATCGGTGCGCGGAAGCGTCGTCGACGCCCGTTTCACGGCTCAGCCGCCCGCCATTCACAATGTTCTTCGAGCGGGGGAGGAGAAGAACATCGTCATTGAGGTTCTCACCCACCTGGACCCGCACACAGTCCGAGGAATTGCACTCACGTCTACACAAGGGTTACAGATTGGTGGAAACATTACCGATACAGGGGCCGGTTTGCAGGTACCCGTCGGTCGGAAAGCCCTCGGCAGAGTGTTCAACGTGTTCGGCGAGACAATCGACAATGGAGATATGATCGAAGAGGTCGAACGACGCTCCATCCATCAACCCTCTCTGTCACTCGAACAACAATCGACCATAACCGAAGTTTTTCAGACAGGTATCAAAGCGATCGATATTCTCTCTCCGTTGGAACAGGGCGGCAAAGCAGGTCTGTTCGGCGGAGCGGGCGTTGGAAAGACCGTTTTGATTATGGAAATGATCAACAACATGGTCGGGAAACACGAAGGAGTGAGTTTTTTTTGTGGGATAGGGGAGCGGTGTAGGGAGGGGGAGGAGATGTACCGAGAGATGAAGGAAGCCGGTGTGCTCGAGAATACGATCATGGTTTTCGGCCAGATGAACGAGCCGCCTGGGGCACGGTTTCGCGTGGGACACGCGGCGCTGACGATGGCGGAGTATTTCCGGGACGACGCAAATCAGGATGTGCTGCTTCTGATCGACAATATTTTCCGGTTTATTCAGTCCGGGATGGAGGTCTCTGGTCTGATGGGGCAACTTCCATCGCGTCTTGGTTATCAGCCGACACTCGGAACGGAACTGGCGGAGCTGGAGGAACGGATCTGCAATACGAAATCGGGAGCGATCACGTCGGTGCAGGCGGTATATGTTCCTGCGGACGATTTTACCGACCCGGCGGCGGTTCATACATTCGGTCATCTCTCCGCCTCGATTGTCCTTTCTCGAAAGAAGGCCAGCGAAGGTCTTTACCCGGCAATTGACCCTCTTCAATCGACCTCGAATATGCTCGTGCCGCATATCGTCGGGGAGCGGCATTACGCGGTCGCACGCGAAATCCGGAAGACTCTGGCGAATTACGAGGAACTCAAAGACATTATCGCGATGCTCGGGATGGAGGAATTATCTCAAGAGGATCGTCGTGTCGTATATCGGGCGCGACGTTTGGAGAGATTCCTGACGCAGCCGTTTTATGTGACAGAACAGTTTACAGGGTACGAAGGAAGAATGGTCGATTTGGAAGACACCATCGACGGGTGCGAACGGATACTCAACGATGAATTTTCCGATTATTCGGAACGTTCACTCTATATGATCGGAACAATTGACGAGGTCAAGGAGAAATGAATCTGAAAGTGCTGTTGCCGACGGAGATTTTTCTGGACGATGAAGTGACACAGGTTACGGCGGAGGCACAAAATGGACTGTTTTCTCTACTCCCCCGTCATATCGATTTCGTCACGGCTCTGGTCCCTGGTTTACTTTCTTTCGAATCCGAGAAGGAGGGGGAAGTGTTCATGGCCGTTGATGAGGGGATCCTCGTGAAAACCGGACAGCGAGTCATGGTTTCGACGCGAAATGCCATTCGTGGGCCGGACCTTGGCGACTTGAGACAGGCGGTGGAAGAACGGTTTCTTGTATTGGAAGATCGGGAGAAGCAAACACGAACCGCGATGGCGAGAATTGAAGCGGATTTCGTTCGACGTTTTTTGGAGATCGGAAGAAATGCCTGACGATTCAGCAACGGAACGGGAAAAAAGGCAAACCGGAGAGTTCAAAGAATGCGTTGGGCGGAAGGAACAGCGCAAAATGCGCTATAGAGGGGAGAGGGATCGGGGCATTTGGTTTGGGCTGGGAATGTTTGGATTGGTCGGATGGTCCGTGGCGATTCCCACTCTGATCGGTATCGCCGTTGGGATTTGGATCGACAGAACCTGGCCAAGCCGTCACTCGTGGACCCTGATGTTTCTTTTCGTCGGTGTTGTTCTCGGGTGTCTGAATGCATGGTTTTGGGTGAAACGCGAGAGCAGACATGACTGAAAGTGGTTTGTCATATCCCACTGTGATTCTTCTGACGGGCGGGATTGTCGTTCTGACTGTTTTGATCCGGTCCGGTCTCGAGCGGATTCGTATGCCTTCCTTGATCGGGTTTCTGCTTCTGGGGTTTCTAATGAAAGTGATCGACGTATATTGCTTCGATTTTTTGGGCGATTCGGAGCATCTCTTCCATTTTCTCGCAAAACTCGGGTTAGTTGTTCTTTTGTTCCGTGTGGGGCTGGAGAGTAATCTGGAAGGACTTTTGAATCAGTTGGGGCGAGCCAGTGTGATTTGGCTGGTAAACGTCATTGCAATATGGCTGGTCGGGTATTCCGTGTCTTACTATCTTCTCGGTTTGGAGGTAGTTACTTCTCTTACGGTCGCGACTGCATTTACAGCAACAAGCGTCGGTATTTCGGTGGCGGTCTGGCAAAATGCAAATGCCATCGATACCCCGAACGGTGAGTTGCTTATCGATGTTGCAGAGTTGGACGATATATCCGCTGTGATCTTAATGGCTCTCCTTTTCACGATTATTCCAGTCCTCCGAGAATCGGGAGGCGGGTCTATTCTCTTATTAATTGTGGAGAACTCCGCGGTCTTTCTCTTAACACTTTTCGTGTTCGGATTATTTTGTTTTCTGTTTTCTCAATATTGTGAGCGCAGAGTGACAGCTTTTTTTAAGACTTTGGACTCTCCTTCGGATCCGTTGCTCGTCGTTGTCGGGATTGGATTTATTATTGCAGCTTTTGCCGGTCTGTTGGGTTTTTCACTTGCGATCGGCGCCTTTTTCGGAGGACTTGTTTTCAGCCGGGACCCCAGAGCGGTCAAGCTGGAGGGACGCTTTCTTCCGTTGTACGAATTGTTCAGTCCGTTTTTCTTTTTGGGGATTGGACTGAGCATGGACCCCAAAACAATTGTACAGGCACTCGCCATGGGATCGATTTTGCTAACTGCGGCGATTCTCAGCAAAATAGTCGCAGTCGGCATCCCCGTTCTTCTGATGGAAGGTTGGATTCCCGCACTGTTGATCGGTGTGAGCATGGTGCCGCGCGCCGAGATCGCGATGGTTGTGATGCATAAAGGGCTGAATCTCGGAGAATGGGCGGTTCCCTCGCAGGTATTCGGTGCGATGGTTGTGGTCTGTCTTGCGACGTGCATCCTGGCCCCGTTGGTACTCAAGCCGATGCTGACCCGCTGGCCGCAGAAAGGAGAGGCGACATGACAGTGGAGTGGAACGAACTGCTTTTCGCGTTGATCGGAGGAATGGCTATTGGGGTGTTCTACTTCGGAGGGTTATGGTGGACCGTGAAACGACTGACCGTATCGCGACAGCCTGTACTGTGGGGATTTGGAAGTTTCTTCATTCGGGCTGTTGTCAGTCTCGCAGCGTTTTACCTTGTAACCGGTCTTCAGTGGGAGCGGCTCGCCGTTTGCCTGTTCGGATTCATGCTGGTCAAAGTCGTGTTGGTACGCCTGGTATGGCATGACCTGCGTGTCGAGATTCCAAAGGAAGGGGTCCAGTAATGGAACTGAAGGACATCAGCCCGGACCAAGTACTTTATTGGCAATGGGGACCGCTGCAGCTGAACTCCACGATCGTGTACACGTGGGGGACGATGATCTTTCTGGTTGTTGTTTCCTGGTTGGTTACCCGCAAACTGACGTCGGATGTTCGCACCTCGCGTCTGCAAAATCTCCTCGAGGTTATTGTATCCAGTACGCGAAATGAAATCCGGCAGGTGGCACAACAGGATCCGGGGATCTACCTGCCGTTTGTCGGCTCACTATTCCTATATATCTTCATGTGCAATGTACTTTCGGTGGTGCCTGGATATACAGCGCCGACCGGTTCCCTCTCAACGACGGCCGCTCTGGCAATTTGCGTATTTGTTGCCGTTATCGTCTACGGGGTGTGGCAACAAGGTGTGCGGGGTTATCTCAAGCACTATATTGAACCCACGCCTTTCATGCTCCCGTTTAACGTCATGGGGGAACTTTCCAGAACGCTTGCTTTGGCCGTCCGTTTGTTCGGGAATATCATGAGCGGTACGAAGATTGTCGCTATATTATTGGCGGTAGCACCTCTCTTCTTTCCGATTCTGATGCACGCTCTCGGTTTGCTGACGGGAATTATTCAGGCATACATCTTTGCAATTTTGGCCATGGTGTACATCGCATCCGCTACGCGGGCGCATCATGAAAAACAGCAGGAGCAAGAGGAAGAGACGCAAGGGAAAGGAGAAGAAAGCTATGGATAGTATGACACTTATCGGAATGGCCTCGGTGATCACCTCCGGTTTAACGATTGGGATTGGTGCAATCGGGCCCGCTCTCGGCGAAGGTCGAGCTGTCGCGCAGGCACTCAGTGCTATCGCACAGCAGCCGGACGAGACCAACACCATTACACGGACCCTATTTGTCGGGTTGGCCATGATTGAGTCGACAGCGATTTATTGTTTCGTCGTCTCTATGATACTCCTTTTTGCGAATCCATTTTGGGACGCGGTGGTCTCACAGGCGGGAGGATGATCCATGCTGATCGATTGGTTTACAGTCATAGCACAGATCGTCAATTTTCTGATCCTGCTCGGTCTTTTGAAGTATTTTCTTTTCGATCGGATCATTCAGGCGATGGACCAACGCGAGGAGAGAATCCGCAGTCGTATGGAAGACGCGGAAGAGAAGAACAACCGAGCGGAACACGAAAAGAAGAACTACGAACAGAAAAACCGAGAACTCGAGGAGCAAAAACAGCAACTCCTGAGTGAGGCACGGGAAGAGGCGGAAAAGCGCAAAAAGGAATTGCTGGGACAGGCGAAGGCGGAAGTCGACTCGTCCCGCAAGAAATGGCGGGAGGCTCTACAGAAAGAAAAGGAGTCGTTCCTCCAGAATTTGAACAAAACAGTAAGCCACGAGGTTTATGCGATCTCCAGACGGATGGTTTCCGATCTGGCGAACAGTAATCTGAATGAACAGGTCGTGGAAACATTTACGAACCGTCTCGCTTCCTTGCAGGAAGACGAAAAGCAGAAGATTCTCGATTCACTCGAAGATTCACAGCAGAAAGTAGAGGTCTACACAGCGTTCGATTTATCGGAGAATTTGCAGAACAGAATTGCGGATACCGTCCACAAAGAAATTAACGGCGATGTGGAACTTTCATTTGCCAGCGAACCGCAATTGGGGATCGGAGCAGAGTTGCGCGTGAAGGGTCATCGTGTTGGATGGAACGCACAGCAGTATCTCGATGAGTTGGAGAAACATACGGAGGAGATTTTGCAGAAGAAAACCTACGAGCAAAGACAAGAGGAAGAAACATCCAGGGAAGAAGACGAGTCAACGGAAAATACCGAACCGGAAAAAGAGCAATAATCATCATGTCCAACAAAACAACCCAGACAGAATCCTCATCTCTCAACACCGTTCTGGACAAGACCTCGAGCATCCTGAACCTGGCACGTGAAGACTATTCGCCGGATATGCGTGTCGAGGACGTCGGGAGGGTCACCTATGTTGGATCGGGGACCGTGCGAGCCGTCGGTATGCCTGGGGTGAAGTCGGAGGAAGTTCTTCGGTTCTCCGGCGGTCAGCTGGGGATGGCGTTCAATGTGGACGAAAAAGAGGTTGGGATTATTCTGTTGGATGAAGGTGAGCAGATCTCCGCAGGTACGGAAGTTCACCGGACCGACCGTGTTCTGGATTTTCCTGTCGGACAGGAACTGCTTGGACGGGTTATTGATGCGAAAGGTCGGCCGGTCGACGGAAAGGGTGCGTTGGGAACCTCGGAGCGGCGATCGGTTGAACGCTCCGCGCCCGCCATCATGGATCGGGAACCTGTGACGGTTCCCCTCCAAACGGGACTCAAGGTTGTTGATGCACTGATTCCCATTGGTCGCGGTCAACGAGAGCTCATCTTGGGGGATCGCCAGAGCGGAAAAACTACGATAGGGATGGAAGCGATTATCAATCAAAAAGGAACCGGCGTACGGTGTATCTATTGCGCCATCGGGAAGCGTGCGTCAGCCGCTGCGAAGGTTATCGACGATCTACGTAACCACGATGTGATGGATTTCTCGATTGTCCTGGTGACTACCGAAGAAAACGTTCCCGGGTTGCAGTTTGTAGCGCCTTATGCCGCTATGACAATGGCGGAATATTTCATGGAGCAAGGCGAGGACGTGCTGGTTGTGCTGGACGACCTGACCCGTCACGCCCGTGCATACCGGGAACTGTCACTTCTCCTTCGCCGTCCTCCCGGAAGAGAAGCTTACCCCGGCGATATTTTCTATATTCACTCGCGAATGCTGGAACGATCCACGCATTTGAGAAGCGAGCTGGGCGGTGGGTCTTTAACGGCCCTGCCGATCATCGAAACCGAGGCCCAAAACATATCCGCTTATATACCCACCAACCTGATCTCCATTACCGACGGTCAGATTTACTTGTCGCCCGACCTGTTTCAAAAAGGAATTTTGCCCGCGATCGACGTCGGAAAATCGGTCTCGCGCGTCGGAGGAAAAACGCAGCTGCCTGCATATCGGGCTGTAGCCGGGGATTTACGACTGTCCTATTCACAGTTTGAAGAATTGGAGTCGTTCTCACGATTCGGCACACGACTGGATGAAGAGACTCGGAAATCGCTTGAACACGGACAGCGCGTTCGCGAGATCTTGAAACAGTCTCAATATCAACCTGTGCCTGTGTCCGAGCAAATCGCTGTCCTTGTTGCGGTCAATGAAGGCGTTTTGGATGAAATTCCATTGGAGAAGGTAGCTGAGACGGAAAAGAGGATCCGAGACGCGGTACGAGACCGGCTTCCTGAAATCTGCGAACGTATCGAGCAGGGGGAGAAACTGAACGACGAGGATATCCGGACCCTTCGAGAAACCGCCGAAAGCGTCTTGGATTCCAAGAGCACGGAGAGCCGGGATGCAGACCATTGAATCTCTGAAAAGACAGCTCGAGAGCACTCAGGATCTTCAATCCGTCGTAAAGACGATGAAGGCAATGGCTGCGGTAAATATTCGGCAATATCAGCGCGCTGCCGAGGCGGTGGAAGAATATTACGAAACCGTATTGCTGGGGTTGCAGATCGTGTTACGGAGCGGCGAAGTCGTTGGCAGGGGGAATGAAGCCTCGGCAGAAGGATACCTGGGGGCGGTTGTTTTCGGATCCGATCAGGGGATGTGTGGAAGGCTGAATGAAGAGATTTTCGGAAAAACTCAAGCCGTGTTCGAAGAATCGAACGTTCAGAAAGAGAATCGCAGGCTTATCGTTATCGGTGAGCGGCTGAGCGGCCTTTTCGAGGATGTCGACGAATCGATCGAGGAGTATTTTTCCGTGCCGACGTCGGCACGTGCTATTACACCTGTTGTACAGGATATTGTTCTGAAATTGGTGGCGTGGTACGAAGAACTCGGTGTCGGGCGAATTTCACTATTCTATAACGATTATCTCTCGGGCGCTTCCTATCGTCCCACCCAAGCCGACCTTCTTCCCTTGGATGAAAAGTGGCTACAGAAGTTGCAGAAGAGAGAATGGCCGACCCGCAGTTTACCCATGTATACGATGGGGATCGCCCCGTTGTTTTCCTCGTTATTGCGCGAATATCTTTTTGTTTCTCTGTTTCGAGCATTTGCTGAATCGTTGGCCAGCGAAAACGCAAGCCGGCTTGCCTCGATGCAAGGTGCGGAGAAGAACATCGAAGAACGGCTCGGTGAGCTGACAAGTACATATCACCAGCGCCGACAAATGGCCATAACAGAAGAACTGCTGGACATCGTGGCCGGTTTTGAAGCGCTCAAGGAAACTGCATGACAACCGGCCGGAGAGCGTTCACTGTCCGGGAAGGAGTTTCGCCGTGTCGAGTATTGTTACCCTTACCATGAATCCCGCCGTGGACATGAACACAACCGTCGACAATGTCGTTGCCGAGCGGAAACTGCGTTGTGAAAGACCCCGTTACGAACCGGGCGGTGGCGGCCTGAATGTGTCCCGTGCGATTCACCGGCTTGGTTCCGAGTCCTGCGCAGTGTATTGCTCGGGCGGATCATTCGGCACGCTGCTTTCCGATCTCCTTGAATCGGAGAATATCAGTACGCGGCCCATTGAAGTTGAAGCGCAGACACGAATCAATGTCAGCGTTTACGAAGAAACAAGCGAGCAGCAATTCCGCCTCACAATGCCGGGACCTGAACTGAAAGAAAGCGAATGGCAGCGTGTTCTCGATACGATCGAGCAGATCTCGCCGAAACCGGCCTACATCGTGGCCAGCGGAAGTCTTCCGCCCGGCGTCCCGGACGACTTCTACGCTCGAATCGCACGTGCGGCAAAGAAGATCGGTGCGAAGACAATCCTGGACAGTTCAAAAACCTCATTAAGGAAGGCCTTAGAGGAAGGCGTGTATCTGGTCAAGCCGAATTTCCGTGAGCTTCGGCAGATTGCGCGAAGAGAGTTGGAAGGGGATTCCGAAGAGGAAGAGTTTGCAAAAGAGTTGGTTTCCGAGGGGAGAAGCGAGGTAGTGGTCGTGTCACTCGGAGCGGGAGGGGCTCTATTTGTCTCGAAAGACAACTGCGAGAAGCTGCAGGCGCCGACCGTGACTATCCGCAGCAAAGTCGGTGCGGGAGACAGCATGGTCGCGGGGATTGTCACGGGACTCGCTCAGGACAAACCGCTTCACGAAGCAGTTCAGTTTGGCATGGCCTGCGGTGGGGCTGCTGTTATGACGCCGGGAACGGAACTCTGCCGTAAAGAAGACGCCGAACGTCTGTACGCCTGTATGCGGTCATAGTGTCGTGTCATGTGTCCTTTGACTGGACGTCCACTCTAAGATGCGGCATGGTATGGTTGAGACAAGGCGCGGAAGCGCCAAAAAAGAACATCTCCGCGCCGTACTCAAACATGCTATTTCTTCGTTCAAAAAACAGACAAATAAACCGTCAATATCTTCCCCTATTTCAGTTTGTGGAAACCTCAACGTCCAAGCGATGCGCAGAGTATTTGAGCAAGGGGCTGTTCAGCGGCTCTGCCGTTTTGGTAATCATCGCCTTTTTGTGCTCTATCGCTTGGGGAGGGGTGATCATCAACGAAATTTACTACAATCCGGTCGATCATGAGTTCGAGGCGGGTTCCCTTCGCGAGTTTCTAGAGCTTCATAATCCAGGCAGTGAAGCGGTCGATCTATCGGGGTACTTTTTTTCAGAAGGAATCGATTACCATTTCCCGGACAATACTGTTTTGGACGTGGGCGCTTATCTGGTGCTTGCACGTGTGCCTTCTCACAAGACTTGGATAAACAGACCGTTTCGAGTGTACGGTCCGTTTGAAGGACGGCTTTCGGACCGTGGGGATGAGTTGGTGTTGTTGCGGCCGGATCAAACGGAAGTGGATCGGATCGATTATAGCGACAGCTTTCCCTGGCCACGGGGAGCGGACGGTTACGGAAAATCGCTGGAGAGAATCGATGCCGCCGTTCCCTCGGACGATTTTCATTCCTGGCGTTCCTCTCTGGTGGACGAAGGGACGCCGGGACGGACAAACTCGGTTGCAGGAACACCCGGTTACCCGGTTATCCGACATGTTGAGACCGATCCACTTCATCCGACGTCGGAGGAGTCGGTTCTTGTACGTGTTTACTTGGACGTCGATGAGGAAGCCGCTTCGGTGATACTGCGCTGGGAACCTGCCGGAGAGCGCACCGCTGTGGCTGTTTTGCCGATGCGGCAAAATGACGAAAGGTCGAAAGAGAATGTCCTGGCATACGAAGCGTCGATTCCACCGAATCCTTCAGAGACTCTGATCCGCTTCAATGTGCATGTTCGCCTGGACGACGGTACGACTCTTCGCCTGCCACATGCGGGCGAACCACGTCCCTTCGAGTCGTACTTCATTTATGATGGAGAAATCGATACGGTTTTGCCGGTTCTCTGGGTGTTGGAACCGGTTGTCAGCAATCTCCCGTCGCGCCCCGATGAATTCAGCGGCGTTGTTGCGCTGTTGCCCGATACCGAGGAACCGCTTGTATACGATGGGGCTTTTGTTTTCTCTTCACGGAACGGTGAAAAGGTCCGCTTCCTCAAAGGAGAAGAATTTCGAGGCGACCGAACCCTCAATCTAATTCCGGAAATTCCGAATCCGCACACAACAGCAGGTGTCAGCGCACCGTTTCGCGAGCGGCTTGGATTCTGGTTTTTCAAAGAAATGGGGGTGCTGTCTCCACGGGCGGAGTTTTTCCGCATTGTCCGGCTGCCCGCTTCGCCTCGCGATGTGCAAACTCAACAGCTGATTGTTCAGCAGGTGAATGAGAGATTTCTGGAGATGAACGGGCGCGACCCGGATGGGGATCTTTATAAACTTGAACGATTCGACCCCAACTGGGAGAAACATACAAACAAGGAAGACGGAACGAGAAGTATCCAACGGTTGCTATCGGACCTGAATATGGGCGATCCGGTGAAACGACGTGAGGCAATTGAGCGGCACCTGGTTGTGGATGAATTTTTGGCATTCAGCGCCGCTTCCGTGCTTACAAGTAATTGGGATGGGTTTTGGCAGAATAATTGGATGTACCTGGATCCGGGACCCAGGTTCCGGTGGGAGATTATGCCCTGGGACCTGGATTGGTTGTGGGGATCGACGAGCACGGGAGTGATTTATGCGGAGATGCCGACAGATTTTCCAATTGACGGTAAGGCTGTCGGTGCTTCGCAAGCATCCCGTCCGCCCGGACAGGTCACAGCGGTTCTACACCGGGATAGGGAATTTCACGAAGCGTACCTGCGGCTTCTACGGATCGAATTGACCCGGAATTTCACAGAAGAGAAACTTTTCGGTGAAATCCACCGAATGCAGGATCTGTTGATCAGAGACCTTGCGCGATATCGAGAGCAGAGCGGGGAAGACCGTTCTCTCAGACGCAGTCAAATTCGACAATCCTATTCAAGTATTAAGACTTTTATTCAGCGCAGAAGGGAGTATCTGGATAAGGTCTTACCCGCGGATGTCTCGGTGGCGGATTGGGAGATCTATTAAGCGGATTTTTCTGCTGGTTTTGCTCCGTGCAGCAGTTATCAGCTTGCCCATGTGTGTCACTAAAGCATCCCCCATTTACGTCGATCTTCTAGTGACATTCCATAATATCGGTAGTCTTTGCATCCCAGATCATGCTCTCCCTCTCTTTTCCACGGTATGGTATTCTAGCTCTCACAAGCCGCGGACAGGCGGCTGAGAACGTGGATTTCGAGTGTAGGGGGGGAGCGACGATCTGAACGTAGATACTCTCGATGGGCACTTCAGAGGAGCGCAACCCACCAAAATACTGCAAGAACGGAAGAACGATCATGAACCCAAGACCCTATTCACGCCGCGAATTCATTCGACGGACAGCGTCGGTTGCCGGGGGCACGATAGCGGCCCCATCTCTTGTTTCCAGTCGTGCTCTCGGGGAGAAGAAGGCCGCCAAACCGGCCGCGCTAGGGGGCGAACCGGTCCGCCAGGCGCCGTTCCCAGAATGGCCGGTGCAGACAGAACTGGACGAGAAGTATCTTTTGGATTCATTGCACCGAAACGAATGGTGCCGCCTGTACGGCGATATCACAACCCAGTTCGAAGAAAAATGGGCGGAAATGCTTGGCGTTAAATATGCCACCGGTGTGGTAAACGGTACGAGCGCCCTATACGCTGGGTTGAACGCGCTCGAAGTTGGGCCGGGCGACGAGGTACTTGTACCGCCATTTACATTTGTCGCGACGGTGAATGCCGTCATCCAACAGTTTGCGCTTCCTGTGTTTGTCGACAGCGACCCGGCGGCAATGCTGATCGACGCCGACAAGATCGAAGAGAAGATTACAGAAGACACTCGCTGTATCATGCCCGTCCATCTCGGCGGTCTTGTGGCGGATATGGATACCATTTCGAACCTTGCGAAAAAACACAACTTATCCGTCATTGAAGACGCGTGCCAGGCGCATTACGCAGAATGGCGCGGCAAAAAGGCCGGGACGCTGGGAGACATCGGCTGTTTCAGTTTTCAATCGACGAAGATCTTGCCGTGCGGGGAAGGCGGTGCGATCGTATCGAACAGTGAAGACCTTCTCGACAGGTATCACGCGTTTCAGAACAACGGCAGGGACCGGCAGACCGGGACACGTAACGGATACCAGTACCAGGGCGGAAATCTACGTCTCACGGAATTCCAGTCGGCGGTACTGCTGGCGCAGATCACGCGCTTTGAAGAACAATGCCGTCATCGTGAACGAAACGCCGCGTATTTCATTGAATTGTTGAACGACTTGCCGGGCATCTCCGCAGCGAAGAAATACGAAGGATGTAATCGCGCTACGTACTATATTTTTATGATGCGATACCACAAGGAACATTTTGCAGGACTTTCCCGTTCTCAGTTTCTGAACGCATTACGCAAAGAAGGCTTCCACTGGGGCGGCGGTTACCGTCCATTGAATAAGGAACCGTTCATCGAGAAGACACTAAATTCGAGAATGTATAGGAATATCTATTCGGACAAACGTCTGAAACGATATCGTGAGATGAACGAATGTCCCAGGAACAATCAATTGAGCGAAGAA
This sequence comes from uncultured bacterium, assembly GCA_964612675.1. Classification (GTDB taxonomy): domain Bacteria; phylum Hinthialibacterota; class Hinthialibacteria; order Hinthialibacterales; family JAKPRU01; genus CAZTDD01. The sequence continues at coordinate 15,757 of CAZTDD010000126.1, forward strand.
GGTATGTTCATGGGACAGACGATGCTGCTCGGTACGCGCGAGGACGTGGAGCAGATCGTCGAGGCGATCTTGAAGATCCAAGCACACGCAGAGGAACTGAAAAAGGCTTGATTTTATAAGAGGTCGCAATCCTCTTATCGGAGAATGGATGAGAATGAGGAAGACTCAACTGGCAGTATTGATTTGTTTTCTCGGCATGCCTACCTGGTGCGATCTCTCGCCTGTTTCGATCGAGTCGCCGGATGGTCGGATTGCTGTGAAGGTAGAGAGTAAGGATAGCGGCGAGACAAAGGGCTGCTTGTATTACTCTGTTTCGTATGACGGTAAAGAACTGCTTCAACCTTCGAGACTTGGTCTTGCGCTTGAAGGGGGAGGAGATTTGGACTCGGGGTTACAGATTGTGGATGTCTCTCGGACGAAATGGGATCGTGAATATTCACCGGTTTATGGAGAACGTCAGATCATTCCCGATACCGGGAATGAAATGATGGTTGAAATGGATCAAAAGAGGGGAAAGCAGCGGCGTTTTTTTGTTCAATTTCGAGCGTATAACGAAGGAGTAGCCTTTCGATATGTCCTGCCCGAACAGGCCGGCATGAAAGCCTGCACTATTTCATCTGAACATACCGAATTTTCTTTCTCCGAGGGTGACGAAGGGTACGAAGAACACGGCACGGAGGGAGTAATTCATCGGGTTCCCATAAGGGCGATTAAGCCGAAATGCGAAATGCCGTTAACGGTCGATCTTGAAAGAGGTCCTTTTGTATCGGTAATGGAAGCGCATTTAGAGAATTATCCGCGTGCGTGGTTATCTCCTGCGGGAGAGAACACAGATTCAGTTCACATCCATCTCGGGAGCTCCGCGGAAGTTCGGATGCCGTTCGAGACGCCATGGCGGGTTTTACTGATCGGCAAACGCCCAGGGGATTTGATCGAGCAGAATTATCTGATCCTGAATTTGAATCCGCCGTGTGCGATTGATGACACCAATTGGATCAAACCCGGCACGGTTATTCGCGTTACTGCACTCACGACGGAATACGGAAAGAAATACACGGATTTTGCGGCCGAACACAAGATCGATTACATTGAATTCGATGCCGGCTGGTATGACGCGGAATGGGAAGAAACCTCGGATGCGCGCACGCCCAAGGAGGATCTTGATATACAATCTGTTATCGAGTATGCAAAAGAACGTGGTATCGGGGTCATCCTCTATGTAAATCGGAACGCGCTAATGAAACAACTGGACGAGATTCTTCCTTTGTATGAAGAGTGGGGAGTGAAGGGGATAAAAATGGGTTTTGTGAAGGTGGGAAGCCAGGAGGCGACTCGGTGGCTTCACGATGCGGTGCGACAAGCGGCCCGGCATCATCTCATGGTGGATATTCACGATTCGTACAGACCGACCGGTTTCAGTCGGACCTATCCGAATCTGATGACCCAGGAAGGCGTCCGGGGGAATGAGCACATGCCGGTCTCGGAGCACAATGTCACTTTGCCGTTTACGAGGTTGGTTTCCGGTGCGGCGGATTGCACGATGTGCTACTACAGTGATCGAATCAAGAACACTCATGCGCATCAGCTGGCCACGTCGGTTGTATTCTATAGTCCGCTGCAGTTTCTTTTTTGGTACGACAGGCCTTCCGAATATCAGGGCGAGCCGGAGATCGAGTTTTGGCACGACCTTCCAACGGTCTGGGATGAGACGAAAGTACTCCACGGCAGAATCGGCGATTCTATTACTGTGGGGCGGCGAAGCGGGGAGCAATGGTATGTCGCAAGTTTGACCGACGAAAATCCCCGAGAAATTCTCGTTGAGCTAAGTTTTCTCGATCCGGAAAGAGAGTACGTTGTAGATATTTACTCCGACGGAGGAGAGGACGTTGCGACTCGGACCCAAGTGCGAGTTGACAGGCGTCCGGTGACCTCAAAGACGCGGATCACGGCGTCTCTGGCGGCAAATGGCGGTCACTCGATGCGAATATGCCCGAAATGTTCTGACGAATAGGACTTGCGATAGGGACGCAGAGAAAGACCGAATCGAATAACGAAAGAGGACAAACGATGCCTACAAAAAAAGAACTCGGGTCTTTCAAAGCCGATGCGGAAAATCGTCGCAGTTTCTTGAAACATGGATCGATACTTTCCGCCGCTCTGGGCTCTACCGGATTTTTGACAACCTCTTTAGACGCCGCAGACACGAGCGAACCGCTTCCTTCGATCCCGCTCGGTCCTCATCGCGTTTCACGGTTGATCGTGGGCTCGAATCCGATTTGCGGCTATTCGCACTTGAATCGCCTGATGAGCCGGATCATGTCCGATTACTTCACAGTCGATCAGATCGTCCTTTTTCTGCGACATTGCGTCCGCATGGGGATTACGACATTTCAGTCCTCGTACAGCGACAAAATCGATCGCGGCCTTCGACGTTTTCGAGAACAGGGACACCACATTCAGTGGATTTGTCTTGCGAGCGGGGATTTATTAAACGACACGAAGGCGCTTCATAACCTGATTCGAGACCACGATCCTATCGGAGTTGTTCACCACGGAGGTGTTACAGACAGCCGTTTTCGTGAAAAACAGATGGAGAAGGTAAACACATTTCTGAAACGCGTCCGGGATACCGGCATACAAGTCGGGCTATCGACACATAACCCGAAAGTAGTTGAATTTGCAGAGGAAGAAAACTGGGACCTTGATTTTTATATGACTTGTTTTTACCGAGTCACACGCACAAAGAGCGAACTCAAGGTGGAACTTGGAAATGTTCCGTTAGGTGAAACCTATCTGATTGACGACCCGGAACGAATGTGTTCGACTATTCGCAACGCACGGCGCACCTGTCTTGGGTTCAAGATCCTTGCTGCAGGGAGACGCTGTGAAAACGATTCTCAGGTTGACGACGCCTTCGAATTTGCATTCAATAATATCAAATCAAACGACGCAATTATTGTCGGTATGTTTCCGCTTTATAAGGATCATCCGAAAATCAATGCCGCACTCACGAGGAAATATGGTATCACATGAATGAAAAACAACTTGTCAGCTACATAGCGCCCGGAGCGCCTGCAACACGACGGCCGGCGCGCGGCGATGAACCGTATTTACGACCCGAGATTGGTTTCACACCAAGATGGTTTAACGAATCCCTCGGTATCGATTTCGGAGAACAATGGCACATCGACCCGGCGTACAGAAAACAGTCCCTTCTTTCTATGCGGAAGGAACTGGAACGACGATTCGGATCGTTGCCAATCGGACGAGGAAATAATGATGAGGGGGCGCTCGACCTCCTTACTGGAGTATTTGGAGTGTCCGTCGTCGCCAGCATTTATGGTGTCCCAACGATATACAGATTCGACAATTGGCCTGTGAGTTGGCACGAATTCCTAAACGATGCAGAAATGGAAGAGTTGGAACCCCCCGATCTCGAGGAAAATCCCTTTTTCCGTTCGTTAATGCAGCAAATGGAGTGGATTGCTGCCGAAGAGGGGCAAATTAGGGGGTTCATCAACTGGCAAGGTGTGTTGAACAATGCCTACCGTCTTCGGGGCGAATCGATTTTCACTGATCTATATGATTCGCCCAGCCGAGTCAGACATCTTTTTCATTGTGTTACACAGACAATGATGGATGGTGCACGGTTGTTGTACGAATATCAGCGAACAACGGGTGTAATAATCGAACATTTCACCGTCAGTAATTGTTGTGTCAACATGATTTCGCCTTCGCAATATGAGGAGTTTCTTCTCCCTTGTGATCGACGATTTGCAGAACTGTTCGGACTGATCGGTGTGCACAATTGTGCTTGGACCGTCGATCCTTATATTGAAGCGTATTCGTCAATTCCGAACGTTGGATACATCGACATGGGACTGGATTCCAATCTCGAAAAGGTCCGCGAAGTGTTTCCGAACGCGCGTCGAGCGATTATGTATAAACCTACGGATCTGTTGAAGAAATCGTTTGATGAAATTCGAAAGGATCTGGAGCGAATTGCGGCGGAGTGCGGACCCTGCGATATCGTATTTGCGGATATAGAAGCAAATACAACGGATCATACGATTCTTGAGGTTGTTCGAATGTGCGAGGAAATCGGCAATCGATACAATTGATAGTATACCCTAACGTTGCAAAACTGACTCCTCCTGCCAATATTTCCAAATCTCTCCCCCCGTTCACGGGGGGAGTCGGAGGGGGGGGGCATCTGG
>CAZTDD010000127.1:0-19528 GCA_964612675.1 uncultured bacterium
CCCGAAGATCGGGGGAGGAATCTCATGGCTTGCCGAAGGCAAACATGAGAGCCGTGTAGGAGGGGGTTGAAATCCGTATCCCAGACTTTTTGCAACAGCGTCAGGCTTGGGAGAGACAACAGAAAATGAGCGCAGACTGGACATGATCGGATGTGATCCAGCGTCTTTCCCTTGCCTCCCTCGAAGATCGGGCGGGGCTTGGGAGTGCGTATAGACGGGAGAATTACTTTTGGAGATTGTAGACCAGTAAGGAGGCATATCATCTCGTGAAAGCGGTCATTCTTGCTGCAGGAAAAGGAACGCGGATGCGTCATCTCACCGATGATCAACCGAAACCGATGGTTGAACTCGGGAAGCAGAGAATTCTCGAACGGATCATCTTCTCGATCCGCGACAGCGGGATTCGCGAGTTTGTTGTGGTGACGGGATATTACGCGAACTTGATAGAAGATCATTTTGGCGACGGCCGGAAGTTCGACATGGAAATGGCATATGTTCGACAGGAAAAGATCGACGGGACCGGAAGCGCCCTCCATTTGACGCGCGATGTTGTGGGAAATGAGACATTCTTTATGTCGTTCGGCGACATCATCACCTCAATCGAGAACTACCCGAGACTAATCGAGGACTATCGCAGACAACCGTGTGCGGCCCTCATCTCCCTGGTCGAGGTGGAAGACCCCTATCGCGGTGCAGCGGTCTATGTCGACGAGGATTACAAAATCACCAAGATCATTGAGAAACCGGAAAAAGGGACATCCACCACACAGTGGAACAATGCCGGGATTTTCGTCTTCGATCCGCTGATCTTCGACTATACGGCAAATTTGACTCTTTCCCCACGGGGAGAATATGAGCTGCCGGAGGCATTCCAGAACATGCTAGAGGACGGGCTCGAAGTCAGAGGATTCCCGCTGAAAGGCTTGTGGGGGGATATCGGCACTCCGGAGGACGTGGAACAGATGACGTCTCTGCTTGAGAATGACCCGAACGGCTAAACCTCACCGTTCCAGATAACGCGCAATCCAAGTTCCGTCTCGATTCGCTCGACAAGAGATACAACATGTTTACGGACAGTTTCCCGCACTTCCGGTGTCGATAAATCGTCTTCGAAGGATAAGCGGGTATAGTTGCGTTGATAGGGCACTCCCTGCGTCAGAACGGTGTTTCCGTTCTCATCCATATCGACAAATCCCACCGTCACTATGCGATTCGCTGAGTCCTTTTCAATCTCGACGCGCACACAAGGGCGCTGCCGACGGAGCAGATCGCGAACCATGTCGGCTGTCTCAAAGTCGTTAACATTGAGTCGGTCGGTTGATAAAGCCAACGTAGGTGCAGCCACGTAGAAGCCGCTCGATGCTAGAATTTTGATCAGATCAGCAAACCCAAATTCAGGATTATGAGGACCTTGAACTCCATCCTTGACCGTCTTGGACTGCGCCGACTGTTTTTGCCAATTCCTGTACGCGTCTGATTTTTCGAACAACTCATGTTTGTAGCGGCTGAGGTAATCGAAGACAGAAGACTCGGCACAGAAGAGGCCGACATTCGTCGCTCCGGGCTGATTACGGGCTTCGTGGGCCTGATCGAACAAGGCTTCATCCGCCTTTTGCCAGTTCCAGAGCACAGTCCCCCGATCCGGCCAGCGATTGGAAGTCACCACAGGCGCATAGGGTTCGTCGACGACGAGACAAGGGAGGACAAGCGGAACAAGATGCCCAAGCGCCTGTTTGATCGTCAACATTTTGCCAATGGTTTCAGGCGATTTGGTTGGCGCATCGGCAAAAACAAACAGAATGACTCCCTCGAAGTCACTCAACGCCTGGGCTGCAGTCAGATGCGCGTCTCCATCTCCAAACCTATTCTCCTGAATCACAATATCGACGTGGAAACCGTTTTGCTCGGTGATCTCGCTGCGCGCCAGTGTCTCGGCAATGTCGTCGCGGTTCTCCGCGCTGGCAACGACCACAATCCTCTTCGTAAACGGTAGGGCATTCCTCAAACTCAGGAGCAGCATCTCGTCTCCCAGGAAGAGACGGTGTTTCTGTCCCAGTCCACCCACATGCTCGGCGATCCGTCTGCCAAGCCCGGCGGCGGCCACGACGAGTGCGGTCTCGCGCGGACCACATGTATGGTTGATTTCGTTCGCCCAAGCGAGAATTCGCCGCTGCTCCTCCGGCGTGAGAGACCGCCCTGCAGCAGCGTGAATCTGTTTCAAAATATCCAGCCGTTTGCGATGGACCATGAGACCCGTCATTCCCCACGGTCTCTGAGGTTCGCCACTACGGAGGTACGAGGCGATCTGGCGGATTGCGCCGTGACAACCGGCCAGAACCCACAGTCCCATCTTTTTGTGCTCGGGATCGATACAGATGAGCCTTTCGATCCGATTGCGCAGTTGGAGCGCCTGTTCGAGGTCTTTTTCGGTATACAGCGGATCGCGTGGCCGACCGAGGCTGTCCAACCCTGAGCGATGGTTAAATTTAGCATACGAGCGAAGAACCTCGCCCCATTTTTGCTCACAACTGTGATCCCGGGTTCGATGCCAATGGACAGTGCGCTCGATTCCCTCCCGGATATCCGTTTGGGGATCATAACCGAGCAGCTCTCGTGCCTTCGCTATATCTGCAAACGTTCTGGGAACATCCCCGGGCTGTTCCGGGAGTCTTTCTATCAATCCGTCGGATGCCAGACCCTCTATATACCGCTTCGATTCATCCGGAGATAGTACTTTTGGATCGGCATCTAATTGGATGAGGTCGAGAGATTTTGCGATGAGAAGAATGATCTCTCGCACCGTGGTCGTATCGGATTCGCCGAGATTGATGACCTCACACCAATCCCTTTTTTCGACGGGTAGCCGCACAACCGCAACGATGCCTTCGACGATGTCATCAATGTAGGTGTAATCTCTTTCGAAGGTTCCGTCTCCGTATAACGGTATAGGTTCTCCCCGATCCATCTTCTCGATGAATTTCCGAATCGCCATATCGGGACGCCCCCCCGGACCATATACAGTGAAGAAACGCAGAGCGGTGACCGGAAACCCGTGAAGGCGGTGATAGCAAGCCGCTTGAACCTCATTCGCCTTCTTCGTGGCCGCATATGGCGAGATGGGCTCATCGACGGGTTGCGACTCGGAGAAAGGAATCCGGTCGCTTCCACCGTAGACGGATGAACTGGAAGCATAGAGAAAGTGCTTGACATTATACCGGCGCGCCATCTCCAGCAGGTTCTGTGTGCCGAGAACATTTGTACTGACATACAGCTGGGGATCGTCGATCGACGGACGAACGCCGGCACGCGCGCCAATGTGGACAATTTTGTCGATACTGCGGGAACTAAAAACTCGATCTAGTAAATCGAGATCCCGAAAATCTCCTTCGAGCAGTTCAAACTCAGGATATTCGAACAGATTCGATACGCTTTCGAACTTTAGAAACGGATCGTAGTAATTGTTGAAGTTGTCCAGAACGACCACCCGGTAACCATCGTGTAGCAGCCGTCGAGCGAGATTCGAACCGATGAATCCCGCGCCGCCGGTAATCAGAATTGTCTCACTCGTTTCGGACTTCGCCGGGCACCGCATCGCAAAGCTCAAAGAACGCAGAAACATCTGTTGTTGTCGAAGCGCGAGAGTCTCAAGTCGCGACCAGTCCTTTGCGTTTACCGCGTCTCGTTCGGCGGTACGAAGATCGGATATCGTTCGATGTTCCCAGAGTTCTTCGGCATCCTCGGTTCGAACAGGGGGATGAATGAAACCGGCACGGGAAACCAAGTCATCAAGGTCTGAATTCTCATCGGTACCGATCGCCTGCTTTGTGCATTCGATAACCGAGTCCCGCTCCAGGCACAATCCGTGGACGGCAACGGCCGCCAGGACGGAAAGGACGGCCAATCCTTCACGTATATCCTCGGGCATTCCGTCCTGCATATCATTTCCAAAGAAAAGATGCGCACCCGAGGGGTTGCAACCGTCAGAGTGCTGCAAGACACACGTAAATGCCGATCCGACCACATCTCTCAGTATCCGTTGCTCGCTGTGGTTGACCTGTTCATTCTGCAGGGAGACACCAAACTCCGCATCCTCCCGGTCAACGTGAACTCCTCTGACAATCCGCTCCGAAGGCGGAGTAACCGCCACAGCGAGTTCAGAAGCATTCAAAGCCGATCCGGACCCGTTCGAACCGGTTTCACATAAACAACCGATCAACCACAGGCGTGCATGCGGTCCCAGATTCTTTTCTATTTCATCCAATAGCCGTAGATAAATGGAAATGGGCCTCTGGAGGGTTTCCGAGTCTGGGCCAAAAGTCTGTTCCAGAAAGCGTTGAAAGTCCGCCGTGGGATTTTGAAACGCACTTCGCCATTCCTCGACAGATCGTCGATATGCTTCGAGAGCGCGATAAAAACAGCTTTCCGGTCGCTCGCCGGCATGTTCAAGAAGAAGGGGTAGATCCGGAATAACAATCATTCAGTCACTCGTGTTTCATCGTGATATCGGAGTTGACCAGCATACCACCAGTGTGTCTGAATCGTACAGTTGCCCGAACGTCTTAACGAGATTTGCACCTGGAAAATCCAGAGCGGTTTATGAAGAATAATCGTGCAGATACACGCGAGAAAGTATTTATTGGACCGTTTCTTCTTTCAAACCGGTGCAGATTCTCCAGAACGCTTTGGAGCTCGCTTGAGAACAGAGATAGGTCATGGTATTTTGAGTGTTTATCGTAACAAGCTCGTATTGCACTTTTTGTGCGACACAAATCTTCTGAATCCTTGAGTCAGCGACGACTCTAAGTACGCTGCGAACAGAAATCCGATGAAAGCAATCATTCCCGTTGCCGGACAAGGCACACGTCTTCGTCCGCACACACATACAATCCCGAAGGTACTCCTCCAAGTAGCGGGCAAACCGATTGTGGGGCATATCCTGGATGAACTGAAACCTCTGGGGATCGACGAATTGGTAATGGTCGTCGGTTATCGCGGCGACATGATCCAGGAGTATGTCAACACTAGTTATTCGTACAAGACGACCTTTGTGGAACAGAAAGAGCTTCTCGGTCTCGGCCACGCCATTTACTTGGCAGCCAAGGAAGCCGGTTCGGGTCCAACCTTGATCATTCTCGGCGACACGGTGTTTCGGGCGGATATGCGCCCGATCATGGAGGCCCAGCACGCCTTGCTCGGGGTCAAACCGGTCGAAGATCCACGCCGGTTTGGAATCGCAGAGGTGAAGAACGGTCGTGTCGTTCGTCTTGTGGAAAAACCGGATCGGCCTTCCTCCAACCTCGCGATTGTCGGTATCTACTTTCTTCCGGATCTGGCCCCCTTGTTGGAATGCCTGGAGAGAATCGTGAGCGAGAACCGTACAACGAAGGGTGAGATTCAGCTCACGGATGCTCTTCAGCTATTGCTCGACCAGGGCGTGGATATGCGTCCGCTTCCCGTGGAGGGGTGGCTGGACTGCGGTAAGCCTGAGACTCTTCTCGACACCAACCGGCAGCTGTTGATTTCCAAGGGATATCACCGATCGATAGAGGGAAGCATCCTCATCGATCCGGTGTATGTAGCGGATTCGGCCGTTATTGATACGTCCATCATTGGACCGTTTGTTTCTGTCGCGGAGAATTCAGTGATCGAGCGTTCGATTTTGCGTGACACTATCGTCAATCAAGAGGCCAACGTCCAGAATGCATCCCTCGAGGAGTCCATTATCGGCGCTCATGCCGTCGTCCGCGGGCGTATGAGTCACTTGAACGTGGGCGACTCGTCCGAAATCGATTTTTCATAAGCACAAAACCAATCTCTATTGCAAGGAGCATATCGAATGGCTAAGAAACACCCCGCACATGATGTGAAAGACCTCAAACTGGCCGAGGCCGGTAAGATACGAATCGAATGGGCGGAGCGAGAGATGCCCGTCCTCCGCCAGATTCGAGAGCGGTTTACCAAACAGAAGCCCCTGAAAGGCGTTCGTATGTCCGCCTGCCTACATGTCACAACAGAAACTGCGAACCTGATGAGAACACTGAAAGCCGGCGGCGCCGATGTAATACTCTGTGCCTCGAATCCGCTTTCGACACAAGACGATGTCACAGCTTCGCTCGTTGTCGATTATGGAATTTCGACGTACGCAATCAAGGGCGAGAACAACAAAACCTACTATCAACATATTGATGCGGCATTGGACGGCGAACCGTCGATCACGATGGATGACGGCGCCGACCTGGTCAATGTGATCCATAGTCAACGGAAGAACCTCTTGGAAAACATCGTCGGCGGCATGGAAGAGACAACGACCGGCGTCATCCGGCTGAAAGCCATGGCCAATAACGGTGTTCTGGCGTATCCGATCGTGGCTGTGAACGATGCAATGACCAAACATCTTTTCGACAACCGATACGGAACAGGACAATCCACAATCGACGGGATTCTTCGGGCGACAAATCGCTTGATCGCGGGATCGGTATTCGTTGTGTGCGGATATGGCTACTGCGGACGTGGCACCGCCGCCCGTGCGGAGGGTATGGGCGCACGAGTGATTGTTACCGAGGTCGATCCAGTTAGGGCGCTACAGGCAGCGATGGACGGATACGATGTGATGCCGATCGCACAGGCGGCACGTGTCGGCGATTTCTTTGTAACCGTTACCGGCGATATCGCAGTTATTCGGCCGGAACATTTCGAGAAGATGAAGGACGGCGCCATTATCTGCAACAGCGGTCACTTCAACGTCGAACTCGAGTTGGAAGGTCTTGCGAGAATAGCGAAGAAGCGACGTCAGTTGCGACCGATGGTCGAGGAGTTTGTGCTGAATAGCGGCAAATCGATCTTCGTTTTGGCGGACGGCCGCTTGGTCAATCTGGCTTCCGCTGAAGGTCACCCCGCGAGCGTTATGGACATGTCCTTTGCGAATCAGGCGCTTTGCGCGGAGTATATGCTGAATAATGCGGACAAGCTGGAGCCGACGGTGTACCCGGTGCCTGAGAAAATCGACAAAGAAATAGCACGTCTCAAGCTGAAGGCCATGGGGATCAAGTGCGACAAGCTGACCAAACAGCAGAAAGAATACCTGTCCAGCTACGATATAGGGACGTAATCCCTCATCTGAAGCCACAGATCAGAACAATCAACCCCCTCCTAACCTCCCCCGATCTTCGGGGGAGGAATGGGGTCGGTCTTCTCCCCCAAGAGGGACATTAAGAAACCACGCAATCCGCTCGACCCGGTGCACGTACCGATGCTGTTCCGAGATGACTTCTTTGGTCTGTTCCGTCCATTCTCGCCGTTGAGAGGGATCAGACATAAGATGGCAGACCTGATCAACCAGCTCGTCAGTACTTGTAAATGTGCTACTTCGGATACCTTCCCAATATGTCTGAGTCTCGTTGCTAGGCGGCAGATTGAAGGTGCTGGATAATAGAAAACCTCCCGCTGCGGGGACGTTGAAATCGCGTTGCGTTGGCGCGGTAAATCCTTGAAGGCTCCGCAAATTGATGGAGATAGACGCGGAACGATAAAGATCCGGTGTCTCGGTTTTGGGATCGAGAGTACCTCGGTACCGATAACGCAGTCGAGAATCCGTTAAGAACCCCGGCCAGTCGGCCCCTCCAAACAGCTGCAATCCAATTGGGTACAGTTTCTCCAGCATTTCGATCCGATACCGGTTGTTCGCGGTCACATAGAGGTAATAGGCCAACTGCCCGGTCAACTCGACCCGACGGTTCGGTGCGAAAGGTATTTCCTCCATGATTCGTTCGACGGGGACGGACGGTTCACGGGTTTTCCTGTCTACAATCCGATCAAGATATTGACACAGGTCCGGAGGTACCTGCCGCCGCCAGGTTTCCATGTTTTTGACAGATCCAACATACGCCACAGGTGCGGCAAATTCCGGACGGTCTGTGCCAGGCTGCTCGATATCGGCCGCTACAGGCAGGAATAGAATGCGATTGCCGCCCCGTTTTCGGACATTCGGGGCAAACGCCGGATCCGCAACAAGAATCACATCGCGCGAATCGAAAGTGTCGTCTCCCAAAATGAACGGGTCGTCAAGAATCCAAACCAAACGCTGGACATCCAAACCGGCGATTTCCTCACTCGAAAAACCTATCTGCGACAGGTACAAAGAGGACGGTTGATTGACAAAGAAGAGAAGATCCGGAGAGAATTCGATCAAATCCGTCCGAAGAGCGGCGATGTCCGAACTCGGATCCAGGCGGGGAGCACGAACCGTCCAGCCGTATTCCTCCATGCCTCGAAGCGCACCTCGGACGATACTGCGGGCACCGAATGAACGTGGATCATCAAATGTCCATACTCTCATCTGAAAACGAATCCATCTGGCTGTTTCTGTTTTTTCTAGGCCTTTACTGTCTCACCTTTTCAGGCCATCTGTACACGGCGGATGGGGTTCTGTCTTTTCAGACAGCGGAAAGTCTCGCGCTGCATGGCTCGCTGGAACTGCCGGAAAGCGGTTTCCTGACGCTCGACAACGCGCGCGGCAAACCGGTCTCCCGATACCCTTGGGGACAATCGATTCTGCTCGTTCCGTTCTACTGGCTTGGGCTCACAGCAAGCGCGATGTTCGGGGGCCGAGAGAAATGGTGCTTGATTAGTATGACATTCAGCAGCGCGGTTATCGGCGCGCTTCTCGTTGTCGCAACCCAGCACCTCGCCCGATCACTCGGCGCAGACAAGAAAGGTGCGCTGTGGGCGGCTCTGGCAGCGGGGCTCGGCAGCATGTTTTGGGTCTACAGCCAGGATCTTTTCCGAAACCCGCTGGCGGCGCTGTTGTTGACAAGCTCAGTCGCGTTTCTATTCAAATCGACGGAAAAGCCGAAACGGATTCACTTTTCCGGCATCACAATGCTTCTATTGATTCAGGTTCGTATGGACGGGATTCTGACGATCCCCATCCTGTTGACATGGATGATTTATGCGAATCGGAAACAATTCTTTTCGAAGGAAAGTATTGGTGTGTGGCTGATGTATTGTGCCGTCGGTTGTACGCTCTTGGGGCTCAACAACTACGTCCGATTCGGGAGCCCGTTCGAACACAGAATTCCGAACGCGTTTTTTACCGAGAGCCTTCTGGTTTCGATCCCCGGTTTCCTCTGGTCGCTGGACAAGTCGATGTTCATCTACTCTCCTCCCCTGTTGCTGATCTTTGCAGCAATACCGTACTGTTGGCGAACACAAAAAGACAAAACCGTTGCGCTCGTGGCTCTTTCGCTCTTGTATCTGATTTGGTACGGGAAATACCATCATTGGTTTGGCGGACGATGCTGGGGGCCAAGATACACGCTTTTATTTACTCCGCTGCTACTGGCTACTATTGGACCGTGGTTATCGGGAAATATGAGCCCATGGCGATGGTGGCTTGCGGCGTGTGCGCTCGGTGTGGGAGTGTTGGTACAGCAGATCGGTGTACTGATCGAGCAGAATGTGTATGTCGGATTCCACCATTTCACAGAGATTCTGGGCGCTCTTGCTGCAGGCAAACTCGACCCCTGGTGGGCACGTACATGGGATTCGCATCCACCGGCAACGCTGCTCGGGTGTACGGCGTTAATTTTGCTGTGCGCGTTCAGCGGACAACGGCTGTTTCGAAATCTCCAGCAGAATTGATCGTTCTCTGCTAGAATCGAGGATAACAACGAAGACGGAGGAAACCATGAAAGAGTTCAATCGCCGCGATTTCCTAAAAAATTCCGTTCAGGCCGGAGCCACAGCAACACTCGTTTCAACATCGTTGAAAGCGCTAGGAGCGAATGACCGTATTCGAGTCGGCATTATGGGACTCGGCGGGCGCGGAAGTTTTCTCATGACACGTTTCGCGGAGCGGGATGATGTCGAAGTGATTTACCTCTGCGACGCCGACACACGCAAGCTGCCGGAGCGTGCAGAGAAAGTGGAAGCCATTCAGGGTAAACGACCCAAGTTGATCGACGATCCGAGGAAGATGCTGGATGACAACAACCTCGATGCGATGATCAATGCGACGCCGGACCATTGGCACTGCCTCGGTACGATCTGGGCGTGTCAGGCGGAGAAAGATGTGTACGTGGAGAAACCGGCCAGCCACAGTATCTGGGAAGGACGCAAGATGGTCGAAGCGGCGAGGAAGTATAAGCGTGTGGTTCAGCTGGGGACACAAACACGGAGCGGCGAATACGCCAAAGAAGCGATTGGACTGCTTCGGTCCGGGAAGATCGGCGATTTTCATTTCGTGCGGGTTTATAACATGCTAACCAAAGGGCGGTTGAGACAGGTTATGAACGAACCTGTTCCGGAAGGAGTCAATTACGACTTCTGGCTCGGCCCCGCAGCGATGAGACCGTTCAATTCGAATCATTTTCAGGGCGGACGATGGAACTGGTTCTGGGAATATTCGGGCGGCGACATCATCAATGACGGTATTCATCAGATGGATTTTGCGCGCTGGGCAATCGGCCGGAAATATCCGACATCGGCAGCGTCCACGGGCGGCTTGCATGTGCTGAAAGACGGGCGCGACTGTCCGGATACACAAATCGCAACGTATGATTTTGACGGGCTCACCATGTCTTTTGAATGCACGATGTGGACTCCCTATATAGACAAAACTGCGCAGGAGATTCGAAAGAGCCGTGAGGTCACTCCGGACTGGCCGCATAATTCGACGAGGATCGAGGTGTACGGGACGGACGGCATGATGATCCTGGGACGCCACGGCGGCGGGTATCACATCTATGACGGCGAAAAAACGATTGATCAGCCCGGCGACGAGCCGACTCGGGCGCATATCGAGAATTTCATCGAATGTATGCGCACCCGGAAGAAGCCGAATGCAGATATTGAGGAAGGCCACCTCTCAACGAATCTCTGCCATCTAGGCAACATCTCGTATCGTGTCGGCGGCGAAAAACTGATCTGGGACGGCGAAGAGGATGTCGTCACGAATAACGAAGAGGCGAACGACCTGGTGAAGCGTGAATACCGCGAACCGTGGGTTGTGCCGGAGAAGGTGTAACTAGAGAAGAGTTGCCGGATCAGACAAAGGAAGCGAAAGTGCGGTTCGTCATTCTCACAGAAGGTAACGATCTATATCCAAAGATCCGTGGAACACACCCAAAATGTCAACGGGGCCATCTGTTTTGAGCAGATAGGCTATCCGATAATGTCCGTACAGCAAGATGCGGATCTCGCCATCTCGTTCGTTGCCGTAAAGGTAACCAAGACGCGGATGTTCTCTTAGGATCTGTGCTTTCTGATAGATCCCTTCCAGAACCGATGCCGCGGCGCGGGGGTTGTCTTGGGCAATATAGTTGAAGATTTCTTCTAGCCAGATTTGGGCCTCAGCAGTCCATCTTATGTCTGCCATGAGCGGATTCGATGCTGCATATCCTCATTGGATATCACACGCCCTTTCCGCGAATCGTCAAGCCCTCGCTCGACCATACACTGAAAAGACAACTCGCGTAGGATTTGCTCGTAGGTCGCATCATCCGGTTGCGACTCGATCACTTCTTTCATTTTCTCTTTGGCAGTCGGCATTCGATCCATCCTCCAAAGCGTGTTGCCTCAATAACCAGGGATTCTCAAAGCAAAATGAGGCTCGATAAACATATAGATCTTGAATGCTAATACTGAACTTGGCTTATATTGTACAGTGTTTGGCTCTCGACGGACAAGTTGTTTTCAGCAACTTACATGCGTGTCATGGTCTGGCTGATGTCATTCATCAACTCTCTTCAACGCAACATTCAATCCGCGCAGCGACAGCCAGGGCTCGTGTGCGTCAAACACCCCGTCCTCGGCGAGTTCACCACTGTAGCCGCCGGTACCGATCGTGGTGGCGTTTTCGCCGATCTCTTGTCGATAGGCCTGGATCAAGCCCTGAACCAGCGCCTTGGTTCCCCGGTACAATCCGATTTCCAGATGTTCCAGCGTGGTTTTACCAATCAGCCGGTCGGTCCGCTGCCAGCGATAGTGAGGAAGAAGCGCGGCACGTTGAGCCAACGCATCTTTGGAGACGCCGACACCGGGAATAATACAGCCCCCAATATAGCCCCCGTCCGGCGCCAGGATTTCAAACGTTGTCGCGGTTCCCAGGCTGATCACAATCGCAGGGGGGCCATAGTAATGGAGTGCCGCCAGGCTGTTGATGATCCGGTCGGTACCAACCTGGTCGGGCTGTTCGACGTCCAGCCGGATCAAGTCGCGGACAAAGGACCGTGCCCGCACCGCTTGGACCCCGATCTTGCTGCGGATGCTCTGCGACACGATGTCAGTTAATCCGGGGACTACAGATGAGATAATACAGCGGTTCGGGCGAGGAATGCGTCTTAGGAAGACGTCAATCTCTTCGGGGACTTCTTCGTCGGAGGGAAAATCGGTCGTCTCTTCGATCTCTTCACCGGAGAAGAGACCGACTTTGACGCGGGTGTTGCCGATATCGACTGCGAGTGTCCGGGTCATTGATCCCCGCCCGCCGCGTGTACATCTCCCGAACGGTTCATGTGGTCCCCAGCGAGCGCCCGGATGCCATCCTTGGCATCCCGTACGGGTACACCTTCGATGCCCCCGATTCGGTCGGGAGGCCAGTATCGGAAGACCGCCTTCCCCATGATGTTCTCGACGGGCACGCCTCCCCAATAGCGGCTGTCGTAGGAGTCTTCGCTGTTATCGCCAAAGACAAACACCTCCCCCACCGGAACACGTTTCGACCGGAACGGGGGGCTGGATTTCAGGCGGGAATAGTAGATATTTTGCTCAAAGAAATCGGGATCATGCAGCGGTTCGCCGTTCCGGTAGAGCATTTGGCCGCGAATCTCGATCAGATCGCCGGGGAGGCCGACGACGCGCTTGATGTAGTAAGGCTTATCCGGGTCATAGATATGTTCGGGCGTTCGGAACACAACGATATCGCCCACCTCGACGTCGGCGAAATCGTAGACAAACTTGCTGACGAAGATCCGGTCGTTTTCGACCAGCGTATCCCGCATCGAGCCGGACGGGATCTTGTAGGCCTCAAACAGGTAGCGTTTGATGATCAGCGCCAGCAGCAGGGCGGTAAAAAGGGCTTCGAGGTTCTCGTAAAAGCGCGGATGGGAGCGGACATGGCCGGTCACCCGCCGTCCCCAGGTGAAATGATCCAAATGGTAGGCAAAGCGTTCGTAAAACCGTCTCATCTTGCCAAAGAACAGCCTCCTGTATCTCTAAACGGGCTTCTCTCTCCGACTGGGCTCTGGGGCGTCCCCAAAAGTATAACACCACTCGTGCCAATCGGCACCGGGGGCTTCTTAGATATATACGCAGGAGGAGGGGATTTTGTTCAGTTGGGGGGGGGGTCCATGCCCGTGCTTGAGGGGTTGGTGGATGACATGGGCTTTCCGTTCCAAGAGAAGTTCTACTCAAAATGAGACGGAATCGGTTCTCAGCCTCTCGCTTCTGGCATGGCACCCTTTTCAATTCAGATTTCGTTTAACGGACCCGCTGAGCCGCTTGCGGTTGACAACCATCGAGTTTGAGTTCGTAGTATACCCCATGGTCGCATAAAATATTATTATTCAGTTTCATAACGGGCGCGGCTCGCAGGAGGGCCTGTTTACGGAGGCCAAACAACGGGCCGATCTCGGTGTGCTGCCCTGCGGTCCCTCGGCAGGGAACCCAATGTTTACCGTGTGTGCGATGAGAACGCACAACCTTTCTCGGGAAATCCAAATGCCGGCTCTGCGGCCAACCCGCCGGCCAAGTCCGAAACGGCCAGCGGCTTGGGGTTTGAAACGCTCGGTACCCTCCGGCATCGCGTTCTCCAGCGCGCCGGGCGCCTCACTCGCCCCCAAGGCGAACTGACTCTCACTCTCAGTGCCAATCCAGCTGTCAAAAACGATCTTCTCCATTTTCTTGACGCCCTGCAAAAAGTCGCTTAGGGTACCGCTTACAGAAATTCACGCTTTTTGCAAAACTTAGGGCTTACTATGATCATAGATTTTAGCGATATACATCAATACGGCGGATCACCATCTCGCTTGGCCAATCGTCCCCGTATTGAGGAGTATCGGAGAGAAAAAAATCACCATCTGCGCCATACCAGAGGTACAAATTCTGCGGTTTGTCCCACATGAATTCTGCAATCTCCTTGGCGGAAATGGTGCATTCAACGCCTTTCTTTCCCCCGCGATCTAGTTTGGGATGTTTTTCTTTAAGATCTGCTACAGATCGCTCGTAGACGACTCGATCATCGATTAAGTATCGTAAAATCTTCTGTTTGTTTGTTGGACCGTTATACCATTCCCAGCTGAGTTTATGTTCTTTGTCTTCAGGTCCAAAATCCATTTCCTTTGCTTCCATATGATACACGCTTTTGTGTCCCCAGGGGGAGCCACCGCCGAACCAACTATGAAGGTTGGGATGATATCGAAACAGTCCATCCCGTGAACCGTCAACCCATTCCTTCGGGCGGCCGCCCGCTTCGATCATATCCATTTCAAGACTAATCTTGCTTCCACCACCGGAATACCAAGCATCGGCAAAAGACCATACCGCCAGTTTCGCGCCTAGCGGACGGGGAACCGTGGCATAGATATCAAGGCGAACACGATGTGTTGGCGGATCCGGAGAAAACGACCAGAACGAAAACTCACCGCTAAAGTGTTGTCCAGTCTTCACCCCGGCGCTTTGCTGGTGTTCGGAAGGGACATCCTTTCCAGGTTCCCCATCACCCGTAACGGTTGCTTGAAGAACTAAACCGCGTTGCGGATCAATTCGAACATTTTTGGAGGTGAATTTGTCGTTTGACTTGCAGACAAACATCCGGTCGCCTTCCTCATCAAGCAAAAACACGGCCTCGTCTTCAACCACGCGGGTAAATTGCTTCAGGTTGTGCGATTCAGAATGTTTCGTAAAACCAGTTGGGAGGATTTCCTTTTTCGATTCTGAAGCCTTCACGCTTGAACTATGGGCAAACACCAAAGCCAGGACGGCGCAGTAGTAAATCATTTGCTGGATCATTTCCTAAACTCCTTCTTTTCTCAATAGAATTACACAAGGATCATCGGTATCCGGTGTTATGGAACCAGGAAATTCAACGGATTTGGAGGTTCCCCAGGTGGCTGTTTCTAAATGTAATATTTGCTTTTCATACTTGCCTGGACTCGCATTCAGGGTAATTTCGCCCTGAGTGGGGAAATAAAGCAAATATTCCTTTTTCTGATTCGCCAGGCAGTAGGCTTCATTATCATCTCTATTGGCCAGAAGACTGTTGGAAGGCTCTAACGTAAAGAAATCGACCTTCTTTTCCAGCATTCTCGCGCTTTTGACCTGATTTTGCGCTTCCTGATTGATACCGATTCCCGAGGGAGGCCGGTGAAATCGTACGGCTGCATGCCCGGCAAATATATTTCGCCAAAACCGTTCCTTCCCTTCAATATTATCCCGGCACCAATCCTGATCGGGCGGTCCGCCGTAGATTTTCACGTTATTGATCGGCCGTACCATATCCTTTCTAATTACATGATTTCTCGCCCACAATCCTGTTTCGTAATGCACCTGGTCGATCTGACCGTTGTTGTTGGAGATATCGATAAAGTTGTAGAGTTCAGGATGATTAATGGTGTTCAAGGCTGTGGAGCGATGAAGGTGCGGATGATCATCTAATGTCTGGATTTTTCTGATGCCGGGGACCTTCCCTCCAGTGGGATCCCAGTTGTCCCACATCTCCGTAACATACAATGTTTTCCCGGTGCGCTCCGCTTTAGCTTTCAGATAGTTCGCCCAATACTTTCCCCATTCAGGCGGAGCGTTGGTTTCATTGTCTATCGAATACAACACATGATGATATGGGAAACTGATTTCGATTATTTTGTCTACAAATCTTTTCTGAATATCCAACAACAAGCGGTTGTTATTAAGTGCGGGGACTGAATGGAAAAAGGGATTCACTTTTTCCCAGCCATTGTATTGATGTGCGCTGGGCAGTTTTGATGAGTCAACACTATAATTGACATTATTTTCGGGATTGTAGGGATTCGACTCCCAATTGCCTTTATAATAATCGTAGGTAGCCCACAATTCAACTTGCACCACGATGTGCTTTGAAACGGTCAGAGATAAGAAGTTTTCAAAACGTTCCCAATATTGAGGATTGAAATTATTTAAATCGTATTGGCCGTCCTCATTTATCTTATAAGGCCATACGTTCCCCTCATCACGGCTGCTCATGGTGCAACGCAAATAATTTCCTCCCAGTGAGCGCAAGAGGTTTATTTCTTCTTCCACCTGTGTGCTTTGAAATAAGTTGTCATCGCTCGAAGCTCCCAACAACAAAGTAGGAGCCCCATTAAACCGCCAATAAAAGGGATTCTTCTTGTAGACTTCAATTCCCTGGCCTTCTTGATCAGAGGATTGAGCCGTGCCGATCACACTCAAACACAATATCATAAAGATCGGTAGCGCGGATTGCATCCTTGTTTTCTGATTCATCATTTTGGATCCTCCAATCCGTAATGCTTTTATCTCGGAATTCTATTCATGGAATGATTATATGATGCGTTGGCTGACGTCAACCCTTCCTTCCCATTGCCTGATCTATAAATGTTACCACAATGATCCTGACGCAGCGTCAGGTCAAATTCACCAGGAACCCGCCCATTTCTTAGCGCATCTGCTCGCCTTTTGACGGCCAGTGAAAATGCAAGGATTCCTGGGAACAATAATTGTCGTATAAGAAGAAATGGTTGACGTCGGTCCCTCCTATGACTAAATGGCACAGTCCTGCGAGAAGAGGCGCATTTGTCCGTAGATATCATGCGTAAGCTTTGTGAGTTGAAATATTTAAACGACTTTCGGAACACATAAAACACCGTTTGAGATGGGGCGTAGCACCGCGGCATGAGTCAAATATACTGTTGAGACCGCTTCGTTCTGAGCCGTCAATTCGCATATCGTTCAACGGCCCCCTGAGCCACTTGCTATTGACAATTCTCAGTCCCGAGTACATAATATACTCAAGACGATGAAGATCATTTCGCGCAAGGTTCTGCTGGAGTTTTGGACAAGACATCCCCATTGGAAACGATTCCTCGCAGCTATACGCAGCTGATGGCCATGCATCCCGTCCGGCCGATCCGAGACAGGGTCGGATATGAGAACGCCCTTACGGTTGCCGATCGGCTGGCCGGCCGCGAGAACCTGACATCAGACCAAGAGGATTACTTTGACCTGCTGACCGATCAAATCGAAAAGTACGAGGATGAACACTACCCTATCGACACGTCAAACATCACTCCGCTTGAGATGCTCAAATTCCTGCTGGAAGAGAATGGCATGAATGGCTCCGACCTGGGTCGGCTCCTGGGGCAGCGGCAGCTCGGAAACGCCATTCTTAGGGGTGAGCGACAGCTGTCAAAGACGCATATCAAAAGACTGGCGGAACACTTCAAAGTGGACGCAGGCTTGTTTCTGGAGTAACAACAACTTACGGCCCGGCGTTTGGATCATTCGTCACGGGCGGCCTCGGTTGCTTGAATAGAATGATTGCCACGCCCAACTGCGTTCGGGCGCGACTGAGTCTGATTACTCTGAAGAATCAGTTGCGGTTTCGGGGCCGAGAGAATCCAGTTGTGCCGCCTTTCGAGCACCACGGATCAAGCGCTCTTGATGTCCTTTCTCCGATTCGCGCCAGTGCGCAAACAACTTGTGAATATCGTAGTCGTGCTCCGCCGCGATGCGTTGTCGAATTGTGCGAATTTCGTTCACAATGGGATCGTCAAACATGGGCTTCTCCAAACAACTCTTCCGGGGTACAGATCGATGGTATCTCCACTTCCTGTTCTGCGAAAGTAGAGTATACGAATTTCCTACAAATCAATTATACTCTTGACACAAGATAACGAATCAATGGGGTCGGAGCTAAGACCATGAACAGATCACTCCGAAAGACAGCAACAAGATTGTCAACCACATCCCGTTTTCTCCCGGCGGGGATCATCGCGTTCTGTTTCATATCCGTTTGTGGAGTCGGTGGAGCAGGCGCTGAGCCTGATGTGTTGACCGTCGGCTACGGGCAGGTGGATATCACGCCGCCGCTGGGAGTCGAGATGCCCGGCTATTTCAGCGGCAGGAAGGCGACGGCTGTCCAGGACCCTCTCCTCGCTAAAGCGCTCGTCCTATCGAAAAACGATACTACCCTGGCTATCGTGGCGATTGATCTGATTAGCATCAAAGCCCCCGTTGTCGATGAGATCCGAGAGGATGTGGAGCGGCGGACGGGTATTCCCAAAGATCATGTCTTCGTTCATGCCACGCATACGCACACCGGCGCGGATGTCTCCGAGATTAAGGACAAACTGCCCGGGGAGGTTGCCGAAGCGGTCGAGAAGGCGCTGAAACAACGTGTGAGCGAAAACAGGGTCACTTACGGAAAAGCGGAAGAGGATTCGGTCGCGTTCATCCGACGCTATCTGATGAAGGACGGCACGGTGCGGACCAATCCGGGCCGGGCAAACCCCGATATCGTCCGGCCGATTGGTGAGATCGATCCGACGGTGCATGTGCTCGCGTTCAATGACGCGAAAACAATGCTGGTAAGTTACGGCCTCCATCCGGACTGTGTCGGCGGTACGAAGCTGACTGCGGATTATCCGTACCATCTGACCGAGGCGCTTCGAGAGGCGGTTGGAGATGATTGGAACGTGCTCTATTTGAATGCCTGTTGTGGGAATGTGAATCATATTAATGTAAACAATCCCGATCAGCGCAGCAGCTACGAGGAGTCGCGGCGCATAGGCCGCAAAATCGCCCGGGCCGCTCAGATAGCCTATCGAAACGCCGAGCCTTTCTCGGTCGACGTTCTCGGAGCGGAGACCAGGGAAGTGCGGTGTCCGATCCGCAAAGTCCCGGAGGATGTCTACGAGTGGGCGAAACGGCAGATGGAGGCCGACCCGGAAGAAGCCTCGAAACGCAGGTTTAACGAACGGACTCCGTCCCGCATCATCGCGCTGGCGGAAAGCGAGGACCAGTATCATACTTCGGAGGTTATCGTCTCTCGTATCGGTTCAATGGGCCTGGTTGGGCTGCCCGCCGAGGTCTTTGTGGAGATCGGTCGCGACATCAAGGTTCATTCCCTGCTCTCTCCAACGCTTGTGATTGGGCTTACCGGCGGATCGATGGGGTACGTCCCGCATCCGAGAGGTTACGATGAAATCGGCTACGAAGGGACGTTTGCAAGCGCGCGCTACGCGCCGACAACACCGGTTCTGTGGAGCGACACGGCGATCTCGTTGCTGAAAGAACTCAACGAATAGAATCTGCTCATTCATCAAGAGCAGATTCCTCACCCGCACTTCGGATCACCGTCCGTTGACGGTACTGTTCATGTTCATCAATTTGTAGAAAGCCCAATGTCATTCAGTGAAACCTTCGTAAAAGGACGCTGGGAGGGCGAAGATCCTGCTGAGCCGCTTCATGCACTTACATATCGGCTCGGCGAGAGCCTCGCCCTCCCGAGGAACATATCGGCTCGGCGGGAGCCTCG